>CAMYKK010000030.1 GCA_947258975.1 uncultured Gammaproteobacteria bacterium
AATTGCTTTGGATTGGCGTATCACCAGCCGGCTGATTCTGTCCGCCGGCTTTTCCGAGTTGTCCCGCGACCAGACCCTGACCGCCAGTGCGCCGATCCCAGTTGGCGGGCTCAGCATCCCGGCCGGATCCAGCGCCAAGGTCGATTTCACGACGCGTAATTTTGATGTGGCCCTGGGCTACTCATTCCTGCGTAGTGACACCACCGAGCTGGGCGCCCGGATTGGGGTCAAGGTGCTGACCATTGAGGACAAGGCGACTTTCACCTTGCCAGGCGCGCCTGCTGTGGTGCTGGTGGATGATGACACCACCCAACCGCTGCCGACGTTAGGAGCCTACCTGAATCACGCCTTCTCACCGCAGTGGATGATCACCGGGCGTTTCGGCTATTTTAACTTTGACGTCGGTGATATCGACGGCAAGGTCACGGATCTGTTCGGCAGCGTCGAGTACCGCCCATGGCAAAGCGTGGGTTTGGGTCTGGGCTATATCTACACCGACGCGGACGTGAAGGTCACCGACCAGAATGTAACGGCGACCGATGTGGATTACGAGTACAAAGGGCCGTTCGCATATCTGCTGCTCGGCTTTGGCTCGGTACGCTGAACTTTCCGACTTGCAACAACAACCATCGAGCACGTAGTCGGCTCGCGAGACTTCGTGCTCACGTCAAGCTGTAACCGAAGCGTCTATCAGTTAGGTAGTTCCGGGGACCGTATACGTAATTTCCGAACTGGGTCCCGATTTACGCCTGCATAAGTATCGCCTCGGCGATATTTTTCAACTTGGCAAAAGAACGTAGTTTTAATTACATATACTGTCCCCGGAATTATACTCAGCTTTTCCCGTGCCCCCGAAACAACTCTCATGTAAACTGCGCGCTAAGTAAAAAAACCAACCGTTTAAGTCAAAAAATGAAAATATATTACTTCCCTGCTTTGGCGATACTACTTACTAGCGTTGTTCATGCGCAAGAGCCCGCGACGGTCACGCCGCGCGGTGAATACAAATGGGCGGTAACGGCTTACTATGGCGTGCTCACAGCGGATACATTGAGCGATTCGTTCACCTTCCAAGCCAACTACGATTCCGATTACAAGTTCTGGGTGCTGGCGCTGGCGCGGAAGCTCAAGACCGTGAATCCGAAACTCACCATCGAGATCGAAGGGCAGATCGCCAAGCACACTGAGGGACAGGATCACTTTGAACTCAATGGGCTGTTTGCGGCGAGATGGTTACGTTTTCCCTGGGATGCATATGTGGACACCACTGCCGCGGCTGGTGCCGGACTCTCCTACGCTACCGAATTACCCGAGTTCGAAGTGGAGACCGAAGGCGCTAGTGAAAAACTGCTCGGCTACCTGTTGTTCGAGTTGACCTTCGGCCCCCCGAGCATCCCGCAGTGGGATCTTGTCACACGGATTCATCACCGTTCCGGCGCTGGCGGGTTGTTCGGCAGCGATGTCGAGGGCGCCTCAAATTCGATTACGGTTGGTCTTAAGCATCGCTTTTGATATTTTGCGCGATCAAAACCCAATTTGTCTTTAGCGATCAACACGTCTGGGAGCCGCTCCAACAAATGTGGGAGAGCCTTTCAGGCTCGATTATAGATTCGCGGCTAAAAGCCGCTCCCACGGGGTGTTTGGGGCCGCGCCCTCATCAGACAATAGGAAAACGTTTGCGGCTGATCCGGGCATGTTTGGCTCCCCGCGCTCTTTAGTTTCAGGGTTCCTGGGAATTGGAGGCCAAGCCAGCACCTTAAAACTCAGATAGAATTCCGATCTCCCGGCTGATAGGCGACATACAGAAAAACGATGCGCATTCATATTAGACGTTTCCACCGTTCAATAACCGCTGGCCTACTCGCGACCCTCATGCTGGGTAGTGGCGCCCCGGCATACTCCGCACAGGAGGTGCTCGACCGCATCTCCCAGGAGGCGTGGAAGGGCGATTTCAAAGCGATGCTGGAGCGCCGCAAGATTCGCGCCCTGGTGGTCTACAACAAGCTGATGTATTTCCTCGACGGTGCGACACAGCGCGGCGCGAGTTATGATGGGTTAAAGCTCTTCGAGGCGTATATCAATAAAAAGTATAAACTCAAGACCCGCACACTGAACGTCGTCTTCATCCCCGTCCCGCGGGATCGGCTGTTGCCTGCATTACAAGAGGGTCTCGGGGACATCGCCGCCGCCAATCTCACCGTTACCAAGGACCGCCTGCAAGAGGTGGATTTTTCCGACCCCGTATACGAAAACGTCAGGGAGGTGCTGGTGACCGGTCCCTCTGCGCCGCCGATGGGGCATCGCGACGACCTCGCCGGTCAGATGATTCATGTACGAAAATCCAGCAGTTACTTCGACAGCCTGACCGCGCTCAACCGCGACTTTAAAAAGCGCGGTCTGAAACCGATCGCGCTGATACCGGCGGACGAATATCTCGAGGACAACGATCTGCTGGAAATGGTGAATGCGGGCCTGATTCCGATGATTATCGTCGACAGCCACAAGGCGCAATTCTGGAAAGATATATTCAATAACATCAAGGTGCATTCGGATATTTCCGTGCGTGACGGCGGAAACATCGCATGGGCCTTTCGCAAGAACAGCCCGACCTTAGCAGCGGTGGTCAACCAGTTCGTAGATAAGAACAAGAAAGGGACCTTGCACGGCAACATCATTCTCAAGCGCTATTTCAAGGAGAACAAATGGGTGCGGAACTCAGTGAGCAAGCACGAACTACAAAAGTTCCAATCGATGCTCGACCTGTTTGAGAAATACGCCGCGGACTACGACTTCGATTGGGCGATGTTGGCGGCGCTGGCTTACCAGGAATCGCAACTCGACCAGTCCAGGCGCAGCAAGGCCGGCGCCATAGGCGTGATGCAGATTCTACCCGCTACTGCCAGGGATTCCAACGTCGGCATACCGGATATCGAAAAGCTGGAGAGTAATGTCCACGCCGGCACAAAATATCTACGCTTCCTGCGCGACCGCTACTTCAATGATCCGCAAATAGATGATGTCAACCAGACCTTACTTTCGTTCGCCGCGTACAACGCCGGTCCCGCCAGGGTTGCCCAGTTGCGCAAAGAGGCCAAACAACGTGGATTGAACCCGAACGTGTGGTTCGGGCATGTCGAGATCATCACCGCCAAGCGTATTGGCCGTGAGACGGTGCAATACGTCAGCAACATCTACAAGTATTTCATCGCCTACAAACTCGTTATTGAGAAACTTGACCGGCGTGCAGAGGCGAGAGAGGAGATGCAGCGGAAAGCCGTAAAATAACAAGGAAGGGATCTCACCCGGTGTGGAGATGCGCCGCTATATGCGGCACGGCCAATAATTAGCCGGATTCTTCTTAATGCCCGCTAGGCGGGAGTGACATCCTCCTCTGCTTCGCGCAGCACAAGCACTGCGCTTGTCCCCGCACAGCAGGGGAACTACGCGCAGCACAAGCACTGCGACTACGCGCAGCACAAGCGTCGCTATCATCGCGGCTGGAAGCCGCTCCCACAGAGACTTTGTGCAGGTCCCTTTTCCGCGGGCGTCAGATCAGCGCCTGTTTGCTGAGCGCCTGTATCACCGCGTTGATGGCGGATCTGATCAACTTTTCATCGGCCTCGGGGTCAATGGTGTCGGACTGCATCGACCACACCGGTTTCTCGCTCGTGACGTCGTAGAGCGTGGTCTCCAACTTTATCACCTGATAGCGTTGGTAATATCCCGGTTCATAAACCCGTGTGTAAGCGGATGAGTAGTATCCGTAATACCCAAACCCGGGGGAGTACATCGGGGGTTGGTAGACCTCTTTCTGCTCTACGCCGACCAGATGCGTAACCAGCACCGCATCAATGTTTTTTCCGGCGATCGCGGCCTTGATTGCCGCCTTGGAAATCTTCGTGTCCTGGGCCATGATGCTGAAGCTGGGAATGGCGGTAAGCTGCTTCTTGGTGAGTTCGTCCACCAAATTCGACTCAAACATGCGCCGCACCGTCGCCTCGTTGGCCACTCCGATCACCAGAATGTCATCGAATTTTTGCCCCGCGTAGCTTGGGTCACGCCACTCAGCGGTCTTCTGGGTTGCCGCACACGCGGCCAGGAACAGCACTGCGAGAGCGCCCAGCAGAAACTTCACAACCAACAATCTCATCGACGAAATCCTCCGCTAAAGAATATGGTGCAGGGTGACGCGTCGCTGCCGCGATGCCGTCACGTTCCTGACAGGTAGATTGGCACGGATCCATACCACTTATCAAGTACACCGGTCTTGCCCGTGGTGTTGCGAGTCGGTCTCTTTGTGCACAAATTATTTTATGAAAGTACAATGCGGTGATGTCTGCGGGACCGGCCAGTTTTACGTATGGTGTGCACCGCTTTGCCGTTACAATGTTGCTAGCCCTGCACGCCAAAACAGGAACACGTCATGGATCTGTCAACGCTGCTCAAGAAAATGGTGGAACTCGAGGCATCGGACCTGTTCATCAGCGTAGACTCGCCGCCGCTGGTAAAGGTCGAAGGTGAGATGCATCCCCTGGAGAACGCAAACCTCGATGTGGAACGCAACCGCAGTCTGATCTATTCGCTGCTCAGCGAACGGGATGTCAAGGAGTTCGAGGGTCATCACGAACTCAACAAATCCCTGCACCTACCGGACACCGGACGCTTTCGCGTCAATGTCTTTCGGCAACGGGGCGAGCCTGCCATGGTCGTGCGACACGTCAAGGCCAGCGTGCCCTCCATCGACCAACTCGAGCTTCCTGCGGAACTCAAGGAATTCGCGATGATGGAACGCGGTCTGATCCTTGTCGTCGGCGGTACCGGGACCGGAAAATCGACCACGCTTGCCGCGATGATCGATTATCGCAACAGTAAGCGCGCTGGCCACATACTCACTATCGAAGATCCGATCGAGTTCATCCACACGAACAAGCGATCCCTGGTGAATCAAAGAGAGGTCGGCATGGATACCCTCTCCTATGACGCGGCGCTGAAGAACGCATTGCGGGAGACGCCGGATGTCATTCTCGTCGGCGAGATTCGCGACCGGGAAACCATGAGGCACGCCATCAACTACGCCGAGACCGGCCACCTGTGCTTGTCTACCCTGCACGCCAACAACGCCAACCAGGCTTTGTCGCGTATCATCAACTTTTTCCCCGAGGACGCGCGAACGCAACTCCTTCAGGACCTGTCACTGAACCTCCAAGCGATCGTGGCGCAGCGGCTGTGTGTGGGCCGGGATGAGCGGCGGGTGGCGGCGGTCGAATTCATGTCGAGAACACCTTTTATAGCCCAGCTCATCGAGTGCGGCAAGATTGATGAGATCAAGGAGGCGATGGAGAAAAGCCAGGGCCGAGTTTCCAAGACCTTTGATCAAGCGCTGTTCGAGCTCGTCCAAGCGGGGCGGATCGCCGAGGAGGAGGCGCTGCGGCACGCCGACTCGCGCAACAATCTAGCGCTGCGTTTCCGGCTCGAAGGGACCGGTTCGCATCAGGCCTATCCCGTCAAGAGCGAGTACACGCTGGACGAGAACGCGCCTTTGGATACCTACAACACGTTCCGGATCTTCCCGTTAAAGGTGGATCGAGACAATCCCGGTGTGGAGCAGCGCATTAACACAGCGCTGGCCCACGCTCTCGATGCAAAAGGCCTGACCGAGGACCGTTCGTCCCCGGACATAGACGTGCAATACATATACGGCATCAAGGATACCAAGAATCTCAAAATGGAACCGGTGGCGAACGAAGGCAACAGCTTTGAGTATTACCGACCGCAGAGTGACCAGCATCACATGCTGGTGGTGAATGTGGTGGACCTCAAGACCAGAAAACCCATCTATCGGCTCACTGCCTCCCGGCGCAAGACGGAATACCGGGCCACCGAGGCCGAGCTCAATCGGATATTCGTCGAGCTGCTGCAGAGCTTGCCGGTCGGAAAATCGGTCGGTTAAAACCGCAACTCCACACGCGGCTTGGCATCGGCGCCCCGGGTGGCCTGCGGGGCACAGGTGAATATTCGGTCAGGTGCAATGTCATCTTGATGAACGAGACGATCCTTGATCACCACGGCGCGGTCGTATCCCAGCGCGATGAGCTCGTCTTCTTGCTGCGGCGTTAACTCTGCTTTCTTGTTTTTCAACAGGTTGTTTTTGACGGGCTCACCCAACAGCGCGCCGACGTCCGAAAACGTTATCACGGGACAGAGCTGGACAGTGGTGGTTTGTTGTTGCAACTGCTTGGCCAACTTGTCGAGCGCCTTCTGGTGGGCCTCTTGAAGGTCGGCGCGTCCGGCCTCAAACCCGATCGGCGCCGTTTTCTTTTTCGTGAGACCTTTTAAAATCCCTTTCACGAAACTGAGCTGGGGAAGCAGGACGAACCCGAGTGCCGAGATCCCAGAGCTCAGGGCGCCCCGTATGGCCGTGCCAATCACGTCGTCCAGTCCGACCTTGGTGTTACCCAGCACACCCACTATCGGGACACTCAGCTTCACATTTCCCGTCTTATCACTGAGCAATGACAAAGCCCGGTCCAGGCGCATGCCAATGTCGGCCTCGAGTTGCTTCGCCAACTGTGGCGACACAGCTTTGACTTTGACCTTGGCAAGTAGCAGCTGGTTTTGTGAATCCATATGGCCGCCGGTGATGCGCACGGTGGATGCGATACGCAGCTGCCCGCGTTCCATCGCGTGTCCGATCAAGGGCACGGTATATGAGGACAGCGGTACTAGCTCGAGGTCACGGGCCTCGAGTTTCATCTCTAGTTCGGGTGCCGCCAGGAAAGGCTTGGCGGTCCCGGTCAAGCGGATCTTTCCATACCGGCCCACGTTGCCGGCGAGCAAGATGCTGGCTGCGGAGTCCGGCTGGTCGGTGTCTATGCCGGTGACACGCAGCTCGCTGACGACCGCGGAAGATTGGAAGGGCGGGCGAACGCCCTGATCTTCGAGCCGCACTTCATTGCTGCCCTCGAGGCGCAGTTCTCCAACGCGAAACCGTGGCCTGGTCTGCCTGCCGCCGACGCGCGGCTCGGCCTTCGCTCGATCTTTGGTTTCGGTTTGGCGGGTTTCAGTGGGTGATTCGCGTCGTTGCGCCGGGTCCGTTCCCGTTTCGAGCAGTCGGTCGATCTCCCATTGTTGGTTCGTATCTCGCCGCAGCCGGGCCTGCAGATCCTGCATATGGACCTTTGCAATGTGAAGGCCCTGATCGTCGCGCCAGGCCAGGTCGGTGACCTGCGCACCACCGAGATTCGCAACGGGTCCGGCGCCGGTCTCCGGATTAACAAGCACGTCGAGCCCCCGGAGGTCGATCTGTGCGGCATTCACATGGTTCAATCCTTGCGTGGTTACCCCGCCAACCTCCACCTGATCGGTGGCGAGCAGCACCACGGGTGTGCCCGTTTTGCCGACCTGAAAGCCCATCGCGGTTATCTTGGCTGCCTCCAGGGTTTTGAGATCCCGAATCCGTGCCATTGTAAAACCCATCCGGTCCAATTCCACTACGGTCTCACCAGCTTGTCCGGCAGCTACCCGCAGACCCTCGGCCGCGAAGTCCTTGATGGTGATCAGTTCGGTGCTCTCCGATTCCACACCGGCGGCGGCGATTTTGTCCATAGAGAACAACGGCACACCCGTGCGGGTATCGACCAAAATTGTGCCGGCTGCCCGCAATGCGGCCCGAGCCTTGATGTTGAATTTGTCCTTTAACCGTGACACTGCGATCTTGCCGTTCAGCTTGATCTCCCGGTGTGTCGCCGCAATCGATTCACCCGCAAACCGAAGTGTTAGATCACGCCCGCTTAACCGCCCCTCCCACTGCAGCGCCCAGGGCGCCTGGCGCGTTTTGTCCGCGTACTCGATAGTGCCCGTCCACCCGAGTTGGTCCACTTCGAGCTGCAACCGCTTCCCGTGGGTCTTGCCCCCCGCCAGCGCCAGTTCTCCCTGATAAGTGAGCAACATGCCCTGTTGTTCTCGGTCGACGACATGGAGTTGACCAGACGCATCGAGCGTGCCGCCCACGCTTTCCGGCCGCACCTTGAATAAACCGGCCACATAGCCGAGCGGCAGTTCGCGTAGTGTGATCTTGCCCGCAAGCTCGAGCCGCGGACTCAGCCGCAATTCTTGGATTTCCAGTTCCGCCGGCGCATCGTCGATCTTACCGTTGAATATTAACGAAGCCGGGGGTGAATCCGGTGCGCTGGTGAAAGACGTGAGTGCTGCCGACGCGATGGTGATGTTGGAACTCACCGTGGGACCGCGATACATCACCTCGCTGTCGTGAACATTGAGTTGATCAATGCGCAGCAACCAAGATTGCGTTTGCCTGCCACGACTTTTTCCGTTGCCTTGACGGATGCTCCCGATTCGCCATCCTGCCGCGGGCAGCCGCTCGATCTCGAGACGCATGCCATCCAAATCGCCTCGGTTGACAATCAGCTCACCGCGCAACAACAAGGACCACACGCCAAAATCCACGCCAATCAACCTGGCTGCCATCACCGTGCGTGACCCAATTTCCACGCGCACATCTTTGAGCGCCGCGGTACCGGAAAACAGGTTCAAATCCACTTCTGCGATGCTCGACCGATCGGCGCCGTTGGTCAGCAGCCAGTTTTGCAACACCTGCTTCATTCCCCACGGCAGCGCGATCAGCGCGGCGACGACGACGGCTGCAGCGTATAACACGGGCCGCCACCACCGTCGCCTGGTCCGGGGTTGTTCTTCGTCCACGCGCTGTTTAGCCATAAATCCTTCGTTGCCCGTCCCGTGACGCTGTGGGCGCGCCCGCTGCACCATTTGATCGCTGCGGCACAGCGGTTACGAGTCGCCATTTGTTTGCCCGCGCGAAATCTTTCGCGCCTCTGCAAGTTTGCGCGATCGGTTCTTGCCGTGCAATCCAACCGTTGATGCTTGCGCACCCGTGGAGCCGGACGCACTCGAAACCGCGGCCCGAGCATGCCGTGGAACCGAGAATCACCGCGCCGCGCTCGGCGCTATGCCGGTCCAACGTTTGAAGGCGCGGGAGAAATTCGCGTGTTCGGAATATCCCAGCAGATACGCCATCTCATTGATCGATACCGTGGAGTCTTTTATGTATTGCAGTGCTAGATCGTGGCGGGTGTCGTCGACGAGCCTTCTGAAGGTCGTCCCTTCCTTCTTGAGTTTGCGTTGCAGACCACGAACGCTGATGTGTAACGCCTGTGCGATGTCTTGTTCGCTGAATTCACCGGAGGGCAATCGTTCGACCAGCTTGGCCCGCGCCTTGACCATGATTTGGGCGCCCTCCAGACCGGCAAGGAATTCATCTACGATACGGTCGCAGGCGCGAGCGACCTGGACATTGCCCGTCGGTAGGAGCTTTTCAAGATCGGCCTTGCGAAACAATAGGCTGTTTTCGTGCGCCGCAAACTCGACCGGGGCCTTGAAGTAGCGGGCGAACTCTTCGACGCAGCGCTGAGGGGGACGGGGGCGCTGTATCTTTAGTTCCACCGGTGTCAGAGCTTCACCCCAACTGACCCGGCACATGCTCACGATCGAAGCCATGAAATCGTCGTACTCCACCGCGATCGGCTCCCAGACCACGTTCGAGACGTCTACCGCGAATCGGTATCCGCGTTCTGTTTCGACCAGCGTGAGTTCCTCTTTGTCTGTGCTCACGACGCGGAAGTAGCGGATGATGCGGTTTAAGGCGTCTTTCAGGTCGCTGCTGGCCAGCCACGCATAACCCAACGCGTGCAGATTGCTCGGGTGCCAATAGCGTGCGAGCTTGAGACCTAGGCACGGATCCTGCGTGTGGTCCAATGCCAATTCAAAAAGCCGCCGCACGGCCCGGTAGCGGAACCTCGCGCCCGGTTCATAGAGTTTTTCCGGATCAAGCCCGGCTTGCTCGAAAACGCGTCTGCTATCGACCCCGCTGGCTTCCAAGGCCTTCCAGATCGTTGACGTACAGGATGCGAGCTGCGAGGCGTACACGGTGTTTGTGCTTCCAGATGCAACGGTTCGTAAATGGTAGCAGTACCTCTCGCGGTCCCATAGAGCCCGGCCACGGTTTGTCCGTCATCCCGGGTCCGCGTGGAGATAAGCGGTTGGCGCAAGATGATAATGGAAAAACATGCTGGCCACGATATCTTGCCCACTACTTAGTGCTGAGATGAACCATGAATCGTATTAACAACGTGCTGCAAACGCCGGCTCTCAACAAGCGCCGCAAGCGTGCGCCGCTGTTTGCCAAGTGTCTGCAATTCACCCGCGCTGCGGACCTGTTGGCAGCGGACTTGTATCCGTATTTCAAGCCGTTGACGTCTCCCCAGGGACCGGACGTAGTGTGTCAAGGACGGCGCATGATCATGATGAGTTCCAATAACTATCTCGGCCTGGCCAGCCACCCGCAGGTCAAGGAGGCTGCCATCGATGCGGTACGCCGCTACGGAACGGGGTGCGCCGGGTCCCGATTCTTGAATGGCACGCTGGCGATTCACGAGGAGTTGGAGCAACGCCTGGCATCCTTTTTGCGCAAAGACGCCGCGCTCGTATTCCCCACTGGATTTCAGGCTAATCTAGGTGCCATCTCCGCGCTCGCGGCGAAGAACGAATTCATCCTCATCGACAAGCTGAACCACGCCAGCATCGTTGACGGTTGCCGGTTGTCATTCGCACAGATCGGCAGATTCCGCCACGACGATATCGATGACCTGGAACGCGTCCTTCAAGGTGCCGCCGGACGCGATGCGCTGGTGGTGGTCGATGGTGTGTTCAGTATGGAGGGCGATATCGCCGAGCTGCCGGAAATCGTCGGGCTGTGCCGGCGTTACGATGCCGGTTTGATGGTGGATGATGCCCATGGCCTGGGCGTGCTTGGCGCCGGCGGCCGCGGCACTGCGGAGTATTTCGGACTCGATGCGAATGTCGACGTCATGGTCGGGACGTTCAGTAAATCATTGGCCAGCATCGGCGGGTACATCGCGGCCGACGCGGATGTCATCGACTATCTCAAACATCATGCGCGATCATTGATCTTTTCGGCAAGCCTGCCGGCCCCGGCCGCAGCCGCGGCGTTAACCGCTTTGGACATCGTGGAGAACGAACCTGAACGACGCCAACAGCTATGGGGCAACACCCGTTATTTGCGCGAGGGCCTGGAAGCGTTGGGCTTCGACATCGGAAACACTAAGGCGCCAATCATCCCGGTGTTCATTCGCGATGAACACAAATTGCTGCGCTTTTGGCGAGCCCTGTTCACGATGGGCATCTTCACCAGCCCGGTGCTCGCACCCGCAGTGTCCGCGAACCGTGCCCTGATCCGTATGAGTTGCATGGCGACGCATACGGTTGATCACATCGAGACCGTTCTGGACGCGTTCGAAGAAGCCGGGAAGCAAACGGGTCTCGTGCCGTGAGCCACTCGGTCCGCCCACGTTCGGGTCTATCGATCGCGCCGATCTTCCTTGCGGGGGTGGTTCTGCTCGGTGGGTGTGCGAACGAGGGGACGCCCGTTGAGCGATCGCTGCCGCAAACCAATTTTATGCCAGGCGCCGCTCCGGTTGTCGACAACACCATGCCGGCCGCATCCTACATCAGCCGCGGAGTGAGCGCACGGTTCGTGTACACCAAGTGATTCTCAGTGATTCTGGACACCCACAAACAAACAGGACACCTTAAGATTATGCAGAGGCAAGGAACGCCGACCGGCAATTGATTCTGGAGGCCCGTGCAATGTATGACAGGACGATTCGATTTGCGTAGCTTGAGCAGCGTTAATGGATTATTGGTTGGCCGTGATCTAAGGGGAGGTATCCATCGGGCGCTATTTTATGTGGCACTTACTGCAGATTCCGAAGGCAGTGCCGAGGAGAAACAGGATGTCCTCTACGTTGGGGCCGTTGTGGGGATCGTGACAGGAGGAACACTCAATTCCAGACTGTCCCACGGCGGGGCCACGGACGATGTTCCCACCGCCATCGTCGCGATATAGCCGAATGCCCAGCATTGTTGGGTCGGCTACCCACTCGCTTGGGACCAACCCCGGACCGTTGCTGACCGTATTGTAGGTACTTGGCACATTGCTGTACGGATACGGCATGGCTACGGGATGGCTGTTTCCCAGGCTGCCGGTGGTGGTCGCACTCTGAGAGATCCCGGTGATAAATAAATTGAGGAGCGGCGCCGATGGCGGTCCACCGTTCCACCAGACGAGTTCGCCGACCGCCACGCTGCCATCATGACAGCTCAGGCACTTGGCCGTCGGACCTGTATACGTGTCTCCCTGGATGGTCGGATATGGCGTTCCGGCAATCGTCTGGGCGGTGTCCCAGGTGAAGATGTTGCTGGAAAGCTTATGATTCCAGAGCAGGCGTTGGGTCTGGGCCTTGTGGGGTGTGTGGCAAAAGGTGCAAAGGCCCGATGCAGGGCTGCCGATACCAGCGAAGTCGTGGGCCGAACCGGAGACCCCATCGCCGGGGGCACCCATGGAAATACCCGGAAACAGGGGCGCGACGTACACGAGCAGGATCCTCAGGGCACCCCACACACGTTGCGTCATTGGCAAATCCTCCTATAGTGCTGCTATTGCCCCGGGATGCGATTTCACGCTCCATGACGGAATGCGAATATCGGAGTTGTAAGCGTACGCTCGACTATCGGCAATTTCCAATCATTATGAATAGATTGGAGTCGATAGCCCTTACGTATTTCATAATAACAACTACTCCAATCCAATAGGGATTAAGCGCAGCCATCACCGAGCATTCGGGACGATTATTTTGTCGAAGTTCGATCATACTATGCTTAGTCTCAATGATCGCGCAAAGGTGAATTTGATGCAGGCCAAGAAAGCGGCTAATTGTTGCTGCACGCGATCGAGACCATGTCGACCCGCTGTCTACACACCGTGAGTGCCGCGATATACCGATGACCGGTCATGTCGCCACCACACCGATTGCAAATTTGAGTGTTCCCGCGTTGTCGCCATGGCGCGTGAAGCATTTCCGCGCATAAAATATACGGTACCCGCAATTACTGCGTGATCATTAACATCGTTCGTTACATTGCGAAGTTGCTCTTCGTGGCCTGCCACGCGTCCAGATTTGTCCTTGCGCCATTTCTTTTTGGGTCCATCGCCTCGTTATGATTGTCCCGCTTGGCGGTCAATTCGATGACGTACCCATTCGGGTCACGAAAGTAGATGGAGTCGATGAATTCGTGATCGGCAATTCCGCGTGTCTCGATTCCGGCTTGCCTGCCCTTCTCAAGCCACGGCTCCAAGTCTGCGCGTGGCACTTCCAGCGCGATGTGCAGGTCGAAGTCGTGCTGGTCCTTGAACTCAAAGGGCAAGTCAAACGTCTCGAAAAATGCGAGGCAGGACCCATCATCCATTGCGTAGAACGAGTGCAGCGTGTGTGTGCTGCGACGGCTCTTGGTCTGTGTGATCTCGAACGCGTTGACCAGTGGCAGTCCGAGGAAGTCCTCGTAGAACTTCCGTGTCTGTTCTGAATCGCGGCAGCGGTAGGCGTTATGATGCAGTCCCTTGATCATGCTCCGATAGCCTCGAACTGTTGGTCGTTGACCTGCTGGGCTAGGCCGTAGAATGCCTCGTTGACTTCGTTCCAGCTCTCAAGTTGCTTCATATTGGCGATCCAGCGCGAGATATTCGGATATGCGGAAAGCTTGCAGCGCGTGAGTTCCCCCAGCGTGACAAGGGAAACCCCTAAGTAATCGGCGATTGTAATCTCGTTGCCGCACAGGTACTGCTGATTCGGTCCGATCAAATACTTGTCCAGGACCTCGATCCAGCCTTCGGCGCGCTCTTTGGCCCACGCGAGGGTCGCGTTCTGCACCTCTTCAGTGGGGCGTTTGTGGTGCGTAAACAGCTGCGGATAGTTCAGGTCATAACCGAACTCACGATAGAACTGCGTGTTGAACCAGTCCATTCGCTCGTTGATCCGCGCGCGCTTTTGCAGGTCCATTGGGTAGCTAGTCAGGTCGAACTTGTCGGCGAGGTACTTGAGGATGGCGGAACTTTCAGTAAGCCGAAAGTCACCATCTTCGAGCACGGGAACCAGCTTGTTCGGGTTGATGGCAGCGTACTCGTTCTGGGTGTGTTCGCCGGTAAACAGATCGACTGACTGCTCTTCGACGTCGAGCTTGTTCTCAGCGATCAACAACCGGATCGGACGGCTGGTCATGGACGCGGGGTGCATGTAGAGCTTCACGGTTGTATCTCCTCGTGTAGTGAATGGTCGGCTCGGCCGCCTCTCGTAACGGTGTCGTTGCGGGAGTACACGGAAGTATAAACCAACCTGTATCCTCGGGAATACCTTGGTTCGAGACCGACCTTCGGCTGACGTCCGCCGTCATCGCTAACGGCCCGCCGCGCGGTAAAGCGCAATGGATCGCGGCACGAACAAATAGTGGACGAACAATGGGATACCAACAATCACTTGCCCGAGCCGGGTTACCGGCGTAAATTAAATTTTCCATTTAAATTATTGGGTTCAAGGAGGAGTCATGACCCGTGCACGCAGGGAAGTGGTGTCGCTGGACGACACGCCCTATTATCACTGTATCAGCCGTTGTGTTCGCCGTGTTTTTCTATGCGGTATCGATGCCTATAATAATCGAGGCTATTCACATCGCCGCGCCTGGGTGCGAGAGCGCCTGCATGCGCTGACGTCGGTCTTTGCGGTGGACGTTTGTGCCTGCGCGATCATGGGTGACCATTATCATTTGGTGCTGCGTATCGACCGGATACGGGCCACATCGTGGTCGGACGAGGTGGTCGTTTGTCGTTGGGGCGGTTTGTTTCAGGTGCTCGGGAACGTCAAGCAATCTTTAAAGGTGGGTGTGATTTCGAAGCCAACCACAGATGGCGGTTCGTATTAAGAGCTATTTCCACCGAGGCGGTACCGATGCGTTGTCGGGTGACACCATCCCGGCACAATTCGCGGATGTTGTTGCCCGCTTTCCGGAACGTGAGGCGGTGGTTTCCGTTCCGCAGCGGCGGCGACTGACATACGCCGCTCTCAAAATGCGGGTGGATGAACTTGCGCGGGCGCTGCTGGCGATGGGATTCGTACCGGGCAACCGCGTCGGCGTCTGGTCGCCGAACAACATCGAATGGCTGTTGCTGCAAATGGCGACCGCCCGCGTCGGTGTGGTGTTGGTCAATATCAATCCAGCCTATCGGTCACGTGAGTTGGCACACGCATTGAAACGCTCGGAAGTGCAAGGATTGTTCATGATTCCGACATTTCGCCACCGTGACTATATGGCCACATTGTTGGAGTTGATCCCCGAACTCAAAGACAAGAGGCCGGGCGAAGGCAAACACTCTGATCTGCCCTTTCTAAGGCGTATTGTCATTTTTGACCCCGTGAATCCAGACACCACCGCCTGCCCGTATCCTGGTTTCCAAACATGGCGCGACATGCTTGAGGCGGGCCAGTCGGTGACCATGGTCGAAGTGGACGCGGTCACCGCTTCTATCGATGTTGATGATCCCGTCAATATCCAATATACATCGGGGACGACGGGATCTCCCAAGGCGGTCGTGTTGAGTCATCACAATATATTGAATAACGCCCGATTCGCCGCCGCCGCAATGTGTTTCAACGAGCTTGATCGATTAGCAGTGCCAGTGCCGTTCTATCACTGTTTTGGTATGGTGCTGTCCAATCTTCTATGTCTCTCCGTCGGCGCCTGCGTGGTGATTGCTTGTGAGCACTTTGATGCTCTACAAGTATTACAGGCAATCGAGACGGAAGCATGTACGGCAGTGCATGGGGTGCCGACGATGTTTATTGCCGAGTTAGAACACCCGCAATTTCGCCAATTTGATCTGTCGACGCTGCGTACCGGAATCATGGCGGGCGCACCGTGCCCGGCTGCGTTGATGAAACGTGTCATGGAACAGATGCATTGCCAAGAGATTCTCATCGGCTACGGACAGACAGAGGCATCGCCGTTGACACATTTGACGTCACGTGATGATTCGCTAGAGCGGCGAATCAACACAGTGGGTAAAAACTTACCGCACCAGGAAGTCAAGATCGTGGATACCGAGTCACGCCGAACGGTACCCGTCGGTGCGGTGGGCGAGATCTGTTTTCGGGGATATCACATCATGAGGGGTTACTACCGGGATCCAAAAGCAACGACGGAGGCCGTCGATGAAGCCGGTTGGTTGGCTTCCGGTGATCTCGGATCTATGGATGACGATGGCTATGTCCGTGTCACTGGGCGGCGTAAAGAATTGATTATTCGCGGTGGTGAGAACATCTATCCCCGTGAAATCGAGGACGTGATGTTCTCCAATCCCAAGGTGATGGAAGTTGCGGTATTTGGTGTGCCGGACGATTTTTACGGGGAACAAGTGATGGCGTGGGTCCAATTACATCCTGACCAGGCTGCGGACGAACAAGAGATTCAAGACTTCTGCCGGAAACATCTCGCGCACTTCAAGGTTCCAAGATATGTCTGGTTTGTGTCCGAATTTCCGATGACCGTCACCGGCAAGCTGCAGAAGTTTCGAATGCGCGAGATTGCGTCAGAAAAAATGAATACCAAGCCATAGGGAGTCATTTTTATCTAATGGATGGCAGATAGCGCAGCTTTGCAAATAGTCGCCCACAACGGTTCGTCCGCGTTCCAAAGACGCTATGGAATCCCTTTGTGTGCTTGATGGCGAGAAAGATATGAGACCATCCTTTCAAACTCATTTGGCCAACGGCGTATTCGAGGATCCGGTTCTTTACGTGGATTTCGTATTCGAGAGGCGGGCACTACTGTTCGATGCCGGAAATCTTCGCAATCTTGCAACGCGTAAACTGCTTCGCGTCAGCGATGTAATGATTTCACATGCCCATATGGATCACTTTGCAGATTTTGACTGGCTGCTGAGATTGATGGTTGGCAGACATAAAACGCTTCGCGTTTTCGGTCCTATCGGACTGATTCAGCGCATTGGGCATAAACTTGGCGCTTACAGTTGGAACTTGGTACACAACTATCGCGATGATTTCGTTGTCGCGGTAACCGAGGTGATTTCCGATAGCAAGGCGAGGCGGTCATGTTTTCATTGTCGTCATGGTTTTCAACAGCAGTCAGAAGATTTTGTCGATATTCGTGGTGGCGTAATCATTGACGAGCCCGCGTTTCGCGTTCGAACTGCGATATTCGAGCACGACATCCCTTGTTTGGGATACTGTCTTGAGGAGAAACAGCATGTCAACGTGTGGAAGAACCGCCTCGAAGACTTGAAACTGCCGGCGGGGCCTTGGTTGCGTGATCTCAAGCAGGCGGTGTTCGAATCTAAATCCGACGATATGTTGATCCGAGTTGGGTGGGCGGCTGACACACTGGCAGACGAGCGATTCTTGCCACTCGGGATGCTTAAAAAGGCGATATTGCGGGTCGTGCCTGGGCAGAGAATCGACTGCCTGGTGGATATCAACAATAACGAGCCGAACCGGAATAAAGCGGTTGCCATGTTTCGTGAGTGCGATTTGTTGTTTATCGAATGCGCGTTTATGCAAGAGCACTCAGCTATTGCTGCTCGCCGTAATCACCTCACCGCCCATCAGGCCGGTTCGATTGCCAAGACTGCGCGCGTTAAGCGGCTCATTCCCGTTCATTTTTCACCGCGATACTCGGATCGAGAACAAGCGCTCCGTGCCGAGGTTGATGCCGCCTTTAATATGTGACGAATTTGGTTGCCAGGATTACCGGTACCGTCAAGACATCGATGCTGGTCGTGATTACAGGACCGGTGGCTGACGCGGGATCAGAATGTCGCCGCTGCGACAGCACCATCACCGTCATTGCCAGCATCGACAATCCGGCAGTCGCGAAGCGTATTTTGGCGCATCCGGCGCGCCGGCCCGAATTCCCGCAAACGCCACCTGCTCTGGCCCGGGTGCCACCGGCAAACATCGGACTGGATTCGCATTGAATCTCAATATCGCCGCTGTAATTATTCTGGAAGCCTGAATACCCAATACGCGACGGGAACAAGAACGAATTCCATAATAATGTAGAGTACCAACAGTGGTGATGGTTGACCGTCGGCAAAGAGGCTGATGATTCTGCCGATCACGAGACCAGCAGAAAAAATACCGGCGATCAGTACCGCCGTGTTTCTATACCTGTCACTAAAAGCTGCAAATAGCCAGAACAATCCAAGCGCGATATAAAGGCACATCACTGCCCTAAGGATATGAGCAATATCTAAATCTAGTTCAGGAACGCCCAGGAACGTCAGGGCGAACCAATGAGGCGAGACCCCGTAAAGCAGCGCGATAATCGAAACCGCACAAAAAGCAAAAATGAGAAAGTATTTTTTAATCTTCATGGGTACCTTTGTGCTAGCAAATGATTGGTCGCCCCATTCCGCGGCTTAACGGGTGATTATGCAGTCGACGCCAATACCGAGTTCTGCAACGAGCAGTAATATCTGCATATGAACCCATTCTAGCGGGCTACAAACCTCCTGGGAATGCCCGCTCATACTGGAGGTGTGTACAAAGACAAATGGCGCCTGTTGGCCGAACCCGGAGCTTCGCTGCAGTGCCGCAAAACCTGCCCTCACAGCGTGCTAAATTCGTGGCCCCGACCCAATGGCGTCTTTCGTCTGCTTTACACTTGGATCTGCAACGTGATCGGAGGCGGTCATTAACGCCAAGTGTGATTATTGCGGGAATGATCCTACGGAAGTTTGCAGAAACCTTGAGGTGGCACATCTAGAGCACTGTTGAATTTGCTGGACAAATTTTGAAAAGCGATAAGCCCAGTCAATTCCACGATGCCATCGTCGTCAAAGAAGCTCTTTAATCGCTCCATCAATTCATCAGTCACCTGTTGATCTGAATAAGTAACAGCTTCCGTGTATTCAAGAACAACCTTCTCTTTCTCGTCGAAGAGATCGCTTGCTTTCCACTGCGCAAGTCTCTCAACTTTATCCATCGAGCCAGAGCGTTGGGCCAGGGTGGCGGAATTGATATCAACGCAGAAACGACAGCAATTGATTTGCGACACTCTTACCGTAACCAATGAACGTAAAACAGGACTCAACGGAGAACTTTTTCTGTCTAACACTCCGTAAAGCACAGCCACTGCTCCAAACAGCTTGGGAACCCGTGCCCAAAGTAAGCCAGGCTGAAGGATTGCTCCATATCTTCTTTTCTGATTCCAAAAGAAAGGTCGTAGTATCCAGGGGTACTCTCTTAATCGCTTTATTGAAACTCTCATAACTTTTCCTTCAAGAGCCTACCGCTTGAGCTCAGCCGCAGGCAAAAGACGCGTATTATTGCTCTGCAAAAATCGCGACGCTTCTGACTGTAAGACGAAATGACTGGTTATGTTTATTTCAACTTGGATGCTGCTGGTCCTAGCTGATCCAACCCCTGCTCTCGGCCCACTTCGAATACCAGATCAAGAACGCCGCCACCACCAGCGGCATCAGAATCATCATCAAGATCTCGAAGGAATTGATTAGATTTCATAGTCAGATGAGATACCGATCGAAATCCAGAGCGCTGTAGTATATCTATATTCTCCTTCGAACGTATCAAGTCAGCATTGCGGAAGTGTCCATACAATAGAATCCGTCCCTCGCGATCTTCGATGGCATCGTATCGATATTTCAATTTCGCCAATCAGTTCGCACGCTGAAAAATTGCGATAATACGGTTCGAGACCTGTTTGCCCGCGTGACTTTCACCCACCGCCAAGAAATGTGTCACGTTCCTAATAGGTGGTTGGTGATAATATGCCTGTGCGTGCGGTCCAAAAAAACAACTGCTATACACTACGAAGCGGACTCAGTAACTGCATCGTGTCAACGACGGGAATTGACCGGGCAGAGGCGATGTAAAATCCAACCCGAATATTTCCGGATGAGAATGCTAAGTGGTTTCTAGTCGACCTAAATTAGATCTACGTGGTGAATAGCTAGAACCAGCCAGTTAATGGTTCTTCGCTACTAAACTACACGGTATTTGAACTTTCAAAAATGTGTCGCTTCGCATCAGTCTACGAAAGTCACGGGATCAAGCGGCCTCCGATTAACTGACAACGAGAAGATGTCTGGCCGCGAATAGTGGCCACAGACATCGAGCGAGCGTCGCGCACGGCGCGACGCTTCCTTGTCGATATCGGCGTAAAGGATCCCCTTGTCTCGATTGAGCGGACCGGCAACGATGCCACCCGTCGGCTTCACTACCACCGCATCACCGTCATTAATCCACTCGTCCGGGGCAAATAGCTTATCGCGTTCGGGAAAATTGTCCGGCACGTCGCTCCCCTGTATTGCGGTAGCCGTGCCGATAACCCAGCAGCCCGCCTCCTTAGCGATATGGCGCATTGTGGCCAACCAGCTTTCGCCGGTGTCCCAGGTTGGCGCAACGTAGATGTCAATGTTTTGTGCGTAGAGGGCGTAACGAGCCAGCGGCATGTAGCTTTCCCAGCAGATTAGCGATCCTAGCCTCCCTGCCGGTGTAGCGACAACTTTGAGACCCGAGGCATCCCCCGTACCCCAGACCATCCGTTCCGGATTAGTCGGCATAAGCTTGCGATGGCGATTGAGGAGCGTCCCTTCCGGACCTATCACGACTACTGTATTGAAAAGTGTGGTGCCGCTAAAACGGCTTTCCAGTTCGTTGATTCCGACTATTAGCGTAACACCGTGCCTTTCGGCGGCATCCTGCAGCGGCTGCAAATCGCCGCCAGCGAGATCAACAGCGTTTTCCCGCAACCGCGCGTGGATTTTTCCGGAAAGCGTCATATCGCCACCCGGCTTCAATCGCCAGATCCACGCCGGATAACCCGGCACGTATGCTTCCGGAAAGACGAGAAGCGAGGCACCTTCGCTAACCGCTTCGTCGATTGATCTCAATGCTTTCTCGATTGTCTTTTCTCGATCAAGCAGAACCGGTGGCTTTTGAATGACGGCAACTTTCGTGCTCATTTCGTCCTCCATCGAAATGCTGGCGATAGTACCACGCTACCAAAATGGATAGGCTCGTTAAACCGAATGATCAATATGTCGACGCTTGCGTTCTACTGGCCCCAGCAGCGTGATCAACCCGGAACCGATCTACATGCCTATGGTCACTTTTATCTCGCCTTACCATTGGAACTGGATTTTCGGCTTTGCTGATTTAAAACCATCCTGAGTCCTATAATACGTCAAACCTATAAATTGATAACAAGACGTGATGTCTCTTTTTTCAAACTATTAGGCACATAAAACGTCAAGGATATTCCCGATGGACTTCCATACAGTCTCAAACCCTGCCTTTCAGTACTTAGTATCTGAACGGCTGGTGGACATTGTAACCGGCCATTAAATCTCTCCTAGTAAACAGATCAATCCGGACATTTCACCATGGACGCGCTATCACCATAAGACCGCCAATGCTTGATGAAGGTGTAGGGACGAGGTTCCTGAGCCAAATGGACACTGCCGGTTTTGTCCAATATTTCGGATCGCACTTGGCCTCACCATCTTTCGAACAACATTGCTGCATGGCCGCAATCAGACCGCCCACATTCGATGCGTGTAACGGGCGCTAGCCAGGTTGTATTTATACGTGGTTGGTGCCCTAAACGACAACAGTATTCCCGTCTAGACATTCCCTAAATGGGCGTCTTACTCAAGTTCTACACCCAGGAACCGATAATGCGGTAGAGGCAGCCATCTCGGTGATCGGCCAGCGCGTCTTTTGTCGACATCGTGACCGCATTCCGAAAGATTGATAGGAGAAAACCGACATGCTACTTAAACGCGACCTTTTTCTGGCATTGTGTTTTGGATTACTGCCATGCCTGGCCTACGGCACGACCTTAACCATTCCGGGTTCCACCACGGTGCAAAAACGCATCCTGGAGCCTGCCAAGGCATCCATCGAGGCCCAAACAGGTATTACCGTCAACGTACTTGGCGTTGGATCAGGCAAAGGTTTCAAAGAGCTGATGGAGGGTAAAGTTCCGGTGTCCATTGCCTCTAGCCCCTTGACTGCGCTGCTCAAAAAACACAAATTGCCCGACGACGGCACTTACCGGGAGCACGTCATCATCCAGGACGAGATTGTGCCCATTGTCCATCCCGCCAATCCCGTTGAGAGCCTTACGCACCAACAATTGGCCGATCTCAATACGGGCAAAATCCGTAATTGGAAAGAGGTCGGCGGCGAAGATCGGCCTGTGGTGGTGATCACATCTCACTCAGGCTCAGCCACACGCGCAATGTTTCAGAAGGTCGTGATGCACAAAGGGTCGTATGCAGAAAAGGCTCGCACCGTCCGCTCTACCCGCCAAGAGGTAGACCTTGTGACCAAGTTTAAGGGGGGCATCGGAGCGGTCTCTAAAAGTTTCGCTGAAATGAAAAAGGGCAAGGTGAAAATGGTTGAGACCGACGCGATTACGCGACCGCTGTGTTTCATTACCAAAGGCGAGCCAACCGCTGACGTCGCGAAGCTCATCGCTTTTCTGCAGACGCCTGAAGCACAACAGCGCTTCAAATAACCTATGAACCCGTTCTCCAACCGCTATCTGTCGTGGCTCAGGCGAGTCACCCCAACCAAAACCGGCATGTTTCGAACGCGAAACTCGGCTCGGGTGAGACTGCAGACACGGACCCTTACCGTACCGCTGAGTATCGCGTTAGTAGTGTTTCTAGTCATGGGTCTCGTGCTCACCCAGCTGTTCCGCGGCAATTTCGAGGCCGTGCAGAACCGTGAGCTGACCAAGCTGATTCAAAGTGAGAGCAGTAAAATGGTCAACGGTTTGACCATCCTCACATCCACGCAAACACCGGCAGACGCCTATATGGGGCTGGAGTCGGACGATCTGGGAATGGCCGAGGACCTGCTCAATAAGGTCGCCGGCATGGGTCTGAGTGACGTAATCATCACATCGCCGGAAGGCGAGGTGCTGTTTCCAGTGGAGGGGAAGCTCCCCAAGGACTTACCAGAACAACTAAAAAATGCCTCGCGGGAGCCGGGTGCGGTTCAGCTGCTGAGCACAAATGAGCAAATTGTCGCATTCGCTCCGATCCTGGACGTCGACGATGCGGTGGGCTTTTTGGTGTTCGCCGTGTCGCTGCCATCGGCACTGACAACAATCTCGGAGCACGTCCTGAAGGACGAGATAAGTGCTGCGCACAGTGCTTCCGTGACGCAGTTCTTAGCCTCGGCACACCAGGAATCGGCGGAGGCCAACCATAGGTTCCTGAAACGCATGTTGATGACCGCCGGCGGCATTCTTGTGGTTGGCCTCGCATTGATTGCGGTCACTCTGAATACGATCTCCCGTAGTATCACGAATCCGGTGAGCAAAGTCGTGCAGGTGGTCGACACGATGGCCAAAGGGGATCTAACCGGGCGCATCGATCTCCCTGAGCGACGGGACGAACTACGGGACATGGCCGCTCGCGTGAATCACATGGCCGATCAATTGAGCAACACTGTGCGTACGGTGGACCTGCAGTCGGAGTCTCTCTCGGCGCTCGCCACCGGATTCGTCCGCTCCCGGGAAACGCTCGAGGAGTTCTCGGGCGAGGTGCACTCGATGGTGAATCATGTAGTGGACGACAATCGCCACATTGACCAGGAGACCCAATCGCTGCAAAAACGGATGCGTGCCGCACGGGAAAGTGTCGGTGCCCTCCACACCGGCATCGACGGTTTCGTTAACAGCATCAAGGACATGGCAAGCGAAGCGGCCAAAACCAGCGATAACACGAATACGGTGGCCGCCGCCACCAAACAGATGGGGCACAATCTGGAACGCGTCAACGATAGCCTAGCGGACGTCCGCGGTTCAACGGAAACCGTTACCGTTGCGATTGACGCATTGAACTCCTCCATCGCAAGTGTAAACAAACGCTCCCAGGATACCAACTCCGCGTGTCAAGACGCCGAACGGCACGTCGAGCGAACGCGAAAGAACACAGATCGGCTCAGCGCATCGGTCGCTGAGATCGCTGACTTGCTCAAGATGATTGATACGATTGCCGAGCAGACCAACATGTTGGCGCTGAATGCCACGATCGAGGCGGCACGAGCGGGGGAAGCCGGTAAAGGCTTCGCCGTGGTCGCCAACGAAGTCAAGGCGCTGGCGCATAAGACGGGGGAGGCGACTAAGATGATCGCCGAGATGATCCAAAAGATCGAGACAAGAAGCCAGGAAACCACACAGACCGTTCAAGAGTTAGCCCACCGAATCGAACGGATCGCTCAGGGCAACGAGGAGATCGCGAACGCAATTGGCGAACAGAATGTCAACGTTAACGACATCGCACAATCCATGGGGGAGGTGTCTAGGGCGTCAGACGAAGTGTCGCAGCGCGCCGCGGAGATGGAGACGGCCGCTCAAGGCGTGTCTGAGTCCACCGATGCGGTCGCCAGTAGTGCGTGTAAGATTGCAGACCTGTCTTCCGAAGCAGTATCAGTATGCGCCAGCCTCGCCGAGGAAGGCCAGGCAGCTCTGGATAGCGCGGACGGGGTTCACAAAGGCAGTGAAACCATTGCGAACGCCTCCAAGCAGGCTCGGGCTCAAGGCGATCGT
This sequence comes from uncultured Gammaproteobacteria bacterium, assembly GCA_947258975.1. GTDB lineage: Bacteria > Pseudomonadota > Gammaproteobacteria > Arenicellales > JAANXG01 > CALZGZ01. The sequence goes on from CAMYKK010000030.1 coordinate 24,550, forward strand.
ACACTAACAAGGGTGCGCCTCATGAACGCCTGGATCCGGCACGCCGGGAGGTTGGGTAATGCCGTGCACGAGGTCAGCGACGCACTCGCCACGACTTCCAAGGGATTGGAGACCGGAGCCGCCCCCTTCGACGTGCAAAAGGTCAAGGTGGGTTACCTGGAGTGGCTTGGCACTGTGAACGAAGTGGTGCTCGGTCACAGCACTGCTGAGGGTGGGGAAATTACGGAGTTAGAGGCGAAGCTCTGCAGCGTCCTCGACTTCAAGCGTTCCACGAAACTGGACGCGGCACCCGAGTTTCAGGAAATGAAGCAGCTCCACACGCAAATTCAAACCTTGGCCAAGGAGGCCGTGGCGAACGTTGCCAACGGAAACACGGAAAACGCCAAGAAGATCTTGGACGATATCGAACCACGATCGACCCGCTTTTTTGGTTCTTTGGACAAGCTGTACGTCTGCGCTTGATCTGTAAAAGGTTTAACTTGATCCCTGTTAGCAAGCGTCTTAGAAACTTAGCTAACCAACCTATGGTAATGCGCGAACCGGCGCACTTATTTTCATCCTACATCAATACCTGCATCTCCGTCGTTTAGCGATAGTCTATCCAAATGTGGAGATATCACCGCACAAGCAGAGATCAAATGTCAGCTTAACGATCCAGTACCGGACCCTCCAACGACAAGGCTTGAATGCCGGCAACGGGTCCAGGCCGTGTAAAAAGTCGAGATCAAACTAACCGGTGGTAAAACGATACGTATTTTCGTCGCAAACACGATGGCTATGGAAAAATAAGGAAGCGTATAAAGCAATACCACAACTAAAGTAGCGCGTTGTCCCAGTCGTTCGAAATCTCGGCAACTTTTTACACATTAACCTGGGTCGCGAGTTGCTATTCAGCTTCACGACGGTCGGAATTTTGGAGATTTCAAACTGATAGGCAGCCGTCGGCCAATTCCTGCCATTCGAGCATCCAGCAAACTGAAGCGTTTAATTCCAGAAAACAGACGTTGGTTGCATAACGCCCTGTATATTACGGTGTGCTCTAATCGGCCTTGCGGAAACCGTGGTTTGAACTGTCCTATTTTTCCTTCCCAGATCAAAGTGTTCATGTATTCACCATGCTGAGCGCGTTTCCCATATCCCCGATTATTGACTAATTTGATCGGTTGTAACCATTCATTTCGTATGGTCATATGCGAGTTGTCGTTCCCTAATCTGAAACAATAAGCCTTAAAATTGATTTGCTAGATCGATTGGCTTTTTGAGGGGATTGTCCTTGCCCTCCACCCTCTAGCAACCCAGCGCAATGTATTGTCTCTCGTGACCGCAAGCTGGCGCGCACTTGAGGTAATGCGTCTGCGTTGCGAGAAAGGAGGTGATTGATGTTTAGGAACTTCGGAGATTGTTTCGTTACGGTGGCTGATGGCCATATTACCGGCGACCGCAACGATCTCGCGAACTCGTTTACATAAATAGCGTAGAAAGAAACCAACTTCGGGAACACCTTTATATTTTGGGAAGACTCAATCATGCGAAAGCTCCTAATTCTTATCTTGTTAAACGCAATGCTGACGGCCTGCGGCGGAGGAAGTTCTTCGAGTGGTGGGGGTACGGCAGTCTCTACGGCTGGAACCTATAATGGTAGTGAGACTTTTACAGTCACGATCCCTGGGGTACTGACAGAGACCGGCTCCGGGTCTATCACAATTACAATCGATGCCGCTGGTAACGTAACGCTTGTTGACGAAGACGGTGTTACCTTCACAGGGTCCCTGTCAGGTAATCGGTTCACCGCACAAGGTCCTGCCCAGATCGTTGAGGAGGGCATTACTTGCAATGGGCCTGCCGCCTATGAAGGTACCGTATCCGGCAATCAGATCACGGGTACCGAATCTGCTAGCGTAACCTGCACCCGTGGTGGTGTGAGCGTCGCTGTCAATGCGAGCGGCACATTCAATGCCACAAGGGTTTGAGACATCGGAAACCAGGACATCTATCAGTTAGATTGCACGACGCTGCTCTTGAATCATTCGCGTGCGTTATCGGCACTGAAAGGCGATTGCCGATGCGAACGCACGGCTGAGTGTTTGATTTCAGGGACTGACTAATTCAACGCGTTTTGAATCGATTGAGATGCGTTCGGTTGGTCGGTCGATCGCGTGCACGTCGTTGGAACATATTTTGCAATTGGCCTATTTGGCATTGAGTCAGCTCGGTTCGTCAGCCCCAAGGCCACCGCGTTCTTGACGCTAGTCGTTCAAACGGAAATATCCGCTTTACGCTTTGTGCCGCATATGCGCATTAAGGCTAGAGTGGCAGCTGTGGGTTGTGAGCCGAGATTCGATCTTCGAACAAACGTACCAATTTGCTGCGACACAGCTATCGCGACTCTCGGGTTACTCTGGCCGTTGACACAATGCGTATTCCGATTGAAAACGAGCACCTTATGATGCGGATTTTCAGCAAAAACTGCGTAATCACGTCATTCTTGCCGGCGGGGGTTCTCGACTCAAAGGCATTGATGTCGCCGTAGAAAAAAAGCCTGGTCGAGTATGGTGGGGCGACGCCATGTGTGTGCACGATGCCGAATATTGCGGAAGTATTGGCGCATTAAAAATGTGTTTGGAAATGCCTGGAGAGTGCTGGGAACAAATATAAAAGAGGATGCCAAACCGGGGGCTACGCGGCCTGATTCATATTCGGAAGCTGCTGGATCGTGTCGCAAAGCTATGTTGCGTTTGAGCCTCATACAAGGCAAATTGTTGTCGAAGAAACAAATTCTTGGCTGCGACAGTATCGCTTGGTCGCAGCACGGTGGATCGTCCCCGGCCCCGCGTGTGGGCGTTTCCGCTCAACGCCCAGGGCATCGGCCAATATCGCTTGCGCCAACCGCTGGCGACGCTGGATCGATTGGCGAAGGCTGAATGCGCGCCGTTGCCCGATCACGAAGGCGTTGCAAGGGCACGGGTACCGACGGTCTGCGAACTCAATCGCGCCGATCCCGATACGCTGCTGCTGCAACACGGTTTCACCGATCTGTTCCTCCGTTGGCTTCCCCGATACCGGGCATCGGGCAAGGCACTGCTGGTGTTCGGGTTCGACGACAACCTACTGGCAATCCCCGACCACAACAATCAGCAACACCGCTTGCCGACGGATCTCGAGCGACGGCTGCGCGAAGCCTTGTCGCACTGTCATCGGTTGGTGGTCCCCATACAACCCCTGGCACAGGTCTACGGTGAGTGGATCGACGATATTCGCGTGGTTCCCAATCTCCTGGAACATCGGCGTTGGGGATCACTGACGCCGCAACGTCGGCAAAGCGCCAAATCCCGTGTCGGCTGGGTCGGCGCTCAGCAGCATGGCGGCGATCTGGCTAGCCTGGCGCCGGTGATGGAGGCGCTGGCCGGCGCGGTGCAGTGGGTCATGATGGGCATGTGTCCGCGAGCGCTGCGGCCCTACGTGGATGAATTTCACCAATCCGTGCGCTACCGCCGCTACCCGGAACAACTGGCTTCTCTCAATCTAGATCTCGCGGTGGCGCCCGTGGCAATCAACGCGTTCAATGAGTGCAAAAGCGATCTACGCATTCTCGAATACGGCGCCATGGGCTGGCCGGTCATCGCGACGGACATTGTGCTGTATCGGGGACACCCGGTTACCTGTGTATCCAACGACACGGAAGCCTGGCTCAACGCTATCCGCGAGCGTATCGCCGACCTCGACGCTCTGGCCACCGAGGGTGACCGACTGCGCAACCGGGTCCGCCAACACCACACTCTGGAAGACCGGCTCGACTTATGGTGCGCGGCCCTGTTCGCGGACACGGTAATCGAGCAGCATCAGTTGATGCGTGAAGCAGTTCCAGGACACTCGCTGTACGCGGCGTCACTGTAATTACCGTCGTCGACCTCCGATCGAGTTGGCGCAATTACCCAGTCAGCTTACTTTTTTCCTTGGCACGCGATCGCCCGATAAAGACAGTAAATTTTCACCGAAGCCAGGTGGGGTGTGTACGGATTGCTCCTCATAGGTAAAGCGGCCCACCATACGTTGCAGGTCGGTAGCAGTACGTGACAATTCCTGAGCGGCTTGTTGCGCCTGCTTGGCGCCGCTCAAGGTATCCTGCGCCGCCTGGCTCACGCTACTAATGCTCTGCGCGATCTCGATGCTACCTTGCGACGCGCCGGCGACAACACGGGTAATCTCATCCGTGGTAAGCGCCTGCTTCTCTACGCCGGTGGAGATGCTATGTTGGATTTCGTTGATCTTGCCGATAATCTCTCCGATACGCCCAATGGCCTCGACTGCGCTTTGGGTGTCCATCTGAATGGCCTCGATTTTGTTGCTGATGTCCTCGGTTGCCTGGCTGGTCTCTTTGGCGAGATCCTTGACTTCGTTGGCCACCACTGCGAACCCCTTCCCGGCCTCACCGGCGCGAGCGGCTTCGATGGTGGCGTTCAGCGCCAGCAGATTGGTCTGCTCGGCGATCGTGGTGATCATCTTGATGACGTTACCAATCTCGCTGCTGCTCTCACCCAGCTTGGCGACCGTGGCGTTGGTGGTGGAGGCGATCTCGACACCGGCGGTCGCCACCTGCGAAGCCGAGCTTGCGTTGTCGGCAACCTCACGGATACTGGCGTTCATCTCTTCCACGGCGGCGGCCACGGTTTCCACGCTCTTGCTCATTCCTTCGGCGGCCGTTGACACCGCCGACGCTCGATCGGTGGTCTGCTCCGCGTTGTTGCTGATCTGCACTCCAACACCGGACAGCTGTTCCGAAGCGGCGGTCAATCCTTGCGCGCTAACCGCGATGGTACCGATGTTGGTGCGCAGTTCCTTGAAGAATCCGTTCAATCCCTGGCCCATCTTGCCGATTGCGTCGCCTGCGGGTAGATCCACTTCACGGGTCAGATCGCCGCTTGCCGCGGCGCTGACCACGGCGAGCATTTTGTCAACCTTGCTGCGCAGTTCGGTGCTGTTGTGCTCCAAGGTCTGGGCCTGGGTGGCGGCGCGCAGGCTAACGCTCAAATGCGTCAAACTGTGGTCCACGAGCCGTTTTTGACCGGCGCCGGGCTGATCTCGAAACACCAGTACCAGAACCACGGGCGACTGCCGGGTTTTGGATAGTGGGCCCACGTATAAGCTCGCACACGATTCCTTGTGCGGGTCATCCATCCATCGGGCCTCGCCGCTGCGCGCCACCTCGGGCACCGCACCGCCGTCCGCGACCAGGGACTCGCGCAATCGCTCGTCGACGTCTCCGCAGGCCGCCAACAAGTCGGCACCACGACCGCCACATTGGTTGACCCAGGCCGCCGCCAGCTCGAGCCGGTCACACAGGATAGACAGCGCCTTGTCCAGGAGTTGCTCGATTTGGGTCTCTCCCTGGGTCGCCTCGGAGACCACCCGCAGACTCTCGTTCACCCAGTTTTCTTGTTCCGCGCTCGCCTGCGCCGCCTGGGCGAGCGCAGTCTGTTTTTTCCCTACCCGGACAAGCTCGGCCAGACTTGCTCCCATCGTCCCCACGGCGGCGGCGACCGTGGCGATCTTGTCGTTGGAAGTCGACTCGATGCGGGCGTCGAAGTCCCCGCCAGCGACCCGATTGGCGTAGTTGACCACCCGGCCCAAGCGCCGGTCCAGCAAGCGGTACAAGAACAGCATGGCAGCGACGACCACAATGAGATTCACACCAAGACTCCAACCCGCACCATGCTGAACGGAACGGAGTAAGGCGCGTTGCTCCGCTACGTGGTGGTTCGCTTTGGCGGTGTTTTGTGTCGCGAGGTGGGTCCAGCGTTTGCTTTCGGCCTCCAGATGCGCCGAGGCCTGCTGGATAATCGCCTGCAACTGTTCCTGCATATCCGCGGCGTCGTAAAGCAATTCAAATCGCTCGTTGCGATCGTCGGTCGCCAGCAGTTCGTCGGTCATGGTCACCATCACCCGGGCATGTTCCTCGATGTCCGCCAATAACTCCTTTGACAGGATGCTATCGTGGGCGGCGCCAAGCGCCTGCCATGTTTGCTGAATTCTGCTCGAGGACGCGGCCAAGCCCTGGGGCTCGCGGTCGGCGTCGATCACCATCATCTCGAATTCAAAGCCATGAAAGTGTACCGCGTGTTCGAGGTGGGATAACCGCCGCATCGTCGGCAGCAGGACCTGATCCAATGCGCGTACCTTGGCATCGGTCTGCTCGATTAATGCGAGGTTTTCCCCGGCGTGCTCAGAGGCCTCATCGAGACTAGCGGCAACATACAGACCTCCCGACACGGTGATAAACAGCATCACCAGCAATACTGCGCCGATTGACCAGGTGACGGAAATTTCCCGTCTAGGCCCAGGAGCCGGTGCGCCGGTATCCAGTGGCGCTTCCGCTGGCCCGTTCCCGGCGGCTTCCTCTATCTCCGTTTCCGCTTTGTCCCGATCGGCCATGCCGCGAACCTTTGTTAGAATTGGAACACCAGATTGTCTGAAACCGTGTGGTCGTCGTCGCCCGATCGGTCGTAGATGGCGACGCCACCGACCAGCGTTCCGCGGGTCGGGAAGACCACGTCGTCCGGGTGACCGGTGTCGCGCTTGCGGCGTATCTCCAGGCACCATATACCGTCTTGCCACTTGCCCTTGACCTTGACATCGGCAGACGAACCCTGCGGGTCCTGGGCAAGGATGTACTTGGGCATCACGTCCTGCTCGTACTTGTGATAGCGTTTGGTTGTGTACAACTTATCCCCGGCGTCGCTGTGGCGCGCGATATAGACATTACCGCCGTTATCGCCGGGAAACTCCCGCGCCTTCGTCAACTTCTTGCTGCTGATGACCGTGCTTTTATCGTGTACCAGGCCGATGGGATTAGAGCGGGTCGACTTCCAGTGCCACATATCGGCCTTGAACTCCTTGCCCGACAGCCAGTTGGTCGAGTAATCGCCGTCCATCACGAACTGCATGGCAAAACGGTCCTCGCGCTGCGGTCCCTTGACATATTTTTTCTGCTGCTTGTCCCACCCCCACGGTTTATGAACCTTGTCTTCAGTGGAATCCGCCCACTCGACCAAGAAATACACGAAATCACCGTGTACGCCGCCCTTTATGTCGACGCTGCTGACCGCCGTGGTGATGCCGGTTCTGCTCGGATTGAGCGCAATCGAAGTACCCGGAACCGCCGACCAATCCTTGCCGTGCCCATCGAGAACCGGCGCGGAATCCAGTGCGTGCATAGTGATGGTGGCGGCTGCAGCCGCCGCCGACATCGTCAGGGTCGACAACGCGCCGATCATCGTCAATACCAAACATTCCGCTCGTGACATACGCATAGCTTATTTACCTCCGTATTGTTGGATGTACGTCGTAGGTCCGCGCTCAGGATTCCCGGCCACGGATTGCCGTTGCTTCCCTCGGACTATCGGCATCGATAGCCGAGACTTTAGTTTGAATATTGCGCCAGAGATCTGGGAGGCTGGCGAGGGGATCGGGCGGCGAGACACCATCTACTGCGCTATGGTGATGTCCGCCAACCTGCTAAACCGGCTGCGGAACGAAACCGGCGCGAACATCCCGCCGATACACGAGCTGCCCTCCCTCGCGGCTCTGGGGCGGGGTGATTTAACGCTCGGTACGGCCCGCGATCTTGCCGAAAATACCAAAGATCAGAATCGAAAAATGCGCCGCCTGCTGAGTGGGTAGTAGTAAAGCTCGAATTCGGATCGAAGCGCAACAAATAGAACCGCGCGGGATTAAACCGGCGTCCGGTTGTTACACTTTGCTCTGAAAGCCCAGATCGCCGAGCTTGTGTTTCAACTCGTCTTCGGTAAACGGCTTGGTAAGATAATCCGTGGCGCCGGAGCTGATTGCTTCCAACATCTCGTCAAGCTCGTTGCGTGTGGAGATCATCAGGATACTCATATCCTGGTATTGCGGCCTGGCGCTGAGCGCGTTGACCAGATTGAGCCCATCCATCACCGGCATGTTCCAGTCGATCATCGCCAGATCGTAAGACCCATTGGCGTCGCAACGTTCCAGCGCATCCTGGCCATGTTCGGCCTCGTCGACGACAAAACTGAGATTCTCCAGGGCGCGGCGCAGGATCATACGGGTGGTCCGGCAGTCGTCCACGATCAGCGCGGAAAAAGAAGTAAGCGGGAAATTATTTGTCATTGTCGTGTCTCCAAACCGGTTACGCGTTGTTGCTTGATACGATGCACCGAGCGACCGGGCTCAGCCCGTATGATTCCTCATGCGGGCTAAAAGCATTCGATTGTAGCGTTGCTCTTCGTCCGCGAATTGCACAGGGACTTCCTGCCCGTGGGACCCCAGGGTTCGGTGATAACGCTCATATACTTCACACGCCACGCAGTTGTGCTCCTTTTGCGCTACGCTGCCTTGTACGGTACCCCCGCACAAGGTACCGGCGATGGCCCAGCAGCTGTGTCCGAGGCCTTCGGTTGCGGCCACGCACTCGCCCAATTCGATCGCCTTCGAGCCGCCTGATTCACGGCCGCAATGCTTGATTTCCCAGCAGTTCTTTAATCTCGTATTCATGTGTATACCACCGTTACACTTGCATCCACGGCTGCGTAGGTGGCGCAGCCCGGCAGCACCGTATGCATGTTACGGCACTGCCGACATACAACCTCGGCCTGATGCTTTTTGGCAGGCCACGCCAAGGCGGAATGACGGTGCCGGAAAAACGCCCCGTCGGGAGTATTATCGGCCGCATGCGCGGATTCTTGAGGCCCGGCCACGGTCGCTCAATTCAACACCCCCGCCGATACGGCCTTTACACTCGACAACGGGCTTTCGGTGTCTTTTTCCGCCGGCGGCATAGTCAAGAATGCGGTGGTGCAGTACGCGCCCGCCACGCCACGCTGCTATTGAAGGACGCGGCGGACGCTGTGAACGGGCTGTTCCGGCGAACCGTGCGATCCCAGGTGGTGCCCGCAGTCCGCACCGATCTTCGAAACATGATTGCCGAGGCCTTTGATCATGACGGACCGCTGTGGCGCAGTGATTTCGGTGTCTGGTTCGATTTCCGCGATCAATCGACCTACACCCTTGCCTTCTTCGGCAACGTACAAACGCGATTCACGCGGGCGCTTCGCTTCCGGTCCGACGAAATACGGAATTTTTTCCTACAACCGCACGCGGGAGCCGACCAGGGATTAATCGACAAGACCATTCAACGGCTCGAAGCGGCGGAATCCGACATCCGGCAAACTTTGGGTTCAGTCGGTCTATTTGTCTCCGCGGTGGTTTAACACGACCGCTAGCGGAATAACAGGGCGAGATCGATAATGGATTGCACCTCCTGGTGGGCGGTGTCAATCACCGCATTCAGGTCTCGAGATTCCATCTTGAGTTCGGCAATAGCCACGGGTTGAACGGTTGGCTCAACCTCTCCCGCAAGGCACTGCTGGGCCCAGTCGGAACAATTCCGAACCAGTCGACACGAAACCCACTCCGGACCCCGGTAGCCGTCCACGTAATAATTTGCAATTACGGTGTGCAGTTTCTCCGGCATCCCCCACTGAGCGACGATCAGCGCGCCGGCCTGCCGATGATCCAGCCCGAGCATCTGTGATTCGATCTCATGCAGCGGTCGTCGCGTCTGGTCGGCAGTCGCAAATACCTCCCCCATATCTGCCGGTGCAATATGCGCCAATGCAATCAAACCGATGTTATGCAAGAGTCCGCACAGATAGGCGTAGTCCGGTTCCGGTGCGTCTTCAATGGTGACAATTCCCGCGAGCCTTCGTGCAAGATTTGCGGTTAACAATGCGCTGCACCAGTAGCGGTGGGTGTCAAACGCTGGACAAGTGGCTGGCTTGAAGGTCGAACTCGCCGCCAGACCCATGACCAGACTTCGCACCACATCCAGGCCAAGCACACGAATGATGGCATCCTTGACGGAACTGACCTGCGAGGTGGTTCCATAGAAAACGGAATTTGCAACCTTGATGATGCGTGCCGCGGTGGGAGGGCTCGACTCGATGACCTTCGCAAGCTCCTGAAAATCAACGTCCTCGTTGCTGACAGCCTGCAGAAGCACCTGCATTTCCGAGAGCGGGGGAATCTCCTTCAGCTTCAGGACCAAGTGCTCGGTGTTGTTTTTCATGGACTGGTACCCGTTGGGTTTAGAGTTTGACTCTACTTCAGAATAGCGGACGCTCGACGGCTCGGCTTAAAAAAATATCGCCGTCATACTAAATTTTCCAATTCATCAGACGATAACTCAACTAATAATGGTACTAACAAGCACCTCGTCGCGCGGCGTGTAACAGCGATTCCGCGCCGGGGCCGCGGTTTTCGGCAGGTTAACCAGGAGTGTGCCGGGCACGGGCAAAGCGAAAAACTATGGCGGAACAAGACAATCCTCTCGAAGGTATGGAAGAAATCATCGAGGAGTTTCTTGCTGAGAGCGCGGAGGGATTGGATCAGATGGACAACGACCTGGTGGCGTTGGAAGCCGATCCGGACAACCGAGAGTTGCTCGCCAACATCTTCCGCACGATCCATAGCATCAAAGGCACCTGCGGCTTCTTTGGCTTCTCGAGACTCGAGTCGGTGTCTCATGCCGGTGAAAACCTGCTTAGTCGGCTGCGGGGCGGCGAACTGGCATTAACTCAGGAAATCGCGACGGTCCTGCTCAATCTGGTGGATGCAATACGCGAAATGCTGGCAACCATCGAGTCCACCAGTACCGACGGGGACAACGTATACGCGGATCTGGTCGAAACGCTGACGAACCTGACGAATAGTCCCGCCGACAGCGCCGACAACACCACCGACCAAGCCGAATCTCCGACTGCGAAGCCACCCGTAGCGCAAGGCGAAACGGTACCGCAAACGTCCACGAACGCCCAGCAATCGCCGCCCGACATCCCGGAGCAGGCTGAATCACATCACGATCCAACCACTTCGCGGGGGACGTTATCCGCGGCTGACAGCGCGATCCGGGTGGATGTAGATGTCCTGGATAATCTGATGAACCTGGTGGGCGAACTGGTTCTTGCCCGCAACCAAATCTTGGCGCACCAAGTCACCCAACAGGATCCGCTGTTTACCAGCGCGTGCCAGCGATTGAACCTGATCACCGGCGAGCTGCAGCAGGATGTGATAAAGACGCGAATGCAACCCATCAACACCATATGGAACAAATTTCCCCGGGTCGTCCGCGACCTCGCAAAGCACTGCGGCAAACAGGTAAGGATCGAGATGGAGGGCAAGGAGACGGAACTCGATAAGAGCCTTATCGAGGCGATGAAAGATCCACTCACCCACTTAATCCGCAACGCCGTAGATCATGGCATAGAACCACCCGACGAACGCATCGCGAAAGGCAAGTCTGCCGAAGGCCGCGTCTCGCTCACCGCGCAACACGGCGGCGGCCAAGTGATTATAGAGATCGCGGATGACGGCGCCGGCATCAATGTCGAACAATTGCGTGAAAAAGCCATCGCGTTGGGGATGATCACTACCACCCAGGCGCCACAAATGCAAGATCGAGACATCTGCCGGTTGATATTCGCGCCGGGGATGACGACCGCCAAAACGGTGACCAATATCTCGGGCCGCGGCGTGGGCATGGACGTGGTGAGGGCGAATCTCGAGAGGATCGGTGGTTTCATCGAACTCGAAAGCGCGAGGGACCGCGGATCGAAATTCCGCATACAGCTGCCTTTGACTTTGGCTATCGTCCCGGCCCTGCTAGTGCGCAGCAGAAACGAACACTTCGCGATTCCTCAAGGCAGCATCCTGGAACTCATCCGCATCGAAACCGGGGCACCGGGCTCCGGCATCGAGTCGATACACGAAGTTCCGGTGTTCCGGCTACGCGGTATGTTGTTGCCGCTCATCTATCTGCACGAGGAACTAAAACTGGGGGATGTGCATCCTAGCGACGAGATCTTGAACATCGTCGTGCTACAAGCGGATAAAAAAAAATTCGGGCTCGTCGTCGACACCATTGAAGACTCCACGGAGATCGTCGTCAAACCGCTGTCGGATATACTGAAGGCCCTGCCTGTGTATGCGGGGGCGACGATAACCGGCAGCGGCCATGTCGCCCTGATCCTCGACGTACTAGGACTGGCGAAACACGCTAAACTGTTGTCTGAGACCCATGAACCGTCGAGCGACATCGACGCATCGTCTTCGCAGCAGGACAACGAAGACTGCCAACCGCTAATCATCGCCAGCACCTTGGACGGGGGGCGCATCGCCATCCCCGTAGAATCGGTCGTGAGACTGGAGGAATTTAAGCGCGCATTCCTGGAGCACACAGGTAACCGCACGGTGGTGCAATACGGGCGGGAGATCTTACCACTCATCGAGCTGACGGAGCTGTTGCGGGAACGACGCCGAAAACCACGACCCATCGCTAACCACCACAAGAGCGCAAACGAAGTCGTGCATGCCCTCATCTATGCCGTAGACGGCTGCTCGGTCGGGGTGGTCGTGGACCGCATTCAAGACATTGTAGAGCACAACCCGAGCACCCGCGGGCCACCCACGCGCAAAGGCACGCTGGGTACGATCGTAGTGAACGGGAAGATCACCGAGGTGTTTGACGTCGCAGCCTTGCGACGCGAGGTTACCGCTCTGCACAAACAACCGAAATGCGCGGCTGGCGCTGGAGGAGGTTAATTGTCGACATCGCGGCAGGTCTGCACGTTCATTCTCGATGGCTATCTGATCGGCCTAAACACGCAAGACGTGCGCGAGGTGTTGCGATCGCAAGACATGACCCGTGTTCCGCTGGCGCCGACCGCGGTCAGTGGTCTGATTAATCTACGCGGTGAAATCGTCATTGCAATTGACCTGCGCTTGCGCCTGGAGCTGGATCCTCGTACCGGCGACCACCTGCCTATGAACGTAGTGGTAACTAACAATGGCGTTACGGTGAGCCTTCTCGTGGATGAAATCGGCGATGTCATCGATGTTAGCGAAGATACCTACGAACCCGCACCGGAACACCTGGAAGGCGTATGGCACGATCTAATTTACGGTACCTATAAATTGGAGGATCGGCTTCTGCTGATGCTAGACCTGGCTGAGACAATAGATCTCGCCGACACGACCGGGCGTGAGACCACCGCCGTCGCTAATACGATCGCTCAGCCACATTGCGGAGACAATCCGTGACCAGCCTTCGACCGGATTTCTGGGACCTCCGGGTTGCCGCAAAGATCCTTGCGATCGTTGCATTGAGTGGCTGCCTTGCTCTCTCAGGCATGCTGTATGGCCTGTATCGACAGTTGGTGCTGCGCTACGATGACCGGTACCTGTATGGGTTTGGGGATGCGGAAACAATCGTCGCCGTCAGTCTGAGCCTGGCCGTCATAGTGCTGCTGACGGGCCTGGCGGGCATGTTCGTTGCGTTGCGGGGAATGGCACAGTCTCGGGGTGCAGCGCGGGCACTGAAAGCGGTGGCAGATGGGAACCTCGGTTTCCATCAAGACGACGCGCCAACCGCACCGTGGAATCCGTTTTCCGCTGCCGTTAACGACACCGCCGCCGCGCTGCGCAGCGTGTATCAGATGGAAAAAGTGGATTGGGGCGAACTGGCCTCCGAAAGGGCCCGATTATTGCAGCGCGCGTCGGCGGTCGAATGCCTGGCGGCAAACGTGATTGGCGTGGATGAAGGCCTGATTATTCGTTACGTCAATCTCTGGTCGCGGAAAACGCTGTCTAGCCTCGCACCACACTTGGCGCACCCAGTCGACCAACTGATAAATCAGCCGCTCACATGCCTGCACGAAGAGCTCGAATTTGTGCGGGACGTGTTTGCAAAAGAACCGGGCGCGTCACGGAGTATCTTGATCCATATCGGGCCCGAGACGCTACGTGTGACCGCCTCGCCGGTCCACAATGCCAGCGGAGAAGGCATTGCCGCCGTGTTGCACTGGGAATTGGTCTCGGATTCGATAACCGCGGAGCGGCAGCTGCGCACACAGCGCAAACAATTCCTGCATCGGATCGATGAACTACAAAACCGCGTCGGCGGCATTCTGGAGGGGGTCCGCTCCGCAAGTGATGGGGATCTGACCAAACAGGTATCGTGCCACGGTGACGACACAATTAGTCAGCTTGGCGAAGAGGTAAACATACTCATCGGTGGCATCCGTAAGCGCATTGCCGCCATCGATGAAAACGCCGACGCGGTCTTCTCGTCATCCGAGAACCTCATGCGTGCGAGCGAGCAGATTAAACAAAGCTCAAGCGGCGTACACGATGGCGTGCACGCCGCATCAACCACCACCCAGGCGCTGAACGAGCGCATTCAATCCGTGGCCGCCGCAACCGAGCAGATGGCGGCAAGTGTCACGGAGATTGCACGAAATGCGGGACAGGCCCTGACGGTCGCGGTGTCCGCCTTGTCGGCAGCGGAGGATACCAATCATACCATCGGACGACTCGGTGATCGGAGTACGGAGATTGGAGACGTGGTAAAGATGATCACGGCCATCGCCGAACAAACCAACCTGCTGGCGTTGAACGCCACCATCGAAGCCGCGCGTGCGGGGGATGCCGGAAAGGGATTCGCCGTGGTCGCCAACGAGGTCAAGGAACTGGCGCGGCAGACCGCCAGCGCGACGGAGGATATAGGACAAAAAATCGCAGGCATACAGGACGACACGGGCAAGGCAGTACAAGCAATCGCTGGAATACACAAGATCATCTCCGAAATCAACGAGATTGAAACCGGCATCGCCGGCGCGTTGGAGCAACAAATGGCGGTCACCAAGGCGATTTCCCAAGACGTCGCCCACGCCGCAAAAGGGAGCACCGAAATCCCAAACATCCTAGACAACCTGGCTGACGCCGCTGAAGGACCGGTAGGCGCCGCCCGCGAAGTACAGACATCGGCAGAACACCTGAACGCCATGACGTCTGAGCTGAAGGAGATGATTGCGCATTTCAGGCGTCATGAAAACTACAAGCCATTGATTGGCTGGGACGAAGCGTGTCTGCTTGGAGTGGACGCACTGGACCAACAGCATGAGGCGCTGGTCGGATTGATTAACCAACTCAACCAAGCGGCCGGCGCCGGGCAGTCGCAGACTCGACTCATTGTAATCCTGGGAATTATCGCCGAACAGGTGCA
This sequence comes from uncultured Gammaproteobacteria bacterium, assembly GCA_947258975.1. GTDB lineage: Bacteria > Pseudomonadota > Gammaproteobacteria > Arenicellales > JAANXG01 > CALZGZ01. The sequence continues at coordinate 39,647 of CAMYKK010000030.1, forward strand.
ATCCCATGTTGACTTCACCAGGCAAGTGCTTCGCGAGTGCGTCGATACGGTCAAAGTTACCGCGCTACTGGAGCACGAACATTTCGCCGAGGGATGCGCGCGACTACGGGGTAAATGTCTAGCGGGAGATACAACCATCGACGTAGACCTCGTCAACGACATTAAGCATTCTTTCCTGTCGCATCTGCAGGAAGACCACGCGCTGAGCAAGCAACTGGCTCATCCAAACGCGGCTTGATGAACCGTAATTCGAGCAAATGGACGCGATCAAAGTTTTGGTAGTAGATGATGACCGGACGGTCACTCGTCTAATAGTCGCGCTGTTAACCGAAGATCACCAAATAACCATAGCGGGCACCGCATGCAACGGTCTGGAGGCGCTCGACAAGATCCCCCAGGCACGACCGGATGTTGTGATTCTGGATATCGAGATGCCGATCATGGACGGACTGGAGACGGTTGCGGTCTTACACAAGCGGTATCCGGAACTGATCATCGTGATGTTCAGCACCTTCACGCAACGCGGAGCGTCACAAACCCTGCAGGCGCTCGCCCGGGGCGCCAGCGATTACGTCCCCAAACCGACCCAAGGTATGGGCGAGGCGAGACTCATTATACGCTCGGCCTTGCTGCCAAAGATCAAGGCACTGGTCGGTCAAAAAAGGGAACTGAAAACTACACACGCGATACGGAACAAAGCACCAAAGCCACAGCCCTCCCCCGCCGCGAACGAGGTCTTACGACCGCCGACCCACCCCTCGGTAGTGGTCATCGGCGCCTCTACCGGAGGCCCACAGGCCCTCACCACACTGCTCGCGGCGTTGCCATCGGCTTTCCCGGCACCGGTGCTCATCGTGCAACATATGAGCGCGATGTTTACGCGACTGTTCGCCCAACGGCTGTCGCAAACCTGTGCTGTTCGCGTGGCTGAGGGTGAAGACGGCGTCCCCCTGCAAGCTGGCCACGTGCTGGTCGCACCAGGCGACCTCCACATGGAACTTGCCATACAGGATGGTGGGCTTACGGTCGTGCGTCTAAACGGGAACGCGCCGCAGAATTACTGCAGACCGTCGGTGGATCCGCTGTTTGTATCTGCAGCCCGGTTGTACGGGCGGCGCGTACTGGCGGTGGTGTTAACGGGAATGGGGCATGACGGCCTGCTGGGATGTCAGGTCGTCCGTGACGCCGGTGGCGAAGTGTTGGTACAGGATGAAGCAAGCAGCGCGGTATGGGGTATGCCCGGGGCGGTCGCCGGCGCCAGGCTCGCCACCGATATCCTGCCCCTCAGTGAGCTAGCGGCGGGGATCGTCAATAGGATGGCACCGGATATTTCCAACCGCCTGAAACCGGTACGCGATCGTGCGCTCCCGTGATATCCAATATATCGATAAACTCGTGCGCGAGCGCTCGGGCATCGCGCTCGATATGGAGGAGTACCTGGTATATCAACGTTTGCAGTCCTTATGCCGCGCCCACGCAGTGGCAACCGTCGATTGCCTCGTTGAGCATTTGCGTTCACATCCTTCCGCGGAGCTGCACGACCGTCTCATAGAAGCATTTACCAACCACGAGACCTCTTTTTTCCGCGATACCCATCCCTTTGAGGCACTAGCGTCGACGGTGCTGCCGGTGTTGTTTGCGCGTGCTAGCGGTCGGCCGGTGTATATCTGGTCCTCGGGTTGTGCGTCGGGACAGGAGGCGTATAGCATCGGCATTCTGGTTTTGGAACACAATCCCCCTTGCCGTCGGCACCCCAGTGTCAACATACTTGCCAGCGACATTTCAGCGCGTATGGTCGAGCAGGCGCGCAGCGGCATGTATAGCGCATATCAGATCGGTCGGGGCATAGACCTGCGGATCCGGGACAAATATTTTCACGCGCATGGCGATTGCTGGCGCATCAGCAATCGACTCGCCGAGCTGATCGATTTCCGCGTGATCAACGTCCTCGAGCGGCCCGGCACGCTGCCGCCGATGGACATCGTGTTCCTGCGCAATGTGTTGATCTATTTCTCTGAGGCGCATCGCCGCCGCGTATTAACGGACATCCACCGTGTTTTGCGACCAGGCGGATATTTGTTCCTTGGCGCGCCGGAGACAAACATCGGCGCGTCGAATGAATTCACCAAAATACTCCACGGTAATGCGGTGTATTTTCAGGCACGCGCAACAAACACCCCAAGCATCGGTCAAGTTTTAACTTGAACTACCGATAACACCTTAAACTGAACCGGAATGTGCGAAACATTGGAGAATCCATGAAGATTCTAATCGTTGATGACAGCAAGGCGATGCGCCTGTTGGTGAAACGCACCTTGAGATTGGCCGGTTTTGGCGACCATGACACGCTGGAGGCCACCAACGGCTCGGAGGCCATTGGCGTGGTACAGACAGAGAAACCCGATCTCGTTCTTTCCGACTGGAACATGCCGGAGATGACGGGTATCCAGTTATTGCGGTCGCTACGGGAGCAGGGAACCGAGGTCCAATTCGGATTCGTGACCACCGAGGCGTCGGACGAGATGCGGGCGATGGCCACAGAAGCGGGCGCCAGTTTCTTCATTACCAAGCCGTTCACACCGGAATCCATTGAAAAGACCCTGGCACCGGTAATCAGCTAACCAGCGATCACGGTCGATCCGGTCAATACTGGTAAACGATTGATGAGTCATTTCTAAATTCGAGTGTGAGGAATTAACGCGATGGGCGCAGTATTTTCGTTTCCAGGCCATAGTGAAATTTCCGATACGCTGTCTTTGTTGCTGAACAAGGGAGTTTCGGTGACCAATGGATCTTCGGTCGCCACATCAGCGAAGATTGCCGGGACTTATATCGATCAACAGGAAAAGTTCGGTGCTTTGAGTTTGATGGATCTTCCACTGGGCAGTTTCACTGGGGCCGCCTTGACGATGATTCCCTGCGCCACAGCTAAGGCGAGCATCCAAACTGGCAACCTGTCGGACGAGATCCGCGAAAACTTACAAGAAGTGTTCAACATCATGGTTGCGTTCTTCAACCAGGGCAATGTCCCGCATATCCGGTTTTTTGAATTGCACACTACGCCGCCAGGATGGCCCGACGAAATAGACGCGTTTCTCACCGCGGCGGTGCAACATGCCGACCTGGACGTCGACATTCCGGGTTACGGTGCGGGTAAGATGTCTTTATACGCAATTTAGTATGAAGCGCACGTGCAGGCACGCGCGATCGTGTCGGTGAATCCTGTGGGTGTCTAATTTTTGATCATGCTGCGAGCGAGAGCTGGACCGGCCCACGGCCGTGCGTCTGTGAACGGAAATCATCGATCTTCGCACGTGGTATTCTGGATTCGCCAGCTACTTCGGCTGGCGTATCTCCACCAAGCGAAGCGTGAACACGTTCGTAGTTGTAATACACCTTAAACTCGTTGAGTTTCCTCTCCAGATCAGCCGTATTCCAGAATAGAACATGATCAAGAAATTCTCTGCGAATGGTTCCAATTAAACGCTCCCCAAAAGGGTGGGAAACGGGAACCTCGGGGACCGATTTGACTTCGTCAATCTCAAGGACGCGCAGGTTCGCCTGCCATCGGTGATATTCAAATAGTGGCTCGTTGTCCGAACTCAAGTATCGAGGCGGTGTGATCCCGGCGGTTACTTTGTTGAACATCCGGCAAAGGCTAATGCCGTCGATGTCGCCGGTGTGGACCGCGAATCCGATAATACGCCGAGTGAACTGATCCATGACCACCAGCACCCAATGACTCTTGAGCATAATCGACTCGTATCGGAACATGTCGACGCTCCACAAACTGTCTTTCATATGCCCGAGAAAAGTCAACCAAGAAGGGCCATTCCCGCCACATTCCGGGTGGTAATACTTGGCGAGGACACGCCGAACGACGTTTCTATCGATCTCAAGGTCAAACGTCTTCGAGATGATTCTCGCGATTCGCGGATAGCCAACGCGTGGATTCCGGCGTTTGAGTTCGACGATGGCGTGGATGAGTTCTTGTGATGGACCTTTGGGTCCAGGTTGGCCTCTGTGATGGGGCGAGTAAAGGGCTCGATATTTTCGACGCACTATAACTTGTTGTGTTCATTCACTTATATCGGGATGCCCGTTGCCTAAATTGCCTTACTGTGCACAACGATGCAGGACTCACTCCCGCAAATGTCCCGCACGCAAATATCATCATCGACGTCTGGTACTGCTTTAGATTGCGCCCAGGGCGTCCGTTTTCTGCCTTGGTTTGCGACCGAATTAGGATTGGCGCCGATATCCGTTAGAAGTTCGAGTTGACGGCCGCAATACCAATATTTATGATTATTTGGTAACCCCTCGAGGAGAGATTTTGTGACAAAGAACACGAGCATCGCACTCGGAGAACATTTCCAGGACTTCGTGGCAAAACAAATCCAGCAGGGTCGATTCGGCTCCACGAGCGAAGTCGTTCGCGCAGGCCTCCGGCTCCTCGAGGAACGTGAAGCGAAATTTGAAGCACTGCGCAAAGCGATCCAGGAAGGTATCGATAGCGGTCCAGCCGAGCCGTTTGATTTCGACGAATTTATTATTGAAAAGGAACGCGAGTCGAAAGGTGCCTGAGTACCGGTTCCGCCCTCAGGCCCGAGCGGATCTCGATGCCATTTGGGATTACACGTATTCAAGTTGGGGCGCAAAACAAGCACGGCACTATCT
>CAMYKK010000031.1 GCA_947258975.1 uncultured Gammaproteobacteria bacterium
GTTTTCGGTAACTACTTGTTTTGTTTGGCTGGGGGAGAGGGATTCGAACCCCCGCTGGCGGAGTCAGAGTCCGCAGTCCTACCACTAGACGATCCCCCAAGGATCAGGTAACAAGATACAAGCGAAAAGGGGTCACGTAAAGGCGTGTTGTAATAATGACAGATCCCGTTACGGGCGAGATTTTTTGGGGGTGCATCGTCACAAGAAGATCGCTGCTCTTGTCCCCGCATAGCAGGGGAGCAAGCCGCTCCGACAAGCTATGTTGTGCTTGAAAAAGCCTATGTGCTAGCGCTTGCTGTACTGCGGCCGTTTACGTGCTTTGTGGAGGCCCACCTTTTTGCGTTCGACTTCCCTCGCGTCACGAGTGACGAACCCGGCCTTGCGGAGCTTGCGGCGCAGGGTCTCATCATAATCGAGCAGGGCGCGAGTAATGCCGTGGCGAATCGCTCCGGCTTGCCCACTGTTACCGCCACCGTCGACGTTTACTTCGATGTCGAATGTGCTCTGCACGTCCGCAGTGACCAGTGGTTGCCGCGCGATCATGCGCGACGTCTCCCGTCCAAAATATTCATCGAGCGGAAGCCGGTTTACGATAATTTGTCCACTGCCACGCGTGAGACGCACCCGTGCGGTCGACGACTTGCGCCGACCCGTACCGTGATAACTCTGTTCGGTGTTCGCCACTTAATACCTCTGCACGATTATAGCTCTAACGGCTTTGGTTGCTGCGCTTGGTGCCGATGTTCGGGCCCCGCATAGACATGTAACTTGGAAAACATCGCTCGGCCGAGAGGATTCTTGGGCAGCATCCCCTTTATGGCTGTCTCGATGACAAATTCGGGGCGTCTCGCTATGACTTTCTCGAACGTTTCTGACTTGATGCCGCCCGGGTAACCGGTATGCCGGTGATAGATCTTGTCGCTCGCCTTGTTGCCGGTCACCCGGACCTTGCCTGCGTTGATCACCACGACATGGTCACCGGTATCCATGTGGGGAGTGTATTCGGGCTTATGCTTGCCCCGCAGGCGACGGGCAACCTCGGTGGCGAGACGTCCCAACACCTTGTCGGTGGCGTCAACAACATACCAAGTGCGCCGTATATCTTTGGGTTTTGCAGAATAGGTCTTCATACCGGTTGTTGCGCCCAATGGAGAGCGGGGGCGCATACTACTAAAGGAGGATATAAGTTACAAGACACCTGCGCGACATCGCGTTGTGCGGCAGGGGGATGCAGGCAAAAAAAAGGCGTGGCTTAGAGTAGCCACGCCCAAACCACCAAAGGAGGATGGAGGAGACTGTCACGGGGTATCCGCGTCCGAGCCAATACCCCGGTGTTGGTTCGCCCTGAAGCGCTACCACAACTTCAGGATATAATAATTATCTAATATTACTTAGAATTTGTCAAATCCATCCTTTAGTTATCATTATAGACGAAAATTTCCGTATAACACGCTGTATTTCAGATGAGTTCCTGCCCCCGCACGGCTCGTGGAGCAGTAGGATCAAGATCGCTTTTCGCTACCGCCGCACGTGGACAACTCCCATTGCACCAGCTTAGTGCGCGGATCAAATGCGCAGACGTTCGACCACCCGCCCGTTGATGAGGTGCTCCTCAATGATCTCGTCGATGTCTTCTTCATCCACGTAGCTGTACCAGATCCCCTCCGGATATACCACGATCACCGGCCCTTGCGTGCAGCGGTCCAAGCAGCCGGCCTGGTTGATGCGCACGCCTCCCTGGCCGTGAATGCCCAGCTGTTTGGCTTTAGCCTTGGCATAATCGCGCATCTCCGGGGAGTCATGATCGGCGCAACATGCCTTATCATTATCGCGTTGATTGACACAAAAAAACACGTGGCGTTGGTAAAATGGTTTATCGGACATTCCGCAGCGCCTGAGGCAAATGTTACACCGAGGAATCTGATCGCCGGCGATGGGGCCGGGCGGCCGGACACCACACTAGAGAGATGAAAAAACGGAAAAAATGGGGGGCCGAGTCTATGACTCTGCCTCCCATTTTTTTCCACACGGAGCGGGTTGAATTGCTTATGCCAATCAAGTTGATAACTTCCTATTTCGCTGCCTTGGGGTCATATGCGGGGGCAACAGATTAGACCCGCAATCATAGTGACCCGTGGATGAATTCGTGTTCCATCCGCCGCCGTAATTCCAATGCACGGGAAGCTTGCGGTGGGTCAACATCGCGCCAGTTGACGGGCTGCTTAGCCGCCACCGGTCGGTGCAGTCGGACGCCGGCAGACAAACCCAGCGGCAACAGGCCGTTCTGAACGCTATCCGCTGCCGGCACCAATTTACCATACACCGTATATCCTCCCTCCCCGTCAAGCATTTCACCCGCTGCAAGGTCGCGCTTGGCCACCGCCGCAACGTCGGCGTTGAACTGCGCCGCCGTCCCGGTCGACTCGTTGCGCAGCGCCGCGTGTGCGACCGACAGGCCGAGTTCCAAACCGATGAAATGCGTAGGCCGGTACAAAACAGCATAGCGGCCGCTGTCGTCGGTGACCACGCCGTATTCGCTAAAGCAGCGCTGCACATAATCGTTTTCGGATTCAAAGGTGGCGTACACGCCCCACCGCAGATCCTTTTCCACCGCTGTGCCATCCCGGTGCAAGCTGGACACCACCTCCACCGTCCCGCTGCGATCCAACACGCCACCATGGACCTTGGGACGGCACACTTGCGCCAAGTCGTCGACCGAACTCGGCGGAAACTGTAATCCATCCGCTTGCGGCATCAGGCCGGTGGCATTAGCCACCGCCGCCATCTCAATCGACGATTTGGTACCGTCAAGAAACGAATTGAACATCTGCGCGTTGTAGTCGCCGCTCTGGACTTGCTGGCTCGTGAAACCATAATGCCCCCAGACCGTGTCCGGGGTGGACTCGTGGTACGCCGGCAGGTATTTGGTCCCCTTCCCCGCACAGGTAACGGTAAAACCAGCGGTTCGCAACAGGTCCACCAATTCGCAGATCAACGCAGGTTGGTCGCCATTGGCCAACGAGTAGACGACACCCGCTCGGGCCGCTTGTCTCGCCAACAGCGGACCGACCACCGCATCTGCCTCGACGGTCACCATCACCACATGTTTACCGGCGTCAAAGGCGCGCAGGACATGATCCACGCCGGCAATCACATGGCCGGTACACTCAATCACCACATCGATGGCCTCGGTGGCAAATACAACATCGACATCGTCGGTGACCAGAGTTCGACCCTCGGCAAGCGCCTGGGCTACCGTGGATGCACCATGCGCTGTGCTTGGCCATCCGATACGTTGGAGACTGGACGCAACCTTGGATGGATCGAGATCGGCGATCACAACGACATGCAGCCCGGGCGTGGCCGGCGCCTGGGCGAGAAACATGGAACCGAACTTACCGGCGCCTATCAGTGCGACGCGAATTGGATCGTTCGCCTGTTGCCGTTGTCTTAGTTTTTCGAATAGCGCCATCTGTGAGTTGTACCGCAAGTGCTAACCGATTGTACCCCCCAACCGGAATGCAGCGCTCAACCGGGCTGGTCGTCGAGCAGCTCAATCCAATGTCTTACCGGAACTTCCGCGTCAGCCTGCATATGCGCCAGGCAACCAATGTTTGCGGTGGCCACCAGGTCCGGGTCGCCCGAGCGTAACGCCTGCAATTTATTTTTCTTCAATTGATCGGCGATTTTTCTTTGGAGTATCGAATAGGTGCCCGCAGAACCACAGCATAGATGCGCATCGGGAACCGGGGTCAGGCTGGCCCCGGCACGCGTCAAAATGGCTTCTACGACGCCGCTCAGTTGCTGACCGTGCTGCAGCGAGCATGGGGAATGAAACGCCACCTGCGTATCCGTCGCGATGCGCAACGGATCGAGATTCTCACCGTGCAGCACCTCGCAAAGATCTTTGGTGAGTTCGGACACCCGCGCGGCCTTTTCGGCGTATGCGGGATCATTGCGCAACAGGTGGCCGTACTCCTTGACCAGCACGCCGCAGCCGCTGGCGGTCATGACGATTGCTTCTGCGCCTTGCTCGACATGAGGCCACCAGGCGTCAATGTTGCGCCGCATGAAAGTGAGGGCTTCTTCCGGTGCCGACAAATGATGGCTTAGCGCGCCGCAGCAGGTGTCTTGCGCGGCGATCAGCCGGATCCCCAAGCGGTCCAACACGCGGGCCGCAGCGGCATTGATTCGCGGCGCAAGCGCCGGCTGTACGCAACCCTGCAACACGAGCATGGTGCGCGGGTGACTATTCTGCGGCCACGGCCCGGCGGACGACGATGCCGGCACCAAGCGCTTGATCGGACTCGGCAACGCTGGCCTGACCCACTGACCGAGTTTTAGCAACGAACCGAAGCGCTGCCGATATGGAATAATCATCCGCAGGACCTTGCGCGTGACACGATCGACCGCCGGCCGTTCAACACGCTTGTCCACCACTTCGCGGCCGATATCGAGCAGACGCCCGTACTGGACCCCGGAAGGACACGTGGACTCGCAACTGCGGCACGTGAGACAACGGTCAAGATGTTTCTGGGTGGTGCCGGTGGGGGTCTCGCCCTCCAGCACTTGTTTCATCAAATAGATGCGGCCCCGTGGACTATCGAGTTCATCTCCCAGCAGTTGATACGTAGGGCAGGTGGCAGTGCAAAATCCACAGTGCACACAAGCCCGCAGTATGGCCTCGGCCTCTGCCCCTGTTTCCGTTCCTCGAATAAATTCTGCGAGCGTGGTTTGCATCACATTTTAGGTCACAAGAATAAAATTATGAGCAAGGAACTATAAGTGTCAGCCCCAAAGTTTAAACACCCCAAACATCACATGCTAGCAGCCGATTGCGGTCCGTGTTTCAACCCTTCGATCTGCACTTCCCACGTTCTTACAATTCCCTATACAGCCGCCCGGGGTTGAATATCCGCTGGGGATCGAAAGCATTTTTCAAATTCCGATGCAGGTTGAACAGTCCCGGGGGCAGCGGATGGAACACCTCGTCTGATCGATCCCCGCCGCGAAACAGGGTTGCATGCCCGCCCACAGCCTCCACTTGTTTGCGAATCACAACCGCTTGCGCATCGCTTTTCAACCAACGTTGCCCTCCTCCCCATTCTATCAACCACTCACCGTCGAGAGGCAGCGGCGGCGCGGCCTGCGGCACCGAGATACGCCACTGAGATCGATCATCGGCAAAAAACGCATGGCGGTGCTCTTTGACGCTATGCCAAAACGCTGCGCCTTCATCGATTAATTCGCCATCCAGTCTGCCAATCGCCGCCTCCACTCCTTTTACGGAACCGGACACGCGAACGTAAAGCGTACCGTCATGATGACACGTGCCCGAAATCGGGATCGGCTGCCCGGCCCATTCGTTCATCTGCTCAATCGCTTGCGAGCAGAGCATTGAAATTCGAACCGTCTCCTCGCGGGCGGGAATGGGCAACACCTTCATCGACACCTCGACAATCACTCCCAAGGTGCCCAAGGCCCCAACCACCAGTCGCGAGATGTCGTAACCAGCGACGTTCTTCATGACTTGCCCGCCGAAGCGCAGCAACTCGCCGCGGCCGTTGATGATCCTGGTACCCAACACAAAATCCCGCACCGACCCGGCATAAGGTCGGCGGGGTCCGGACAATCCGCAAGCGATTGCACCACCCACGGTGGCACCCTCAGCAAAATGCGGCGGCTCAAATCCCAGCATCTGACCGTGCTCGGCCAGAGCTGATTCGAGTTCCGCGAGCGATGTCCCGGCGCGTGCGGTAACGACCAATTCCGATGGCTCATAGCTGACTATGCCGTTATGGCCGCGTAACTCCAGCGGTTGTCCTTCACTCGCGCGACCATAAAAGGCCTTGGTGTCACCTCCCCGGAGACGCAACGGCACGCCCTCGGTGATCGCCTGCTTGACCAACAGAGAGATCTCCTTGTCAACGTTGTTGCCGGCTTGCCCCACGGACTGCACCCGGCTAAAACCGCTCCAGTTCCGGGAACTTCAATTCACCTTTATGTACGTGCATGGCACCGAACTCCGCGCAGCGGCTCAGGGTGGGAACCGCCTTACCCGGATTGAGCAGGTTGTTGGGATCAAACGCCGCTTTCAACGCATGGAATTGGCTTAGCTCTGATTTGTCGAACTGCACACACATCTGGTTGATCTTTTCCACCCCAACACCATGCTCGCCGGTGATCGTGCCGCCAACTTCGACGCTCAACTCCAGAATCTTGCCGCCCAACTCCTCGGTGCGTTCAAGCTCACCGGGCTGATTGCCGTCGTAAAGAATCAAGGGATGCAGATTGCCGTCGCCGGCGTGAAACACGTTGGCGATTCGCAGGCCGTATTCTTGTCCCATTTCCGCAATGCGGGTCAAAACGTAACCGATTTTTTTTCTCGGTATGGTGCCGTCAATACAATAGTAATCCGGTGACAGCCGTCCCGCCGCGGGAAATGCCGCCTTGCGCCCGGACCAAAACAGCTGCCGCTGCTGTTCGTCTTGGGCGATACGCATATCGGTACAACCGCTTTCTTCCAATACCTTTTGGACCTGCTCGATGTCATCGCTAACCTCTTCGGGCGTTCCATCCAGTTCGCAAAACAGTATTGCCGCGGCATCGACATCATAACCGGCGTGCACAAAATCTTCCGTCGCGCGAGTCGCCAGGTTATCCATCATCTCCAAGCCGCCAGGGATGATCCCCGTTGCAATGATGTTGCCCACCGCGTTACCCGCCTTCTCGATATCGTCAAAAGACGCCATGATCAGTTTGGCCGAGGCCGGCTTGGGCAACAGCCGGACGGTTATCTCAACGATGATACCCAGCATTCCTTCAGAACCGGTCATCAACGCCAACAAGTCATAGCCAGCGGCGTCCAGGCTATCCGCACCGACGGTGACTAAATCGCCCTCCACGGTGACCACCTGCAGCTTCAAGATGTTGTGAACCGTCAATCCGTACTTCAGGCAATGCAGGCCACCGGCATTTTCGGCCACATTGCCGCCGATGCTGCAGGCTATTTGCGACGAGGGGTCCGGCGCATAATAAAATCCCGACGCGGACACCGCTTCGGAAATGGCGAGATTGCGCACCCCTGGTTGCACCCGGGCGGTGCGATTGAGCAGATCGACGTCGAGAATCCGGTTGAACTTGGTGAGACTCAACAACACACCATTTTCCAGCGGCAGCGCGCCTCCCGACAGGCCCGTTCCAGCCCCACGCGCGACTACCGGGATCTGCTGACTCGCGCAATAACGCATCACTGTCTGCACTTGTTCAATTGTGTCCGGCAGTACGACAACCAGCGGTAGCTTGCGGTAGGCGCTGAGGCCATCGCACTCGTATGGACGAAGCTGCTCGGGATGATCGAGCACCGCCGTTTCGGGCAGCCATTGCCGCAGCATGCGCCCCAGGGTGCCTCGATCTACTCCGGCCGGTGCACGTTCCGCAGTCTGGGCCATGGTTTCATCTCTCCTGGACGGGGACCGCCAACATACCATGATCCCTATGCGAAAGGCACTAGCCAGCATTTCTGACCAGGACCCGGATGCTGGCGCACACTGCGACTACGCGCAGCACAAGGGACTTGCGCGACGGAGCCCCCACAGACGGTTAGCCCTTGCAACCCACCGTCGCTGGACTTAGGCTGACTGCACCAAACCGCTGTGAGGAATGCGCACATGTCCATACAAGTCGGCGATCGGATCCCCAATGTCACACTGTACGTCATGGGCGAGGGTGGTCCCCAGCCGGTGACCACCGATGAAATCTTATCCGGTAACAGGGTGGCGCTTTTCGCCCTGCCCGGCGCGTTCACGCCGACCTGTTCCGCCAGTCACCTACCAGGCTTCGTTGTCCACGCCGACGAGATCCGCGCGAAGCAAATTGACCAGATCGTCTGCTTGTCCGTGAACGACGCCTTCGTCATGGATGCCTGGGGCAAGGCGCAGAATGTCGGCCACAATATACTGATGGTGGCCGACGGCAACGCCGATTTCACCGAGGCGGTTGGATTGGATGAGGACCGCCACGACCGCGGTATGGGAATTCGCTCGCAGCGCTATTCAATGATCATCGAAAACAGCATAGTGAAAACGTTGAACGTCGAGGCACCGGGAAAGTTCGCAGTGAGCAGCGCCGAGCAGATCCTCAAACAACTCTAATTGATCAGCCAACGTATCAGAACCGCGGATCCTGCGCCAACGAACAACGCCAGCGGAATATTGCGAATCCAGCGATAAAATCCCAGCGCAACAGCCAGCCCGATGAACTTGATGCAGGTATCCATCCCGAAGACCAGCCGCCCTCCATCCAACAACAGCGCTTTGGACACGATGCCGGCAGCAATAGCGAACGAAACGTAAGTGAGAAAATCAACATAGCGGCGGCCGACATCACGCAACGGTATCCATAAGAATGGCGCTGCGCGCAGGACATAAGTCCCTGCGGCCGCGCCACCGATGGCTAAGAACCACTGCAAATCCGTCATCGCTTCGCCGCCGTAACAATCACCCCTGCCCCGATGGCCGCCACGAACAGGCCCCATCCCGGCAACAATAATTCCAGGGGCGGTGTGAACAGCAGTCCGATGATGACCGCTGCGATCTCAAAACGACCTTTGGTTTCGCCGATCAACAATAACGAGAAATAAATAGGCAGAAATAACGTTGCGCCAAACGCCAATAAGGCCGGCAATCCGGCCCCGATCATCACACCAATCGCCGTTCCCACGATCGCTGCGGTAAAGGTCATGACTACCACGCCGCGATAGAAATCGAACAAATCCACCGGCTCATCGCGGCGTGATTGGAAAAACGTCACCAGATAGGAAGAGGCGCTCACAAACTGCGCCCAATACGTAAGACGTGCTCGTGGCACTTCGTCGAAAAAATTCGCCAACGTCAGGCTCATAACGAAGAACCGCAGATTCACCAGTACACCGACCGAAATCACCTGCAGCAAGGCGTGATCCTGCATCGCCATATCGAACATCGCGAATTGCGCCGGCGCTGCGAATATCGCCACCGTCGACAACAGTGAGGCCAAGGGCGGCAGATCAGCAACTTCAGCGGCGATGCCGACACCGATAAATATCGCGACAAATGTCGGCGCGACGCCCCCTCCGGCCTTAATACCCCGCTTGACGTCTGCGGACACAGTACGTAGAGATACCAAACCGAACGACCAAGCTAACAGTGAACAAGAGCGTTTTGAGTACTATTCCTAGCCGTATATTGCAACCAGTCAAATCGCCGACGCGATCGCTTGCCCCAACTCACTGGTGGTAGCCTTGCCGCCCATATCCGGCGTGTGCAGACCCGGCTCCGCCAGCACGTTCTCGATCGCTCGCTCCACGGCCTGTGCTGCGTCGCGATGCCCGAGGTGATCCAGCATCATGCTGGCGGACCAGATTTGGCCGATCGGATTGGCGATGCCCCGGCCGGCAATGTCCGGAGCCGAGCCGTGCACGGGCTCGAACATGCTGGGGAAACGGCGTTCGGGGTTGATGTTGGCGGATGGCGCGATGCCGATGGTCCCCGCCACGGCGGGGCCGAGGTCGGACAGGATATCGCCAAACAGATTGCTCCCCACCACGACGTCAAACCAATCCGGATGCAGCACAAAATTCGCGGCCAGGATATCGATGTGATATTGATCGGTGCGGACATCCGGATAATGACCGGCCATCGCCGTGAAGCGCTCGTCCCAATACGGCATGGTGTGCATGATACCATTGGACTTGGTCGCCGATGTCAGATGTTTGGCGTCGCGGGTCTGGGCCAACTCAAAGGCGTACCTGATAATACGGTCGACCCCGGAACGGGTGAATACGCTCTCCTGTACCACCATCTCCGCATCGGTATCCCGGTAAAGACGCCCGCCGATCTCCGAATACTCACCCTCATTGTTCTCGCGGACCACGACAAAATCGATGTCGTCCGCACCACGGTCCCGCAATGGTGATTGGATACCGGCGAGCAGGCGCACCGGCCGCAGATTGACATATTGCTGCATCTCACGGCGAATGGGTATCAAAAGACCCCATAGCGAGACGTGGTCCGGCACGTTGGGAAAGCCGACCGCGCCCAAGAAAATGGCGTCGGCCGGTTCGAGTTGCGCGAGCCCATCCTCCGGCATCATCTCACCGGTCTTGGCATAGGTTTCACAACTCCACGGGAACTCCATCCAACTGAATTCGATACCGAACCGGCCCGCAACGTGCTCCAAGACCCGTATTCCCTCCGGGACCACTTCTTTACCAATCCCGTCCCCGGGTATTACTGCGATGTTGTAATGCGTTTTCGTCATTGTGCGACATCCACCATTCTCAGTCACTTCTTAAAGATACGCAGAAAATAAAGCCCGGGTGATGCATTTCGTACCTGACTCCAGGCACCGATCCGGGTCCTGCGGCCCCGGACCGTCAGGCCTGTTTTACCCACCCAGAAATAGTCGTCCGACTTCCGGATCCGCCAATAACCTATCCCCCGTATCCGCCATCGCGATTTCGCCAGAGACCATGACATAACCCACATCAGAGAATTCGAGGCCCTTCTTGGCGTTTTGCTCGACCATGATGATGGTCTTGCCTTCGTTGTGTTGCAGGTCTTCGAGGATCTCGAACACGGTGTTGATGAAGCGCGGCTCCAACCCAATTGACGGCTCATCCACCAACAGTATGTCCGGATTCATGACCAGGGCACGCGAGATCTCCAGCAGACGCCGCTCCCCGCCCGATAGCACTCTCGCCGGCTGGTTGCGGCGTTCGGCCAGCTTTGAATATTTGTCGAAGATTCTTTCTGCCGCGTCCCGCGCGTGCGCCGAATCCTCCATGAGGTATCCACCCATCCACAGGTTTTCCTCCACGGTCATGTCGGGAAACACGGAGTTGTCCTGAAGAATATAGGCAATTTTTGCCTTCTTGAGTTTCTGGTTGGGCCCAAGCTTGGTGATGTCCTGATCATTCACCCGGATCGACCCGCCCATGATGTTGGTAAACCCGTAGATCGAATGCAGTACCGTGGATTTGCCCGCGCCGTTCGGCCCGATCAAACACAGTGACTGGCCCTTGCGGACCTGCAGATGAACATCGAATAAGATCTGCATCTTGCCATAACCGGCATTGAGGCCGTCAATGGTGAGCAGCGGCGCGTTGTCCGCGAGCGTGGCAAACGTATCCACCGTAGGGTGATCGTGCGAGAGCGCGCCGGCCTCGCGCGCAACCTCGTCCACCGATAACACCGTATCCACCGTCCCCGCACCATGTCCGTGGACCCTGGAATCGGTCTTGTCGTGGTCCTTCTCCACCATCAGTGTGCGCCCAGATAGGCGTCAATCACCCGTCGATCGTTCTGGATATCTTCAGGAGCGCCATCCGCCAATAATTCGCCGTGGGCCAGGCAATAAATGTGCTGGGCGAGGTTCATGATTACGCGCATATTGTGTTCGATCACGAACAGGGTGATGCCGAATTCGGCGTTGGCGCGCTTCAGCCTATCAATGAGACCGTTGATGAGTGTCGGGTTGATACCCGCAGTCGGTTCGTCGAGTAACAGCGCGGCCGGCTCATTCATCAATGCCATCGCAAACTCCAGCAACTTCTGCTGGCCGAATGACAAGTCTGCGGCAAGCAGATGGCGTTTAGCATACAGGCCGACAAACTCGAGTAAATTCTCTGCCCGTTCGGCGACTTCCGGTGGAAACTTTCGCAGCATCGTTGCGAAGTTGTCATCCACGTGCGGCAGGCTGATTTGCATATTTTGCACGCAGTTCATCTTGCCGAAGATGCGGGTCTGTTGAAACGTGCGCAGCAGACCCAAGCGCGCTATTTGCGGCGTCCTCAGGCGCGACAGTTCGGCGCCCTGGAACCGCACGGCGCCGCTATCGATCGGATGATAGCCAACGATGGAATTGAACAACGTGGTCTTGCCGGAGCCATTCGGGCCGATCAAGCCGATTATCGAACCCTCGGGCACTGACAAGCTGACGTTGTTGTTCGCGATCACGCCGCCGAAGGTCTTGGTGACGTTCTCGACTTCCAAGATCGCGCTCACCGCTCTCCCTCCAGCGACACCTGTACCCGGCGCGCGTCCTCGTCGACGACCTCACCGAACCGCTGCGGCCAGCGTTCGCGCAACCACCCGACGATCCCCAACGGGAAGAACACCACCACGACAACGATCAAAAGACCCAGCGCGACACGCTGCCAGCCGAACAGATAAATCCAGAAGAATTCCTGGGTAACGTGAAACACCGTCGCGCCGATGACCGGCCCCCACAGCGTGCCCTTGCCGCCGAGGATGGCCATCAGCACCATCCAAACCCCAAAGGTGGGCCCGGCAAACGCCACATCCGTGGGATCGATGAATATCACCAGATTGCCAAACGCGCCGCCGGTCAACGCCAGGAAAAAGCCCGATACGCACCAGGCGACGGTCTTGTAGCGGGTGGCATGCAAACCCAAAGCATCGGCCTTGTCCTCATCGTCGCGGATGGCGTTGATTGCCAATCCAAACTGACCGGCATACAGGCGCTTGAGCGCCGCAAACGTAATCATCGCCAGCACCAAGAACAAATAAAAAAAGAACGGACCGCGCTCGCCGAGGGCGTCGGGCAACAACGGCGTCACCAAGCCCGACCCGGCA
The DNA here is from genome assembly GCA_947258975.1 of uncultured Gammaproteobacteria bacterium. Taxonomy (GTDB): domain Bacteria; phylum Pseudomonadota; class Gammaproteobacteria; order Arenicellales; family JAANXG01; genus CALZGZ01. Next base: position 12,636 of record CAMYKK010000031.1, read on the forward strand.
CCGATGTAATCCCAACCGCTGGCCAGCTCGCCGGCAGCGATGCCAAGACCCAGCGTGCAGATCGCGAAATAATGTCCGCGCAGCCCGAGAATACCGGAACCCAACAGCGCGGCAATCACCACCGCCAATACCGCACCGCTGCCCATGCCCAGAGCCAACCCGATCAAATACTCCACCGGGGTCAACGCCGCCTGCTCGCCGCCGGCGACACTGGCATATTCTTCGACCGTAAAGTACAGATCCCGCTGCACGACCGCGGTGGCATACATGCCGACACCGAAAAAAACGATGTTGCCGAACGAGTTGTAGCCCATCTGTCCGCCCATCACGTCCCAGGTCATGGCAAACAGAATCATCACCCATAGAAACGCAAATTGGATGAGGTAGGGTTGCAATAGGGGGATCTGAGGGATGAGCAGCGCCGCGATCGCCGCCGCCACGTACAGCGCCGTTTTGCCGCGGCGATTCATTTGAGGACCTGGCGTTGGCGCTTGAGAAACATGTTACGCACCAGCAGGATGACCACCAACAGCCCGAACACGAACCCTATCTGGAATTCGGCGCCAAGCAGAAAGGCGGCGAACTGCTCCGCCGCGCCCAGCCCCAAGGCCGCGGCGACGACCGCGGCGATGTTGCCCAATCCGGCCACCACCACGATCATGAACGAACGTATGGTATAGGCCAGACCGATGAAGGGCTGGATCACCCAGGTCATCACCACCAGCGCCCCGGCGGCGCCGCACAGGGCGGCGTTCATCGCGAACGTCATCGCATAGACCCGATCGGTGTTGATCCCCATCAGGCGCGCGGCGCGGGCATTCTGCGCAGTGGCACGGATCGCCTGTCCCATGCGCGACTTTTTGAAGAACAACACCAAAACCACACCGACCACAATTACCACGGCGAAGGCCACGAGTTTGATCTGACTCACGGTCACTTGATTGTCGAACAGGAAAAACTGCCCCAGTCCGGATTCGACGGACTGGATGTCGGCGCCGAAGATCTGATCCATCAACTGCTGCAGGAGAATGGAAATGCCGAATGTCGCCAGTATCGAGATGAACAGATCGCGATCAACGACCCGGTATATCACCGCCCGATAGATGACCCAACCGACGATGAACAACACCACCGCCGCTACCGGGACGCCGAACAAGGGGTGAATCCCGGCGTTGTACAGTGTCAAGGTGACATAACCACCGAGGATGACGAAATCGCCCTGGGAGATGTTGATGATGTTCATCACCCCCCACAGCAAGGCCATGCCGTAGGCGGCCAAGGCGAAGATCGACCCCACCAACAAGCCGTCGATCAGCAGCTGCACCGAAAAGATCGGTGCTTGTAATAGGATCTCGAGGTTGCCCATTACGAATAGCCCGCCCCCAGCGAACCGGGGGCGACCCTCAGCAACCTAAGTTACCGCTCGCTCCATTTGGGGCGCGGATGAATGAGCTTGTCCGACGCCCACTTGGTTGGTGCGACGACCTTGTACTGGCCACTCTGGATCTGGCGCAGCACCATCGGCTTGGCAACGTTCTTACCGGTCTCATCAAATTTGATGTTGCCGTAGAAGGTCTGCATGTCAGTAGCTGCCAGTGCGTCGCGCAACTTGCCGGTATCGAAGGAATTCGCGCGCTGGAGGGCATCTACCCAAACGAGCACCGAGGCGGTGGATTCGGCGGCCTGGTACGGTGGCGTATAGCCGTATTCCTTCTCAAACAGCTTGGCGTAATCGGGCGCCGCGCCGAAGTATTTGTCCTGATACGTCATGGTCTCCGCCCACTGGGTGGCGCACAAGGTGTAGTCGGCGCCGGGGCCGAACTTGCCCACCACGTCCGCTGCTTCGCAGTGGGTGATGGCAAACATCGGCACGTCGACCTTCTGCTCCATCATTTGACGCACCGCGGTGGCCGCACCCTTGGAATGACCTGAGACCACCAGGACGTCCGGTTTCAACGCCCGGACCTTGGTCAAGGTGACCGTCATGTCGTTCAGCTCCTTGGGCAGCTTGTCGTCGATGACAACGTTCATGCTGTGTGTCTGCGCATCGTCCAACACGCCGGCGCGGATGTCCTGGGAGAACGGATCGTTCTCCATCGCCAGCGCCAACTTGATGCTGGACGGGTCTTTGCCCGCCGCCAACGCCTGCTGGGCGGCCAGATTGATGGCTTCGGCCAGGTACTGCTCCGACGTCGACAGCACCGCAAACAGGTATTTGTAACCCTTGTTGAACAATGACCGGGATGCGCCGTTGCCCTCGACCATGGGAATCTTATACTTCTCGGTCACCGGCGCCATCGCCTTGGTGAGGCCCGAGCTGTACGGGCCCAACATGTATTGGACGCCATCTTGCTTGATCAGGCGCTCGGCCAGCTGGGCCCCGCGCGCGGGCGTGGACTCGTCGTCATAGTAAATTACCTTGAGCTTGTAGTTTTTGCCATCGACATTTATGCCGCCCATTTCGTTGACTTTCTTGACGGCCAGCTCATAGCCGTTCTTGGTGTGCTTGCCGTTGGTCTTATATTTGCCCGTAAACGACAGGGCGGCGCCGAGAATAATCGTATCGCCCTCGACTTTTGCGTGCGCGGCGCCGGCAAAAGACATCACCAGCGCGACCGCGGTAAGCGGGGCGAAGACAGGTTTGAGGTATCGAAACATAATTTCCTCCTGGTTCCTCTGGTTTAGTTCTCTCTGTGTGTGACCCCCTCCTTAGTTTGAGCATCCCTGTCCACTACTTTATCGCCGCCCGCCTGCTAAGCCAAGCGATTTTACCGCTTCTGTGCTGCGGGTGGCACGAATTCCGGGGTTCCACGATGGGTCGGGATTCATGCAGGCCGGTCCATTTGTGGGATCGGGGACCGCGGATATTGGTGAAGGCGTCGCGAGGCACTTCGGCACGCTTGGCAGTTTCTTCACCGACAGCATTCCCCATTACGACGCTACGATTATCATTTGAATCGTTTATGCTAAGGCCATGCTCGCCGCTACATTAACACTGCTGTCCCGTTTACCTCTCTCCGTATTGTATGGTTTTTCACCGCTCATCGGGTTTGTACTCTATCGTTTCGCGCCATCGCGGCGTGCAATCGTATTGGGTAATCTAAAGAGAGCGTTCCCGCAGCGGGATATCCAAGCGGTTGACCGCTTGGCCCGCGAGATCTACCGCAATTACGCAGACGTTACGGTGGAAATGATCAAGTCACTGACTATCCGTGCGTCCGATCTGGATCGGCGGATAAAGATTTCCGGTGGCGAGACGATTGATCATTATTTAACCCGAGACCAACCGGTGTTGGTGACCGTGGCCCACCAATGCAATATCGAATGGTTGCTGCTGGCAATGAATTTAAAGTTCGACTACCCGTTGGAAGCGGTCTATCGGCCCCTAAGCAACCGCTCGCTGGAATCACTAATGACGAGAATCTATCGAAGGTTCGGCGGCAAATTGATCCCAGATCGTGGCGTGGTGTCCGAGGTCATGCAACGACGTGGTGAGCCACGCCTGGTCTCCATCGCTCCGGATCAGGCGCCCAATTGGCAAGATGAGACCTACTGGACCACATTCTTGAATCAGGAAACCGGTTTTTTTCAAGCGCCGGAGATTCTGGCCAGGTTCGCGAACTACCCGGTGGTGTTTGTCGGCATGTCACGCATCAAACGCGGCTACTATCAAGCTGATATTCACTTGCTGGCTGAGCCGCCATACCCAAAAGGCGGGCATGCGATCATTGAAGGCTACGTGCAAGCTGTTGAGGCGCAAATCATCGCCAATCCTGCGGACTGGTTCTGGTTTCACAACCGATGGAAGCGCAAACGTTCGCTATACGGCTGACACCCTGCGCTCGAGAAATTCCGCCAGTGCCGCCAAGGTTGGAAAGTCAAACAAATCCATCAGCTCGACACACCCAGGAAACGCTTCTTCTATGTGTTCGTGAATTTCGATGAGCTTCAACGAACTAGCGCCGGTCTCGAAAAAGTTGTCGTGCCGGCCCAGCCGGATATCACCGAGCGCTTGATCGCAGATATCCCTGAGGCGGCGTTCAACATCGGTTACCGGCGCGTCATATACAACCGACGCCGTTAGTTGTCGCAGCGTTACCAGGTCGTCGTCATATTCCCCCGCCAAATAGGCATCTACCAGCGCAAAACGCTGCACTTTTCCACTGGTCGTCTTCAACATCCGCGACACCGGTACGATTTCAGACACCTCAGCGCCGGTGTGCTCGTTGATGTAGCTGGCCACATCGCGCGCCAGAGTTGCGAAATCGCCAAGATCCCCCCGATGCAAAACAAACACTAACACCTTATCTGTGTCGGAGCCCTCGTCGCGATAACTACCGACGGCCACTTTTCCCAACTCCAACCGGCCCGACTGCAGCGCGACCGCCTCCAGATCATGGGCGTAGAAGTTCTGACCGTTAACAAATAGCACATCCTTTTCGCGGCCGGTAATGAACAATTCACCGTCCTCCATAAACCCCAAGTCGCCGGTCTCCAACCACCCTTTCCCGTCGATGACCGCTTTGGTGGCGCCGGGATCGAGATAATACCCCGAGGTGACATTGGGTCCATGGATCAGGATGCGGCCGATGGTGCCATCCGGAAGAGGTGTTTGCTCGCGGTCCACTATCCGTATCTCGCACCTACCGACAGCGTGCCCCACACTCACACAGCGCATCGCATGGGCCTCACCGGGCGCGTGGCGCACGGTATGGCCCACGCCCGCCGAGCGGCGATCGATGTCCTGCCAGCGCACGGCGCGATCGAGATGCGGAAACGATACGGCCAGAGTCGCCTCAGCCAGACCATAGACCGGGAACATGGCTTTACGGCGCAGGCCATATGGCTCCAGGGCCTGCAAAAACTCTTCGCACAGGGATGCGGATATAGGTTCAGCACCGTTAAAGATCAACCGCACGTGTGATAGATCGACATCGGTATCGTCGAATTGACGCTTTTTGAACACCCGCAGGAAATGTCGGTAACCGAAATTGGGAGAGCATAAGATATTGGCGCGCTCCGAACTCGCAGCCTGCAGCCAACTCAATGGCCGGCGAATGAATACTTCGGTATCCATTAAATAGTGATGCATTTCACTGACCAACATATTCAAATGAAATCCGATCAATCCCATATCGTGAGTCAGCGGCATCCAACTCAAGCTGACATCGTCACGCGTGAATCGGGCTGCCGCAACGATATCGTGAATGTTAGCGAGTATATTTTCGTGCGTGAGCACGATCCCCTTTGGTTCGCTGGTTGATCCGGAGGAATATTGAACGAAAGCGACGTCGTCGCGGTTCACGCTCGCGATGTCGCCGGGCTGCGACGTGTCGTGAATGTTGTCGGTAAGCAAACACCGCGATTGCATCTTGTCATAGGCTTCCGCAATGCCCCGGCTCTGGGCAAAATCACGCAGACGGTGCCAAATTGGACGATCGGTGTACACGAACGCACTGGGGAGTTGTTCATAAACACGAAACAGCTTTAATCGCTGCTCATCGGACACCCCGACGGCAATCGGAACCGGAATGATGCCACCGTACACACAGGCCCAGAATGCATCTATGAACCGTTCATTATTATTCAGCAGCACGATCAATTGATCTCCCTGCCTAATCCCTCGATCCTGGAGATAGCGAAGAATACCGATCGCCCTTGCGTACAGATCAGAGAACGAAATCGACCGGCTGCGATCTTGCGGTGCTAAGTACGTAATACGCCGATCTGAATCGCGGAATTTGTTTAATGCTTCGGGTAACGTCTGATATGCCATTTTCACCGTAATACGAGTTGAAATATGAGATTATGCGCGCTCCGTAAGTTTACGCGCGGTTCCATTTCCACTGGTTCTTTTCCAACATAACGGAGCGCCAGGTTGCGGACGACCGCCGCAACGTGAATCTGCATGTCGGCCAGCGCAAAGTTTTCTCCCACACAATGTCGAGGTCCGGCAACGAACGGTAAGTACCCAAACCGGTACCGCACCAGCGAATCGCCGGTGTCACCGACGTCGAATTGGTCTGGCGGCCCTGGGGGAAGCGGCGTGCTTTGTTTTTCTTGTGGATTCAACTTTGACTCGAAGCATTTGCCATCCGGGGCCGTACACAATCCGCGATAACAATCCTGCAGTCCGGACTTCCCGCCTTGGTGTAATACGCCGGCGAGCAGTGTGTCGGACTTGGGATATTTCTACTGCGGCGGCGGGACAGTCGGCCCACTGCGACAATTTCGCTCTTTTACCAGCCCGCTATTGGCCACGAAAATCGTCACACGAGTCTCGATCTTCCACCAGCCTCGCTGCGATCACGTCGGCCCGACCGACTGTTGGTGCTGAAGGTGAGATCAGCCGTAATCAAACAGCGTGACGCACTGGCCGCTCGGATATCATATCAGGAATGGCTGCCGATGGTACCGGCGGAGAAAACAGAAAACCTTGAAATTCGTAGCAGTTCTGGGAGCGCAGAAACTCGAGCTGATGAATTTCTTCCACGCCTTCCGCGACCAACTTGATCCCTAGGCTGTGCGCCAATGCTGCAATCGTCTTGATAATCGCCACATCCTTTTCACTCGTTGCCAGATCCTTAACAAAAGTGCGGTCGATCTTAAGATAGTCGAGCGGTAACCGCTTGAGATAGTTCAGTGATGAGTAACCGGACCCAAAATCGTCGATGGAGATGGACACGCCGATTTCTTTGAGGTCTTCCATTATCTTGATGATGTTATCGATGTTGTCGATGAGTACGCTCTCGGTCAATTCCAGTTCCAAGAATTCCGCGTACAATCCGGATTGGTCCAGGGCGCCTCTGACCATGTCGACAAACGAGTCCACTCTGAATTGTCCTGACGAAATGTTTACCGACACCCGAACCGGCAGCCCGGCATCGTGCCACTCTCTTGTCTGCTGGCACGCGGTTCGCAAAACCCATTCCCCAACCGAGTTAATCAGCCCCATCTGTTCGAGCAGTGGAATGAAACTGTTCGGCGGCAGCAAACCACGCTCGGGATGAGCCCAGCGAAGCAGCGCCTCCACCGCAACAATCTTCCCCGAGGCGGCTTCAACCCGCGGCTGGTAATACAGAACGAACTCATTATGCTGGAGCGCCTGCGCCAGCCGGGTCTCGAAGTCGAGCTGGTCTAGGGCATGTTGTTTCATCGCCGCCGAGTAATACCGGTACTGATTACGGCCCTCTTGCTTGGCGAGGTGCAGGGCGGTATCTGAATTTTTCACCAACATTTCCGCGGATGAATCATCCTGTGGAAAGATGGATATACCGACACTCAAAGTAACCATCAGGTCTTGATTGTTGACTATTATCGGGGCGGTCATCGATTCTATGATACGCAGCGCCAAGCACGCCGCATCTTCGGTATTACGAATTGGTTCCATGATCACGGCGAATTGGTCGCTTCCGGTCCGAAATAACATGTCGCTCTCACGCATACACGACTGCATGCGCTTGGCGCACGTCCGTAACACTTGATCGCCCACCGACTGCCCAAGGCTGTCGTTCACGAGCCTGAAATGATCAAGATCAAGTTGCAGCAGGCCCAACATTCGGCCGCCGATCAGGGCACGATTAACGTGCTCTTGCAGACTCTCTCCAAAACTGGTCCGGTTATGAAGCCCGGTAAGCGGATCATAGTGAGCTTGATAGTGGATCTTGGCTTTGTGCTCCAGCCGTTCTTTATCCTGCTTTTCAATAGTCTTATCCGCTTGCCGTACAATAAAAAATAGGAAGACGTACAACAGTGACAAAGTGCCCACAACCCAGAAAATAATGCCTCGCTGGTGTTTGCTTAACTCGACGATCAGGTCGGTAACGTCGGAGTACATCTCTATCACTGCCTCCACCGGCGCATTGCCGCTAATACGGATCGGGATATAGGAGGAGACCAAATTACGATCTACAATCACTCCTTCGATCGTGTCGAAGCGATCCCTAAACGTGATCTTTCCCATGGGCACGCCCGTCTTTGCGCTGGTAAAACCTGAATTGCGGCTTTTGTCCTGCCCAATCTGCACCGGGTCAGTGGAAAACACCGTGATGCCCGCAAGATCGTAAATCTTGATTTTTACCACGCTCGATCGCGCGATGTATTGCGATACATCCTGACGCAATTTACGGATGACCTCGTGCCTTCGCAGTTCATCTCTGGAAAAGCGCGATGCATCGATGAGAAACGCAGCGTACCTTGGCCAGATGGTGTTCGAGAATACCTGAGTGAGGGTGGCGTGGGATCTTATCTCCTGATCGATGACCCCACGCCACATGAGATGTCGGTACGCCAACAGGAGTACAACAACAGCAATAATGCCTACGAGGCTGGTGATTAAGCCGTAGCGGTGCGATTTAAACATCGATCCCCTCTCGTGGCCGCCCACCGCGACACACGGCTGCCCTCCAGGCCACACCCAAGCGCCACACCGATGCCCGGGATTGGCGTACCTCCGCTCGCCGTAGAGTTATCGCGAAAAAGCACTCGCCAAACCAAGTACTTATGACGCGCTGGATGCTCACCCCCGGTACCGGAATAGTCGTCTCATTACACCTCTAAGTGTAGGTGGAATAAGCATTTTTTCCAGCAACATACATGGTTTCCGCAACCGGAAACCTTACCTCGAAGGTCATCGGCCGCGGTTGCGCTGGTGGTCGATTAAAGTGTAACACCCGTGACGCACATCGCACTGTCGACCGCCTACGCGGCGAACTTCAAGGCGTTATCCGGATATCCGCCGGTGTGTCGACGTGGAAACCCGGTAAGACCGCAGATGCGATGATTCGTGAAGCAGACCGGAGTCTGTATGATTCCAAATCGGAACGAGCAGTTGTTCCCGTCGACAACGCACTCACGGACACAGCCCCTCGCGTCCAGGCTGAGGATTGACGCGGCTTCAGAGCGATGCCGCGTACGGCAATCAGGCGACAAACCGCAATGACGTTCGGGCACCGCATAGACGAGAAAACCAACCGCAGTTCGCGATTCACTCGTTACTAGCGTTCGTCCGGTGGCGGGACCACGACGTCCTCATATCTATGCCGTTTTGTAATCAAGCTGCTATAAAAAAACACATCCAACGCAACGTCATACTGAGACCGGCTGATATGCACATCCGGATTCCAACAACCTAGCCGTTGATAAAACTCAATTGCCGCGGCGATCGCGCCGGTGTCTATGCCCTTAAAAAAATCCGCTTCGGCCGCCGCTATTTCGGCGGCCGATGCGCGGTTCACATAGTCCCGCGCCTGCCGATAAGCGGTCATGAACGCCAGCGCCATATCGGTTTCCAACCATTCCCGGGTAGCCGCCAGGCTACTGAACGCGACCGGACCGATCGCTGCACCGAGCGCGGCAACGATGTGTGCCGCGCCGTCTTTCTCCATCTGTTGGGGCGCCGGTCCTTGTAGATGCACATAGTCACCCCGTCCCGCATAGAAAGCGCTTTCAATCTCGTGCACGTCTCCCGCATCAATGGCATTGATGGCCGCGTAATCCACACCCATATTGTGCGCCGCATATTTAAACATCGCCAACGGCTGTCCGAAATGATCGACCAGCACGTCGCGTCCACGCAGATTTTGCCAGGTAAAATCCGGCTCCGGTTCGCGGCCGGCGATGAAGAAACCATCGCGTTCGTTGATCTGGGCGAAATGCACGGCGCCATTCGGTTCACCCTTCTCCATCGGTCCCCAACTCGCTGCAACCGAAGACTGGCCGACATGAACAGAACCGTCTGCGAGCCCATCGGCAACGGACTTTTGCGGCGTCATGATCGAATAGCTCGGCTCCAATCCCTGTTGCTGCAAGAATCCGGCGCTGATTGAAGAAATCAATGGACTATAAAACACCGAATGCCGGGAAACCATAATATGTATCTGCGCCAAAATAACCTCCCGTTGCGATCAACCCTGTTCGCGGTGTGTTGTTTGTTGTTGATGTAATATACAGACCGTTCGGATTATATCAGCAGCCCGCGGTTTGGATCCCGTACCGATGGTTTTTCCGAGCCCGCGAACAACGCCGTCAGCGGATAAAAAAGTCATGCGCCTCCCTTGATGCTGTGGGCAGTGGCGAACAGACTCATCCGGGTTAGAATCGCAACGGTCCAAATTCAACAGCGAAAAACATGACCCATTCGAGTGACGAAACCATTGGCTTTATCGGTCTGGGACTGATGGGCCGCCCTATGGCCATCCACTTGCACCAATGCGGATATCCTCTGGTCATTTGCAACCGTAGTCAGCCGGTGGTGGTGGAGTTGTGTGCCCTCGGTATGACCGCCGCAGCGTCTCCACGGGACGCCGCCCGGCAGTCTACGATCATTATCGTGATGGTGTCCGACACCGCCGCGACTGAGGCGGTGCTTCTAGGTGGCGAGGGTGTGTGCAGGGATTACGGCCCGGGTCGCTGGTTATCGACATGGGGACAACGGCGGTAGCGGCGACGCGCCATTTCGCCCACGAGATCGGGAAACGCGGGGGCAAATACCTCGACGCCCCGGTGTCCGGCGGCCAGGTCGGGGCCCAACAGGCGGCCCTCACCATCATGGCCGGCGGCAGTGAAGCGGTTTTTGCACGAGCCAAACCGGTGTTTGCAACGCTCGGTCGTCACGTCACCCGGGTCGGTGACGTCGGCGCTGGTCAAGTGGCGAAGGCCGCCAATCAAATCATCGTTGGACTGACCATCGGCGCGGTCGCCGAGGCACTGACGTTGGCGAAGAAAGCCGGGGTTGATCCAGCCAAAGTCCGTGCAGCCTTCGAGGGCGGTTTCGCGTGGTCACGCATCATGGAACTGCACGGGCAACGCATGATCGATGCTGAGTTTGCTCCCGGCGGCAAAGCCGCGACCCAACGCAAGGATCTCGCTCAAGCATTGGAACTAGCGGAACAAATCGGCATCGATCTGCCGGCGACCCGTTTGAACCGGGACCTGTATGATCGACTCATCGACCAAGGCGGCGGTGAACTCGACCACAGCGCATTGGTCAAGGTCATCGATTCGGAAATCTAACTGACGCGCTGCGGCGGACAGGCCGGTGTCAATCAAACGTCAGAGGTTTCGCGTTTCTTCTGACTCTCGCTGCGAATCTCACGGAAGAAATCATAGATCCCCATGATCAATACCACAATGACAATGATCCAGAGATCCGGTTCATTCACGAACACGGTAACCACGCCCATAAAGACAACGAGGGAGAGCATGGAAATTGTGGCCAACAGTTTGTCTAACATGGTATCTGCAGCTCGCTTTGGGATTCGTCCTTGACGTGTTGATCCAGCCAGCGCGCGGTCCGCAGCAAGCGCGCATCGTCGTTGCGCGCGCCCACCAGTTGAACGCCGATGGGCATATTATTGCTGCCCTGCAGCAGCGGCAGGCTCACCGCCGGCAACCCCATCAATGTCCACAAAGTACAGAAGACCGGATCACCGGTGGAATCGAGCCCCAACGGGGCCTCGCCGGTGGTCGCCGGAGTGATAATCGCATCATACCGATCGAATACCTGCGCGAGTCCGGCGTAGAGCACATCGATCATATCCAGCGCCCTGTTGTATTCAATCGCCAAACAGCCTTGCCCTTCCTCGATCATACCCCGCAGCCTCGTGCTCAACTTGTCCTTTCCGTCTTCGTACAGCCGTCCTAGACCTTTTGCCAAATCGGCATACATGATCGTGCGGTGCCAGCCTACCGCCGAGCCGAACAGCTCCGGCAGCTCAATCTCATCGCAGTGGCCGCTGAGTAAATCCGCCAGCTCGGTAAAGGCGCCGTGGACGTCCTCGTCGGCCTGGTCCCACACCGGCGATTTAACGAACACCAGGTTCGGCGCCAGCGGCGGCTCCGACATCGCGGTGGCCACCAGATGCGGACGCGCCCGCAACCGCGTGTCAGGGTCGCGAACGTCATACCCGACCAGCGGCTCCGTGACCAGAGCGAGGTCTTCCACACAACGCGCAAACACCCCGATGGTATCCAGAGCACGTGACAAAGACAGCACCCCCTGCCGCGAGATGGCACCGAAACTCGGCTTGAATCCATACACGCCGCAATAGGACGCCGGACGGATCATCGAGCCGTTGGTCTGACTGCCGAGCGCCAGCGGTACCATGTTGGCGGCCACTGCGGCTGCCGAACCGCTGGATGAACCACCTGGAGTCCGCGCCGGGTCGTTCGGATTGGTGGTCTTACCCGGTGAGTACACCGCGAGTTCGGTGCTGACGGTCTTGCCGAGGATGATCGCCCCGGCCTCGCGCAACGCGGCAACCGCTTGCGCATCGCCGGTAGGTTGACGTCCGGCGAACAGCGGCGTACCGCACTCGGTGGGCATGTCATGAGTGTCAATAATGTCTTTCACGCCGACCGGCAAGCCATGCAACGGACCAAGATCGGCGCCGGTTTGCCGGAATTCATCTGCCCGGCGCGCCTGCTCCACGGCGTACTCTGGGTCGATGTGGATCCACGCCCGCACCGTCTTCTCCCGCGCTTCGATGTGCTCCAGACATGCCCGCACGTACAGCGCAGAACTCAACTCACCGTTGCGGATCTGTTGCGCCGCTGTGGTGGCGCTAAATTCCGCCGCGGTCAATTGCGTGTGGCCGTCCACAGGATCCTACCGGGCCTTGCCGTACACGAGATCTGGTAGATACATGATGATCTGGGGGAATATATACAGTAGCACCATAGCCAGAATCACCATCGACAGAAACGGCAACACCCCCTTGAATATATCGACGAGCTGCACGTGCGGCGGCGCCACTCCCTTGAGGTAATACGCCGCCATCGCCATCGGCGGGGTGAGAAAAGAGGTCTGCAGATTCATCGCCACCAATATTCCGAAAAACAAGGGATCGACCCCGAAGGCCGGCAACATCGGCAGAAAGATCGGGACAAAAATAATGATGATTTCGCTCCACTCCAGCGGCCACCCGAGCAGGAAGATAATCAACTGCGCCATGATCAGAAACATAACCGGGCTCAATCCCATCCCCAATACCGTTTCCTCGATGAGTGAGTGGCCACCTAGATAGGAGAACACCGACGCAAACGTCCACGATCCGACAAACAGCCAACACACCATCGCCGAGGTACGCACGGTGAGATAGACCGATTCCTTCAAGCGTTCCCAGGTCAGGGCGCGGTATGCAGCGGCCAGAACCAGGCCACCCAGGGCGCCCATCGACGCGGCCTCCGACGGGGTGGCAAGGCCGAACAATATCGCCCCAAGCACCGCAAAGATCAGGAACGCGAGCGGGAAAAACGAGGTCAACATCATCAAGATTACCCGGCCGTAGGAGAGATTTCCCAATTCCTCCGGCTTGGGCTTGGGCGCCAGACTGGGGTTCCACATCGCCCGGCCCATCACGTAGATGATATAGAGCCCTGCCAGCATGAAACCAGGGAGGATCGCGCCGGCGTACAGCCGCACCACCGAGACGTTGGAGGTTGCGGAATAGACGATCAACATAATGCTGGGTGGGATCAGGATTCCGAGGCAGCCGCCGGCGCAAATCACACCGGCTGCGAAGCTGACGTCGTAGCGCGCCTTGAGCATGGAGGGGAATGCCAGCAGCCCCATTAACGTCACCACCGCGCCGATGATCCCGGTGGCGGTCGCAAACAACGCGCAGGTTCCGAGCGCCGCGATCGCCATCGAGCCGGGCAAACGGCGTGCGGCAATCTGCATGCTGAAGAACAGACGATCGACGATATTGGCGCGCTCCACAATGTAACCCATGAACAGAAACAGCGGCACCGCGGTGAGCACATCGTTGGCCATGACCGAGTAGGTCTGATTGACAAGCAAATCGAAGATCTGATTGTCAAACAAAGAGTTCATCCGCTCGGCGTCGTAATACGCGTAGTAACCGAACGCTACGCCCATGGCCATAAGTGTGAAACAGATCGGAAAACCGAGCAGTATCGTGAGCACGAATATGCCGAGCATGATGACGGCGATAAGGGGGTCACTCATGTTTGTCTTCCCCCTTGACGTGTTCGACGAACTCTTCCAGCCCCCCGGTCTCCTCATGTTGGTGCTGCATCATGGCTTCCATCTCTTCCACGTCCTCCAGATGTATCGGCCACTCTCCGGTGCGGATACAAACGATGCAGCGGCATACCTGAGCCATACCTTGCAGCAATAACAGCCCGCCGGCCACCGGGATGATCGTCTTGAATTGAAAGATGGGCACGTTCGCCGGGCTCATTACGCTGACTTCCTTGTAGAACCACGACTCGCCCGCGTAATCGGTGCCGGCAATGATGAACGCGAGAATTCCGGGAAAGAAAAATAGAAAATAGAGCACTAACTCGACACGCGCCTGGGTTTTCGGCTTCCAAAGCCGGTACAGCACATCGCCGCGGACGTGGCCATCGCGTGACAGGGTATAGGCACCCGCCATCATGAACAGCGCGCCATACATCATGTAACTGATGTCGAACGCCCAGGAGGTGGGATCTCTCAATATATAGCGGACAAAGACCTCATAGCTGACGCCAAAGGTCATAATCAGGATGCACCATGCGAACGCTTTCCCAGCCCAAGCGGATACACGGTCCACGAACAGGATGAAGCTCAGCATCGCTAACGCCCGATGTTGGTAGAAATGCGGCTAGTGCCCGCCCGGGCGGCGCCCCACGGCGCCGCCCGACACGAACGGTTTTGTTAACGCCTTATCTAAGCGATCTCGCCAGGGAAGTAGTGCTGGAAGGCGAGCTTGTAATCCGCCGAGTTCATGAGATCGTAAAACGCCACCCGGTGCGACCATTCCTTTTGGCTCTTCACCACCTTGGCGAAGAACGGATCCGTTTCGAGTTTCTTCAGAACCGTATCCCAAGAACCGAGCTGGGCCTTCATGATCGACTGGTCGGTACGATACACATTGACGCCGTGTTTTTTCATCAGGTCCTGCAGGTCGCGAGAATAATTATCCAACGCGAAACCGTAGTTCGCGGTGTTGGTGGCCTCCGCACCGTACTCGAGGATCGCCTGTTGCTCCTTGGCCAGGCCGTTGAACTTGTCCTTATTGAAGATGATCTCGAAGAACTCCGCCGCCTGGTGATAGCTACCCATGTGATAGTGCTTGGACACGTCCTGGGCGCCGAACTGCATGTCGGAAGTCGGGTTGTTGAATTCGAAGGCCTCAATGACACCGCGCTCCAGTGCCGGGACGATCTCGCCGCCCGGAAGCTGGGTCACCTTGAGCCCCATGCCCTGCATGATGTCGGTGGCCAATCCCACGGTGCGGTACTTCAGGCCCTGCATGTCGGCGGCACTCTTGACGTGCTTCTTGAACCAGCCCAGGGGTTGGGTCGGCATCGGCATGGCAAAAAAGCCCACCAGATTCAACTTGAGAATATCCTGGACTAGTTCTTCATACAGTTGCTTACCGCCACCGTAGTGGATCCAGGCCAGGATCTGCGACGCATTGGCGCCGAATACCGGACCGGTGCCGAACAGCGAAGCGGCCTTGTTCTTGCCGTACCAGTAGGCGGTCACGGTGTGCGCGCCATCGAGCACGCCCTTGTTCACTGCATCCTGTACCTGAAACGCCTTGACCACTGCGCCCGCCGGTAACACGTCGACCTTCAAGCGGCCGCCGGACATTGCCTCGACGCGTTCCGCATACTGCCGGAACATGTCCTGGAAGATCGCCTTGGCGCCCCAGGAACTCTGCATCTTCAGGGTTTTCGTTTGCGCACGCGACACCATGGGGAATCCCAAGGTCGCCGCACCCGCGGTTGCCGCCCCCGCGGTCTTAAGAAACTTGCGGCGACCGGACGCAGTCTTCGCGCCCTTCTCGATCTTAGATTGCATGCTCTCCTCCTCTGGAATAATCGCTAAAAACACTGTCTTCAGTCGTTGTCGAAATGTTACCGCGAAGGGCATCCCCCACGGACAGCGGTTAACATACACCGGTAACCAGCCGATGTATAGCCAGTCGGGCTCTGTGTCGGACAGGCTTATCCCTAATGAATACGAGGAATTATGCCGGAGCCGGTACAATCCGAAGCATGACCCACGCGGCACCAGTGACAGACCGGTTCCCGCTCGAGGACGTCGACAAGTGCGTCCAGTGCGGGTTGTGCTTGCCGTATTGTCCCACGTACCGGGAAACCGGTGACGAAAATGAATCTCCGCGGGGCCGGATCGCGCTGCTGCGCGCCATGATCCGCAACGAGCTTCCGTTGACCCCAAGACTGGAGTCGCATCTTGACCGTTGCCTGTCCTGCCGCAATTGCGAAACGGCATGCCCGGCCCAGGTGCCCTACGGACGGCTGATCGACGACGGGCGTGCGTTCATCGCCGCCAAACGCCGCGAGCCCCGGGGCCGGCGTGTGCTGAGGAGGTGGACGGTGGACGGAATACTCGCGCGTCCCAATCGACTGCTTTGGGTCGGCCACCTGCTCCGAGGATATCAGCGTTCGGGCTTACAAACGATTGTTCGCGGCTCCGGACTCTTACGACCGCTGGGACTGGCAACGATCGAAGCACAGCTGCCGATCGTTCCCATACTAAAACACTACGCCATCGCGTATCCCGTCAACGGAGAGACGCGCGGCGACGTGGCCCTGTTCCTTGGCTGCATCGCCCGCATCGTGGATCAGCCGACCATCGACGCGGCGATTCGGATACTCAACAAGTTGGGATACCGTGTGCGAATACCGCGCGGGCAAAATTGTTGCGGCGCCATCCATCAACACGCCGGCGACGTACAGGGCGCACGGCGGCTGATGGCACAAAATCTGAATGCTTTTCCCTCGTCGGGCGACATGCCTGTTATTTCCTTGGCGAGCGGTTGCGGTGCAATGCTTCTCGAGTATGGACAACACGTATCCACCCGCGACGCAACGGAGTTTGCTATGCGGGTGCATGATTTCGGCGCGTTTATCGAAGACCGTCATGCCGCACCTTTCGAAAATGCCCTCACACACCTTGGCAAAATCGCGGTGCATGAACCATGCTCCTTGCGAAATGTCATGCAGACCGCCAAAAAAACTTACAACTTATTGAACCGCTTGTCCGCAACGGAAGTGAGTATAATATCCAACCAAAGCACCTGCTGCGGTGCCGCGGGCACCTATTTCCTTACGCAGCCGCAATTGTCCGAGGTTTTTCGCGACGACACGCTGCGTACTATTCACGAAAGCGGTTGCGACACGCTCGTCACCTCGAACATCGGGTGTGCCTTGCACCTCGCGGCCGGCATCGCCAGCCGGCATCTCGACGTCGAGGTCGTACATCCGGCGATTCTTATCGATAGAGCGTTGCGGCTCGACAGCTGAGGCGAGGGGCTTGCGCGCGAGGGCTCGCGTCTTGTATCTTGGCTGCATGCGCGAATATTCAATACTTGACGAGGTGATCAATCATCTCGATCAGGGTCTACGCACCGTATTCGGCCGGCCACCCCGGCAACGGGCGACGCCGCAACCCGAAGTGACCGGCGACGATCTCAGCGACAGCGAGCGCGACCTTGCAGCCGCACTGATGCGCGTGAATCATGCGGGTGAAGTATGTGCCCAAGCCTTGTACCAAGGTCAATCGCTGACCGCCCGCTCAAACCAGGTCCGGCAGACCATGTCCGACGCGTCGGCCGAAGAAAACGATCACCTGGTCTGGTGTGAGGAGCGCATCGACGAACTGGGAAGCCACAAGAGCTTGCTCAATCCTTTATGGTACGCCGGCTCGTTCACCATCGGCGCGCTCGCCGGTCTCGCCGGCGACCGCATCAGCCTGGGATTTCTGGCTGAAACCGAGCGCCAGGTGGTGCGCCACTTGGAGGGGCATCTAGACCGGCTGCCGGTGAACGACACCAAAAGTCGCGAGATTGTTGCGCGGATGCGTGATGATGAAGCGGGTCACGCCACCACCGCAGTGAAGGCAGGTGCGGCGGAATTGCCGGATTTTGTTAAAAAAACGATGGGCTTGGTGTCAAAGGTGATGACCACGACTGCCGAAAGAGTATAACGGTAGATGGCGGCGGCTTCTCAACGCCAGCATCCAGGATCCCTGGCGCACTGTCCGGGCTAGTCCGATTGTTCTACGCGGCGCATGTCCTTGACTTCGACCATACGTTTGGAGCGGCCGATAAATCGTGCGTAGATAAAACCAAAGGTTAGGGCATCATTGCGCTCCACCAGGGGGCTGTCTTCGAATGTGGCCCCGGTCAAGCGGTCGTAGCGCACGAAAAGGCTCATCCAGCTCTTCTTTCCGCGCGACACGAAGGTTCCGATAAAACGGGTGCCGCCAAAACCGCCGTTGCCGTCAAATGCCGAACGCGCATCAGTCGCAAATTCGGGATCAACGCGATAATAATAGTCATGAAACTCGTTATCACCGAACTCCAACCCTCCCGAAAGACCCAATCGCCAGCGCCGACTGAATAGATCAACCCGCTGGTAGAATGTGAGGTGGGGCGAGGCGGTCCACCCGACTTGTTCAAGCGAGTCTCCGATCGCGAACACCGAGCGCACCGGCAGATTAAGCAATAGCACCTGACGCGATGGTCGATCAGGCCACAGGCGTAACTGCACTAACGGCCCCAGTTGCAGCGTGGGATCCAGATCGGGCATACCTGCGCGAGCACTTGTATCGTCGCTATTGACGGAGGTGTTGGCATCCACGCTGAAGTCGAGTTCCAGTCGTTCGCTGCCATAGAAAACACCACGAACGCCGCGATCATCGATGCGTAGAAACTCGCCGCGATATACCGGATAGACAAATGGAAATGCGATCCGCCGATTGTCGTCAGATCCCCGGTACTCGGGGACTTGAAGCGCACCTCCACCCAGAGCAATCTCCCACAACGGCAACTCTTCTGCGTGTGCAACCGGCGCCATCCACACCAACAGTGCCGTAGCAACGACCAGCCCCCGATTTTTTATTGCTGTCACATCCACGATCTCAGTAACCCTTCAGAGCCATCAAGTATATCAGCCGGGACCCGGATTCCTTTTGCGCCACCACTTCTTTTTCGTTTACGTTCTCGCGGCGCCGACGTCGGCCAGATTGCGCCAACACCAAACACAGCGCAGCACCCATAGCGACGGTAAGTCCGACGGCACGCAATAGTGGAGTCTGCGATGGCGGAACACCGCTTCCTTGGGGACCATCAACGGTAACCGCAGTGATCATCTCGTTGAACGGCGCCAATACAGGTTTTTCAAGCGTATGCCGAGCGGTGAAACGAAGCGTTCCTGACAAAATCAGCTCGTCCCCCAAAAGCCTGGTCGCTGCTTCTCAACCCACGTTGATGCCAACTGCTTAACACCGGACAAGAGCGTCATCAATTATTTCCTTGTCCACTCGGTATCCGCTGCGCCGACCGTGATCGGGACTGACAACAGCGTCACGACTACATATCGAAATAGACTGCTCACTATTTGTGTCCCTTCCTTTGTGTACCTTGATCAGCCGGTTGCCCCGCTGACTGCACCCAACTTCCCGGGTGATGGTGGGAGGATCGAGTGGTTGCACAGCGCGCGGGCACGATGAGGAAGACGCCACAAACAGGTCTGGGAGGCCCGCGGATGGAGATCAGAGAGGGAGCCGGCTGCGATCAATCCGCATGCAGCAGTCGCCGCGGGCATGACGGCTAGCGGATAAGTCCCACGTCATTGGGCACTGAAATGATCACCCGATCGCGTTCGAAATAGACGGTATAGTCCGAGTAGCGCCAACGGAATATAGGTGGCTCACCCACCGCCGGCAGCTGCTCTTGGGGGTCGCCAAACTCATTTCGCACCGCGTTCTGAGTTAGATTGTTTTGCGGCAATATCCCGCCCGGCGCCGGGGGACGGTGGCCACTGGGGAGAGCCTGGCCGGCACCTTGCGGCACACCTTCCGGCGGTGTCAGAGCCGTGCCGTGGTAACGCCACTGTCCGCCATTCACGGTCGTTGGCAACAGGATGACGCCAATGATCAAACTGGAAACTGCCGGCCACTTGCACATCTCGGACTCCCTATAATCTGATTGTTTTCGCTGCAGCAAATCATTATACGCCCCCGGCAAGTATATCCGGATACGGTCAACAGGCGCGGCCAGACGAACCTAGTCCGCATTCGTCACCAGGATCCCGGATGCCGGCGCACACTGCGACTACGCGCAGCACAAGGGACTCGCGCAGCGGCGCACCTGGTGAGCAATGCGGGCTAGGAGCGAAATGCGCGTTTTTCGCGCAACAAACCGTGGGTTGCCCACAGCGCCATGGTCAATAACAGCATAGCGCCACCTTGATGCAGTGCCGCCACCGACACCGGCACGGTATTGATTAGAGTGGTGATACCCAGCGCAATCTGCACCACCAGCATCACCAATAAACCGTGCGTCGCGAGCCGCACCGGTGGTGATACACTGGCGAGCAAAACCGATAACCAGAACAGCGGTACCGACACCGCCAGTACGAGCGCAATGATCCGGTGGGTAAATTGCACTGTCGCCAGGTTTTCAAACAAATTACGCCACGCCGGTTGCAACGCCCAAATGCCCTGCGGCACCCAATCACCATTCATGGTTGGAAACGTGTTAAACGCGAATCCCGCCTTGGTTCCCGCCACGAATCCACCACTTATGATCATGGCTCCCACCAATGCGGTCACGCAAACACTCAAACGCCATGGGGGGGCAACCGACCAGGAACGCTTATGTTTGCCGCCGGCAATCAATCCCAGGACCAACCACAGCATGTAACCGTATATAAAAACCGCCAAGGTCAAGTGCGCGGTCAGCCGATACGGGCTGACGTGAGGTTCGTCAACCAATCCGCTTTTCACCATGTACCAACCAAGCAGACCTTGGAGTCCACCCAAACAGAACACACCAAGCAGCTTCGGCACGAGGGGCGTTGGAATCCGCCGCCCAAACCAGAAAAACAAAAATGGAATTAAAAAAATCAATCCTATGGCCCGCCCGAGAATACGGTGCGCGTACTCGAACCAAAAGATGGGCTTGAACTCAGCCAACGTCATGTCTTGATTGTTTTTTCTATACTCCGGATACTGCTGGTACGCGCTAAAGGCGTCCTGCCAATCGGACTCGGTCAACGGAGGCAGCACACCCATAACCGGTTGCCATTCCACCATCGACAGTCCGGATTGCGTCAATCGAGTCACGCCGCCCAGAACCACCATTGCGAATACCGTGATGCAACATACTAATAACCAAACGGCGATAGGTGTCTGGTCGGCCTTTACGAGCGCGGCATGAGTCGAAATCGCTCTCACGAGTGGCGTGTATGTCAGTCGAGACGTTTAAATATCAGGGAGCTGTTGGTGCCGCCAAAACCAAAGCTGTTTGACATTACGAGATTCAGTCCGGCGTCAGGCTGCGTATCACGGACAATTGGAAATCCCTCTGCCTTCGGGTCGAGTTCATCGATGTTTGCCGAACCGGCGATAAAGCCGTGCTCCATCATCAGCAGACAATAGATCGCCTCACATACCCCTGCCGCACCGAGCGCATGCCCGGTGAGCGATTTGGTTGAACTCACCTTTGGTATCCGCTCGCCAAACACTTCCCGTAGCGCCTCCAATTCGCGGACATCGCCTATGGGAGTGCTGGTACCATGAGCATTGATATAGTCGATGGAACCGTCGACTGTTTCCAGGGCTTGACGCATACAGCGCACTGCACCCTCCCCAGAGGGTTGCACCATGTCATATCCATCCGAGGTCGCGCCGTAACCTACAAGCTCGGCATATATCTTTGCCCCGCGCCGCAGCGCATGCTCTAATTCTTCGACCACCACGACTCCACCACCACCGGAGATGACGAATCCATCGCGACTTACATCGTAGGGGCGCGACGCCTTCGTGGGGGTCTCGTTGAAGTTTGACGACAACGCCCCCATGGCATCGAACAGCACGGTCATGGTCCAATGGATCTCTTCGCCACCACCGGCGAAAACCAAGTCCTGCTTTCCTAGTTGAATCAATTCCGCACCGTGACCGATGCAATGCGCGCTGGTGGCGCACGCTGAGCTGATGGAGTAACACACCCCTTTGATCTTGAACGCAGTGCCCACACAAGCGGCATTCGTGCTGGACATCGTGCGCGTCACCATGTAGGGACCGACTTTTCGCACCCCGCGTTGCCGTAACAGGTCCGCGGCTCTCACGACGTTCTCAGTGGACGGGCCGCCGGAGCCCATGATCAGTCCAATGCGCGGATCAGAGATCTCGCTGTCATCGAGTCCCGCGTCCGCCAGCGCTTCGCGCATGGCCAGATAATTGAAGGCGGCTCCATCTCCCATGAACCGCTTGACCTTGCGATCGATCTGGCCATCCAGATCGGCGCTTATGGTTCCCTCAACATGGCTGCGCAATCCCATCTCCTGATAGACCGGCTGCACTTGGATTCCGGAACGCGCATTCAACAGGCCATCCAAGACCGCTTGCTGGTCACTTCCAATGCTGGAAACCACACCAAGTCCGGTTATGACGACACGACGCATTGCTCTCCTCGTTTAAAAATCAAAAACCTTCGTCAGAAGTGAATAAACCGACCCGTAAATCCTTAGCATAATAGATCTCCCTATCGTCTGCCTCCATAACACCGCTGGCGATGCCCATACACAGATTGCGCATGATTACCCGTTTCAAATCAACGCGGTATTTCACAAGCCTTGTATCTGGCGTGACCTGTCCGGTGAATTTAACCTCACCCGATCCGAGGGCACGACCACGTCCCGGACCGCCGCGCCATCCAAGAAAGAAGCCTACGAGCTGCCAGAGTGCATCCAAGCCCAAGCAACCGGGCATTACTGGGTCCCCTACGAAATGACAATCAAAAAACCACAAATCGGGCTTGATATCCAATTCAGCAGTAATCATACCTTTGTTATGGGCACCACCGTCCACGGTGATCTGCGTGATGCGGTCAAACATAAGCATGGGCGGCAACGGCAGTTGCGCGTTACCGCGACCAAACAGCTCGCCGCGGGCACAAGCCAGAAGGTCATCGTAATGGTAATGATTTTTGGGGACGCTTGGATTCATTGCCTGTATAGCGGGACGATATGGAGTTTTTGCAACCGGTTAGGGTAACGCCGCCGGGCAAAAAATCAAGGCTACCGACGCAGAAATAACCATTTCAGTCAATCCCGGACTGGTCCACGTGCATACGGTATGCCGGATCGCACATCAGGGCAAAATGAGCGCCAGCATAACTGGGATCAGCACCACACTGGAAAGGGTTCCAATCACCACGATGGAAGCCACTTTGCGCGGTTCTTGATGGAATTGCTCGGCGAACAAGAAGTTCATTACCGCCGGTGGCAACGCACCAAAGAGCATCAACTGCCTGGCCTGCAAATCCGGCAGATCAACAACCCATGTCACTACCCACGCCGTCGCCACCCCGACGGCCGGGCACACGATCGCTCCTATCAATCCGATCTTCCAATCGTGCCAATCAAATCTGGTCAGCCGCACGCCTAGCGAAAACAACAGTAAAGGTATCGCAACCTGCCCCAACATCTCGATCGGAAACTCAATGGCCAGGGGTAAGTGCCACTTCATCAGGCTGAACAACAATCCTGCAATCGACGCCACCAAGATGGGCGTACGAAATAGCGCAACCGGGTGTACGGTGTGGTCGAGCAAATAACGTCCCAGGGTGAAGTGCAGAAAGTTACCGGCGACAAACAATACCACCGCGGCGGATAACGCGGAATCCCCAAACGCCAGCACGAACAGCGGCAATCCCAGGTTCCCGTAGTTGGTAAACATCATGGGAGGGACAAACGTGCGCCAGTCAAAATTGAGCCGGCGGGCAATCGGATAGCTCACCAGACCCGACCCCAGCATCACCGCGATACCAGCGAGCGCCAGAGATAGGTATTGTTCCGGCGCAAACTCCCTGCGAGCCAGCACAAAAAAGATCAGTGCCGGCGCAAAGATATCCATGATCAACTGATTCAATATCGCCATTTCCGGTTGCTTGCGGCGCCCGTAAAGGTAGCCGACGGCCACGATTGCGAATATCGGAAAGACGATGGTGACAATGCGAAGGATCATCTGCATTGGATGCTCAACGCCGGCGGCTCAACCGGGGGCAGAATGCACGAGGTGGAAATTCAGTTTCTAAATTGATTGGAATGCGAATCAGTCTTCGATCACTATCACATGCAGTCGGCGAGGACCGTGGGCGCCGAGTTGGATTGTCTGTTCGACATCGGCGGTCCGGGATGGGCCGGTGATCAAATTTACGGTGCGCGGCATCACGGTCGCGCGGTCACGTAATAACCGCCACGCATCCTCGAGATGAGCGACAATCTGCAGTGCGCTGACTACGACGATATGGTCATCCGGGAGAAAGTTGATGGTGGTAGGATTGTCAGCCCCGGATAACATCACCAGGGTACCGGTTTCGGCCACACCGGCAAACGCTGCGCCGACACCGATATGATCATCGCCAGTCGCCGGACCGGCGTGAATCTCCCACTCCGCCGGCCATATCAACTCATGGATCAACGGGTGCTCAGCCACGACCAATCGCGGCTCGAGACGGTGCCGGTCCAGATAGTCAGCCGTCGCTTGCACGACATCAGATACTGCGTTAACCCGATCTACCGTACCCGCGGCCGTGTGCAGCTTTTCGATAAAACATGCAAGCGGATCCTTTTCCAAACGTGGGCGTACATTGGATTCCGGCGCTGGCAAGCGGTCGACCGGCGGCGCTGCAAGCGGCGCGCTGCGCTGCAACGAGCGGCGAATCCGGGTAAAAATCTGTTCGCGGGCCGCACTCACCGCCGCCCTTTCCACAATCGTTGAAACGTCGCCCCCTGTGGGGCGGGCAAGTCCCGCACCTGGGTCCAACCCGAGGCCAAGGGCAGCGCACGAAAGCGTCCCGCACGTCTACCGATTCTTCCCAGCACAGTACTCATCACACCGGTGACCGCCTGATATAATCCGGGCCGCCTGGCGAGCAAACCCCACGCCTTCAGCGCCCAACGCGCACGCGCGTCGGAAAGCTTGCGCTCGTGTTCCTTGAACCGCAGCGTACGCAACATATCGGGCAACGGTATGCTCATTGGGCACACCTCGCCGCAACGGCCGTTCAACGTGCAGGCATTGGGCAAATCCCGTGCGTTTTCCAGACCTATCATCAAGGGTGTCAACACCGAGCCCATGGGGCCGGGATACACCCACCCATAGGCATGACCACCGATCGCGCCGTAAACCGGGCAATGGTTCAGACAGGCGCCACAGCGAATACAACGCAACATGTCATGGAATTCGTTGCCCAGCATTTCACTGCGGCCGTTGTCGACGATCACGACATGGAATTCTTCCGGACCATCCTGATCATCCGTCCGCTTCGGCCCGGTGGATAGTGTCGTATAGCTCGACATCTCCTGGCCGGTGGCACTACGCCCCAGAAGTCTGAGCAGGACCGTCATGTCGTCCAGCGACGGAACTACCTTTTCAATACTGGCGGTAACGATGTGCTTACGCGGCAGTATCTGCGTCAAATCGCCGTTGCCCTCGTTGGTCACAATTACCGTCGACCCGGTCTCGGCGATCAAAAAATTCGCGCCGGTAATCCCGACGTCGGAACTTAGAAACTTCGAACGCAATACCTGCCGTGCTTCATTAACGATGTCTTCGGTTTCCGTGACCAAGCCGGTCAAACCGTACTTCTCGTGTTCCGCGTGGAAAAGTTCGGTGATCTGATCCCGGGTCTTGTGCACTGCCGGCGCAATAATGTGACTGGGTGGTTCGTGGGCCAACTGGATGATGTACTCGCCCAGATCGGTCTCCACAACCGTGTGGCCGGCGCGCTCCATGGCGGCATTGAGACCGATTTCCTCCGACACCATCGATTTACCTTTGAGCACCTGCTTTCCGGACTGGCCGATAATGGCCAGCACTGCCGAACATGCTTCTTCCGCTGTCCGTGCCCAATGCACTTGGCCGCCGGACTCGAGCACCTTGCGCTCGAACTGATCCAAGTAATAATCCAGATGCGCCAGCGTATGCTCTTTAATCGACTTTGCCTCGGCGCGTATTTGTTCGAACTCGGGAAGCCTGTTGACTGCCAACCGGCGCTTATCAACAAATCCGCCTTTGGCCTTGGCCATGGCCTGCTGCAGCGACACGTTTTGTAACGCAGCCTCCGCTCGGCGCTTGAAGTCGGCTGTGGATCGCTGCATTGCCCTATGATTTCCCGTCACCGATCGCGGGTTGATCGGTCATGGCCGCCAGCACTTCAGCAACGTGGTAGACCTTGATCCGGCTGTCTTCGCGCTTCAACCTGCCCGCGATATTCAATAGGCATCCCATGTCGCCACCCAAAATACAGTCAGCTTCGGCGGCCACAATGTGCGCAGTCTTGTCACTCACCATGCGCTCGGAGATCTTGGGGTACTTGATGCAGAACGTGCCGCCGAACCCACAACAGACCTCGCTGTCCTCCATCTCCTTCAAGGCCAGGCCGCTGACTTTCGAGAGTAGCGCCCGGGGTTGTTGTTTGATCCCGAGTTCACGCAGTCCGGAGCAGGAATCGTGGTAGGTCACGGCAGCCGTAAAACTCGATTCCACGTCCTGCCATTCCATCACATCCACCAAAAACGCCGTGAGTTCGAAACACCTCCCGGCAAGTTGTTGGGCGCGATCAAACCACTCGGCATCGCCCTTTAATACGCGCGGATAGTGCTCCTTGATCATCCCGATGCAAGAGCCGGATGCTGCGACTACATAGTCAAAAGATTCAAATGCGGCGATGACTTGACGGGCAATATCCGCAGTGGTTTGTTGATCACCGTTGTTATACGCAGGCTGCCCGCAGCAGGTCTGCCCGCGCGGTACTGCGACGATGCAACCGGTTTGTTCCAACAGCTTCACCGCCGCAAATCCCACACTGGGGCGGAATAGATCAACCAAACAAGTCACAAACAAACCGACGCTTGGCGAAGGGCGATTGTCGGGTGTGGTTGTAATGGGGGCCTACTAGTCGTATGCGACCGACGGCAGCCAGGTCACCAATTCCGGGAATGTGATGACCACCGCCAGACCGATAAGCTGCAAAATGATGAAGGGAACCACGCCCCGGTATATATCGGTGAGGCGCACCTCGGGTGGACACACACCCTTGAGATAGAACAGCGCAAACCCCACCGGCGGGGTTAGAAACGACGTCTGTAGAGCCACAGCCACCAGCATCACAAACCACACCAGCGCGGGATCATCGATCTTGCCATACCCTTCGATATCAAAACCCAGGGCTGCGACCACCGGCGACAGCAACGGCAGCATGATCAGGGTGATCTCGATCCAATCGAGCAGAAACCCGAGCAAAAAAACTATCCCTAAAATGCACAGCAATATACCGTAGGGCCCGAACGGTAGACTGGTCAGCATCTCTTCGATGAGTTGGTCTCCACCCAGTTCCCGCAGCACCAATGCAAAACAGGTCGCACCCAGAAAGATTGCGAAGATGTATGCGGTGGTGTTGTAAGTGGAAATCAACACTTCCTTGAACACGCGCAGATTGAGTTTTTTGTTATACGCGGCAAGTACTACGGCGCCGAGCGCGCCGACTCCGCTGGCCTCGGTCGGGGTGGTGATACCGGCGAAAATCGATCCCAACACGGCAAGGATCAGCAGTGCCGGTGGCAGCACCGAAAACAATACGTTGGCGATGGTATGCCAACCGATGGGGCGGCGGTCGGGGGACAGCGGCGCGGCCTGCGGTTGCATGTAAGCAAAAGCCAGGATATACGTGATATATAAGCTGCCGAGTATCAGACCCGGGAATACCGCGCCCATAAACAAATCGCCGACAGACAACGCGAGTTGATCGGCCATGATCACCAGCATGATGCTGGGGGGGATCAAGATCCCCAGGCAACCGGCGCCGCAGATGGTGCCGGTAGCCAACGCCCTGCTGTATCCCTGATTCATCATTGCCGGCAAGGACAACAGGCCCAGCAGCACAACGGACGCGCCGATAATACCGGTGGATGCCGCCAGGATGATGCCGATCACGGTCACCGTCACCGCCAGACCACCACGCACCTCGCCGAACACCTCCTGCATCGCATGCATCATGCGCTCCGCGACTCCGGATTTGTCCAACATCAAACCCATGAAGATGAACATCGGGAGCGCCACCAGCACCCAGTTGTCCATAATCTTGTAGATCCGGTTCACCACCAGTCCGAGGGTGAGAAAATCCAAACCCGTAATCGTGCCAAAATACATGTCCGCCAGGTAACCGACCCCCGCGAATAGGACGCCGATCCCACCCAACACATAGGCAACAGGAAAACCCGTGAACAGGAAGGCAGCGAAGGTCAAGAACATCGCGATTACCAGAATGTTGTTGATGTCCATCGACTTAGCTCCGGCGGACCAAGACCACGAAATCGCGGATCAGCCGCGACAGAACCGCCAGACCGAGCATTCCGAAACTGATGGGAATCACCGCCTTGATCGCCCAGCGCCACGGCAACCCGGTGGGTGCATCGGAGCGCTCATTGAGACGCCAGGATTCAGCGACGAAATCCATGCTGTGATAAAACACCACGTAGATAAACGGAAACACGAACACAATAATGCCGAAAATCTCCCAGAAACGTACTGTATTGGGGGACAATCTCATGGCAATGAAATCCACGCGGATGTGGGAGTTGGTCACCTGCGCGTATGACAAGCCGAACATGACGCCCGCTGCATAAAGGTGCCATTGCAGTTCCTCGTACTTGGGGTCACCGGTGCCGAAGCCGTAGCGCAACACCACCTGCACGATAATCACAGTGATCAGGAAGGCGTTCAGCCAGCACAGCACCTGCGCACTTGCGCGGATAAAGGTGTCTATCCAATCCGCTAGGGGAACCGGCGGCTCATTTTCCTGGCCGTGCATAGGCGGATTACTGGTGGTCTCGGGCGCCGACATATTGGCTCCTCCAGGCCAAGCTCAGCGGCGCTCTGCTATTGAGAGCGCCGCTGCGATTGGCTGACAGTTTTGGTTAACTGCTTATCTGTTGTCAACAGCGGAGTGGAGATCCGCGTGTTAACTACTTGGGAAGCGTTCTGGGAAGAAACGCGTAGGACTGCCACAAGGCGTAACCCTTACGAAATTCCTGCATGTCGTCCCACACCTTTTTAAAATACGCGTCCTTGGCGGCCATATCGTTTGCGACACCTTCCCAAGTCTTCTTGTACAGCGCCAACATGTCGCCGGACCAGTATTTGAGCTGGACGCCGTTTTTCTCCACGTTTTCCTTCATTACCGAAAATTGGAGGGCCTCGCCCTCAGCCAGCGAGTTCGCTGTGGCGGCCATGGTGATCATTTCTATCACCATCCTCTGATGATCGCTCAGTCCGTTCCACACGTCTTTGTTGATCAACAACTCGAACACCGTCGCCTGCTGATGCCAACCCGGAAAATAGTTGTTCTTCACCAGCTTGTGAAACCCGAGAAGCTTGTCGATGGCCGGCATCGAAAACTCCGTCGCGTCGATGGCCTTTTTCTCCAACGCCGGAAAGATCTCTCCACCCGGGAGCAGACTCGTCGACACCCCGAGCTTTTGCATCACTTGCCCGCCTAATCCAAAAAATCGCATCTTCAGCCCTTGGAGATCATCGGCACTGTTGATGTCCTTGCCAAACCAACCGGAGGTCTCCGGGGCAATGATGCCGCATACCAGCACCTTGACGTTGTAGCCGGCCTGATCGTACATCTCCTGATACAGTTTCATACCGTTGCCGTACCACAGCCACGCCAGATACTCCCCGGCTTCCGGTCCGAACGGCACTGCGGAAAAAAGTGGCGACGCGGGAATCTTGCCGGACCAATAACCCGCCGTGGTGTATCCGGAGTTGACCTTGCCCGACGACACCGCGTCCAGAATCTCGAACGGCGCGACCAGTTTCTTGGGCTCGTAGACCTTCATCTTGACACTGCCTGCACTCAGGGTGTCGACGCGGTCACCTACCCACTTGATGGTAGTGCCCAGACCTGGCAGCTTGGTCGCGAAAGCAATCGGGGTCTTGAGCAGTACGGGCTTGTCCGCCGCAAATGCTGGAATGGATGCCGCCCCGAGGCTTATTGCAGCCACGATGGCGATAAGGGGCTTTCTCATTTGTATGATCCTCCATTGGGGTCGATTGGAACCGACATTGGCGACCGGCTCACGCGTTGTTATAACCGTTCATTGCGTCGCACGAACGTTGCGTCTTTATACAACATTTCTATAAGGCTATCCATTGGATATAGTGCCGTTGGCCAGTGCAGCCTGCTTGACACCAAAATTAATGGATGTTTTTCAAAGGCCTAATCCGTATATTGCACCATTGTTATCTGCGAGCGACTCATGAAATCTAATCATTGTTACCCTGGTATCGACCAAGACAAACATGGCGGCATGACCGATATCGGC
This sequence comes from uncultured Gammaproteobacteria bacterium, assembly GCA_947258975.1. Taxonomy (GTDB): domain Bacteria; phylum Pseudomonadota; class Gammaproteobacteria; order Arenicellales; family JAANXG01; genus CALZGZ01. The sequence goes on from CAMYKK010000031.1 coordinate 43,017, forward strand.
CGCATCATTCGTGATGCTTGGCTGTTTGAAATCCTTGATAAAAACGAGACCTGCGCCGGCTGGAGCTATCAACAGATCGACCGACTGTACGATCAAGTGACGCAGGCGTGGCAAGCCTACGGCCACCTGGTATCGAACCTGCCGGCCGAATTACGCTCGCGGCACACCGAAATATATGCGCAGGCGATACAACTGGCGCGGGATTGCGGTTGGGATCCGGAGCTGGACGATGATGACTAACCCATATTCTTCAACAGGATCCCGGATGCTGACGCGGGACGGATACTTCAAGGGGGTCTGACCCCTTCCAAAGACGAAGGGGTCAGACCCGAATGGCACTAAGTTAAGCCCCTTCAGCATGGTATCGGTTACGGTGCGGGATTTCTTTCATTTGATGTCGTGGGGCGGTTAGAAGTGGGAAGGG
>CAMYKK010000032.1 GCA_947258975.1 uncultured Gammaproteobacteria bacterium
CGGGACCTGATGGCCTTGCTACGAGGTAATCCTCTCCGCGATAATCAATTCGCCATCAATCAGATGCCTTTGCTGTGAAAGTTAACGGGACAGCAGTGAGTCAGCATGACAATATACTCCATCCTTGTTTAACGATATTTGTTGTAGATTATCTTGTACACTGGCGATGCATGGGTAGCCGTCACCTCAACATCCTGGTCCCTGGCTTGTCGCAAGCAATGCACGCTTGTCAAGCTTCGGTCCGTTCCCCCGTATTGAAAAAATTAATCAGCCGTGGCGAAAAAGTTGCGTTACCAACCGACTCGTTCGAGTCGCTCGCATTCACAACGTTTGATTGTCAACAATCAGACGTCAACGGTTTGCCAGTTGCTGCGGTCAGTTATTACGGGATAACCGGTCAACGTCCGGCGGGTTGGTGTCTGCGTGTCGACCCGGCGCATTTAGAGCCACGATTGACGAAGTTGTATCTGGTGGCAGGCAAGCCGCTGGCGGTTAACGAAGACGAGGCTAATTCTTTAATCGGTATTATTCACGAGTTGTACCAAGAGCATGGGTGGCGCGTCTATGCCTTGGATTCCGATCAATGGTACTTGGTCGTGCCCGGCGATCCCGATGTTGATACCACTCCTATTACCCGGGCAGCCGGTAAGGATGTCGATGCACTGTTACCGACCGGCGCTAATGCATCGTTGTGGCATGCATGGATGAATGAGATTCAAATGGCCTTCCACGCGTCACCAGTTAATACAATCAGGGACGCGGAAGCGCGGTTCACTATCAACACGATTTGGCCTTGGGGTTCCGGTGCGCTGCCGGATTCGACGGTGCGGATATGGGATCGGGTGTGGTCGGACGAGCCCTTGACGCGCGGGTTGGCGAGGCTCAGCAATTCAACATTGGACTCCGCGCCCAAGGACGCGGCCGGCATTATCGATGATTTATCACCCGGTTCAAATTTATTGGTCCTCGGTGATTCCTGGTCGGTAATCGACAGGAGCGAACCGGAACACGCGCGCGCGCAATTGCGTTCTCTGGAAAATAGATGGTGGCGTCCGCTGTGGAACGCCCTCAACGCGCGTGTTTTGGACTCATTAACGATAACGGATTTTGGATTGGGTGCGGTCACGGTCCAGGATCGGGACGCCCGGAATTGGCCGCGGTGGATGCGATTTCTAGCCTCATAGAAGAGAAGTATCATCAGCGCAAATCACAAAAAGATCGTGCGGCGGACGCGCCGGGATGCGCGCTTGGCGGGGCTGCATCCTACGCTGGCCCGGATCTACCAGGGCCGCCACATCACCAGTCTCGATCAACTCGATTATTCGCTCAGCCATTTGCTCCCGCCGCTGAGTTTGACGGGTATCGGGGCGGCCACAGAGTTGTTGGAACAAGCGCTCGACGCTGACGCGCACATCCTATTCATCGGCGATTTCGACGCTGACGGAGCGACTGCATGTGCGGTGGGTGTGCTCGCACTGCGGCGTATGGGTGCAAAACACGTCAGCTACCTGGTGCCCAACCGTTTCGAGTACGGCTATGGTTTGTCACCAGAGATTGTTGGCGTCGCGGCCTCGCAGCAACCTGATATCCTCATTACCGTTGACAATGGAATCGCCAGTATTGACGGCGTGGGCGCGGCTCAAGAATTAGGCATGTCGGTGTTGATCACTGACCACCATCTACCCGGCCCGCAGTTGCCGACGGCTGACGTTATTGTTAACCCCAATCTTCCCGGTGATGCGTTTCCTAGCAAAGCACTGGCGGGTGTGGGGGTTATCTTTTATGTTTTGATGGCGTTACGCTCACGATTGAGGGCATTAGACTGGTTTAGCCGTCGCGGAGTCCAGGAACCCAATCTTGCTGAATTGCTGGATCTTGTGGCGGTGGGTACGGTAGCCGATTTGGTGCCTCTTGATTACAACAACCGTGTTTTGGTCGCACAAGGGTTGGCGCGCATCAACGCCGGGCGTTGCCGGCCGGGCATCAAAGCAATTCTCGAGACAGCCAATCGAACGCATCAGGGTCTATCCGCACGAGATCTCGGTTTCGTGGTGGGCCCGCGGCTCAATGCCGCGGGCCGCCTGGAGGATATGTCGCATGGAATAGCGTGCTTGTTGGCGGATGACCTTGATCAGGCGCGGGCGATCGCGGAAAAATTGCAAAAGCTAAACCAGGAGCGTCGAGAAATCGAGTCGACAATGCAGCAGCAAGCGCATGATATCGTCAGTGAACTCCATCTGGACGGAGCCCTGCCGATGGCAATCTGCTTGTATAACGACGCCTGGCATCAAGGTATCGTGGGGCTGGTGGCATCTCGCGTCCGCGAGCGTACCGGCCGACCGGCGATCGTATTTGCGCAGGACGGCCACGGTGTCCTCAAAGGGTCGGCGCGTTCCATAGACGGTTTGCATATCAAGGACTTGCTGGAAGGGATCTCCACGCGGCATCCGGATTTAGTGAAGAAGTTTGGTGGACACGCGATGGCGGCCGGATTATCACTTGAAATGACTATGTTGGACACGTTTCGGCATGTATTTGAGAAGTCGGTTGTTGAGGAACTTGGCAGAGACAACAAACCTGAGTCGCTGTTCAGCGACGGGTCATTGAACGACGATGATATGAATATCGAGTTTGCTGAGTTGCTGCGCACCGCTGGGCCTTGGGGCCAGCAGTTTCCGGAACCCATTTTCGACGATCAGTTCGAACTCATTGAGCAACGCACAGTCGGTTATCGGCATTTGAAGCTTCGCGTCCGACGAACGCGAGGAAAGAAAATACTGGATGCGATAGCGTTTGGATATTTCGACAATCATCCGGCGCCGCCGCCGGCGGCCTCATTGCATTTGGCATATCGCCTCGACGTCAACGATTATCGGGGTATACGCGCACCGCAGTTGATCATCGAACATATCGAGGCGTGTTAAAATCAATCCATGAGTACGCTGGAAGATTTTGTCGGTAATACACCGCTCGTCCGACTGCAGCGCTTGCCCGGTGATAGCACGAATGCCATCTTCGCGAAGCTGGAGGGCAATAATCCGGCTGGTTCGGTGAAGGACCGGCCGGCGTTGAATATGATAAAAGGCGCTGAGGTGCGCGGCGAAATCCACCCTGGAGACGCGCTCATCGAGGCGACCAGCGGCAATACAGGCATTGCGTTGGCGATGGCGGCCGCGATCAAGGGCTACCCACTAACTCTAATTATGCCCGAGCATATGAGTGAGGAACGGCGTGCCGCAATGAAGGCCTTCGGTGCGCACATCATCCTGGTTTCAAGAGAGGGTGGCATGGAAGAGGCAAGGGATCTGGCGCAGGAAATGCAACAACAAGGACAGGGAAGGGTACTCGATCAATTCGCAAATCCCGACAATCCTGATTCGCATTATCTGGGCACCGGTCCTGAAATATGGCGGGATACTAATGGACAGATCACCCACTTCGTCAGTTCAATGGGCACAACCGGAACAATTATGGGTGTATCGAAGTTCTTGAAGGAACAGAACGCCAATATCGAAATCATCGGCGTACAGCCCGGCGAAGGTGCGTCCATACCGGGGATTAGGCGTTGGCCACAGGCCTACCTTCCAAAAATATTCGACGCCAGCCGGGTGGACCGGACAATCGACGTGTCGCAGGAACAGGCGGAACAAACGATGCGTGAGCTGGCGCAGCGGGAGGGAATCTTTAGTGGAGTCTCTTCGGGCGGCGCAATGGCCGCCGCGCTGAGTATCTCGGCAGAGGTACGGGACGCGGTGATCGTCAGCATTGTCTGTGATCGTGGGGATCGCTACATTTCGACGGGCGTCTATCCAGCATGAGTAACCGCTTTAACACACGTATCGCACCAAGGCGCCCCGCACCTGTTCATGGTATGCGCTCAAGAGATCCGCAACGTCACGGGACCCACAGCACGCTATGGGTCCCGCTTCCAGGCGCGGCGCCGAGCGGCGCGAGTCCTGCGGCAGCATCCGGGATCCCTGGTGCGCGATACGGGTTAATGCCGTGAATGTATTAGCGTTCGACATCGAAACAATTCCCGATACGGACGGCGGACGGCGCGTATACGGACTAAACGAATTGAGCGACGCCGAGGTGGCGCAGATCATGTTCACCAAACGCCGTGAACAGACGGACTCGGAGTTTCTGCCCGCGCATTTTCACAAAATAGTCGCTATCTCTGCAGTGCTGCGCAAGGACGAGAACTTCAAGGTCTGGTCTTTGGGCACGCCGGATTCCAATGAGTCCGAATTGGTGACCCGTTTTTTTGACGGTGTCGCTCGCTATACGCCAACCTTGGTATCATGGAATGGTGGCGGCTTTGATTTGCCGGTGCTGCATTACAGATCCCTCATTAACGGAATCGCGGCGCCTCGATACTGGGATGTGGGTGATGGCGATCGTGATTTTCGCTGGAACAATTATTTGAATCGTTTCCATCACCGGCATACGGATCTGATGGACGTACTGTCAGGGTATCAGGCGCGACAATTCGCATCTTTGGATCAAGTCGCGTTAATACTGGGGTTGCCGGGAAAATTGGGACAAAGCGGAGCCAATGTCTGGGACCAGTATCAAGCCGGGGAGATCGAACAGATCCGAAACTACTGTGAAACCGATGCATTGAATACCTATCTGATCTTCCTGCGATGGGAACTCATTCGCGGTCACCTGACCGAGCAGAACTGGGAGCGTGAATGTGATCTGGTGCGCGCGACACTGCGTCAGGAAAGTGCGGCACACTGGGATACGTTCTTGCACGCATGGCGTTAGACCGGCGAGCACCCGTCGCGCCAGATCGCCTGCCGAGCGCCGAAGTTACATCCTTGAGTCACGATGGGCGCGGCGTCGCCCGTGTCGAGGGTAAGATCGTCTTCATTGATAATGCCCTGCCCGGTGAGCAAGTACGCTATCGGCCGGGAAAACGGCGGCGCGCCTACGACACCGGAGCGGTTGTAGACGTGTTGCGGCCATCGCCCCAGCGCGTCACTGCAAAATGCGTGTACTTTGGCGTTTGCGGCGGCTGCAGCCTGCAACACCTGGATCCGTTGGCTCAATTGGAGATCAAACAGGACCAGTTAATTGAAAATTTGGAGAAGATCGGCAAGACCACACCGGAAACCGTGCTGCCGCCACTTCGCGGGCCGACGTGGGGATATCGCCGAAAGGCGCGCCTGGGGGTGCGCTTTGTGCCCAAAAAGGGTGGCGTGCTGGTTGGATTCCGGGAACGCCGCAAGAGTTTCGTGACGCCGCTACAGCACTGCGAGGTTTTGGATCCACGCATTTCGATATTGTTGCCGTCACTCAGTGAAGTAATCACGGATTTGTCTTGCCCTGCCCGCATACCTCAGATCGAGGTCGCGGTGGGAGATAATGCTGTGGCGTTGGTGTTCCGCCACCTTGATCCGTTGACTGAGCAGGATCTAAACAGCCTGCGTCTATGGGCTCAGGCGCATCGTGTGCAGGTGTATTTGCAGCCGGGGGATCTGGGTTCGGTGCATCCGTTGTCACCACCGAACCCCGAACCGCTGTACTACAGCCTGGGTGAAAACGAATTCGATATCGAGTTCTCGCCCACGGATTTTATACAGGTCAATCGGGAAATTAACCGCACCTTGGTGACCGAAGTGGTAAAGCTGCTCGATCTAAACGCAACTGACCGGGTGATAGATCTATTTTGTGGTCTGGGCAATTTTACGTTGCCGATCGCACGTCGTGCAGCTGCGGTAACAGGATATGAGGGCAATCCAGTTCTCATAAACAAGGCCAACCATAACGCGGAGCGCAACAAGTGCGACAACGCGCGATTTGCGTGTGTAGATCTCGATAGTGAACAGTCAGCCGATGTTTTCACCCGGCAGAAGTGCAACAAATTATTGTTGGATCCTCCCCGCACCGGTGCGATGCAGGTCGCAAAAACACTGTCTCAATGCAGGCCCGAGAGACTGGTTTACGTTTCTTGCAATCCTGCCACGCTCGCCAGGGACACGGAAGTCATCGTAAATGTGCACGGATACTGCCTGACGGCGGCGCGCGTCGTGGATATGTTCCCCCACACCCAACACGTCGAGTCCGTTGCGGTGTACGAGCGAGGTTAATGGGAGCGCCAAATGTCGCCGATTCAGCGTGCAAAAACTACGCGCCTGCCCCGTATGGATCCATGCCGGAGGACCGGTGCCCGGGTGATTGCGCCGGCTAATCTCTGCTGCCTTCTCCGGCTTGTTTGACGTCCATGCTGACATCAACCGGGGACGCCTCTTTAGGCGCCACTGATGGTGGCGCGATTTCGCTGACGTTGTGTGATTCGGGTTTGACTGACGACGCGTCTTCAGCCGATGTCGACTTCGATTTTGCCGGTCTCTGTTGCGGATTAGTCTCCTGGCGCTCCTTGGCGACGTTCTCGCCGCCTGCGGCATCACGGCGCGGACCGGAGCGGCGAGGACGTCCTCCCCGAGAGCGGCGTGCGCGGCCATTTCCCGCCGCTTTTTGTTCGCCGCTCTTGGCCGGTCCCGATCGCGCGCGTGATCGGCCGTTACCACGTTGTGCGCCGCGTCCTCCACGACCGGGCCGCCTACGCCTTTCTCCCTGTGCACTGCGGGCCGGCGTACCCTGCCTGACCGGTTGGGTTGCTTCACTGGCGGCGACCGCGGGTTCTTCTTTACCGGAAGCGATTAACTTGTCCCACCAGCGGCGCAGCAGACCCTGAGATTCCGGTTTTGATGGGAGCGGAGGGCGCGCTGCGACTTGCATGTGATCCATCCCCACTGCAGCTTCCTGTTTGGGTTGCTCGCGAGCTTGAGTGGACGAAATATCATCGTCTTCGAGCTCCAATGCAATTTCATAGCTGGGCCGTATCGGCATCGCCGCAAGTTCTTCACTGCGCAGGCGCTTGATACGAAAATTCGGCGTCTCCAGCTCGTCGGTGGGGATAACGAAGATCTGCGTGCCCAGGCGGTTTTCGATCATATTGAGCTCATGCCGCTTCTCGTTCAGCAGAAAAGTGGCAGTCTCTCGTGGTAGATGCGCATGAATGGCCTCGGTGTTTTCTTTGAGCGCCTCCTCTTCAAGGATGCGGAGTATGCTCAAAGCAGATGAAGAAATGCTGCGCACGTAGCCGGTGCCGACACACCGGGGGCATGCCCGATAATTTGATTCACCTAAAGACGTCCGCAGACGCTGACGCGACATTTCCAGCAGCCCGAAGCGGGAAATGCGGCCTAATTGGACGCGTGCGCGGTCTACCTTGAGGGCCTCATGCAGCCGATTTTCTACCGTGCGTTGATTCCGGTTCGAAGTCATGTCGATGAAATCGATGACGATCAGACCGCCGAGATCGCGGATACGCAGTTGGCGGGCAATTTCATCCGCCGCCTCCAGATTGGTCTGGAGCGCCGTTTCCTCGATATCGGCACCTTTGGTGGCGCGGGCAGAGTTGACGTCGATGGTCACCACTGCTTCGGTATGATCTATCACCAAGGCCCCCCCGGACGTCAAGCCGACTTCGCGGGAAAATGCCGATTCTATCTGGTGTTCAATCTGAAATCGGGAAAAAAGAGGTACGGGGTCGCTATAGTACTTGAGCTTGACCAGATTCTGCGGCATGACTTGCTGCATGAATTTGGTGGCACGCTCATGGATTTCCTGGTTATCAATGATGATTTCAGTGATATCGCTGCGCAGGTAGTCGCGAATCGCGCGCACCACCAGATTCGTTTCCTGAAACACCAAGAACGGCGCTGCCTGGGTCTGCGCCGCCTCGCTGATCGCCTCCCACAGCTGCAGCAGATAATCGAGGTCCCACTGTAACTCGTCCTGAGATTTACCGATTCCGGCGGTGCGCGCGATCAAAGCGTGCTCGCTGGGTACGGTCAACTGCGACATCGCGTCCCGCAAGTCCGCGCGTTGTTCACCGTCTATGCGCCGTGAGATACCACCGCCTTTTGGATTATTGGGCATCAACACCAGGTAGCGGCCGGCGAGACTGATAAACGTTGTCAGCGCGGCGCCTTTGTTGCCCCGTTCGTCTTTTTCCACCTGGACGAGCAATTCCTGTTCTTCCTTGATAACGTCCTGGATGCGCACCTGTGCCATCGGTGTTTTGGGCGAATAGTCGGTGAAATAGGCGCGGGAGATCTCCTTTAACGGCAGGAAACCCTGGCGCTCCGAGCCGTAGTCGACGAACGCCGCCTCCAGGCTGGGCTCCACGCGTGTGACACGGCCTTTGTAGATGTTCCCTTTTTTCTCGTAACGGGCGGCGGATTCGATATCCAGGTCTAGAAGCTTTTGGCCATCAACAATGGCCACTCGCAACTCTTCGGGATGAGTTGCGTTGAACAACATTCTCTTCATGATTTTAACGTTCCTTCAGTCCCGTGACTTGCGCGCGTCATGCACGAGGACATCGTCGCGACAGGTCACTGGGACCTGCGGCGTATGCGAATACGCTGTCTCGTCGTGGTCCGGCGCGCTCTGGCGGGACCCGCAATCTTGTGGCGCCCCTGCGGTTCATCTCAACCAGGGAGGGGCGCGGAACCCTGTGCGGCGACGTCTCCAAGGTCTCGTTCGGACGTGGCGCCGATTCATAGCCGAGGCACGGCTCGGCTAGAAAAATTCTTTGCTATCAGCTAGTTACAATTAATAATTCAAGTTCTTATTTACACCTGATTCTTTTTAACCGAATCCATGATCTGTCGTCAAGGGGTGAGTGCTTGCGATGATTCCAGCGATCGGTTCAGACGGCTCGTAGGTATCGATCGTACGCTTGCACGATCCACCCAGACTATAGCAGCGTCTTTATACCCCTTCAATCTGGTATGATCCGCGCGCCGATGGCAGATCCACACGCACACCGCAGCCGCATCGTCGAAGTGTCCGCGCACCACAGTGGTCAACGGCTGGACAATTTCCTGATGTCCCAGTTGAAGGGTGTACCGCGGAGTCACATCTATCGTATCGTGCGTACCGGCCAAGTGCGCGTGAACCGCTCTCGGGCAAGAGCTAAAAGCCGGCTCCAAGCGGGGGATCACGTTCGCATTCCACCGCTGCGTGTCGCCACGCGGCCGACGTCCGTGATATCCGTCGGGCAACGCCAGGTGGCGCAGCGTATTCTGTTCGAAGACGATGATCTGTTCGTGGTGGATAAGCCGGTTGGCGTCGCGGTCCATGCGGGCAGTACGATCCCCACGGGACTGATCGACTGGTTGCGGGCGGCGCGGCCGGAACAGGAGTATTTAGAGCTGGTCCACCGACTGGATCGCGACACGTCGGGATGCCTGTTGATCGCCAAAAGTCGTAAGGCCCTGATCGCGCTCCATGCATCCCTGCGGGACGACGACGGTACACGGCCGCGGATCGGAAAATCCTATGTGGCACTGGTGAAAGGACGGTGGCGGGGTGGGCCGCAGCGTGTAAACGTGGCGGTGAAAAAGAATATGCTGCGCTCCGGTGAACGCTTGGTGCGCGTGTCGGCAGATGGCCAACGTGCCGTGAGTTATATTCGGCCGCGCGTAACGTTCGCGACAGCCACCTTGGTCGACGTTGATCTGATCACCGGCCGCACCCATCAAGCGCGGGTGCACGCCGCCTACCTGGGACACCCGATGGGCGGAGACACCAAATACGGTGACAAAGGCTTTAACGCGTTGATGCGCAAACGCGGTTTGCATCGATTGTTTCTGCATGCGTCGTGTTTGTCGTTTGAACATCCGCTGACCGGGCGAATGATCAAGGTGAAGTCTCCGTTGCCAAAAGAGCTCGAATCGGTCCTGAGTCGGTTAAACGGCGATGCGGATTAGGCTCATCGCATGGATCCTCAATCAAGCCGCATAGCAATCTGTCGAAGTGCTATGCTCGTAGACAGAGGGCGAGGCATTCGGTTCAAGGTTCGCGACGGCGGACAAACAGTGCCGGCGTTTGCTATAAGATATGGAGGACGGGTACGTGCATACTTGAACCGTTGCAGTCACATGGGGTTGCAGCTGGATTTTGCCGCCGGAGCGTTCTTCGATACCGAAAAACGGTACATTATTTGTGCGGCTCATGGCGCCCTGTATGACCCGGTTACCGGTGCGTGCCGGGCCGGTCCGTGCAACGGCACGGGATTGTTAGCTTTGGCAATCACGGAAACAGATGGCCAGGTGGTGTTGATCAGTGATCGCTATCAGTTGGCATCGATTGAGGCATTCGAGGAGTAACCTATGACAGGCTGGTTCAAGTCCACCCGCAAGAGCGACGGGATTGGTCCACGTTCGGACCGCGATATACTCGAGCAACTCGCATTTGAAAGTCTCAAGGAACAGCGGCGAGCGCGCAGGTGGAGTATCCTGTTTAAAGCGTTCTTCGCGCTATATTTGGTGGTCGTCTTGTACCTGTTCCTCGATCGCAGCATTGCTCCAATCACCGAGGATCATACCGCGCTGGTTGAACTGGAGGGGGTGATCGCCGATGACGGTGACGTGGACGCGGATCAGGTGGTGGGCGGATTACGGGCAGCATTCGAGGCCAGTAGCGCGAAGGGAGTCGTGCTGCGCATCAACAGCCCCGGTGGGAGTCCGGTACAATCGCGTTACATCAACGCGGAGATTAAGCGGCTGCGGAAGAAATACACCGATAAGCCTGTTTATGCGGTGGTGTCCGATGTGTGTGCTTCGGGCGGCTACTACGTTGCCGTGGCAACGGATCGGATATATGCCAATGAAGCAAGCATCGTCGGGTCCATCGGCGTATTGACGAACGGATTTGGATTCGTTCAGGCCATGAAAAAGCTCGGCATTGATCGGCGGCTCATGACTGCCGGTAGATACAAGGCAATGCTGGATCCATTTTCACCCCGGGATCCAGTGGCCGAGGGCCACCATCAGGAGATCCTGGATCAGATCCACGAACAGTTTATCGATGCGGTCAAAGATGGCCGTGGAGACCGGCTCGTTGATAATGAGGACGTGTTCAGCGGCCTGTTTTGGACTGGTGAACAGGCAAAAAAGCTCGGATTAGTGGACGAATTCGGGAGCGCCAGTTATGTCGCCCGCGAGGTCGTCGGCGAGGAAAAAATCGTCGATTACACGGCCAAGACGAGCATTCTCGAGCGGTTCGCGGAGCGCATCGGCATGGCCATCGCAAAAACCGTGGGCGCGCAGACGATTATTCAACGCTTGACGATCCGCTGATTCTCACAACAGGGGTTGGATGTGCCGCCACACGTTCTCGAGAATCACTGGCTGGGCCTCAGCAGTGGGATGAATCCCGTCCCGTTGCATCATGTTTGGTACCGTCGCCACCCCTTCTAGAAAGAACGGAATCAGTGTGGCTTGGTATTGGTCCGCCAACTCAGTATAAATGCGCGCAAATTCTGTGGCATAGGCGGCGCCATAATTCGGCGGCATTCGCATTCCCGCGAGCACGATCTTCGCGTTCCCTTCACGAGCGATCTCTATGATGGCAGCCAGATTGGAACGTAATGCCGCCAGTGACAACGCACGCAGGCCGTCGTTTCCGCCTAGCTCCAGGAGCAATATGCTTGGCTGGTGTCGTTGCAATGCCGATTTGAGCCGTACCAGGCCGCCCGCGGTGGTATCACCGCTGACGCTGGCGTTTACGACGCGGTAGGGATAGCCTGACTTGCTCAGCCGTTGTTGCAGCATTGCCACCCAAGTTTGAGCGTTGGGCACACCGTGGCCGGAACTCAAGCTGTCACCGAGCACCAGAATTACCGGTGCCTGTGATCCCGAAGGCGCTCGCGCCGCGGCCGGTTGCTGGGCCCCTAGGACAACATGCGACCATGGGCTGCAAACGGCAACTACAAACAATACACCGATAACTCGCGGTATCATAGGGCCCGTACATCGTGCCAAGGTGGCAAAAAAAAGAGCATACATGGTGTTTTGCATAAGGAAATCGATCAATTCTCGGCATGACGGTTTGCGCTCACGCGTACGGCTATCCCTGCAACATCATCCGGAATCCCTGGCGCAACATACGGACTGAAAAATGACTCCCGACGTAATTGTGCAGGCCGAAGCACTGACGAAGCAAGTCTCGAGCCCCGAGGGCGCGCTGACCATATTGGACGGTGTATCGATGTCGGTGCGCAGCGCTGAGACGCTGGCGGTGGTGGGTGTGTCGGGATCGGGGAAATCGACCTTGCTCGGACTGCTGGCGGGATTGGATGAGCCAACCGCGGGCCGGGTGATTCTAAATGGTACTGATTTGAGTCAGGTTGATGAGGACGAGCGGGCCCGGGTAAGAGCCGGACGGGTTGGATTCGTATTTCAAAATTTTCAATTGCTGCCGAGTTTGACGGCGATCGAAAATGTGATGTTACCGTTGGAGTTGACCGGGCATGCGCGAGCTGAGCAGCAGGCGCGCTCGGGTCTGGGCCGGGTGGGTCTGGCGGACCGTGTGGCTCATTATCCGGCACAGCTTTCCGGCGGTGAGCAACAACGTGTCGCGATTGCGCGTGCGTTCGCAACGAATCCGCGCATCCTGTTTGCCGACGAGCCGACCGGTAATCTTGACGAGAAAACCGGAGGCCGGATCATCGATTTATTGTTCGATCTGAATCGAGAGCACGGCACGACCTTGATCTTGGTCACTCACGACCGGGCCATCGGCATTCGCTGCGATCGCCGGCTGGAGTTATCGGCGGGCCGCCTACTCGGAGAACCAATTTGAACTCGCTGTCGTTGGCATGGCGTCTTTTGCTGCGGCAACGGCGGGCCGGAGACTTGAAAGTAGTCATTGCCGCGCTCGCGGTGGCGATTGCGGCCCTGGTTTCGGTCATGTCCTTTGCGGATCGACTGCAACGGGCGTTGAAATTCCAGGGAAGTGAACTGTTGGCTGCAGACCTCGTGGTGCGTTCTCCGTATCCCCCCAAATTTGAATGGCTGGCTGAGATCTCCCGCCTGGGACTGAAGAGCGCGCGAACGGTGAGCTTTCGTAGCGTGGTCATACACGGTGAATACAGTCAGTTGGCGGAGGTGAAAGCCGTGGCGGAGGGCTATCCGCTGCGTGGGGGGCTGCGGGTGGCCGCAGACGTCAATGTGGAAGACGCATCGGTCGTGGGAATTCCGCCTATGGGCACCGTGTGGGTCGATGGTCAGTTGCTGACGTTGCTGAACATGACCACGGGAGGGCGGGTCAACCTCGGATCCCGGCAGTTCTTGACCGATAAAGTGATTACGCTCGAACCGGATCGGGGCGGTACGGTATTCGCCATCGCGCCGCGATTGATGCTGAATCTCGCGGATCTTCCGTCTACGGAACTAATACAACCCGGCAGTTTGGCGAGCCATCGTTTACTGGTCGCCGGCGACGTCGGATTGATCGGCGTGTTTCGCGACTGGATGCAGGACCGCAAGGAGGCGGGAGTCGTACTCCAGGATGCCGGCAACGCGCAACCGCGTTTTCGCGCCGCGTTGAATAAAGGGGAGCAATTCCTGGGTCTCGCCACCTTGGTCACCGTGCTTCTGTCCGGCGTTGCTATCGCACGCGCCGCGAGAAATTACGCTCAGCGCCACCTGGACACCGTTGCGCTGATGCGTTGTGTCGGAGCCACCCAGCGCAAGATCTTGGAAGTGCTGATAACCCAATTGTTGATATTGGGAACCGTGGGCAGCGCGATCGGGTGTGCCCTTGGCTATGTTGCGCAGCAGGCATTCGTATACTTGATCCCCGGGCTGGTGGCGGGCGACCTCCCGTGGCCGTCGTTAACGCCCGCGATGGTTGGTGTGTCCGCAGGTGTAGTGACGATCGTCGGTTTTGCAGCGCCGATAATAATACGCCTGCGAGGCGTGCCGCCGCTGCGCGTGTTGCGCCGTGAGCTGGGGACATTGCCTAACCACGTCGCGGCCGTTTATATCACCGCAATGCTCACGCTTGCCGCGTTGGTATTTTGGGTCGCCCGCGACGTGACGCTGGCCGCTTACGTACTGGGAGGCAGTTTAATTGCGGTCGTTTTATTGTCTGCATTGAGTTATCTGTTGATTCGACTAATCAACCACATGCGGGGTGGAGTCACAGTAACCTGGCGTTTTGGGATCGCGGCTTTGGCCAGACGGGCCGGTTCTTCCATCGGGCAGATAGTAGCGATCGGCATAGGCGTCATGGCGATTTTATTGTTGACCCTGGTACGCAGCGATCTGTTACAAGCGTGGCGCGCCAATTTGCCCCCCGATACGCCCAATCACTTCTTGATCAACATTCAACCCGGGCAGCTCGCAGATATCGAAAAGTATTTTCGCGAGCAGCGGTGGCGCAGGCCGCATCTAAGGCCCATTGTTCGCGCCCGGCTCATGGCGATCAACGATCGGCCAGTCCGGCCACAAGATTTTGCAGATGCGTTCGCGCAACGCGTTGTGCAGCGGGCCGCGAATTTGTCGTGGATGGAAACGCTGCAAGACGATAACGAATTGGTGGCGGGAGAATGGTGGCGTGATCAGGAACGTGCTTCGCCACTGGTTTCCGTGGAGAAACAATACGCCGAAGCCCTTGGACTGTCCCTCGGGGATAAACTCAAGTATCGGATCGCAGATCAAGAAATTACCGTAGCGGTCAGCAATCTGCGCACCGTCGCATGGGACTCGTTTCGTCCCAATTTTTTCTTGCTGGTGCCACCAGCGCTGCTCAATGGGTATCCTGCAAGTTATATCACCAGCCTCTACGTCCCGCGCTCACGGGCACATCAGATCAACGCTTTAATCAAGAAATTCCCGAACGTGACCAACATTGACGTCGATGCGCTGTTACGGCAAGTGAGGCGCTTGGTAGATCGGATCAATGCGGTGCTGGAATATATATTTCTGTTTACGGTGCTTGCGGGGATTGTCGTGCTCTATGCAGCAATACAAACAACCCAGGGTGAACGTCGGCAAGAAGTCGCTATATTGCGCACACTGGGTGCCACGCGGCGTCAATTATCCATCGGTATGGTCTCGGAATTCGTGGTGATGGGGGTACTCGCCGGAGCTGTCGGAGCCTTGGCGGCGATGCTGATCGGTTATGGTATTTCCGCGCAGCTGCTGGATATTCCCTACCGGTTGCAGTTCAGGACGTGGCTGGTGGGCGTCGGCGCGGCAGTGACGATTGTTACCGGCGCGGGCATCCTCGGCACCTACCGCTTGTGGCGTACCTCACCATGGCAGATACTGCGTAACCATTAGCGCCGGCCGATACGTGCATCCGCGCCGCTTTGGAGAGGGGGGCACATCTTCGGGAGCGACATTCTCGCTAGCCGTACCCCGCTTTGCGGGATAATGCGGGGACATAGCGTCGCGTCACGACGTTCGCGGCTCGTGTCCTCGCATAGCGGAGGGGAAGGCCGCTCGCACAAATAATCAGGAGCGCTGGGGTTGGCATTTCTGTGCAATCCAGCCGCTACGGGCCGGGAGGATCATTCGCGGCGAACCAGTTCCTGCACGATCTTCCACTGGTCGCCTTGGCGCTCGAGCGTCAGGTATTTCAGCGCGGTTCCGCGGTAGGTGTTGGACTCGTATTGTTGGGTGATGGTCACCTGGGCCCGGCTATCAGCGCTTAATCGCGATGCGACGTTTAAGACCTGAACGCGGATATACTCCGGCGCCGTCAGACGGACCTTACGCTCAGAGCGCCATTCCAATAGCGATTTGCCCCCGGTGGGTTGAAAATTGCCGCTGTAAAAGTCCAGATATTTGTCTACATCTTGTGACGACCATGCAGATGCCCAGGCATTGACGAAAGTTTCGATCTCTTTAGATTGGATCGGATCGGCCGGCAGCCCTGCCGCGATAGACGTGGATTGCGGCTTGGATTTGGGCGTTTCCTGTCGCGAACTAGATGCAGCAGCCAAATCGGGGATCAACTGTACAAGCACCTTCAACTTGGCGTTTGCGGTTTGTTGCTTCCCTTTGTGCAGCATCGCTTGCCGGTATGACAGTGCCGCTAGGGTGACGTGGATGTCTCCCAGGTTTTCATGCGCTGAAGCATACTCAGGATTGATCTGGAGCGCTTCCTTGAGCGTCTCCAGCGCCAGGTCGTATTTACCAATTTCCGCATATGCGACCGCGAGATTGTTCAGCGGTGCCGGCAGCTCGGGAAAATCGAGTGACAGTGCGCGAAACACCTTGATAGCTTCTTGCCATTGAGCTTGGGTTGTGAAAATCAGGCCTTCGAGAAAACGCATCTGTGGGTCTTGCGGATGATTTTGGATGTAGGCCTGAGCCGCTCTGAGGGCTTCGTCCAGTTCGCCGGCTTCGATCAATCCCTGCACCTTATCGATATCCGCCTGGCCGGACCGAGCCGGCGACGCAGCGAACGCGGAAAGCAAAACGAGCAATACGATTTTAGATAAAATATTCACGGTTAGTGCAGCCCGGTACAAAGCTTGGTTTTATAGTAATTCCAATCCTTCGGTGTGTAGCATATCAATTAAACGGATTAAAGGCAGGCCTATCAAGGCGTTCGGGTCGGAGCCTTCGAACCGCTCTAGCAACGCCACCCCCAGCCCATCGGCGCGTAGGCTTCCGCTACACTGATAGGGTTGCTCTTTGCGTAAATAGCTGTTTATCAGTGCTTCTGACAACTCCCTGAATTTGACAGTATAGGGCACGACATCGCTCTGAATTCGGCCGCTATCGCTGTCGACGAGCGCCAAGCCCGTAAGGAGGGTAACCGCCGCACCCGATGCGGCGCGTAGTTGTGCTTGTGCGTGCGAATGATCGTGCGGCTTCCCGACGATCTGACCATGGTGTACCGCAACCTGGTCGGAACCAATCACGAGCGATCCGGGGTGCGAATCTGCAACGACGCGTGCTTTCTCCACCGACAATCGTTGCACCAGAGCCGCCGGTGTTTCCGCGTTTCTTGGTGTCTCATCGATCATCGGCGCAACCACCTCAAACGGAATCATGAGACGCTCCAGCAACGCCTTGCGAAAGCGGGAGGAGCTGGCAAGAATCAAACGGCGGCTAGCGCCCATTTCTCACCGGGACACCTATGAAACGGCAACATGCGATCCACCGGATTGCCGAACCAGCACAGAGGCGGGGCGCCTGGTGAGAAATGCGGGCCGGACACGAGCGGTTCATGCTGCTGCGACGTAAATTGCGGGGCGCGGGGCATGTTCACCGCACGGTCCGATACTTGCCGGACATCGCGAGCCGATTGCTGCGCTGTCCGGCACCAATTTGGGTGCGAAAATTGATACGGTCACCAATGCTCCTGATGCTAAAATTTGTGTGCGGGCAATGTCCGCAACATCCATAAAACGCAGCGCGAGTGCGGATAAACCCGGCTCGATGACTATGCGGGTCAGCGGCTTACGCCACCTGAGCATGCGAAAGTCCCTGCAAGCTATAGAGAATTATCCCGAATCCTATCCGGCAGGCGGATAGGGTAGCCACCCACGCCCATGACGGTAAGGATTGTAGCGCATTGTGTCCCACCCTGACGCAATATTGGGGCCATCTGCGGGTGCGGCACTATTCCGGCACCGCAGCAGAGGATGTCACACCGACATCCCACGATACCAATTCCCCATGCGGCGATAAGGCGGGGGATGTGCGCGCGAACCGATGTTGTGGATTCATGACTGCGATCAATCTGCGTGTCACGCCGCGCAGCCGGGATACGATTACCCCGGCGCTGGCTTGGTGCCGCATGCCCCGACGCGCACGGTCCATCGCCGGTTCTCGTGGCAATTGCCCGCAACCATGGACGGTGCACGGCCCCTCGCTTGTCGACGGGACACCATAGAAGCCGGGTGTTGTCGACCCTTGACAGTGTCGATACGCCGTCATAGCGTCGTGGGTCAACCAGCAGGAGGTGTTGTCCATGCTCAACGAAACCAACGATCGCCGCGTCGCGATTGTGGCGGGATTGCGGACACCGTTCGTCAAGCAAGATACGGCTTTTCGAGCGGTGACCGCGCGGAATCTGGGTAAAGCGGTGGTTTCCGAGCTGTTGCAGCGCACCGGGCTCGATCCGGGGGCCGTGGATCGAGTGGTATATGGGCAAGTTATTCCCGCGCCCAAGGCGCCCAATATCGCCCGCGAGGTCGTTCTTGGCGCAGGCATGCCGGTGTCAGTGGACGCGTACAGCGTCTCACGTGCTTGTGCCACCAGCTATCAAACTACCGTGAACATCGCGGAGTCAATCGCCGCCGGTGCCATCCAGTGCGGTATCTCCGGTGGCGCGGAAAGCGCCAGCGACGTGCCCATAACAGTGTCGACACCGCTGGCCCAAGCGCTGGTAAAAGTCAACAAAGCAAAGACCTGGGGCAATCGGTTTGCGGCGTTCAAAAATGTCGGATTCAAAGATATCATACCGGTTCCCCCGGCACTCAAAGAGCCTTCCTCAGACTACAGTATGGGTGAGAGCGCTGAGAAAATGGCCAAGGAAAACGCTATTACCCGTGAGGCGCAAGATAAATTTGCCCACCGCAGCCACATCAATGCGTCCAAGTCGTGGCAGGAAGGTTTTTTTAAGGACCAGGTGATGCGCGCCTACGTGCCTCCGGAGTATCAGGCCGTGGTCAAGGATAATTTGGTTCGCGATGACTCGAATTTGGACGATTACAGGACACTGCCCCCGGTGTTCGATCGCCGTCACGGCAGCGTCACTGCCGGCAACAGCTCTCCGTTGACCGATGGCGCCAGCGCTCTCGTACTGATGCGAGAAGATCGCGCCAAGGCCGAAGGATTCGCGCCACTGGGTTTCATCCGCAGTTACGCGTTTGCCGCACTCGATCCTAATTGGCAGATGTTGATGGGGCCGAGCTTCGCAACGCCGATAGCGCTGGAGCGGGCGGGATTATCTCTCAAGGACATCGATGTGATTGACATGCACGAAGCGTTTGCCGCGCAAATTTTGTCGAATGTCCAGGCATTTGCGTCCCAGACATTCGCCCAGCAGAGGCTCGGACGGGAGCGAGCGATTGGCGAGATCGATTGGGATAAATTCAACTCGAGCGGTGGCTCGATCTCGCTGGGGCATCCCTTTGCTGCAACCGGTGCGCGCCAAATCATGCAGTCATTGTACGAATTGAAACGCAGGGGTGGGAGATTTGCGCTGTGCACCGCGTGTGCCGCCGGGGGACTGGGAGCGGCGATGATTCTGGAGCGCGAATAAATGTCTGATGCGCCTATATTTCGCTTAGAAAAACGCGACGACCGTATCGCCATCCTGTGGATGGATGATCCGCATGAATCGGTGAATACGCTGAAGCGCGAGTTGATTGAGCAATTTGCATCAGTGCTCACCGAAATCGAGAACAATAGGCGACTCGAGGTCCTGGTATTCGCCTCGGGCAAGCCGCAGGGATTCATTGCCGGCGCCGATCTGAACATGCTCAAAGACGTTACAACACCTGAGCAGGCGCGATCGCTCTCGCGCATTGCGCAAGAATTGAACACCCGTCTGGCGCATTTGCGACCCATATCCGTTGCCGCCATTCACGGTGCATGTTTGGGAGGAGGCCTGGAATTGGCGCTGGCGCTCGATTTGCGCGTCGCCAGCAATGATCACCAGACACGCTTGGGCCTGCCCGAGGTGCAGCTTGGATTGCTCCCCGGTGGCGGCGGCACGCAGCGTTTACCGGCCTTGATCGGCGCCGAACGCGCACTGGATCTGTTATTGACCGGCCGCCGTCTCAGCGCTGAACGGGCCCGCCGCATGGGTATCGTAGACGAGCTGGTGCCCAAAGAAATCCTTATCGAGGCCGCGATCAAGCTGGCACATTCCCGCCGACAGGAGCGTTCGCTGTCGTTCGGTGCGGTAACAAACTTGCTGTCTTTCAAAAAGCTCCGCGAGTGGGTGTTGGCCGGGAACCCGATCGGCCGGCGCGTTCTTTTCGACCAGGCGCATAAACGGACGCTGCGTAAAACCAGGGGCAATTATCCGGCGCCGGAACGGATCTTGGCGGTGACGAAAATCGGATTGGAACAGGGATTCGAGGCCGGTTTCGCCGCGGAGGCCGAGGCCTTCGGAGAATTGGTTGTCAGTCGCCCAGCCAAGCAACTGATCAACCTATTTTTCGCCGGCAACCAACTCAAGAAACACCGGGGAATTGACGATCCACTAATTACGCCGTGCGCGATCCACAAGGTCGGCGTATTGGGCGCCGGGCTGATGGGTGCGGGTATCAGTTACGTCACCATCACCCGGGCGCAGGTCCCGGTGCGTTTGAAAGACAAGGACAGCCCCGGAGTGAGCCATGGATTGGGCTATGTGCGGCGATTGTTGGACGACCGAGTGCGCAAACGGGCGATGACCAGGTTGCAACGCTCGCAGTCGTTGGCGATGGTCACCGGCACCGTCGACTTGCTTGGATTTGCGAATGCCGATTTGGTCATCGAGGCGGTGTTCGAAGACTTGACGCTCAAACAACGCATGCTGCGAGATGTCGAGGCGATCACCCACGACAAAACCGTATTTGCCTCCAACACGTCGGCAATTCCCATCACGGAGATCGCCGCCGCGGGTCAGCGGCCCGAAAACGTGATCGGCATGCATTACTTCTCCCCGGTAGAAAAGATGCCGCTGCTGGAGGTCATTACGACGGATGTCACGGCGCCATGGGTGATCGCCACGTGCGTGGAATTCGGCAAACGCCAGGGCAAAACGGTGATTGTGGTCGGAGACGGACCCGGTTTTTATACCTCCAGAATTCTCGGCCCCTACATGAACGAGGCCGTTTATCTGTTGATGGAAGGAGTCGCCATCGATCGCATCGACGGCGCACTGCAGGATTTCGGATTTCCGATCGGGCCAATGGCATTGCTGGATGAGGTCGGCATCGACGTTGGCAACAAGGTTGCCGATAAGCTAAGTGGGGCGTTCGGCGACCGCATGCGTCCGCCGCCCGGCATTGAAAGATTGCTGCAGGATCAACGGCTTGGGCGTAAGAACCAACGTGGTATGTACCACTACGCCGATCCAACTCGCAGCCCGAAACCAGTGGATGAATCGGTTTATCGGCTATTGGGAGTGGCGCCCAGCAACCTGTTGTCGAGCAACGAGATCGCGCAACGATGTGCACTGCAGATGGTCAACGAAGCAGCGCGCTGCTTGGAGGAGGGCATCGTCAGCAGCCCCCGGGACGGCGACATCGGCGCGGTATTTGGTCTGGGATTCCCGCCGTTTCGTGGCGGACCGTTCAGATATCTGGACCAAAGCGGGGTCAAGGAGATCGCAGCACGCCTGGAGCAGTTATGCGACCGACATGGTGAGCGTTATGCGCCGGCACCGTTGCTGGTGGAAAAGGCCAGGAAGGGTAAAGGATTTTATGATGACTGAGGTTTGGCCCTTAGATGACACTAATCCCGTCGCTATCACCCGGGATCCTTGGTGCCCTTGACGGCCACGCCAGCGGAGGAAATGCGTCATGAGTTCGCTGTGGACGATCACCTACATGGTTGCGGTCATCATTTTCATCGGCTGGCTGTTGCACCGTGTGCGGTGCCTGCATCGGGACTACCGGGGGAGCCATGGGGCGGCGGCACCGCCGGCGCGAGTGGGGCGCAGCACAGTCCGAGATCACTTAGCGACTGCGTATACCGACAACGACGTTGATCGCGCAGCAACCTCGCCGGCTGTAGCGAGGAGGGATGATCTGACGCGCATCAAGGGGATCGGTGAGGTGATAACACGGAAACTCCACGCCATGGGGATTGTCAGCTTCCAGCAGATAGCACGGCTGACAGATAAAAACATCGAAGACATCAACCGGGTGTTGTCGTTCAAGGGACGAATAGAACGGGATGACTGGATCGGACAAGCGCGGCGTTTGCTTGCGGTGCGGCGATCAGAATAATGAGAAAAAACTTCATATAAGTATTATAAGGTACTAAAAAATATACAAAAAAATATCATACTTAAAGTAGTTTCTCAGGGCTTCTTGTAAGCTTGTATACCTTGCCGTAAACTGTATATAAATACACTGTATGAATAATCAGTTTATGGCAGATGACGTCGTGGACACTGGGCTGTTGCGCCCGCTCATTGCACCAAGCTACCCTGATGCCGGTTTGGTCGCGCACGCCTGGACTTGCGCTTCACGCAACCCATAGCGACGGCTATGCGTTTCGCTCCAGCGCGGTATCCAGCCGCCCGACCCCTGTGCCAGCGTCCGGGGGTCCGGGTGAGAAATGCGGGCTAGTCACCGACTATGGCGTGGCTTGGATCCTCTGCCGCCGGGTTTGCCGACGGGATTTGCCGCCCTCGATGCCGCACTGCCCTGGCGAGGGTGGCCAGCGGGATCCGTTATCGAAGTGATCACCCCAGCGTGGGGGATTGGGGAACTACGCCTATTTTTGCCGCTCATGCAGCGGTTATCCCAGCAGGGCCGCCACGCAGCGTGGATTGCCCCACCCTATGTGCCCTACGCCCCGGCACTGAGTCATGCGGGTATCTCCCTGGCCGGGGCCGTAATTATTCAGCCGCAGCACCCGCAACAGATATTATGGAGCATGGAAAGGCTGCTGCGCACCGCCGCATGTGGATTGGCGGTTGCCTGGCCGCAACAACTCACCAGCGTTTCCACGCGTCGTTTGCAACTGGCGGCACGCGGTGGTCACAGCCTGGGAGTGTTGTATTCCCGACAGCATGCCGGCCCGCGCCGGCAGCGGATGCCGATCACCTTGAGCGTACGCCTCGATGCCGTTGAAAATGGCTTGACGATCGAGCTTCTCAAGGTCCGCGGTGGTTGCCGACAGCCCCGTGTTACGGTTACCTGGCCGTGAGTGTTCAGCCTAGGAGGCCGGTAGCAGTGGGCCGAGCCCCGGCGGATTCGCGTGACACATCAACGGATCGACAACCGCAACCACTATGGCTCTGCATCCGATTCCCACGGCTGGCCCTGGATATCCACCCGCCTGGGCAGTCACCAGTGCGGGCGGTGATCAATGCCGATAATTCCGTGCATAGTGTCTCCGACGCCGCCCGTGCCGCCGGCATCGAGACCGGCATGCCTGCTGGCGCGGCTGCCGCGTTGAGCCGCGCCCTGCAGATTCTGCCGCGGGATGTGCGCCGGGAACTGAAAGCCTTGGAACAAGCGGCGTGCAGGTGCTGCCAAGTTACGCCCACAGTGAGCCTGGCGCCGCCGGACGCCGTGGCGCTCGATGTGCGCAGCAGCCTGAAATTATTCGGTGGCTTTGCAGGGATTCAAAGCATCCTCCAAGCGATATTGGCCCCCCTGGGTCACGATTATCACTGGGCGGCTGCGCCGACGCCGGAGGCTGGTTTGCTATTGGCCCGTTGCCGGCGGGAAATCAAGATCGAAGGCCGGGAACGATTGCGATCGGCCCTGGGCGGGCTGCCGCTATACAGCCTGGACCTCGATGCCAACTTACTCATGCGCCTGCATAAAACCGGTATACGCCAATTACGGGATTTGTGGCGGTTGCCCCGGGCCGGTTTAGCACGCCGGTTCGGCCTTGAGTTGGTCGCATACTTGGACCGTATCCGCGGCAAAAGACCGGACCCACGGGCCTTATATCTCCCGCCCTTACAGTTCCGATCGCAATGGGAGTTACCGGCAGCCAGCGCAGAGCACGCAAGGATATCGGATGCTGCGGACAAACTATTTCGCAAGCTAGTCCGGTTTTTGCGTCGCCACGACGCTGGCACGGCAGCCGTGGGCGTTCGTTTGTTTCATCTGCGTTCGTCATTTACCCCTATCCATGTCGGGACCCGGGAGCACGCCCGCGATGCGGCGCATCTTCTGCACTTGTTCGACCAGGCGCTGCAATGTCGGACGCTTCCCGGACCGGTCACCGGCCTGGAGATGCGGTGCGCGGATATCCAGGCCTTCACCCCCCCTTGTCAGGACCTATTCCGCAATACCGCGTCCGAAGCTCAAAACTGGCAGCATACATTGGAGGAACTCGAGGCCCGCTTGGGTGGTAAAACGATTCGGCATATCGAGTCCGTGGACGATCACCGCCCGGAAAATGCCTGGAGGTATGGGTTGTCGGCGGGTCGCAAAGCCAAACCGCGACAACGGCCATTGTGGCTGTTGCCGCAGCCACAACGACTCTCCCACCGCGATCGACGTCTGTGGTATCGCGGATATCTAACTTTACGCAGCGGTCCGGAACGCATTGAGTGCGGTTGGTGGGATGGGCAGGACTGTCGTCGTGATTACTATATTGCCAGCAATCCTCAGAGGGCGCGCTTGTGGATCTTCCAGGATCTGAAACAACGGTCCGATACCTGGTATTTGCATGGGTTGTTTGGCTGACCGCTTCTGCAGGGACCATAGGAGTCGTTTACAATAGCGCGCCGCAACCGCCCAATCATCATTTGCAAGAAAGTGCATGGACTAACCCCTTATTTAAAAATCGCCAGGATCGATCACTGGTTCAAGAACGTCTTTGTATTGCCGGGGATCATCATCGCGGTTTATGAACAGCCTGATTTGTGGGGATGGGCGCTGCTGGGGCGTGTGCTGTTGGCATTACTCGCTGCGGGTTTTGTCGCTTCCAGCAATTACGTCCTCAACGAGATCCTCGATGCGCCTCGAGACGCTTTGCATCCGGTCAAGAAAAATCGACCGGTTCCGTCGGGTGAAGTCAACGTCAAGCTTGCTTATGGGCAGTGGATAGCACTGGCGATCCTGGGATTGGCGCTATCGTGGTCAATGGGGCGCGCATTCTTTTTGTCGGCCGCCGCGCTATGGATCATGGGATGCCTGTACAACGTTCCACCGGTTCGTTGCAAAGACAAACCGTACCTGGATGTGTTGACAGAATCGGTCAATAATCCTTTGCGCCTGTTGATGGGTTGGTATGCGGCGGGCATGACGGTGGTTCCGCCAATATCCTTGGTAGCCGCCTATTGGATGGTCGGTGCGTTCTTTATGGCGGTAAAGCGCTTCGCAGAATACCGGCGTCTCGATGACCCGCAACTCGCGGTGCGCTACCGAAGCAGCTTCAGTCACTATAACCAGGAGCGGTTATTGGTCAGTGTTACCTACTATGCGGTGGCCTTCGGCTTGTTTTTTGGAATTTTCCTGTTGCGCTACCGCGTCGAGCTATTGTTGTCGATACCGTTCATAGCCGGTTTCATCGGCTGGTATATTCATCTTGGCTTTCTTACCGACAGCCCGACGCAATATCCCGAAAAGCTGTATCGGCAGACCGGATTCATGGCGTATTCGGCGTTGTGCGTCGCGGTCATGCTCAGCTTGTTGTATATCGACATACCGTTGATCGGCGAGCTCTTCCAACCGACCATACGCACCCAATAACGCCGGTCGGTATGGATTTGCCGGCCCTGCGTATGCCGGGCCGTGAGGTGCGCTGACCGGGTCTAACCGGCCGCAGAACCATAATCTCCGCGCCCCTGGGCGCGATATGCAGTAATCGGCCTTTCCCGCCGGCTACCCGTTGCGGCAAATATACTGTATATATATACAGTATTATGTCAGCCTATGCGGAGCTCCACTGTGTGAGTAGCTTCACCTTTTTGCGCGGGGCCTCGCAGCCGCAGGAATTGGTGACGCAAGCCGCGGAGTTGGGTTACACCGCTCTGGCGATTACCGACGAATGTTCGGTCGCCGGCGTGGTGCAGGCGCATTTGGCGGTCAGGGCGCTTAAGGGTGCCGCATCGCCGGGCGCACGCGGATTCAGCCTCAAATTGATTGTCGGTAGTGAGTTCCGCCTCGAGGACGGCCTCAAGTTTGTGTTGCTGTCCACCGACCGCGCGAGTTACGGCGGGCTGGTGCACCTCATCACTGCGGCGCGCCGAACGGCGGAGAAGGGCGGGTATCACCTGACACGCAAACAGCTCGAGTGCGACGTCCCCAAGGGCTGTATCGCCTTGTGGATACCTGCGGAGGCGGCAGATCCGCGCGACGGTGAATGGCTCAGCCGGTGTTTCCCCGGGCACACCTGGATCGCGGTGGAACTGTTGTTGAACGGGGATGACCGGCAACAGTTGTGTCGTTTGCAGGAACTGGGCAGGCAGCTATGTCTGCCGCTGTGCGCTAGCGGAGATGTGCACATGCATGAACGCGGCCGGCGGGTACTACAGGACACCCTGACCGCCATCCGTATGCGCAAGCCACTCCATGAGCTCGGCGGTGCCCTATACCCCAATGGGGAACGTCATCTGCGTCCGCGGGAGCGGTTGGCGCACCTGTATCCGCAGGCGTTGTTGGCGGCAACGGTAGCCATTGCCAAAAGGTGCCGTTTTTCTTTGGATGAGTTGCGTTATGAATACCCTCGGGAGTTGGTGCCCAACGGCCGTACCCCGCATTCATGGTTGTGCCGGCTGATCGTGGCGGGTATGCGCCGTCGTTGGCCGCAGGGTGCGCCAACAAGGGTTCGCCGGCTGATCGAACATGAATTGAAACTGGTCCAAGAACTCCGTTACGAACCCTATTTTCTTACCGTGCATGACATTGTTGCGTTTGCCCGCAGTCAAGGCATCTTGTGTCAAGGCCGCGGATCCGCGGCCAATTCGGCGATTTGTTATTGCCTGGGTATTACCGAAGTTGATCCGGCACGAATGAACTTGTTGTTTGAACGGTTCATTTCCCGGGAACGCAATGAGCCTCCGGACATCGACGTCGATTTCGAGCACGAACGCCGTGAAGAGGTCATCCAGTACATCTATCGAAAATACGGCCGTGATCGGGCCGCTCTCGCGTCCACGGTCGTGACTTACCGTCCCCGTAGTGCGGTGCGCGATGTGGGCAAGGCCCTGGGCATGAGCCTGCATCAAGTCGATGGCTTGGCGAAATCCATTCAATGGTGGGACGGCCGGGACGTCGCATGCGATCACCTGGGACAAATGGGCTTGCAGACCGACAATCCAATCATCAAGCGGCTGCGCTACCTGGTGAAGGAACTGATTGGCTTCCCACGGCACTTGTCTCAGCACGTGGGCGGCTTCGTGATAACGGCGGGGCCGCTGTCACGGTTGGTTCCGATCGAAAATGCCGCCATGCCGGAACGAACGGTGATCCAGTGGGAGAAGGACGACCTGGAGGCATTGGGGCTGCTGAAGGTGGATATCCTGGGCCTTGGCATGCTCACCGCTATCCACAAGGCATTGGACTATATCTCCGATCACACCGGCAGGCAGTGGGTGATGGCGGATATTCCCGGCGAGGATTCGGCGGTCTATCGGATGCTGCAACGAGCCGATACCGTCGGCGTATTTCAAATCGAATCGCGGGCCCAGATGTCGATGTTGCCGCGTTTGAAACCGCGGTGCTACTACGATCTGGTGATCGAGATTGCCATTGTTCGGCCCGGTCCCATCCAAGGGCAGATGGTCCACCCCTATTTGCGCCGGCGCAGCGGCAAGGAGCCGGTGGCCTATCCCAGCGCAGAGGTCAAAAGGGTGCTCGAGCGCACGCTTGGTGTCCCCATCTTCCAGGAACAAGTGATGCAATTGTCCATTATCGCCGGCGGGTTTACCCCCGGCGAGGCGGACCAGCTGCGCCGCAGCATGGCCGCTTGGCGCCGCCGGGGCGGGTTGCAAAAATTTCAATGCAAGCTCATGCAAGGCATGCGGGATCGCGGCTATGATGAGCGGTTTGCCGGGCAGATCTGCCAGCAAATCGAGGGTTTTGGCGAATACGGTTTTCCCGAGTCTCACTCTGCCAGCTTTGCCCTGCTGGCGTACGTCTCGTCCTGGCTAAAACACTATTACCCGGCGGCGTTTACCTGTGCCCTGCTCAACAGTCGGCCTATGGGTTTTTATGCCCCGGCACAGCTGATTCAGGATGCGCGCCGCCATGGGGTGGAGGTACGGCCGGTGGACGTCCGCTACAGCGGCGAGGAATGCACGCTGGAGCCATTGGCGGATTCCGCGCAGCCGGCGCTGCGGCTTGGGTTGTGCATGGTCAAGGGGTTGTCACGGGCCGGCATCACCCGGTTACTGGTAGCCCGGAAACGGGGATGGACCGCCGACCTCCAGGATCTCAAGGCGCGGGCCGGGCTGGGTACCCGGGATCTGGGCAGCCTGGCCGCCGCAGGTGCCCTCGAGGGGCTTGCGGGCCACCGGCATCGCGCCTTTTGGGAGGTCAACGGTGTACCGGCGTCGACCCCGCTACTGCCGCAGCTGCGTTTTGCCGAGGGCGAGCCCTTATTGCGCCGGCCCCGCGAGGGTGAGGATGTTGTGGCCGATTATGCCAGCATGGGGTTGAGCCTCGGGCGTCATCCATTGGCCCTGTTGCGTCCACAGCTGTCCGCGGGAGGCATACGTCAAGCAGCGGAACTATGGCGGCTGGCCAATGGCAGCACGGCGACTGCGGCCGGCCTGGTCATCTGCCGTCAGCGTCCCGGTTCTGCTTCTGGAGTCGTCTTCCTGACCTTGGAGGACGAAACCGGTCATGTGAATGTCGTGGTGTGGCCAAGCGCGAGTGAGGCTCAACGTCGGCCTCTGCTACAGTCACGGTTATTGGCTGTGACTGGCGCGGTTCAACGGGAAGATGGTGTGTTACATTTGATCGCTGGACGCCTGCGGGATCTCACCGGCTGGCTGGGGCAACTGCGGACACAATCACGGGATTTCCAGTAGCCGCTGCGCCTTGAGCTTGATTTTGACACATCATAAGCCCATCTATATGATGCGCCGACCCAATTCTGGGATTCCATGCAGGCACGAACGTTTGTTTTTGAACCAGGGCTAATCAATGGCTGTTCAACAGAACCGAAAAACTCCATCTAAGCGTGGTATGCGGCGATCACACGATGCACTCAAATCCGCCACCTTATCGACCGATCCAGTGTCTGGCGAGTTGCACCGGCGTCATCACATCAGCGCCACCGGACATTACCGCGGTAAAAAAGTCGTCGACATAAAAACCGACGAATAGGACCTGAGGGGCCGGTGTGGGCTCAAAGCGCAGCTTGGTCACTAGGGGAGAATAGGGCTTGACGGTAACCGTTGCAGTCGACGCGATGGGCGGGGACCATGGTCCCGAAGTGACCGTGCCCGCCGCATTAACCGCATTACAACGCGAACCGGACCTCGACCTAATTCTGGTTGGCCGGGAACGGGAGGTTCGGGCGCAGCTCAACGCGCTCGGCAGTCCGGCGCCCGAGCGCGTGAGATTGGTGGATGCCACCCAGATTGTGGGTATGGACGAGCTTCCGGTGCAGGTGTTGCGCAGGAAGAAAGATTCGTCCATGCGGGTCGCCATTAACTTGGTAAAAAACGGCAGTGCCAATGCCTGTATCAGCGCCGGCAACACCGGCGCGCTGATGGCGACCGCTCGTTTCGTGTTGAAGACCTTGCCCGGCATCGACCGCCCGGCGATTGTGAGCGCCATGCCGTCACTGCGGGGGCACATTCACATGTTGGATCTCGGGGCAAACGTGGACAGTCCGCCGGAACTGTTGCTGCAGTTCGCGGTGATGGGATCGATATTGGTCAAGTATGTGGAAAACAAGCCCAATCCAAGCGTTGGGTTGCTGAATATCGGTGTCGAGGACATTAAGGGCAACGATATCGTGAAACGTGCGGCGGAGCTCATGCGCCAAAGCAGTTTGAACTACAAAGGATTCGTGGAGGGCGACGCGATCTACACCGGGGACGTGGATGTAATCGTCTGCGACGGATTCGACGGCAACGTGGCGCTAAAAACCAGTGAGGGCCTGGCGCAGATGATTACGCATTTCATGCGCGAGGAGTACCGACGCAATCTGCTGACGCGATTGGCCGGGGTAATCTCGTTACCGGTGATGAAATCGTTGCGTAAACGCGTGGATCATCGCCGGTACAATGGTGCGACCCTCGTGGGTCTGCGCCGCACGGTGATAAAGAGCCACGGGAGTGCCGATGTGCTGGCATTTCGCCAGGCAATATTGGAAGCGGTCACCGAAGTGAAAAACAACGTGCCGAAACACATTAGCGAAGAGCTCACGGGCATGATGAAGGCAGCGGATAAGTGACGTACGCCAGAATCATCGGTACCGGAAGCTACCTGCCTGAAAAGACCCTGACTAACAGTGAACTCGAGCGGATGGTCGACACCACGGACGAGTGGATATTCTCGCGTACCGGGATTCGCGAACGGCACATTGCCGCCGATGACCAGCGCACCAGCGACCTGGCGGAACATGCGGCACGGCGTGCACTCGACCGTGCCGGTCTGCAACCGGCCGATATCGATCTCGTGGTGGTTGCAACCACCACTGCTGATCAGGTGTTCCCCAGTGTAGCGTGCCTGCTCCAGGATCGACTGGGGATTCACAACGGGGGGCCGGCGTTCGACGTGCAGGCGGTGTGTACCGGTTTTGTCTACGCGATGGACCTAGCAAACAAATTTATTCAACTCGGCGTTGCTGCGCGGGCACTGGTGATCGGCGCCGAGACGTTTTCCCGCATTATCGACTGGACCGATCGGGAAACCTGTGTGCTGTTCGGCGATGGCGCGGGCGCAGTGGTATTGGAGGCCGCAGATCAGCCTGGTGTGGTGTCCACGCACTTGCATGCCGATGGGCGCTATCACGAACTTCTGGCGGTTCCCACCGGCGTGTCTATTAATTACAAGCAGGTGTTGAGGGGCGAGGCCTACACCCAGATGCAGGGCAGCGAGGTGTTTAAGTTTGCGGTGAAATGTATGGGAGACGTGGTGGACGAGACGCTGGCTGCCAATGGTCTGAGCAAATCAGATATCGATTGGTTGGTACCGCATCAGGCGAACAGCCGCATCATCGCGGCCACGGCGAGAAAGCTAAACTTGAGCATGGACAAGGTCATAGTGACAATCGATCGGCATGGCAACACATCCGCCGCCTCAATCCCACTGGCGTTCGATGAAGCGGTGCGCAGTGACCGTATCACAGCCGGCGACACCATCATCATGGAGGGATTCGGTGGTGGCTTCACCTGGGGCTCGGTCCTGCTGCGATTGTAGATCGGGACCCGACAAATTGAGTGGAAGAACAGGACATGCGCGCTTTTTCCCTTGACAACGAGATTTGCTTAGTCACCGGCGCCACACGGGGCATTGGGCAGGCCATCACCATTGCGCTCGCGGAACACGGCGCCGCCGTGGTGGGGACCGCTACGTCCGAGAGTGGCGCGGAGTCCATCACCGCCTATATGGAAGCGAATGGCATACAGGGTTTTGGGGCGGTTCTGGATGTGACCGATGCGACCGCTGGCGGTAATCTGGTTAAACGGATCAACGCCGAGTTGGGCACCCCTACGGTACTCGTGAATAACGCTGGGATCACCCGCGACAACCTGTTATTGCGCATGAAAGAGCAGGAATGGGACGACGTGTTAGCAACCAATCTAAAGTCCATCTACCACATGTCGAAGGCCTGTCTCCGCGGTATGACCAAGCTGCGCAGGGGACGAATCATCAATATTACGTCGGTCGTGAGCGTTCTAGGTAATCCGGGCCAATGCAACTATGCTGCGGCGAAGGCCGGTATGATCGGTTT
Source organism: uncultured Gammaproteobacteria bacterium (assembly GCA_947258975.1). Lineage (GTDB taxonomy): Bacteria > Pseudomonadota > Gammaproteobacteria > Arenicellales > JAANXG01 > CALZGZ01. The sequence goes on from CAMYKK010000032.1 coordinate 31,377, forward strand.
TACCAAATCCCTGGCGCGGGAAATCGCGACGCGGAATGTAACCGTCAACACGGTAGCGCCGGGATTTGTCAGTACTGATATGACCCGTGGACTCGATGCCGAACAACGCGAAGCGCTACTGGCACAGATTCCGCTGGGGCGGCTGGGCAGGGTCGAAGAAATCGCCTACGCGGTGGTTTTTTTGGCCTCGCCGGCTGCGGCCTATGTCACCGGCGCCACTATCCATGTCAACGGCGGAATGTACATGGGAAATTGAATAGATATTATAAATCAATCTGTTACCAATCATTACGAGATAATATCTAGGGCCGGCAGGTGCGTGTTTTGATTGGACTTGTCAGCCCGTTTGTTGTTAACTATGCGGCCTTCAAGGCTCGCCAATATACGGAGGAAATAATAGCGATGAGCAGTGTCGATGAACGCGTCAAAAAAATCGTCGTGGAACAGCTCGGCGTGGGGGAGGAACAGGTGACACCCGAAGCTTCGTTCGTCGATGATTTGGGCGCTGACTCTTTGGATACCGTTGAGCTGGTCATGGCGCTGGAGGAAGAGTTTGATACCGAAATTCCTGACGAGGAAGCGGAGAAAATTACCACAGTGCAACAAGCCGTCGATTACATCCAGGCCAACGCGACCGCTTGATCAACGAATTCTAGTGACCACCAGCCGCTGCCTCGTTGTAGGGACAGCGGCTTTTTATTTCACGCTGAGCTCGTGTATTGCATCAAAGGATCGGGATGATGGCGACGGGGTCGGGCGGCTGGACGCCGCGCTGTAGCGATATGCATAGCCGCTCCGCTGTGCGTTGAGTGAAGCGCAAGTGCAGGCGCTCGAAACCGCGCCGGCGCTGGGACAACGCTGATATCCGGGAACGAACCGTCACGCCGGGCATTGAACGAATTCTTTATACCAAACAAAATGTTTGCTCATTTTTGCGCCGCCTCGGTGGCACATAGGGGTTAGGGTAACGTTATGTCGAAACGACGTGTCGTCGTGACCGGGATGGGCGTCATTTCCCCGCTAGGCTTGGGAACCGACGACAATTGGCGAGACATCGTCGCGGGTAAAAGCGGCATCGGACCAATTACGCGGTTTGATCCGCATGGCAATGCCAGTCAGATCGCGGGTGAGGTCAGCGGATTCGATATCAGCGCCTATCTCGACGCCAAGGGGGCCCGGAGGATGGATCGGTTCATCCAACTCGGTGTCGCTGCGGGAATGGAGGCGATGAACGACTCCGGGCTTGACGTCAACCACGCCAACGTCGACCGTATCGGCGTGCATGTTGGGTCGGGCATCGGTGGCGTGGAGACGATCGAAAAAGCGACCTCTTTATTGCAGCAGAAAGGTCCACGGCGCGTGTCTCCGTTCTATGTTCCGATGGCAATCATCAACATGATTTCCGGCAACCTGTCAATCATCTATGGACTCCGGGGACCCAATTTATCCACGGTCACCGCCTGCGCAACCGGGACGCATTCGATTGGTGACGCCACACGCCTGATCCAATTCGGTGATGCCGATGTCATGTTGGCCGGTGGCGCCGAGGCCGCGATTACACCCACCGCGGTGGCGGGTTTTTCTAACGCCAAGGCGTTGAGCTCGCGAAACGATGCCCCGCAGGCGGCAAGCCGCCCGTGGGATATTGATCGCGATGGATTTGTGGTGGGTGAGGGTGCCGGCGTTGTCGTGTTGGAGGAGTTGGAACATGCCAGAATACGTGGTGCTCGCATCTACGCGGAAGTCGCAGGATTCGGTATGAGCGGCGATGCCCATCACATCACCAGTCCCCAACCAGATGGTTCCGGTGCCTCCCTGTGTATGAACAACTGCCTGCGAAATGCCGGTTTAAACCCGGGCGATGTGGATTATGTCAACGCCCACGGCACGTCCACGAAGTTGGGCGATCTGGCCGAGACCGTTGCCATTAAGAAGACGTTCGGCGCCCATGCCCCCAAAATAGCAATCAGTTCGACTAAGTCCATGATCGGTCATCTGCTGGGCGCCGCCGGGGGCGTGGAAGCGGCATTTACCGTACTGAGCCTGTATCATCAAATCGCGCCGCCCACTATCAATCTTGATTCACCGGACCTCGACTGTAACCTGGACTATGTGCCCAACCAGGCGCGTGAGATGGAAATCGGTGTGGCGCTCAGCAACTCATTCGGATTCGGTGGCACCAACGGAACGCTGGCCTTTACGCGCTTCGAGTGAATGCAGCCAACGCCGCGCCGCATCTCCGGCGAGACATGACCCCCGCTTTCGTTATTGAGGAATGTGATTTCACTCCGGGCCTGGATCGACTATGCCAGCTTGATCCCAAGCGTTATCCATTTCTTCTGCAAAGCGTGCATCCCACCGGTGCAAGCAATCGCTACGACATCTTGTTCGCATTTCCGGGAACACGTCTGATCCTGGGACAGGATCTGATCACCTATTTGGATGGATCGCCCCAGGATACTCCTGATTTTCTTACCTGCCTCGATCGTATTTGGTCCGCCGAACATCATGCCAACACGGTGGACATTGAAGTCCCGTTTGTCGGCGGTTGGTTCGTATTTCTCGGTTACGAGCTGGCGTATCAAATCGAACCGCGTCTTCGGGGTGCGGCATCTCACGCCACGGCGACCGGATTGCCGATTGCCGCCATGGTCAGAATCCCTATGGCGCTAGTCAATGATCATCAGACGTTACAGACATTCCTGGTCTGTGAGCGTGGGTCCGAGGGACTTCTGGGTGATGTAAAGAACGACCTGAAACAGATACGTAACGTGGCCCACGCGCAGGTATTCTGCCGTGCTCATGCTATTGAGGAAGATGATGCCGCACGGTATATGGACAGCATCGAGCGGATCAAGCGGTATATTCACGCCGGCGATGTATTTCAAGTCAATATTTCACGCGCGTGGCGCGCGCGCATCAGGCAAGACATCACGCCGGTTGATATTTACCGTGGCTTGTGCGAGACGAATCCCGCACCATTTGCCGGATTGATGCAGTGGCAAGCCGCTAACGCGGTGCTGTCCTCTTCTCCGGAACGATTGATACAAACGACCGGCAGCCGGGTGCGCACGCGGCCGATCGCCGGCACCCATCCACGCGGTAAGAAACATAGTGATGATATCGATCAAGCGCGTAAGCTCCTGCATAATCCCAAAGAGCGTGCGGAGCACGTCATGCTCATTGACCTGGAGAGAAACGATTTGGGCCGCGTATGCGAAGTCGGCTCGGTCGAGGTATCGGAGTTTATGACGATCGAGAGTTACCGCCACGTGCATCATATTGTTTCCGAAGTGCGCGGCCGACTCAAAGAAGGCACGTCGCCGGGGCAGGTGATACGGGCCGTCTTCCCCGGGGGCACGATTACAGGCTGCCCAAAGGTGCGCTGCATGGAAATCATTCAGGACCTGGAGCAGGGAGTCCGTGGCGCATACACGGGTGCCATGGGTTACCTCAACCGCAATGGCGACATGGACTTGAATATTCTGATCCGCACCATGTCATGGCGCCCCGGTGAGATCGATCTGCGCGCCGGCGCGGGGATCGTCGCTGATTCACAGCCGCAGCGGGAGCTTGCAGAGACCCGCAGTAAGGCAGAAGGTATGTTGCGCGCCCTCGGTTGATTCGGCAATGCTTGGCGCACACTGGATAAACGGTGAACCGGCAGATTGCCTCACGATCGCCGATCGGGGGCTTCACTATGGCGACGGCGTGTTCGAGACCATAGCCATCCACCACGGCCACCCGCTGTTGCTGGATGCCCACCTGGACCGGATGCGAACCGGCTGTGAGCAACTCCGCTTCGATGCGCGTCTCGATCTGTCGAGCATCCGCCGACAGGCTAAGGAGTCGGCCAGAGCAGTCAATAAAGGCGTGATGAAAATCATCATCACCCGGGGCGCGGGCGCCCGGGGTTACCGATATGCAGCAGGAAAGTCACCAACCTGTATCATTGGCTTATACCCGTGGCCGGAGTTTCCAAATTCCCGCCATATCGAGGGGGTCGATGTTTGTGTGTGTGCGTCGCGGCTGGGTCATCAACCGCTGCTGTCGGGAATCAAACACCTAAACCGTTTGGAGCAGGTCATGGCTCGGGGTGAGTGGACAGACGAGTATGAAGAGGGACTGATGCTGGACCAAGAGGGATGCGTTGTCGCGGGCACGATGAGCAATATTTTTCTGCTGTTGGCAGACACTTTGGTGACGCCGATGATAGACCGGTGTGGGGTCCGGGGGGTTGTGCGCCACCAAGTTCTGCGTATGGCTCTGGAATTTGGTATAGAGGTCAATGAACGCCGTGTCCGGAGCGACGAGATGTTTCAGGCGCAGGAGGTGTTTTTGACCAACAGCGTAATCGGCATTTGGCCAATCAAGAATCTCCAGCGACACCGATTCAGCGTTGGACCGATTACCAAACGACTACGGGAAGCAATGCGTGAGACACATTTGGCGATCATTGCTTAGCGCTGTTTCAGTCGCCCTGCTGGCAGTGGCGGTGACAATCATCGCTTATGGCTACTGGGCCGGTACGCGCCCGCTGGATCCCGGTGCACAACCCTATGTGATTACGCCAGGGAGCGGTGTCGTGCAACTTGTGCGACAACTCGTAGACCGAGGCGTACTCGATGAACCCTATACGCTCATCGCATGGGCTTACGCCAAAGGATATACGCGCAACATCAAGGCGGGCGAATACCGCTTCGATGCCGGCAGCAGTTTGCATGAGATTCTGCGTCAAACTGTGGACGGGAAGGTCATCCAATACGAGATAACATTCATCGAAGGGTGGACATTCAGAGAAATCGTGACTGCGCTGCGGTCCACGCCCGGGCTTCAACAGACGTTGGCCGGCAAGGACCATCAGCAGATCATGGCATTGGTTGCGGGGTCCCCGCAGCATTTTGAAGGCCGCCTCTATCCCGACACCTATTTTTATTCCGCGGTCACCAGTGATCTGGATATATTGCGCCAGGCTTATCGGCGCATGCAGGCGCGTCTCGCGCAGGAATGGGATAACCGCCCGGCCGATACGCCACTGCGTTCCTCGAGCGAGGCACTCGTGCTGGCCTCGATCATTGAGAAGGAGACCGGCAGACCCGAGGAGCGCAAGTTGATTTCGGCGGTGTTTCATAATCGATTGAAACGAGGTATGCGCCTGCAAACGGACCCCACGGTGATTTACGGGCTGGGGGAAGATTTCGACGGTAATCTGACCCGCGAGCACTTGCGGACCCGGACCCCGTACAATACCTATGTCCATAAAGGTTTGCCGCCGACACCGATCGCGATGCCCGGCGGCGACGCGATCCATGCAGCGCTGCACCCGGCGGGGACGACGGTGCTGTATTTCGTTGCCCGCGGCGATGGCAGTCATGAGTTTTCGGCGACACTCGAGGCGCATAATCGCGCCGTGCTGCAATATCAACTGGGTGGCAAAGCGACGACGCAGTCAACTTTGCCGGTAACCAAGAGGAATTGATTCATGACACATTCGCCCCGCGGGCGATTTATCACCGTGGAAGGGCAGGATGGCGCCGGGAAGACTACCAACCTGTCCGTGATTCGCGACACCCTCGAGCAATCAAGCATCCAAGTCGTGCAAACCCGCGAACCGGGTGGGACGCCTTGTGGCGAAGCGTTGCGTGAATTAGTGTTGAACCGCCGTGATTTGGACATTGCCCCCACCACGGAACTGTTGACGATCTTCGCCGCCCGTGCCCAACACATTCTTCAAGTCATCGAGCCTGCATTGAAGTCCGGCAGGTGGGTGTTGTGCGATCGATTCACCGACGCCACCTACGCATATCAAGGCGGCGGCAGGGGGATTTCGCTGGATACCATCGCAGTGCTTGAAGCCATGGTGCAGGGAACATTACAACCGGATCTCACCTTGTTGTTTGATGTTGATATTGATACCGGCGACGCCCGCGCCCGGCAGCGAAGTGAAGCCGATCGCTTTGAATCAGAACAACACGCGTTCAAACGAGCTGTGCGGGCGCAGTACCTGGCGCTTGCGCAGCGAAATCCGCAGCGCATCAAGGTGATCGATGCTGCGCAGCCGCTTGAACAAGTGGTCCACGCGGTGCGGTCGCAAGTAAAAGCGTTCTTGGGGACGGTTGTCGATGAGTGATTCGATTCACCCCTGGAATCGCGCGCTGTGGAAAACCTTGACGCAGCAGCGTGAACGAACGGCGCACGCGTGGTTGTTCAAGGGCCCCCAGGGTGTGGGTAAAACCACCACTGCGATCCAATTTGCGCTGCATCTTCTTGCCGAGGATGTTGCCGATAGGGCCAAGGTTCGGGGCTTATTTGCCGCCGGATCACACCCGGATTTTCACGTGGTGATGCCCGAGCAATACGTAGACGGAAGCGGGCTCCTGGAGGGATATGCGGTGCGTTACGTCAGCGCGGGCAGGGGAAAACCAAAGTCCGTAATCAGCGTTGACCAGATACGGCAACTGATCGAGCGTGTCAGTACCCGCGCGCATACCGGGGCAAACAAATGCGTGATTATTTCACCGGCGGATCGTATGAATGCCAATTCTGCTAATGCCCTGCTCAAGGTATTGGAGGAGCCCCCTGCGCGAACCCTTATCCTGCTCATCAGCGCCATGCCTCACCAGCTGCCCGCCACGATAATCAGCCGTTGCGGTCCGGTGGATATGCGGGAACCGGACAAAAATACCGCACGGATGTGGCTGCTGAGCGAGGGATTACCGGAATCCGAAGTGGACTTATTGCTCGCGCTGGCCGGCGGCGCGCCGTTGCGCGCAAAGCGGCTCCATGAGACCGGCTTTATGGAACATAGGCGTGAATGGTTAAGCGATGTGCTACAGTTGATGGGAGCCCATCAAGACCCTGTGGAGGTGGCCGCCAGATGGAACCGATCCGATGCGCCCATGGCGATGGACTGGCTGCATCGCTTGGTGGTGGATTTGGCCCGCGTCATTTATTGTGAGCACCCTGAAAACTTGTTTAACCCGGATGTGCGAAGGCGCTTGCAAGAGCTAAGAAAACGCATTAACGTCACCGCCCTATTCGATCTGTGCGATCGGCTCGGCCACGGACAACAACTCCTTGATTCTCCGGTCGATCAGCATCTGATTATCGAAGATGTGCTGATTCGTCTCGGCAGGCTTGGCGCGAATCCACGACAGTAGACATGGCTGACGATAAAACAAGCATTACCGTTGACAGCACCAATGGCGATGGCGGGCCGCGGCCTACCGTGTTGTCATTGACGATAAAAGACAAGAGCGCCTTGTATGCCGCCTACATGCCGTATCTGAAAGGTGGTGGGCTGTTTATTCCCAGCAATAAACAATACAAGTTGGGTGAGGAGGTGTTCATGCTCCTAACCCTGCTGGAAGAAAAGGAAAAGATCCCCGTCGCGGGTCACGTGGTCTGGCTTACGCCTATCGGTGCGCAGGGTAACCGGGCAGCGGGCGTAGGTATTCAGTTCAGTCAAAAGGACTCGGGTGTGGCACGTACCAAGATCGAGGCCATGCTCGGCGGTGCCCTCAAGTCGGATCGACCCACTCACACGATGTAGCGGGCCTTGGCGATCTGACCGGGCGGTAGGCACGTGATGCGGACACACGTTTATGGTTTTTTAGGTCGCGGCGTTCGCGGCTTCAAGCCGCTCCCACAGCGATTGCTAGTATCCATTTTCGCCGCCTTGGCGCAATGGCAGGCTGGATGTCGACGATATTGAAAGGCGGTGACGCAATGGCCGTTACTGGCTTCAAGTTCCGTCAGGGGCGGATTCCGATGTTCAGATCGCTGGTGCCCTAATGATGACGAAGGCTGCCGCCTGGATCGCTGCGATGGCGGGTGTTGTCGTCGCTGCGATGCCGATCATCAAGATGAGCAGTTCCACTCAAAAGTTTCTTTATCGGCTGAAGATAAAGAGGGATTACGAGAGGCATTCTCTACATCCGGAGGATTTCAAGATAACTGATGGGGCAGGTTCCGAAACCATCGTCTATTTCGACTCGAAGTCCCCACGTTCCCAGAGGCGGCCCGGCGCACCGATTCTGCTCCTTCACGGCTTCACCGCCGATAAAGAGACTTGGTTGGAAATGGTTGGTCTCCTCTGTGAGGACCATCGCGTCATCGCGCTCGACTTGGCCGGACACGGAAACAGCTCGGATGCCGCCGACGGGGACTACGGCCGCGTCCGGCAGACCGAGCGCGCCCACCGGCTGTCTGCAGAGCTCGAGCTCGAGCGGTTTCATGTCCTCGGCCACTCCATGGGCGGCGCCGTTGCCATCACCTTCGCGATCAAGTACGCGGATGACGTGCTATCGCTTGGTCTCATTGCGCCCGCGGGTCTGAAGGATGTGCACACTGCTGAGTTTCACCGCCACCTAGACGCCGCCATTAATCCACTAATTGTCACGAACGAGTGGACCGCCAGCGATAAAATTCGTTTTGTCACCAACGGTCCCCGCTGGTTTCATTTCGCGGTGTGGCTCTTCGATGGGTACTTGACCCAACTGGGTCGGGAGCGCGCGCGGCTCTATAAGGTGATCTTCCAGCAACTCAATGCGGAAACGCCACTCACCGACGAGGATCTGCAGCACATTAACCAGCCGACTTTCATTCTGTGGGGCACCGCAGACCGCGTTCTCAGGCCGGAGCAGGCACACATCTACGCCGATCGCATCCCTGGCTTACGCGCGCTGAAGACGTGGAAAGGAGCTGGTCACGCGCTGATTGTCGAGAGGCCGCGCGAAACTGCAAAGACCTACCTGGAATTCCTGGCAGGCCTTACCGCGCCCTGAAAGCGGCGGACCACCTCGAAAGCGTGCTAGTGCATTTTTGCGGCCTAATGAGCGAAAATATCCAATATGGAACTTGTTGATTCTCATTGTCACATCAACTTCGAGCCCTTGGGATCGCGGCTGCCGATGGTGCTCGATCACGCTCGCCGGAATAATGTTGCGTACATGCTTTGTGTGTCCGTCAACATGGAAGACTTTCCGCAAGTCCACCGGCTAGCGCAGCAGCATGAACATATCTTTGCCTCGGTGGGGGTGCACCCCAACGAGAAAGAGGGCGCCGACCCGGATGTGGAGGCACTGATTACGCTGGCCCGGGATAGCGCCATTGTCGCCATCGGTGAAACCGGGCTGGATTATTTCCGCAGTCAGGGACAGCTGGACTGGCAGCGCGAGCGCTTCGGGCGGCACATCGAAGCCGCAAAACAGGCTGGCAAACCGTTAATTGTGCATTCCCGCGATGCAGCGGCCGACACCATGGCGCTGTTACGTGGTCATCACGCCCACCAGGTCGGCGGCGTGATGCATTGTTTTACCGGCGACTGGGAGGTTGCCAAACAAGCCCTGGATCTGGGGTTCTATCTGTCGTTTTCGGGCATTGTCACCTTCAACAGTGCCACGGCAATCCAAGACGTAGCGCGTAAAGCGCCGCTGGACCGCATCATGGTGGAGACCGATTGCCCCTATCTCGCGCCGGTACCACACCGGGGAAAGACCAACGAACCGGCCTTCGTTCGCCATACCGCGGAATTCGTCGCGCGGTTACGCGATATGGACCTCCTGGCGCTGGCTGCGGCCACCACCGACAACTTCTTCACGCTGTTTCCCCACGCGCACCGCGTCGTATCCAAAACTCAGATTGGCGCCTGATGCCTTGGTCGATCCGGGCTGGGGGCATGACAGGCGTGGTGTTTGCGCGCCCGGCCGATATTGCAAATTTGCGTAATATTGCTATAATATGCAAGATTGCATAGTTGAGAGTGCCTCGATGGCATTGCACGCAAGCGAACTAGACACCCCGATTGCTTTTACCGCGGCGCACGAACATCCCGCGATGGGGGGGTTCTTTCGCATCATGGCGTTGTGGCGGGCGACTAATGCCCAGATGCAAAAGATACTGGGATCGCCGCCCGTGCGCACCTTTTATCAATGGAAATCGGGCCGTGTGAAGCGGGTGCCCGAAGATACCCTGCGCCGGATAGGATACGTCGCCGGTGTATACAAGTCCCTGCAGATTCTTTACTCGGACCCGGCTCAAGCGGACGGTTGGGTTAACCAAGCTAATGATTATTTTGCAGGACAGACACCGCTCCAGCGCATGGCAGCGGGCGATGTCACGGACTTAGCCGCGGTCCGTATCTACGTCGATGCCGCCCGCGCGCCCTGGTCCTGATCCGGCAACGCGCCGTGTCCGTTGGAAGCGCGCGACCCGTATCATTGCCACCCGCTATCCGCCGATCAATCTCTACGAGCGTGTGTCGAACGACCCCGCGGTCTGGGATGCCTTGATCGCACTCGAGCAACGGGTCAATCCACGCATTCGCGACGAGGTGGGCGAGATCCATCTGGTCCCGCCGGAGCAGCGGGTAAGCGGACCGGGTGCGAGTTACGTCATGGCTGCTTTCACCCATCCCAATCCGAAGGGTTCGCGGTTCAGTGCTGGATCCTATGGCGTGTACTACGCCGCCAAAGCATTCGCAACGGCGTTGCGTGAGACCGTTCACCATTTCGGGCGCTTTGCGCACGACAGTCACGACGCGCCACGCTACGAGGACATGCGTGTCTTGCTAGGCCCCGTTGACACCCTCTTGCATGACGTTTCCAGTCTCTTCGCAGCACGGCAAAAACAAATTCTCGATCCGAATTCCTATGCGGCAAGCCAACCGTTTGCAGCGGCGTTACGCGGTCGAGACAGCCACGGCCTTGTCTATCGAAGCGTCCGCCATCCCGGCGGGGAGTGTGTGGCGGCTTTCCGGCCCACGGCGGTCGGCCGTCCCACGACCGGCAAGCTGCTCCAATACCATTGGGATGGTATCCGCGTGCAACGCTATTTTGACTATGCGCTTGGCAAATGGGTGTATTTGACGCGGTAGTAGGCGTTTTGAGGAAACCATCTCTGCGAACTCGATCACGCGTAACAAAGCGGCCTGGTGCCTGACTACCCGAGCTCTGCGGCTTCGGCAGGTACGTCGTGATATCCGCTTTATCGCGCTCCAGTCTTTCTTCCCCTTTGAACGGCGACCACCTCCAGTTCGTTCGCACCGACCGCCTCCTTGGTCTGCTTCGCCATGTTGGCTAACCCAACTTAGCGGATTCGCCCTGAGATTTTACGAATTTACGCGGTGCACGCCGCGTAAGTAGTTGTTTTGCATGATCAGGCTTAGGCGCAATGGGC
>CAMYKK010000033.1 GCA_947258975.1 uncultured Gammaproteobacteria bacterium
GCATCTCTTGCCAAATATTGGTGGCAGGAACGCCGCGATGCCGATTCCAAGTTAAACTAGGCCGCGGCAAATAACCGCGCTTTTACTCCGGCAACAACACCAGTCCGGCACCTGATACCGGGCTGAGACCCGGGTATCGGCTCCGGGATAGAACAGACGGGCCAGTTGAGTGTCATCCAGCTCCGGCGGCAGGGGCCAAGTGAGCCCCTCCTCATCGGCCCGGGCTAGAAGCTTCTGGATAGCACCGACGCTGACCTTCGTGCTGGCTCTGATCTGGCGTATCGACAGACCGGCAGCGAGCCGTAAACGTAGGATTTCTCGTATATTTCGCATTGTAGTTCTCTTCGCTGACATAACCTCTCCCCAAAAATGGAGAGAAGGTATCAAACATTTTGAAAAACAATGCGTTGGAAAAGATTCCGGTCGAACGTGAACACCTATTCCGGCATGGTGAACACCGATTCCGGAAAAAACCGGAAAGTGTTCACGTTGAACCAGAATGACTGTTCACGTTCAACCAGAATCGGTGTTCACATTAAACCAGAATCGCTGTTCACCATGGACCGGTATATGCAAATGTCGCGCCCCGCGTGGGCGCGTGGATTGAAACCACACATACTCGTGAAGAATTGGAGTGGGAATAAGTCGCGCCCCGCGTGGGCGCGTGGATTGAAACGCTTCTATATGGTCTGAATGTACCCAAATAACACAGTCGCGCCCCGCGTGGAACGGGAGCATAGGTCGCGCCCCGCGCACGTTTTCAACTGCTCAGACGCCAGATCGGTTATCACTCCATTGAAAACAACGGTTTTCCAGAAATCTATCGTTGTATGGGTATTGCTAAAGGTAACATATATGCTACTATATGGGTCATATGATAGAGGTTAGAGAATACCTCGACGCTAAGGGTAATAGTTTTTATGCCAAATGGTTCGATCGTCTGAATGTGGCCGCTGCGGTCAAGGTGACGACAGCCGTCCATCGGATGGAGCAGGGTAACTTCTCTAATGTGAAAGGTGTTGGTGCCGGCGTCTATGAGTACCGAATCGATTTTGGTCCTGGCTGTCGGATCTACTTTGGCAAGGATGGCGACCGGTTGGTGATATTGCTCGCGGGTGGTACCAAGAAGCGCCAGGATGCAGATATTGCTGCGGCAAAAGGGCACTGGCGCGACTATAAGCGCCGGAAACGGCAAGAGGTGACATGATGGCTTTGACGAAAGATTTTAAGGGCACCATACAGGCACGCGCCCAACGGGATCCCGCGTTTCGCAAGGCCCTGCTGCAAGAAGGGGCCGAATGCCTGCTCGCTGGTGAAATCGATACCGGCAAGGCGGTATTGCGCGACTATATCAACGCGACGATCGGGTTCGAGGAACTGTCCCGAGTCTTCGATAAATCGAGCAAGAGTCTCATGCGCATGTTCGGGCCGAAAGGGAACCCCCAGGCGAGCAACCTGTTTGCGGTGATCCATTACCTGCAGAAGCAGGAGGGCATACACCTGGAAGTCAAGGCCCGGAAGGTGGCCTAGAGTCCTGTGTGGCAGTGTTCAACCGGCTATTTTTTCGAGCATTTGGAAGGATTTTTTGAGCATGGTATTTTTCATGGTATTACCACCTATAACAACAAGTAAGCCATAGATATTAAATGGTAAAAATGGCTTGTTTACAATCGAGTGGGAATGATTGCGCCATGGGACAGGTATCCCGCGACGACGAGCAGTGGATGCGGTGCGCCCTTGCGTTGGCGCAGCGTGCGCGGGATATCGATGAAGTTCCGATAGGCGCGGTGCTGGTGCGCGGGAGCAAGGTGTTGGGACAAGGATGGAATCAATCCATTGCCAGCACGGATCCCAGCGCCCATGCGGAAATCGTCGCCCTGCGGCAGGCGGCGGCGCGGCTGCAAAATTACCGGCTCGTGGACACCACCTTGTATGTCACCAAGGAGCCGTGCGTGATGTGCGCCGGCGCCATCGTTCATGCCCGCGTCAAGCGGGTGGTATTCGGCGCCTTCGATGCCAAATCCGGCGCGGCGGGATCGGTGTTCGACCTGCTGCGTCACCATGCCTTGAACCACCAATGCGAAATCGAACACGGTGTTCTGGAGCAGAATTGCAGGGTGCTGTTGGTGGAATTTTTCAAGGCCCGGCGACCGGGTCGAAATATCCAGATCGAAGACCTGGATTGTTGAATCGTTGTACACGTTTGTGTTGGTGTGGTGTGTGGCGAGGTTACCACCGGGTGTCGCCGCGTTCGACGCTTTGAGAACGCCACCGCCGGTCTCCGGTTGATGAGGCCGATGATATTGAGCGGCGGGAGGGACATTATGGAGTGTCCGGGGTTTGCGAAGACCGATTGGCGTAATGCGTTTGCAATGTCCCGTTTGTTGAACGCCGAGTCGCCGCGATAATCATCGATACTATGCCGCCGGCACCGATGTTTGTGGTTGCGGTGTGACTTGCCTGGGTTCATCCTGTTCCTCGATCTTCAACAGAATATCGTGAAATGACCGGATGCGCGTGACGTAGCTCACCGGCTCATGGCCACGCGCGTAGCCGTGCTTCGTTCGCTGGTACCATTTTGGCACCGACAATAGCGGTAAGATCTCTTTCACATCGACCCATTTATTGGGGTCGCGGCCATTTTTCCGCGCAAGTATACGGGCGTCCTTCAGGTGACCGAAACCGACGTTGTATGCCGCCAGCGCCAGCCAGGTCCGGTCCGGGTCCTGGATCTTCGGCGGCAGGCGGTCCATCAGGTGCCTGAGATATTGCGCGCCACCGAGAATACTTTGCCGGGGGTCCTCCCGGTCCAGGATGTCGAAGCGGTCTGCAGTGACCTTGGTCAACTGCATCATGCCCCGTACCCCGGTGGGCGAGACTGCCTTGGGATTCCATTGTGATTCTTGATAGGCCTGTGCCGCCAGCAGGCGCCAGTCCAGTTGCGTTTGTTCGGCACTTGCTCTGAACAGGGACTCGTATTCCGGAAGGACGCTGAATATACGGCGGCGATAAGTAGTCACGTTCACGTAGTCAAATCGCTCGACGGCGCCATAATAGCGATCAATCAATCGATTGAGTTCACCGGATTTTTTGATCGACCGTAAAAATTCGTTGCCGGCCGCGAACAGATCCGGGTCAACATTTCGCGGAAACGCCCACGCCACATTCTCTGCGTGCGGCAACACGAATGCCACCCGGATTTGTGGGTGGTGCTGACGTACCAGGGCCACGGTCTGCGAATCGGTAATCGTGACTTCCAATTCGCCGGTCCACACCTCGGCCAGCAGCTCCTCGGCGTCCTTACCGCTGGTCTCGGTCCATTCGAGGCCAGGGTGATGCACTTTGAGCTCGGCCAGTCGTTCTGCAGCGCTGCTTCCCGCCACGATCTCGACGCGCCGTCCAAGCAGGTCCTCGACCCGTCGCGGGCGTTTGTTCCCCCTGAGGTAGACAACCTGTTGCCGGATCTGTTCAAACGGCCGCGAGAACCGCAGTACCTGTTGGCGTTGATCGGTGATGGTAACGCCGGCGGCGGCCATATGGGCGTCACCGCGTAGTAGTCGTGGGATCAAGGAGGCAAAGTTGGTCGTCACCTCCAGCGCCAATGCGACATCGAGCGAGGCGGCGAAACGTTCCGCAAGGTCGTATTCCAATCCAATCGCACCGCTGGCGCCCTCATAATAGGTATTCGGTCCATTAATGGTCAGCACCCGGAGTATGCCAATATGCTTGATCTGTGCCAGGGTATCGGTGGATTGGGGCCGATCGAACACGAAGAACAGCGGCAAGGTGCACAAACCGGTGAACAGCAGCGCCAACGGCAGCCATCGCAGCCAGCCGCGCTTAGCGGTGGTATCATTCATGTGCTAATCGTGGTCTCATGAATGGACTTGTAGCCGAAACTTAACCTACGTAAGCTACCCGTTGCGGCCCCGAGGAGAGGTACCGAAGCGGTCATAACGGCGCGGACTCGAAATCCGTTGGGGGCTTTTGCCCCACGTGGGTTCGAATCCCACCCTCTCCGCCCAGGGGCTACGGTACTGCGCCCGCCACTGTGGAGCAAGAACCCCGTCCCGATTGGTTTCCGCGGGCCGACGGAAACGCCGTGCGCGCGCGTTGCCAATATGGGGTGAGTAGTTTAATCTTCCCGCGCCGCTGGAGTTTGATCATGCATCATCACCAGAGCGGCGGTTCAATGTGTGAGTGACCCCCCGCCGCGCGGGACAGGTGTGCCGCCTTAGTGTAGTCACACCGTTATGTATCTGAACATTTCAAAGGATCAGACCTTACGGAGAGGTGGCCGAGCGGTCGAAGGCGCACGCCTGGAGAGCGTGTATACGCTTCGCGTATCGTGGGTTCGAATCCCACCCTCTCCGCCAGGCTCCTTAGGTTGGAGACAATGACTATGGCGGTGACAGTTGGTCTCCCCGGTGACGATAGGTTGTGAACCCGGTCAGGTCCGGAAGGAAGCAGCCGCAGCAACTGAATCGGGTGCCGAGGTCCGGTTATCAAGCCTTAGCACGTAAATGGCGGCCACGGCTTTTTTCCGAGGTCGTCGGTCAACAACATGCAGTGAGCGCGTTGAGCAATGCGTTGGACAGCAACCGCGTGCATCACGCGTTTCTGTTCACCGGTACCCGCGGCGTGGGCAAGACGACCCTGGCAAGGATTCTTGCCAAGGCCTTGAACTGCGAACAGGGTGTCAGTTCCACACCCTGTAACAGCTGCGCGACCTGTGTTGCGATTGATGAGGGCCGTTTCATCGATCTCATTGAAGTCGACGCGGCATCACGAACCAAGGTGGATGACACCAGGGAATTACTGGACAATGTGCAGTATGCGCCCACGCGCGGCAGTTATAAGGTTTATCTCATAGACGAGGTGCACATGTTGTCGGGGCACAGTTTCAACGCGCTGTTGAAAACGCTTGAGGAGCCCCCACCGCATGTAAAATTTTTACTGGCAACCACCGACCCGCAAAAACTCCCGATGACGGTGTTATCGAGATGCCTGCAGTTCAATCTGAAGGCGTTGAGTGTCGATCAAATATCGGGACAACTCGAATATATACTCGGGCAGGAGCAGATTGCGTTTGATGCGGCTGCCGTTAGGTTGATATCGCAATCGGCGGACGGCAGCATGCGCGATGCCCTGAGCGTCTTGGACCAAGGCATCGCGCACAGCGGTGGTGAAGTCCGCGAGTCGTCGATCCGCGATATGCTCGGGACCATCGATCAAACCCACATCAAGGACTTGTTGCTCGGATTGGCGGATCAGGATGGACAGGCTTTGATGCAATGTGTAGACCGCATGAGCGGCGGGTCTTGTGATTTTGCGTCGGCTCTCGACGAGTTACTGCGCGCGATAAGTTATCTTGCCCTGTATCACCAGGCGCCGGCGGCACTGGAGGCGAAACAAGTCGACATGGAATGGCACCGGGAGTTGGGGCAGCGTCTGGATATCGACAGTCTGCAATTGTTCTATCAAATTGGCTTGATAGGTAAGCGCGATCTGCCCCTGGCGCCGGACCCGAGGAGCGGTTTCGAGATGATCATGCTCCGCATGTTGGCGTTTCGACCCGCAGATCAGCAGGTAGCCGCCGATGTTCCACAACCGGTGCAGCGCGCGCCCGGCCGGATGGAGCAGGGTCCGTCAAAAGTCGTGGACATTACCGCGCACAACTGGAGCGACGTGGCCGCGCGCTTGGATGTGTCCGCCTTGATTCGAGAACTCGCGATGAATGTGGTGCCCACGACCGTCACCAAAGAGATGATCGAATTTACCCTGGATGCAAATCATGAGCATTTGCTCAATCAGGAACGGGACGACGCCCTCGCCGCGGCCATAAGGCAGGAGCTGAACGCGGATGTAAAGCTTAACATCGTCGTGGGGCAAGCTGATCAAGAAACGCCGGCGGAAATACGCGACCGCCGTGAAGCCGAGCGCAAACAGGCCGCTCACCAGGCAATAGAAAATGATCCCAACGTTGAGGAGATTATCAATCGATTCGATGCTACGATTGTTCCCGAATCGATACAGACTCGTGATTCTCAAAAGTGAGGTGGTGATGAAGGGCGGACTCGGTAATTTGATGAAGCAAGCACAAGCGGTGCAGGAAAATTTACGCAAAGCCCAAGAGGAGCTGGCGCATATCGAGGTGGAGGGTGCGTCGGGTGGAGGCATGGTTAAGGTGACCATGACGTGCCGGCATGATGTTCGCCGGGTCGAGATCGAGAACGATCTGCTTGGTGACGACAAGGACGTGTTGGAAGACCTCATTGCAGCAGCGGTAAACGATGCGGTACGAAAGGTGGAAAAAGCGACCCAGGATAAAATGGCGGGCTTGACGTCAGGTTTCAATATTCCGGGATTGAATCTCCCGTTATAGGGCTTGATGGCCGACGTATACGCGATCGAGGCGCTCAAAAAGGCGCTGCGCCGCCTGCCAGGCGTAGGGCCCAAGACTGCGCAGCGGATGGCGTTTCATTTATTGGAGCGGGACCGGGAGGGGGCCAGGGAAATCGCCGCGGCGATAAACCAGGCGGTGCAGACAGTCAAGCACTGCCGTCGCTGCAATACCTTGAGTGAAGCGGAGATGTGCGCTATCTGCTCATCAAGCAAGCGCGACGATACCTTGTTGTGCGTGGTCGAAACGCCGGCGGATCTTGAGTCCGTTGAACAGGCGGGGGTATATGGGGGCAAATATTTTGTGCTCATGGGGCATATCTCGCCGCTAGATGGGATTGGTCCCGACGAGTTGGGAATCGATCGATTTCAGCGACTGGTGGCGGAGGGGAGTATTCGCGAAGTAATTGTCGCGACCAACCTGACCGTCGAGGGTGAGGCCACTGCGGAATACATCCGTCAGATCACTGACCTCCTGGAAGTGAAGGTGACGCGGCTCGCTCGCGGGGTACCGGTGGGCGGCGAATTGGAATACATGGATCACGGCACCCTGGCTCAGGCGTTCAACGACCGGCGTAGTATCTAATAACCGTGGACGCGGTTCGTAGCCGCGAAGTGTGGGAGCGGCTTGTAGCCGCGAAGGTCGTGATGACACTTATATTCCTGCACAGCAGGGGAGGATATTACTCCCACCTGCCAAGTAATAAACTGTCATTCTGAGCGCAGCGAAGGATCCGAGCTGTTGTGGATCGGTGCCCAACGCGAGTCAGGACTCTCAACATGTGGGATGAAGGTGACTGGCATCAACACGGCAAGATCTCTCGCCGCACAGCGACTCGGGATGACAAAATTATATATAGTTTTGCCCCGTCGTGCGGGCATCTGGAATCGTTTCTGCATCACGCTGGCTGGTTTACACGGTGAAAAGAGTATTAATCACCAAAAAGCCTATTGAGCTTAGCCGCACAGATAAAATCATTCTCCGACACCCCGCCAATTGAATGGGTCGCGTAACGCACCAGGCACCGTTTGTAGCCGACCTCTATGTCGGGATGATGATCCTCCTGGTGAGCGATCCATGCCAGGGCATTTACGAAAGCCATGGTTTCGTAGTAGTTCTTGAATTCGAAGGTGCGGCTTATCTCGGTGCCTTCATCTCCGGCGGACCATCCTGGGATCCGCGCCAGGCCTGATTTTACGGCGTCGCTGTGCAAGGGAGGTTCATGCTTGTCATAGGACCGGCAGGTTTTGTTTGTCAAGTCAGCCATAATAATCATCACTCGAACTTATAGTAGTTTTCGTTCAGATATATCACGAGATCATTGATTTCATCGCCGTTCAAACCACTTTTTATCTGCCGGTCACAAAACTCCACTTGCGCCATAAGACCTTCTACGGTCTGTATCCGGCGGTCATCGCGCGAATAAATTTTAGCGCCGTCACCGCCAAACTTGCCGATGTGGCATGCGTTACATTTTTCCTGGTGAACAAGCTTGCCGTTATCCGGATCTCCGAGTAGAAATCCATGCGCCGAAATGGTGAATAACAGCGCGAATATGAAAGTACTAGCTGATACCATGCGCATAAGTCATGCTCCTTAAATTTACGATTGCGAAGATTCGAAACCAATAGATGTTGCTGATACACTCAATTAAATGAAACCACATCACACGAGGAACATTCAATCGCCCACAGGTGGAGGAAGGTAATGTCAAAGGATTCTAGCGCACTGGTATGGATGGATCTAGAGATGACGGGACTCGACCCGGAGACAAACCGTATCATCGAAATTGCAACCATAATAACCGATAGCGACCTGCATGTCGTGGCGGAAGGGCCGGTGATTGCTATTCATCAGGCACAGGCGCTGTTGGATGGCATGGACGACTGGAACAAGCGGACTCACGGTGAAACCGGGCTCATTGAGCGCGTCAAGAGTTCCCCATATACCGAAATGCAGGCAGAAGCGGAGACACTTGCTTTTGTGCAAGAATTTATTCCGCGGAACCGGGTGCCGTTGTGTGGAAACAGCATCTATCAAGACCGGCGCTTCTTACGCCGCTACATGTCTGAACTGGAGCAGTGGTTCCATTATCGCAATCTAGATGTGAGCACATTGAAGGAGTTGGCACGGCGCTGGTCTCCACAGGTTTATGCGGGGCTGAATAAGAAAAATACCCACAAGGCTCTGGATGACATCCGCGAATCGATCGGCGAGTTGCGCTATTACCGCGATCATTTTATCTCTTTGGCGCCGGCAACAGAGCAAGCGGATAGCGAGAACTCGAGTTAACCCGCCTATTGCATGCGCTGGCGCGATAGGCAGGTTAGCGATGTTGAGCAAGTGCCCAAGCCACGTGTTCACGTACCAGATCGGAGGCGTCATCGCTGCGGCTCTCGAGTGACGTGACAACCACTTTTGACGTGGGCGCGTTACCCAGGGCGATGGCGATGTTTCGTAACCAACCTTCATAACCGACGCGGCGAATCGCTGACCCCGATGTTCTGCTTGCGAATTCCCGCTCTGTCCATTTGAACAGTTCCGCCAATTTCCGATCGCTTACCGGTGCTCGCGGAGAGAACCCGGGCTCATTGGAAGTGCGGGCGAAGCGGTTCCACGGGCATATCAATTGACAGTCATCACACCCAAAGATGCGATTACCGATGAGTGGGCGCAACCGCTTGGGTATGGGACCGCGCAACTCTATGGTCAGGTAGGAAATGCATAACCTTGCATCGAGCTGATACGGCGCCACGATGGCATTCGTGGGGCAGGCGCCGATGCAGGCGGTGCAGGTCCCGCAGTGATTCCGTGCGCGGGAATCCATGGGTAACGGTAAATCGGTGTAAATCTCTCCCAAAAAAAACCACGATCCGGCGGCCTGGTTGATGACATTGGTGTGCTTGCCGATCCATCCGAGACCGGCCTTTTCGGCTAGCGCTTTTTCCAGCACCGGTGCGCTATCGGTGAATACCCGATAGCCAAACTGCCCGACCTGGGCGGTGATCCGGTCCACCAGACGCTGCAACCGTTTACGAATCAATTTGTGATAATCGCCCCCCGTCGCGTAGCGGGACACGAATCCCACGGTGGGATCGTCAAGCACCGCGAATGCCTCACGGGCCCCCGGGGGCCAGTAGTCCATGCGTGCCGATATCACGCGGATGGTGCCTGGTACCAGCTCGGCGGGGCGGCTGCGACGCAGGCCGTGCCGCGCCATGTAGTGCATTTCCCCGTGCCGGCCCTGCTCCAGCCAGTGCGTCAAGTGGCGTTCGGCCCGGTCAAGATCCGTGTCGGTGATGCCGATCTGCTGAAAACCGAGTTGCGCACCCCACCGCTTGATGCGTTCGGCAAGCTGGTGGAAGTTCAACGGTGCGCTTCGCTTGGAAACCATTACCCCCTATCATACCCACTATGAAATCGCTGCCCCAGGAGTTGTACCGTGCCGAACAGGTGCGTGAATTGGACCGCATCGCCATCGAAGATCGTGGCATCGATGGTTACGAATTAATGGCCCGCGCCGGCCAGGCCGCATTTCGGGTGCTGCTTGCACGCTGGCCGCGCGCCCGGCGCATCGGCATTGTATGCGGTACGGGCAATAACGGTGGCGATGGGTATGTCCTCGCCGCCCAGGCGCGGCAGGCGGGACTGGCAGAGCGGGTGTGGGCGGTGGCGCCGCCCAAGTCCCAGGCGGCGATCAAGGCATGCCAGGCCTACGAACAGGCCGGTGGTGAGATCCAGGACCTTGCCGATGCCGCGGCGCCCAGCGCCGATGTGGTGGTGGATGCGTTACTGGGCACCGGATTAGAGCGGGAGGTGAAGGGTGAATATGCCCGCGCCATCGATGCGATCAACGCGCACTCCGGAGCGGTGTTGGCAATCGATATTCCGTCGGGATTGCATGCAGATACCGGCCGCGTGTTGGGGACTGCGGTGCGCGCTGACGCAACGGTGACGTTTATCGGCATGAAGCTGGGTTTGTTCACTGGACGTGGCCGGGCCCTGGGAGGGACGGTGTTGTTTAACGACTTGGGTGTCCCGCCGGATATCTATGGCGAGCTGGCGCCCGCGGCGCGGCGTATCCGGCCCGGCCCCGACACATGGGCGGGGCTCGCGCGTGAACGTGACGCCCACAAAGGCGACTGCGGCCGGGTTGTGGCGATCGGCGGCGATATCGGGATGCTCGGTGCGCTGCAGATGTGCGGCGTGGCGGCGTACCGAAGCGGCGCCGGCTTGGTGCGCGTCATCACGCGTCCCGAGCACGCGCCCGTGGTCACCGCCGGGTGCCCGGAGTTGTTGGTTACCGGGAGTGATGACCCGGCGGCGGTTAAGGAGCAGCTGGCGGGCGCAGACGCGGTAGCCATAGGACCGGGTTTGGGGCAGGGTGAATGGGGTAAGGTGATGCTCTCGTTGGCGCTGGAGTGGCGAGGACCCCTGGTCGTCGACGCGGACGCGTTGAATCTGCTGGCGGCGGATCCGGTGCGTCGGGAGCCGTGGATCCTGACCCCACATCCGGGCGAGGCGGGCCGATTGTTGGGATCCGGGAGCGGCCAGGTCCAGTCGGACCGCGTGGCGGCGGTACGGGAGATCGCGCGCCGTTTCGACGGTGTTGCCGTACTCAAGGGATCGGGGACCTTGGTTAGCGGCGCGGCCGACGAACTGTGGGTGTGTGATATCGGTAACCCGGGTATGGCCACGGGCGGTATGGGTGATGTGCTGACCGGGGTGATCGTGTCATTGGTGGCGCAGGGAATGCCGCTGTCGTCAGCGGCGTGTATTGGCGTTTGGCTGCACGCCGCCGCCGCGGACCACGCCGCCCGGGAGATTGGCGAGCGCGGCTTGATGGCGACCGATCTTTATCCGTGGCTGAGCGCCGTGCTCAGCGATTTGTGGGCATGACTACCACGCGCGTCGTGGTCGACGATGAGGAAGCAATGCTCGCATTAGCGGCATCCATGGCTGGCCATTTGCGTTCGGGGCAACTGCTGTATTTGCAGGGTGATCTCGGGGCCGGGAAGACCACCTTCGTACGCGGACTGTTGCGCGGTCTTGGGTACCGCGGTCACGTTAAAAGTCCGACCTATACGCTGGTGGAGCCATACGAGGTAGCGGACCTGCTGATCAATCATTTCGACCTGTACCGCCTCTCCGCGCCGGAGGAGGTTGAATCCGTGGGGATACGTGATTATATGATCGGGAGCGGCATCTGTGTCGTAGAATGGGCGGAGCGGGGCGCAGGTGTACTGCCGCCGGCAGATGCCGTAATCAGGATTCATCATAATGGCGACCGGCGCGTCGTCGAAATTGATTGCTATACCGAATTGGGTCACGAATTGTGCGGAGGTTTGTGAAGGTTCATCGATTGGCTGGGGTATGGTTGTTGTTCGTGGCAAACCTGTGCCTCGCGGATGTGGTGACAGTGAAGAACCTCCGTATGTGGCGTGCACCGGATCACACACGCTTGGTGCTTGATCTCAGCCGTCCGGTGGAACACCGGTTGTTTACGCTGGATGATCCGGATAGGTTGGTGCTGGACCTGCAAAACGCGAAACTGTTTGGCAGCCTGCCGAATCTCGATCTGCGCGGACCATACCTGCGGCGCCTGCGTACCGGCAAGCCGGACGATCGCGTGCTTAGAATCGTCCTGGACCTCAAGCGGAAGGTGCGCCCGCGAACCTTCGTGTTGACCCCGAATCGCCTCTACGGCCATCGTTTGGTCATCGATCTGTACGCCAAGGAAGCCAGCGTGAATGCGGCGCCGAAAGACTATACGCCGCCGCCACGTGAGCGGTCCGCGAAAATCGTGGTGGCCATAGACGCGGGACACGGTGGTGAGGACCCAGGGTCGGTCGGACGTATTGGGACCCGGGAAAAGATCATTTCGTTGAAGGTTGCGCGGGAGCTTCGGAAATTGATCGAGTGGGATTCCGGTATGCGCCCGGTGATGATTCGCACAGGTGATTACTACCTGAGTTTGAGACGCCGTATCGCCAAGGCACGCCGCCACCAGGCAGATGTATTCGTGTCGATTCATGCCGATGCCTTCCCCAACCGGAAGGTGCGAGGCTCGTCGGTGTATGCCTTGTCTCGGCGCGGGGCGTCCACCGAGCAGGCACGGTGGTTGGCGGATAAGGAAAACGCCGCGGATCTCATCGGTGGTGTGAGCTTGCGTGACACGGATGATCAGTTGGCCAAGGTGTTGCTGGACCTGTCGATGACCGAGACGGTCAGTCGCAGCCTCGACTTGGGGCAGGATGTGCTGCGTGCGTTGCGCAAGATCGGTCCAACCCACCGCAAGCGCGTGGAGCAGGCGGGATTCGTGGTGCTGAAATCACCGGATATCCC
Source organism: uncultured Gammaproteobacteria bacterium (assembly GCA_947258975.1). Lineage (GTDB taxonomy): Bacteria > Pseudomonadota > Gammaproteobacteria > Arenicellales > JAANXG01 > CALZGZ01. The sequence goes on from CAMYKK010000033.1 coordinate 12,749, forward strand.
GTCGATCCTGGTGGAGACCGCATTTCTCAGTAATCCCACGGAGGAACGCCTGCTGCGCAATGCCAAACACCGGCGCCGGATCGCGAATGCGATTTATCAGGGAATAAAACGTTATCTTAGCCGTCATCCGGTCCGCGCCACCGCGGCGGCGAAAACCGACATGACGTACGTGGTGCGCTCCGGTGATTCGTTGTCGGCCATCGCGGTGCGCTATGGCACGTCTATCGCACGCCTCAAGCGTGCTAATAAACTGAACGGAAACACTATCCGCGTCGGGCAGAAATTGCGTATCCCGGTTAACGGCGTAGGGGGATAACACATTGGGCGAGTCACGATCCAGAATCCGGGAACTTCCCTCGCAACTTGTCAATCAGATCGCCGCCGGCGAAATTATTGAGCGCCCGGCATCGGTTCTCAAAGAATTACTCGAAAATAGCCTTGATGCGGGCGCTGGTACCATCGACGTAGACATTGACCGGGGCGGCATTACGCGTATCCAGGTGACGGATAACGGGTGCGGCATCGTCAAACAAGATTTGCCATTGGCGTTGTCCCGCCACGCTACCAGTAAGCTGGTTGCAATCGGCGATCTGCAATCCATCCGCTCGTTGGGTTTTCGTGGCGAAGCGCTACCGAGCATCGCCTCGGTATCGCGGTTGCGGTTGCGTACCCGCATCGAGGATGACCGCATGGGATGGGAGGTGAGCAGTGACGGGGCTGGCAACCTTAGCGGGCCGCAGCCCGCAGCGCATCCGGTTGGGACCAGCGTTGAAGTCAGGGATCTGTTCTATAATACGCCGGCGCGGAGAAAATTCCTGCGCAGCGAACGCACCGAAGCGTATCACATCGCGGAGATTCTGAAGCGTTTGGCCCTGAGCCGCTTCGCGGTGCATATCACATATCGCCGCGACGAGCGTCCGGTGGCGACGTATCCCGCTGCCTGCGACGAACGCCAGCAGGACCAACGGCTGCGCGCCATTTGCGGGGCGGCCATGGCGGAACAATCGTTGTACTTCGCGCATGCAGGGAGTGACTTGCGATTGTGGGGCTGGTTAGGCCTGCCGACATTCTCCCGCAGTCAACGGGATCTGCAATATTTCTTCGTAAACGGCAGGATGGTGCGTGATAAAACCGTGGCCCACGCCGTTCGCCAGGCCTATCAGGATGTGCTCTATCATGGCCGTCATCCGGCCTTTGTGCTGTATCTCGAGTTGGATCCGTCGCGCGTCGACGTCAACGTGCATCCCGCAAAACACGAAGTCCGGTTCCGGGATACGCGATCGGTGCATGATTTTATCTATCACACCTTGCATCGAATTGTGGCCGACGACACCACGCCGCGGCATGCGGTCAGCACCGTGGCGCAGCTGCCGCGGGAGTTGCCGCGCGCCGGTGACCGTGTCGGTGCCGCACAACTGACGATGGCGATGCGCCTTGCCGAACCCGCAAGCGGCTACCGGGCGTCGCCGGGTTCCGTGGGCCATGCGCCAGCGGTTCACACGGTACACGAGCCCGACGGCGCATTGCCACTGGGGTATGCGTTGGCGCAGCTACACGGTGTCTACATTCTCGCGCAAAACCAAAAGGGTTTGGTGCTCGTGGATATGCATGCTGCCCACGAACGCATTACCTACGAGAGTCTGAAAGACCAATGGATCAAGGACGGAGTCCGCGGCCAGTCGTTGTTGGTGCCGGTCACGTTGCAGGTCACGACCCAGGAAATGGCAACATGGAGCCGCTACGGCGACCAATTCGATGGCTTGGGTTTTGACATCGAACAGTTGTCCGCGGACACCCTGGTGGCGCGCAAAGCGCCGGCGCTCCTCGCCGATGTGGACATCCCCGCCCTGGTGCGGGACGTGCTGGCGGATCTCGCGGAATGCGGCAGCAGTCTGCGTATCGCCGATCGCATCAACGAGGTATTGTCCGCCATGGCGTGTCATGGATCGGTGCGCGCGAATCGGCGCCTTGGCATCGAGGAGATGAATGCGCTGCTGCGGGATATGGAAGCGACCGAGCGCAGCAATCAGTGCAACCATGGGCGTCCGACGTGGGTCCAATTGTCGTTGGCGGAAGTGGATAAATGGTTTATGCGGGGCCGTTAGCCCCGCGACCCGATCTGCGATGACCATGCCTCCGCCTGCCGTATTTCTCATGGGCCCCACCGGGGCCGGCAAGACCGACCTGGCGGTCAGGCTTGCCGGTGCGTTTCCGTTCGCAGTAATCAACGTGGACTCGGCACAAATATACAAAGGCATGGACATTGGCACCGCCAAGCCGTCCAAGGCTTGTCTGCAGCAGGTGCCGCACCGGCTGATCGACATTCGCGAACCACACCAAGCCTATTCCGCGGCCGACTTTCGCCGCGATGCCCTGAACGAGATGGCGGCCATTACGGCCGCGGGTAAGATACCGCTGTTGGTAGGCGGCACGATGTTCTATTTTCGGACACTGGAGCACGGAATCGACGCTCTGCCCGGGGCCGATAGCGCGGTGCGCGACCGCCTCGCCAGGCGCGCCGCGCAGTTGGGTTGGCCGGCACTTCATCGTGAGCTGGCGCACGTGGACCCAAATCGCGCGCGGCGCATCGATCCCCATGACCGACAGCGAATTCAGCGCGCCTTGGAGTTGAATCGGCTTACCGGTTCGCCGATGGGCAAGGCCGGCGCGGCGCGCGTCCCCGCGCCGTATCGCATCCACAAACTCGCGGTCACGGCTGCGGATCGGGCGCAACTGCATCGGCGGATTGATCACCGATTTCGCGAGATGCTGGCGCGAGGATTGGTGGACGAGGTGCGCCAGTTGTTACAGCGAGAGGAAATTACCCTTGATTTACAAGCACTTCGCGTTGTTGGCTACCGGCACGTGGGCGAATATCTTGTGGGCAAAGTGAGTTATAATGAGATGTTGGAAAAAGCAGTTGCCAGCACCCGGCAACTGGCGAAGCGCCAGTTGACGTGGTTGCGCAACCAACGGGGGGTTGTGTGGATCAACAGCCTCGATGTGAACCGTCCCGACGGACCGGTGAATTCGGTAGCGGAATACCTAATCGGCAAACTGTCGTACCGGACTCCTGGAGGAGTACCCATTGAGAATCGCCACGGAGAGCCCCACTACTTTAGACAAGGTCAATCATAACAAGGTCAGGAGAGAAACGATGGCTCAACAAAAAAAAGGGGAGGCTTTACAGGATCCGTTCCTGAATGTGCTGCGTAAAGAGCGTGTCCCGGTGTCAATATATCTGGTCAACGGAATCAAGCTACAGGGCCAGGTCGAATCCTTTGATCAATTTGTGGTGCTGCTGAAAAATAGTGTCAGTCAAATGATCTATAAGCATGCCATTTCAACCGTTGTACCGAGTCGTGCCGTCAAAATCCCACTTGAGTCCGCTGACGAATCGTCTGATAGCTAAAAGTGGGCGAAGTCCCACCCACAGACACGTGACGACATCAAACACGCGAGCCTGTCCCGCTCGTGTGTGGAACAACGTGTGCCCGTATATGCCGTACGTTTGTGGATGATCTGACGCATAAAGATCGCGCGATCCTCGTTCATCAGCGGCAGCGCCGCGGCGACGAGAGCGAGTCAGTTGCGGAACTGCAATTGCTGGTGGAGTCCGCCGGGGCTGAAATCTGCGAGCTGATGGTCGGCCAACGCAGCTCACCGGATCCGGCAACTTACATCGGCAAGGGCAAGGCGCAAGAATTGCGGGAGATGGTGAGCCGATGCGGCGCCGATTTCATCGTGGTCAATCATGATATCTCCCCCGTTCAGGAACGAAATCTGGAACGGACCGTAGACTGCCGGGTACTGGACCGCACCAGTTTGATTCTCGATATCTTCGCGCAACGGGCCGCAAGTCATGAGGGTAAACTGCAGGTCGAGTTGGCCCAGCTCCGACACCTGTCAACCCGGTTGGTCCGCGGTTGGACGCATCTGGAACGGCAGAAGGGTGGTATCGGGCTTCGTGGTCCGGGGGAAACCCAACTCGAGACCGACCGCCGATTGATCGGACGGCGTATCAAGACGCTTAAACGGCGGCTGGAGCGGGTTTCGTCGCAGCGCGGCCTACGGCGCAAGTCCCGGCACAAGGTCCCGATCCCGACCGTCTCGCTGGCGGGTTACACCAACGCGGGAAAGTCTTCGTTGTTCAATCAATTAACAGGATCCGATGTCTTCATAGCGGATCAGTTGTTCGCGACATTGGACCCGACTATGAGACGCCTCGAGGTACCGGGTTTTGGGCCGGTGGTGTTGTCGGATACGGTGGGTTTCATCCGCGATCTACCGCATAGCCTGGTCAAGGCCTTTCATTCAACGCTGGAAGAGGTTGCCAACGCAGACCTGTTGCTCCACGTGGTTGATATCGGTAATTCCGACCGGCGTGAATGCATGCATCAAGTGGAGCGTGTCCTCGCCGATATCGGCGCCGACGAGATACCCGTGGTCGTTGTTTACAACAAGATCGATGTTGTCGGAACCGCGCCGCGATACGAGTGCAATGCCCAAGGATTGCCGGATAAAGTCTGGTTGTCTGCGCAGACCGGCGCCGGTGTCGATCTGCTCGGCCATGCTATTAGTCTGCAGTTGGGCCGCTATCGACGCTCCTATCGCATTCGGCTGCCGGCCCGGCAGGGCCGGCTGCGCGCACAACTGTTTCAGCGTGGGAACGTATTGCGTGAGCAGATCGACGCCCAAGGCGGTTGGATTTTGGACGTGGAGATGTCGGAAGCCACGTCGAATTGGATGCATCGGCAGCGGGAATTCGACAAAAGCTGTGTCGTTGAGAGCCTGCCGGATCTGCGCGAGGCAGCCGGGGCATGACAATCCTGCAACTATTCTCGGTGCGTATGCCCCTCGCCATGTTAAAATCCGAAAGTAGCGAAAATTCGATGCGGTAAATGTTTTTTTAATGTTTCTCAGGAGTAACTAACGAAATGCCTTGGAATCAACCGGGTTCGAATGACAAGGACCCCTGGGGTCGGAAGGGGGGTCGTTCTGCACCCCCGGACCTCGATGAGATCGTAAAAAACGTGCAAAACCGCTTGGGCGGGATGTTCGGTGGCCGTGGCGGCGGTGGTGGGCGAGGAGGCGGAAGCCAGTTGCCGGGAAAAGCCACCATCCTATTGATCGGGATCGTCATTCTTGTTCTGTGGTCTTATCAAAGCGCGTATCAGGTGCGGCAGGGTTTTGCCGGAATTGAACTTCGATTCGGCAAGTACTCCGAGACGACCAATGCTGGTCTCAACTGGCACTGGTGGCCGCTCGAGCAAGTAATTCAAGTGCACGTGCAGAAGGTCAATACCGTGGAGGTCGGCTACCGGACGACTGGGCGCAATCGCCAGAGTTCTACGGTGCCTCGCGAGGCGCTGATGTTGACCACCGACGAGAACATCGTTGATCTGCAACTGGCTGTGCAGTACGACATCAAGGATCCCCGGGACTTGGTGTTTAACGTGGCCGACAATCCGGAGGTCGTGGTACGCGGCGCCACCGAGAGCGCAGTGCGTGAAGTGGTCGGATCCAACACCTTGGATTTTGTGTTGACCGAGGGCCGCCCGGAAGTGGTGCAAGGGACGCGTAATCTCCTGCAGACCATTCTGGACCGGTACCAAACAGGCATCAACATCATTGCCGTGGAGATGCAGGATGCCCAGCCGCCGAAGGAAGTAAAACCGGCGTTTGACGACGCGGTCAAGGCGCGCGAGGACCAGGTGCGGCTGCGCAATGAGGCCGAGGCCTACGCCAACGACATCATACCACGCGCGCGCGGGCGCGCCGCGCGGGCGATTCAGGAGGCGCAGGCGTACAAAGCGAGCGTCACAGCACGCGCCGAAGGCGAGGCATCGCGATTCACTCAGGTGCTGTCGGAATACCAAAAAGCGCCGGACATTACCCGCGATCGCATGTACTTGGAGACCATGGAAGAGGTACTCAGCAACTCGAGCAAGCTGATGATCGATCAATCCGGTGGGAACAATGTCATTTACCTGCCGCTGGATCAATTGATGCGTCAGCGGCGCGCGGACGCCTCGTCGGCGGGGACTTCGGATAGCAACATCGGTGATGTCGGACATGATTCCGGGGGGGGGGTGGATCGGAGTCGGGACTCACGCAGCCGTATCGGTATCCGGCAAAGGAGGGGACAAGAATGAATGCGAAACTGTTAGCTGGATTGGTTTTGGTGTTCCTCGTGGTCGCCGGCGCGTCGTCGGCGATTTACAGCGTGGATCAGCGTGAGAAGGCGATCGTGTTTCGCTTTGGCGAGATCATCAAATCGAACGACGAGCCGGGCCTGCACTTCAAGATACCGTTCATCGAAGATGTACAGAAGTATGATTCACGCATCCAGACCATGGACGCCGCTCCGGAACGCTACCTGACGAATGAAAAGAAAAACCTGGTGGTCGACTCCTTTGTCAAGTGGCGGATCCGTGATGTTGCTAGGTACTATGTAACGGTGAGTGGATTGTTAACCAGTGCCAGAGCGCGCCTCGCCCAGCGCGTCAACGACAGCCTGCGCGAGGAATTCGGTACGCGTACCGTGCAGGAGGTCATCTCCGGTGATCGCGCCAAGATCATGAATATCGTGCAACAAGCAACCGACGAACAAGCGCGTGAGATCGGTGTCGAGGTCGTGGACGTAAGACTAAAGCGCGTCGATTGGGACCCGGAAATCAGTGAGCGGGTGTACAAGCGCATGGATGCGGAGCGCTCGCGGGTGGCCAAGGAACTGCGCGCACAAGGCGCCGAGCAAGCCGAGAAAATCCGCGCCGACGCGGAACGGCAACGAGAGATTACGTTGGCCAATGCGTTTCGCGAGGCGGAGCAGGTGCGTGGCGAAGGCGACGCTACGGCGACCGCGGTATATGCCGATGCGTTTGGCCGCGACGCTGAATTCTTCAACCTGTACCGCAGTTTGAACGCGTATAAAGAGACATTTCAGTCCGAACGGGACCTGCTCGTCATCGAGCCGAAGTCAGAATTTTTCAGGTACTTTAAGAACGCGAGACCAGAAAACGCGAGACCAGAATAAGACAAACGCTGCCGGTTCGGGCGCTGGTATTTCATGATTGCATGGCAAGAATTGCTGGCGGCGCTCGCGCTGGTGTTGGTATTCGAGGGGATCATGCCGTTTGTCAATCCGGGTGGATTACGCAGAATGTTGGCGGTCATCGATGGGTTGACCGACAGGCAGTTACGGATGTTCGGCGTTGTGAGTATGGCGGCCGGATTAACCCTTTTGTATTTCGTAAAACAATAGTCGCGCGTTCTGACCGATTGACGGTGATTGAAGCGGAAGACGAGAGATGGCCAAGCGAGTCGTGCTGATCGGAACCCAATGGGGGGACGAGGGAAAAGGTAAGATCGTTGATCTGCTCACTGATCGGGCTGACGCCGTGGTGCGATTTCAAGGCGGGCACAATGCGGGTCATACATTGGTCATCGATGGCCACAAGACCATATTGCACCTCATCCCGTCGGGAATTTTACGCGATAATGTCCAGTGCCTGATCGGGAATGGCGTGGTCTTATCGCCGTCGGCACTGTGGGTGGAGATACAAGAAGTCGAGAACACCGGTGTTGACGTGCGTGGGCGCGTGCGTGTCAGCGAGGCGTGCCCCCTGCTACTCCCGTATCACATCGCCGTCGACGTGGCGCGAGAAAAGGCGCGCGGCAACCAGGCGATCGGCACCACTGGGCGGGGTATCGGCCCGGCCTATGAAGACAAGGCGGCGCGGCGGGGTTTGCGTTTCGGCGATCTGATCGAATCTCCCCGCTTCGCCGAACGCCTTGGCGAAGTGATGGAGTATCATAACTTCGCGTTGGAGCACTACTACCAAACCGGCACTGTGGCGTATGAATCGGTGCTGAGCGAATGCCTGGAGCTAAAGGAGCGTTTGGCGCCGTTGCTGGCGGACGTGGCGGCGTTGCTGGAGCAATACATCCAGGCCGACAAGTCGGTGATGTTCGAGGGTGCCCAGGGCATGTTGCTGGATATCGATCATGGAACCTATCCCTACGTTACCTCGTCGAATACCACGGCGGCGGCGGCGGCGTCGGGCAGCGGCATCGGACCACTGTCCATCGATTACGTGTTGGGAGTAGCCAAGGCCTACACCACCCGTGTCGGGGGCGGGCCATTTCCCACCGAACTGGAGGACGATATCGGCCGCCGTCTGGGTGAGCGCGGGCAAGAATTCGGGGCGACCACCGGGCGCCCCCGCCGCTGTGGTTGGTTCGATGCCGTGGCTATGCGTCGCGCACGACAGGTAAACGGTTTGTCCGGATTATGCTTGACCAAGCTCGATGTGCTGGATGGGTTGCCAACCATCAAGATCTGCACTGCCTACGAGCGCGGTGGTCAAACATTGACCTTGCCGCCCAGTGGTGCCGCAGCGATGGATCAGTGCACACCGGTTTATGAGGAACTGCCTGGTTGGGAAGACTCCACCTCGGGTGCGCGCCGGATTCATGACCTGCCGGGGCCGGCGCGGGACTACGTCGCGAAGATCGAGGCGCTGACCGAGGTCAGTGTCGATCTCATCTCCACCGGTGCTGATCGCGACGACACCATCTGCCTGCGGCATCCATTCGACTGAATGTAGGTAAGCAATTTACGTGTGCGGTAGCGCGCGTTAGGTAGGTCACGCGCGTACGTCCTAAGACGACATGGCCGTGTGATGATGCGGTCTTAACGAGATGGATGCATTGTCGACGCGCAGCGCAAACCGCCCGCGTATTGAGCCGGTATTTACATCGCATTGTTCAAGATATTTGTGACATGATTTTGCAGGCCTTAGGGCAAACACTGCGGCAACGGTCACCGGTCATGTATTTGCCCTTTGTCATGCTGTTGGCGTTGGCTGGCTGTGATGGTGCGGATCGCGTGATACGAAGCGCCGGCACCTCGTCAACGCTGTTGTTGTCCGGCAGTAACAACGAGTACGGCAGGTCGATCACCAGGGATGCCCAGGGAGATCTTATATTTGCCGGTCACAGTAACTCATCGGACATCAAAACCGACACAACGATTACCCAAAAAACGTCTGTCGACGCCAATGATTTTGATGTCGTTCTGGTTAAGAAACGGCCAGGTGGGGATCCGCAGGCAAGTTTACGTTTGGGCGGTGATGGAGACGACAGGGTCTACGCGGTCGCGACTGACCTCGAGAACCGGATTTATATCGCCGGCAACACCACGTCCGCAAGATTTCCCGGTGCGGGTCGGGCCCCCGGTAGAACGAACGCGTTTGTTGCCATAATAAGTCCTGATTTAAAACGCGTAATCAAGGTCCGTATTCTTGGCGGGAATGATCATGACTTCGGGCGAACGCTTACGCTCGATAGGCAAGGTTTCGTGTATTTGGCGGGCTCTACCGCCTCTGCCGATTTTCCCTTGGCGCCGGATGGCTACACCGCAGGACCAGCTGTGGCGCGCCCCGGTAACTACGATATCGGCCTGGACGCCTATGTTCTCAAACTGTCGTCGGATCTGGAGCATACCGTGGGGTCGGCGCTGATCGGCGGCGAGGCTGATGAATACGTGTATGGCATAGCGCTGCACGAAACCCACGGCGTTTACATTGTCGGCAATACCAATTCCCCCGATTATCCCGCCACAGACCAGTCCCATGATCGAACGCACAACAGTAGTGTCGATATATTCGTGACCAGGTTCGACACGCGCTTAACACAGCACCTTGCTTCAACCTACGCCGGCTGGCCTCAATATGATTATGGCCGCGGGATCGCGGTGGATGCCGATGGTGACGTATATGTAGCGGGATATACCCACAATACGAGAAGCAAAAAAATATCGTTACCCGGTGCGATCCAGGAAAAATTCGCGGGCGGACTCACCGATATCCTGTTGTTGAAGTATGATTACACGCTGTCTGAGCGGACGGCCGGCACTTTTCTTGGAGGATCGAATGATGATTATGCCACCGGAATCATCGTTTCCGGTGCGCAGGTGATCGTCGCCGGATATACGGCATCACCGGATTTTGCCTACCAGGCGACAGGTGTCGTGCATGGTAGTGGGGGCGGCTACGACATGGTCTCGGTCAGCCTCGATAAGGCCTTGACCAAGATCGAGAAAATCGATATCTACGGCGGGGGCAAGGACGACTTTGCCTATGGTGCGCTTGCCGGTAGGAACTCGGAGCTGCGCATGGTCGGAAACTCCGAGTCACGATTCGCCGCAAGCCCGGGATCCACCGGCGATCACAATATGGAAATGGTGTCCTTAACGGTGGGCAAGGTGAGCCCGTCCGATCGCTAGCGCTTTGCGCGCAGCGGCACGAACCAGTCCTATGCAGTAAAACAAAAAACCCAGGTACAAACACATAACGGCGGGATAGGTATAGCGGGCCAACTCTTCCGCGTCACCAAACAAACCTACAAAAAATATCGGTAGCGACAACAGAATCAGAATCAACCCCAATTCGAGGATCGTGTCTTTGCCAAGCAAGAAATACACCGCGATCCCCAGCATCAGATAAAGGCCGAGCACGCGCGTATCGAACACTCCGATTGCTTTGTAGATTCTGCTGAGATACACAAAGGTCCTAATCCTCTTCTTTTCATTTTCCCAGAACATGTATTCAGCATAATGTCCATAGGTGTCGATAAATTGCCGCAGCGTGTTAGCGGTATTCGCGACCAGAATATAGTGCTGCCAGGATTTCATACCCTTTTGCCGGACCCAGTCGGAAAACCCGTAGTCGTCTTGGGTGACCCGATACTGCCGGGTGACGAAGTCACCGGTATAAATGGCCTCATGGTCAATACACGGATCGTTGACGCTTGACGTGCCATTCACGCAGATTTCGATGTACGGCCCTACCGGCATACCGTAGTGGGCGCGGAAATATTCAACTTTGGCCGGATCGGGAAATATCCTTGAAAAGACGTTGTCTACAGCGTTGACTTCCTTCGTTGTATCGCAGCACTCGATAATCGCCAGGGCGGTTAAGCTCATGCTGCACAATACGAAAATCGATATCAGCATTTTTTTTCCACCCAGATTCCTGACGCGAAGCATGAGATACAGGACAAGTTGCGTCAGCACGATGTACGGTGCCGCATTGCGTGCAAAAATAAATGGCACCCCGATAAGCAATGCCAGTAGCCATCGATATCGATGCGGGCTGCAGAACAACGCGACTGTAAAAGTGAGCAATAGGGAAAGAAATACGGAATCGGATGAGACGATATTGAAGAAACGTATCGGCCCCGTGGAAAAATATAACGCCAATAACACCAGTATAAGGAAAAGGTTGAACGCCAAGTTGCGCGAACGCAGTCCCAGATAGAGTGCGATCGGAGGAACAAATGCAAGGATGAGTTGAACATGGCCGATGAGGTCGCGACTGTTGCCCAGCAACCGGTTCAACGTGCGCACCGTCAATGAGCTGGCGAGCAGGTAATGACGGTTCAGTTCGGTGGTCCATAGATAGCGAAAGGAATCGGCGGTCAGGGTGGCTCCCTGCTCGAGATACTGGTAAAGATGAAATCCATAGGCCATCAGCAGCAGCAACCACAAAGACCTGGCTAACCGGTCTGCGGTATTAGACTGACTGAGCATGGTGTCCGGTTGCGAATTTGAATGCATGCAAGAATACGGATACTGGATCGACAGGGATGGTTATAATAGAACGAGACCGGTCCTCTTGTATGCAGTTACCGCTTGCGCGTGTAAGGCTAGGTATGCCGCAGTTAATACCGAAATCAATATTTTTTCTGATCGCCGCCCTGACGGGGGTGGGGATTACCCTATGGCTGGTGGTAGGTGGAGTCGTTGACTCGAAAGCGAACAACTCTCTGCCAGCGACCCGGGTCACGCCTGCCAGTGAATTACCGCCCGGCATCGTAGTGTGGAGTTCGAACCGATTGGGCAACCACGATATCTTTATGATGACCTTGCCGGACAAGCGGCTCACGCGGCTCACGGATCATCCACATACGGACTATTTCCCGCGCATCTCGCCGGACGGCAAGTCCATTGTGTTTTCCCGTTCACAAAAACCAAAGGTGTCGCAACGAGATCACCTGCCCTGGGACGTGATCTTGCTCGATCTGGAGACCCGGAAGGAACGTGTATTGACTACCTATGGCAACACGCCGACGTGGTCAGCGGACGGACGGCGGATATTTTTTCAGCGCAAGGTCATGCAGTTTGTCGAACACGACCTGAGATCCGGTAAGGAAACCATCATCTTTCACAGCGGTAGAGGTGAGGTAAAAAAAGGAGCCGGACTGCAAACGCCTCATTTCAGCCCCGACGGAAAACGCATTGCGGTAACTTTGCGCTACACACAACACCTGACGGGTATCGTGGATCCGGCAGGCACTATATCGAGGGTTGCGGACGGCTGCCAATTGACATGGAGCGGGCGGGGAGACTTCCTCTACTTCATTGACTATGGCGGGCGCATGAAAAACGCCGTCTATCTGTACCAACCGTCGCGTAAGAAATCTCAAATATGGCTCGACGTCGTGGGTGAGTTCAGTCACGAGTATTTTCCAAAGTTATCCAACGACGAACGCTATCTCGCATTCGGCGCCAGCCGTAGTCCCAAACACCATGAGCACGATCAGGCTGACTATGAGATATTTTTATGGCAAGTGGGCACGCCGCCGGACAATGTCACCCGGCTTACATTTGATAAAAGTAACGATAACTGGCCGGACGTTCATCTGTACAAGCACTAGAACCGTCTTAAAATTTTGCCAATTTGACCCGAAATGCCGTTGGTAGGGCCTAATATCCGCGTCTACGGGTTGGCATGAGATCGCCAAGGGGAGGGATTATCGTGGCATCCTAGGTCGTAGAATGATAAGTTACGCCGCTTCGATACTGGCTGTGGTAGGTGCGTTGGGAGAATCTCAGATCAAGCTTTGATCATCGATCACAAGGCTAATCTCTACGTAACATACAGCGGAGACCGGCAGAACCATCGTTGACTGCGAGAGCTGATCGCATGCGATCGGGATTGGCGAAGACATCCATGCGCCGCCTGGCGGCCTTCCGCATTCGAGCAAGGCAAATTCGTTAGGCATGCCATGTTTTGAGTCTGAACGCGGTCCGCTATGGTTTCCTTTGGTTCGATCAAGAATTGGGTTTTTATTGCCGGGACGCAGGGTCTCCATTTTTTCGCGAATTAAACGACTAACATGCACATGATAGAGAACAGATTCTTGAGTCTGGGCGTTGCGGCCATATCTTTCGCCGTCCTGACCATGGAATTATCCATGATACGGGTCATGGAGGTGATTCTGGCACCGAACACCGGGTACATGGCGCTGACGTCGGCGATGTTTGCATTAGGGTTGGGCGGCATTTATCTATATCTATTTCCATTTAATACCGGGAAGATTTCAACAATATTGGGGCGGCTGTCCCTCGCGTTTGGTGTTAGCGCACCGCTTGTAATTCTGGTATTCAATATACTGCCGTTTGGATTTGATATTAATCAGCAAAATCTGTTGGTACAAATCGTTTGCTGGTTCGGCATGTATGTGGCGTTGATTGCCCCGTTTTTTGCTGCCGGAATGGCTCTGGCGCTGATTTTTCAAACCTACGCGCAGTCAATACACCGCCTGTACTTTTACGATCTGATTGCCGCGGGATTCGCGTGTCTCATTTTAATTCCACTGTTGCCGGCATACGGCCCCGGCGGCATGATTTTTATTGCGTCCGGCGCCAGTATCGTCGCTTTTTTATGTTTTTATCGGCCCAAACGATCCGTGGCGGCTATTTTCAGCATCGTTGCGGCGGCTATGGTCGGCATACCGTTGACCGTCGACGGCTATATTGAATTTGGCGGTCACGCCAATAAACGGAATAACGACCAGTATATCAAAGAGGGTAAGCGCTTATTCGTCAAGTGGGATCCGGTCTCAAAGATTGATGTACTGCAAGTGAAGCCCACGGCTTTATTGTTCTCTATAGATGGTGGGACCCAAGGTTCCTGGCTGGCCCGCTTTGACGGGATTTTTGCACAATTTGATCGCACTCGAGAGGCAAATCCGGATACCTATTTTTTTGGGCGCAACTCGATTGTCCATTATTTCATGGATACCCAGGGGATCGAGCCCGAGGTGCTGGTGATCGGCTCGTCCGCCGGTTCGGACGTGAAAGCCGCGATTGCGTTCGGCGCCAGTCATGTAACTGCCGTGGAGTTGGTGGGGACGATAATATCCGCGGAAAGAAACGAATTTAAGGACTTTGGCGGCGCTGTCTATAGTCATCCCAGGGTAACGGCGATCGCCGGCGAAGGTCGTAGTTTTCTAAGGTCGACCGCAAAAGGCTATGACGTTATTCAGATGTTTTCCAATCATTCCACCTCGAGCATCACGCAGGGCGCGACCGCTTCCGGTGTGGCTTATCTGCAAACTAAAGAGGCCTATCGAGAGTATTTTGATCATCTGACTGAAAATGGCGTGCTGCAAATAAACCATCATATGTATCCGCGCATGATGACCACCGCAGCACAGGCGTGGAATAGCTCGGGGCGTTCCGATTTTTGGAAACACGCCGTGGTCATCGAACCGACAGTTCCAGACACCTTGCCGACATTGTTGATTAAAATGCAGCCGTGGACCGCACCGGAGGTGGAAAGCGTGGTCTCCTATGCCGGTAGGCAAAAGGTCTACGATGTGAAAAGGCCAATTTCCAAGCTGCCAAGTCATCGGATATACGGAGATACGGTGTTTGAGACCGCGCTGAAGGCAAATGGTGCGCGGATCAATGCCGTTCAGGTTTTGGTCGGCACCTATGGGCAGGATGGCCTGGAGTACGACATCGCAATCGAGATATTGGACTCCGCGGGAAAGTTGTTGCGCGCGGGTAAGGTGCCAGGCGAACAAATCAGAGATAATGGCTTGGCAACGCTGAAATTCAAGGAACTGGAGGGAGTCCTGGGTACGGAACTCATGGTCCGTGTATCGGCGCCGCAGGCCGTCGAGTCGAATAGCTTCTCTGTCTGGACTTCCAATGATGGGCAAGCGGTCCTGAATTTTTTGCCGGGCCTGGAAATGCCAGCTAATTTTTTGGCGTTTGACCCTCTGGATCAATCTAAGAATGTTGTGCCGAATGAATTTCTGGTCTCACCGTTTCCTTATGAAAAGGCCAAAGCCCTGCCATGGGATCTTACTCCGGTAAATGATTATTCGCCCTTCTTCAGCATGATAAGGAAGCAGCTGACACCAATCGAAGCGAATAACGAAAACGTGATCGATAGGAACACAGCGGATTTACTTAACCGGCAGATGCAGGCGGGTTACCCCAAGGACTGGATACACCTGATCGTCGTTGCGGTGGTCTCTACAGCGTTTTCGTTGATTTTTATCGCCGTGCCGCTGATGCGTACAAACATACGGCACGCCGCCTGGTCCGGTATGTCGCGGGATATTGTTTATTTCGCCTGCCTCGGGCTGGGCTTTATCATGGTCGAGGTGATTTTCATTCAGTTGTTCCATAAGCTGATCGGATTCCCCACGCATACTTTCGTGCTGGTCATCAGCACCATGCTGCTCAGCGCGGGGCTGGGGAGCGTGTACAGTCAGAGATTCTTGCGCCTGGTTAATTACCGAACACAGTTCGTATTCATCATTATTTTTCTATACGGCATTGTCTTTATCTTTTCTTTTGAGAACCTCTTTTACTATTTCTTGGGTTTTCCTCTGCCCGTGCGCATGCTTTGTGGTGTTGTAATGATCGCTCCACTCGCGTTTTTCATGGGCATGCCGTTTCCGATAGGCGTTCTCGGCTTATCAGAAACCAATGCGGCGGCTATCTCCTGGGCATGGGCGCTGAACGGCTTTTTTACCGTGCTTGGAGGTTATCTGGCAATTGTGATCTCAATATTCAGCAGCTTCACGGTGGTATTGATTTTCGCTATGATGGTGTACGGCTGCGCATTGCTCGTGGTGAGACGACTGCTACCGGAACAGCAGCGGGCGGCAATGTTGTCGAAATCGGAGCAGCGTTCTGTTGAAGCGGTCTGACTTTGCCCTCTGGTTCGATCTTGAACGTCTGTACTTGCGCTTCACTCAACCCATAGCCGGCTATGGGTTACGTTCCAGCGCGGCGTTACGCCGCCCGACCCTGCGACGACGGGCAGTGCGAGTCTCTTCGCCAGCCTCCGGCATCCTTGGTGCGATATCCGCGCCAGCCCGCGCAGCACCGGGAATTTCCGCTGCGTGCCGTCGCTACCGAAAAAAAACGTTAACGCGGCCACCTAGGGCACGCTGCTTACAAAGCTGCATGACTTAGACGCATACTCAGCGACGCAACGTCACGGCAGACATTGACTGAATTACTCACATCAAATGCACCGACAGCATTTCGTTACCTTGCCGAGGTGTCCTATACGGGTCGGACCCGAAGACCGTAAAGGATCAAACCATTGGCCTGCAGCACGATGAATAAGCCGATACTAAAAAGATTACTCCAGGTTGTCGTGACGGTCGGGCTTATTCTGTATGTGTGTTATTCCGCCGGTTTTTTTTCTCCAAGCGGCAGAGCAGAGTTTGCAAGCATACTGTCTCGAGTCGATTGGGTCATTGTCGGCATCTCCATCATCGTTACGTTCTTGCAGAATTTGGTGAGCGTGTGGAAATGGAAGCTGGTGGTCGTCGCCAAACGATTGCAAGGCGGGTTCTTGTTGCTTCTCAATTACTTGTATGTCAGTAGATTGTATAACTTGATACTGCCCAGCAGCATGGGGGGCGACGTCATTCGAATTTATAGGTTGGGGCGATTGAACTCCAATATGGAACTTTCGGCGGCGTCTGTTTTTGTGGAACGATTTGTCGGCATGTTGGTGCTGCTGGCGTTGTCGTGCATTTCGCTGGGATTTATGCTCGAGGGTGGCGGGCAACTGTTTGTTTTGAGTTTCGGTTTCGTATTGATTGTTACGGTTACTTTTGGATGGGCGGCGATTGATGCACGCTTTGTAAGAATACTCAATATCCTGGTAAATAAAACGCGCAGTGGAGTTCTGATAAAGGTCTCGGAAAAATTCGAGAATTTTCAAAAGTCAATCAGGCAAGTAAGCAAAAACAAGGGATTTCTTGTAAAACTATTCAGTTACTCCATATTGTTTTATGTTTTTGCGATCGTGAGCGTTTGGATCAGTGCATTGGCCTTTGATTTAAGTGTCAGTTTCGTTGACATGGTGATTGCGGTGCCGTTCATCATGTTGATTATGAATCTGCCGGTGTCGATCGGTGGACTGGGGCTGATGGAGGCCTCTTATACGATCGCGTTTGGATTGCTTGGCTACAGTGCGGAGCTCGGATTGATTACCGCGCTATTAATGCGAGGTAAAGCGCTGCTTGATGCATTGATCGGGGGAATGATAGAACTCGGTAGGACGGGAAAACGGACCGCACAAGAATGAAACCTCGTTCGGCAACCTGTTCGGTGGCAGTAGTATAATCACCGTACTGAACGCGCGACAATTAGAAATCAACTGCTTGAATGTTGAGAAAATAGATGTTTGTCGATTCCAGGGACTTAACCGCACATACCATTCTTGAGTCTGATGTGTGTATTATTGGTGCCGGGGCGGCAGGTATTGCACTGGCTCGCGAGTTCATAGGTACGTCGACGCAAGTCATCGTTCTGGAGAGCGGTGGGTTTGGCTACGATCAGCGCACACAGTCGCTGTATTACGGCGAGAATACCGGGCTTCCTTCGTTTCCTGTTCACCTCAATCGTGTGCGCTACTTTGGTGGCACGACGAATCACTGGGCAGGTCACTGCCGACCGCTGGATCCCATCGATTTCGAAAAAAAGGACTGGATGCCGCACAGCGGTTGGCCGATTACCAAGGCGGCACTGGACCCTTACTACGTCAAGGCGCAGCCGATCTTGGAATTGGGTGAATATCAGTATGAAAATCTTCAGCTGTTCGAGGACAAGACCGGATTGGCGGGCTTGAATCTCGATGCCAAGCGGCTGAAAACGGCTGTCTATAACCAAAGTCCGCCAACCCGTTTTGGGCAGGTGTACAGGGATGAACTAGACAAGGCACCGAACATCAAGGTCTGCCTGTATGCCAATGCCCTGGAGTTGGTGGCCAATGAATCAGCTTCCCGGGTTGACGCGGTCCGTGTCGCCTGTATTGACGGCCCCCGGTTTGCCGTGCAGTCCAAATATATCGTACTAGCGGCCGGCGGAATGGAAAGCGCGAGAATCTTGTTGCTCTCCAGACACCCGTCTCCGCGTGGGCTGGGAAACGATAATGATCTTGTCGGCCGCTATTTTATGGATCACGTGCTGCTGCGGCCTGGCGTTGATATTTCATTTACCAAAATCGGCATCAATCTTGAGCTCTATCACTCCCTGCATAGCGTCGCAGGCGGTAACATGTTCGCGGTACTCGCCGCACCGGAGGAATTGCTGCGCCGGGAGCAATTGGCCAACTTCCGTATACATCTCGTACCGTCCGGTCCGAAGTACGATCGGCCGATGGGCGGGGTGTTTGCTGATGTCGACGGACACGAAGGGGAAAATCCTATCGTAAAAACCCGTGACAATTCGATTGCGATGCATATGGTGCTTGAACCGCACCCGAATGCCGAGTCACGGGTCTATCTATCGACTACCCGTGATTTATTTAATCAGGAAAAACTAAACGTAAAATGGTTGCTAACCACTGCAGAACTATCCAATGCCTATCGCACACTCGAGTTGGTCGCACTGGAGTTCGGACGCATGGGTCTGGGACGCGGATATGGGGCGATATTCAAAGATAAAACCAAATGGCCGGGCAACTTGGAAGCCGGCAAGCACCACTCGGGAACAACGCGGATGACGGATAGCCCGAAAACCGGGGTTGTGGATCCAAACTGCCGTGTGTTCGATGTTGATAACCTCTATATTGCCGGTGGCTCGATATTCCCCACGATCGGTTATGCCAACCCGATGCCGACTATCGTGGCCTTGGCGCTGCGCTTAGCGGATCATATAAAAGGCCGCATATCATGAAGCGAGTATTTGCCCTACAGACGAGACGTACCTTTGTTAAAAATGCCTTGTGTATCACCGCCACCGCCGTTATCGTCCCGGGTTGCGGATTTGGGGGTCCGCCCAGTGTAAAAGAGGCTACCAGTTATCTGGTTGGCCTGGTACGCCACCCCGAAGAAGCGCGGAAAATGGGAAGCAGTTACCTCAAAGCCGATGAAGCGCTCGAATCTGTTTCACTCCATTCATTGACGGAAGTAATACTAAAAGACGTTGGCGTGGACAATCTGAATACCCCTGGCATCAGTCTCGAAACAATTGGCCGGAAAGTCGCCAGTAGGGTGCGGCAGGATTTCACCGATGAGACCGTGGTAACGGTTAACGGGTGGCTGCTCTCTCGCACCGAAGCGCGGCTGTGTGCCTTGGTACATCTTTCCCAGGGTGATCATTCTTAAGCGCATTGCCGTGGGGAGGTCATGGCGGGCGTGATTTCCCACCTCATCCCTGGCTATGATCATGCATTCCGCACCAGGGCAGCGTCCACCCGGCCGATCGGATTGCTCCTGTTCCAGATGCCTGGTGTCATACACCCGTTGGGGACCATAGAGTAGCCATGCAGCAGTCAGTCGTCGAGCAGGAATTCGATGCGTTGGCGGGTGAATACGAGAGTAACCGTCTTTCCCGATGGTACAAGGCGCATAGCCAAGAACTCGCCGACCTTGGTCCGGAGCTGCGGGTGGGTGACATTCTTGATGTGGGCTGTGGTACGGGGTACTTGTTGCGGCAGTTGTCACCGAAGTACCCGCGAGCCAAGCTCGTTGGAGTTGACACATCATCGGAGATGATTGCGCAGGCGAACAGAAAAATCATTGCGGCTCGGTATGATGATTTTTGTTTCGTTCACGATGACTGGGAGAGGCTGAGTACACGCAGTCTTGAGATTCTAGGTCGTTTCGATTTTCGACTGATCGTTTGTGCCAACACCTTCCACTATTTTAAAGATGTACGTAATGCGTCAAAAGCTATGTACAATATGTTGTCCGAGGATGGCATCCTTCTGGTTCTCGAGAGAGAAAAACTCGCGTCGCCATTGACGTCATTGTGGGGGTTGTTGCACCGGCACGTAATAAAAGACCAAGTCGAGTTTTACGACACCCGGGAATTGAGTGACATATTGACCGGCGCCGGGTTTGAAGATGTCAGTGTTGTGAAAACCATAAAAAAATACTTCTGGAGGGGTAAGGTGTTTACAAGTATAGCCATTGTCAAAGGCAGGAAACGCATGGGCGCCGAATGATACGATGATTAATCTCACGTTGTTGGAGAACATGGAAAAACAAGAAATACCCGAAGCGTTCGCTGCGCTGCAAGGGAAGAAGTTGCTGGTAACAGGAGCGGCCGGTTTTATTGGTGGGGCGCTATTCAAACGCTTGATCGAATACGGGCTGGACGTAGTGGGCACGGTCCTCTACGAAGCAGAGGCAGAACAGTTACGGGAGAAAAACCTACATGTAGAAGTGCTTGATCTGGCGAGCGACACACCATGGGCGGAACTGCTGTCGGGAGTCGATATTGTGTTCAATGTCGCCGCTTTATTTCAGGAAGTCGAGCATGGCGAGTCCATGTACAACAAAGTGAATGTTGACGGCACCTTGCGATTGGCTCAAGAGGCAGCCGCGGCGGGAGTAAAGAGATTCGTGCATTGCAGCACGGTTGGTGTTCACGGTCATGTAAAGGAAATCCCGTGTTCCGAGGAAAGTCCGTACAATCCGATGGACGAGTATCACCGCAGCAAACTGAAGGGTGAATTAGCGGTATTGGATTTTGCCAAGGGCTTGCCCGAAGACGGCATGGTGGTTACGGTGAACCGTCCGGCGATGGTCTATGGCCCGGGCGACGTCAGGATGATGAAGCTGTTTCAGACTATCGCAAACGGGAAATTCGTGATGATCGGAACCGGTGAGACGCTCGCGCACCTGGGTTACATCGATGATCAGGTAGATTCATTTTTGCTCTGCGCTCTGAAGCCTAGGGATAAGGTCCACTTACAGGCGTTCAATATCGCGTCAGGATCGCATATCACCCTCAACAAGCTGGCCGCGCTGATTGCCGAAGCCGCCGATGTGAAGTTGTCAAAGATAAAAATACCGGTGGCACCGGTGTGGTTTGCGGGTTTGTTGTGCGAGATTGTTTGCCGCCCGTTGGGGGTAAAACCTCCCGTGTTTCGCCGTCGCGTAGGGTTCTTCACCCATGACCGCTCGTTCGATCTGAACAAAGCCAAAAGCATGATCAATTATTTGCCCAAAGTTACGGAGCGGGAAGGAATTCAAAGCACGCTGGATTGGTATAAACAGCACGGGCTGGTGTGACTGGTATTGCTTGAAAAAACATGTGCGGCATCGCTGGTATAACCGGTCCACAGAGGGCGCAAGCCATAAAATCCATGACTGATGTGCTCGCGCATCGCGGGCCCGATGATTCTGGGTTTTACCATGATGATTATATCGCTCTTGGACAAAGGCGGCTGAGCATCATTGATCTCAATACCGGGAGGCAGCCTATATCCAATGAGGACGACACATTACAGCTCGTGTGTAACGGCGAGATCTATAACAGTCCACGGCTGCGGAAGGAACTGGTGGCCAATGGTCATCAATTCAAGACTGCGACGGACGTAGAAGTCATTCTTCATCTTTACGAGGACCATGGAGAGAATTGTGTCAATCACCTTCAGGGCATGTTTGCCTTCGCGCTGTGGGATCGTAACAATCAAAAGTTGTTTTTGGCTCGTGATCACCTTGGACAAAAGCCTCTTTTCTTCTGTGCGCGAAATGGCAGTTTTGCTTTTGCGTCGGAGGTCAAGGGGGTCCTGGCTTCGAAAATCATCAATCCGGTTATCGACACCCAAGCACTCTGGCACTATGTTTCGTTACGATTTATGCCGGACCACTATTCAATGTTTGCGGATATTCAAAAACTTCCCGCGGCAACGTCGCTTTCGTTTCAACGTGGCGAGATTACCACGCGGCGCTACTGGGATATTGACTTTAATAACAAGCTACCCGCGCGGGAAGACGACGTAGAAGAGCAATTGCACGACCTGTTAGCGCGGACTGTTGAAAGCCATTTGTTGAGCGACGTGCGGGTAGGCGCTTTTTTAAGCGGTGGTATAGATTCGGGCACGGTGGCATCCATTATGGCCGTGCAAAGCGCCAATAGAATCCCTCGATTCTCGATCGGAACCAGGGAAAAACAGTTCAACGAGCTGCCTTACGCCAAGATGGTTTCCGACAAATACAATATGGAGGCCCATGAGAAGATCGTCGAGCCGGACTTGATACACACCATACCGTCGATGATTTATCACATGGATGAGCCGTCGGATCCGTTTGGATTTGGCGTGTATCTGGTTGCGCAACTGGCCGCAGAACACGTCAAAGTGGTCCTGAGCGGTGATGGCGGAGACGAAAATTTTGCCGGTTACGATCGTTATGCCGGGCAACGTCTTGTAGATTACTACTGTTTCTTGCCGAAATGGTTTCGGCAGGGTGTTATCAAGCCGCTTACAGACCGGATCCCGGAGACGTTCGGTTATAAGAGCCTCGCGCAAAAAGCGGCCTGGGTGAATGAGATGTCGCTATTTTCCGGAGGTGACCGGTACGCGCAAAGCCTGGGTGTCCTGCGTTTTACCCATCAAGCGAAACAAAGACTTTTTACGCAGGTGGTACAGAGGCAGTTGCCCGAGTATTCCTCGGCCGAAAAAATCCTGAAATATTTCGACGCCGACAACGCCCATAGCGTCGTAGACAAAATGATCTACACGGACCTTATGACGCGTATGCCGGATCATCTGCTTACCATTGGTGATCGCATGACGATGGCCCATTCCCTGGAAAGCCGCGCACCGTTGATTGACTATAAATTGGTGGAGTTCGCAGCGAGAATTCCGGCGAACCTTAAATTGAAGGGGAATCGGATCAAATACATGCTGCGCAAAGTGGCGTCGCGCTACTTGCCTGATGAAGTAGTCAAGCTTGAAAAACAGGGTTTCCGCTTCCCATTGGGTTTGTGGTTTCGGACCGATCTCAAGGGCTTTCTGCAAAACTTATTTAAACAATCGCGTTTCGTCGAATTGGGCATCTTCGAACAAACATACATAGACACGCTGCTGGATGAGCACATTGCGGGGAAAATCGACCACAACTACCGCATCTGGATCCTGCTGAACCTGGAAATATGGCATCGGCTGTATTTTGAAGGGGAAACCGTCGAGTCAATGAAAGACTTTACCAACGCATTGTCCTGACTGTATCGCCGTGGAAAAACAGACGGAAATCAATAAGACGCATAAAGTGATAACGGAGCAAGGTTCCGCGTTATCCAAGTACCAGAATGTAATCGTTGGCAACGGTTCGCTCGGTTTTCTGATCTATTTCGAAATCTGCACCTGGCTGGGAAAAATACCCGGCGCGCTCGGCATTCTGCTGCGGAAAATATTCTGGCCCAGGCTTTTTGGCAGCTGTGGGAAAGGTGTGATGTTCGCCGAGGGTATTGTGTTACGACACCCAAAAAAAATTCATCTGGGAGATGATGTCGTCATCAGTGAGTATTGTGTGTTGGATGCGCGACACGATAACGATGATCATGTTTTGACGCTGGGCGATAACGTCATTCTTTCCGTTAACGTGATGATCTCATGCAAGAACGGTTGTGTGGAGATCGGTGCGCGAACCGGGCTGAGTGCGCATACACTGATTCACGCGACAAACAACTGTCCCGTGCATATAGGGGAGGATGGTATTATTGGTCCCCAATGCTATCTAGCGGCGGGTGGCAACTATAACTACGCCCGGCTCGATGTTCCGATAAAAGAGCAGGGGATAGCGCCCGACGGGGGCGTCACCCTGGAAAACGACATCTGGCTCGGCGCGAAAGTGGCCGTGCTTGGCGGCGTGACCATGCATTCCGGCAGTATTGCCGGCGCAGGCGCGGTAGTCACGAAATCGGTACCGGAAAATTCGATCTGTGCGGGCGTGCCGGCGAAAGTAATCAGGAAAAGATAAGCCGCCTAATTCATTTTCCGTTTCGTGACCAAAGGCAGCGCCTCTTCTATCGCCTTGAACCATCGCTGGGCCATCTTTTCTTCGCCGCTTGCGTTCGGATGGACGCCATCGTAGGTATCCTGTGCGACGTCAAAATCAGAGAAATGATCGACCGCTATTACCGGTGAGTTAGGCATATTCATTTTTTCGACCACCTTGGGGATCACCTTCTCATTGACGGCCGCTACGGCCTCGCTGTCGCCTTGCTGTCTTTTCGCCGGTATGAGTTTTGCCAACAGGATGACGGCGTTCGGGTTGTCAGCGCGCAGTGCAGTCACCACCCGTTCTAATGTTGCGGCCATATGGTCGTGTTTCAGCCGGTAGAATGCATCGTTTGTTCCCAAATGGACCAGGGCAATATCAAAATCGTACTTGGTCGTCCACTCCGACAGGCTTCCGGATCCGGTTTTGTTGTACGGGTTACGGCCCTTGACGATATCGTCAACCGTCCAGGCAAAGTGACCTTCATGATCCTTGTCAAACTGTAATCCCTTGTAGGCGGGCTGGGGTGTGGCGCCCTTAGAGAACGAATCGAGCTGGGTGTTCATCGAGCCAACGAAGTCAATCTTGATATTTGCGTCAACCAATTTTTTCCACAGCGGGTAACGAAAACTGGCGCGATTGATCTCTGCATGGGTAATGGAATCACCCAATGGAAGGATGTTGTAGACATAGCCATCAGCGATCGCAGGTGTGAGCGGAAGTGCGGCTGTCAGAATCGATATCAGTCCGATGAAACAGCCGGTAGTTCGCCCGTTGACGGGGTCGTGAGCATAACGGTTCATGGTCGATAATCCTGAATCAATCAATATGGATGGGTGCGTGGGATTTGACAAAAGAACTTTAATATAAAAGCAGCGTGATTGGCAATGTCGTTATACTCAGCGGCGGTCTAGATGATCATTAAGCAGCTTAGGGGACTGTCGCGAAATCCACCGGTGCACATCGACCATCAGGTGACAACGCCGGTGCTCGGCGGCCTCAATGCCTCGGGGTCATTTCAGCAGGGCGCGGCAAAACAGGATGCATGGGGATTTGCAACCTGCGTTATCAGTGCCGGGTGCGAAGGCGGCACCTGCTTGGAGGCTATGTCTTTGAACTGGCAGTCGATATAATCGCGCGTTTCGCAGTGGCGATGAACTGCAGCGCGTTTGACCAATAAAGCAAAAAACAGTCAGTCAGCAAGCACGGTATGAACGCAGACAACAATAAACGCCACCTGATCCCAGTTTTGTTCCTGGCCGCCTGCGCGACCGCCTACCTGTTCGATGTTCTGTTCTTCGATCGACATCTCAGCGCTTTTGATATTCCGCTTGAAAAACCCTCGTGGCAGGTAGAGTTCGGTGAAATGCGGGCGCATAACAGCATACTTTCAGATTCGCCCACCGCGCATTATCCATACAGAAAAGAATTCTGGAACGCCACGCGGCACGGCTACAACACACAGTATCTGCCCCATATTTTTACCGGCAAGCCCACCGCGGGACAGGGCGCCGGACTGCTGTCGACGAGTTTATTTCAGTTCTTTATGGACATACCGGATGCGCTGGATTGGAGCACGTGGTTTCGACTGCTGCTGGCCGCGGTGTTCATGTACCTGTTTCTGATCCAACTTGGTGTGACTCCCGCCGCCGCAATACTGGGAAGCATCGCCTGGACATACAATATGCATCAGGTCGCTTGGCTCATGTATCCACACCATTTGGCAACCCAACTGTGGCTGCCGTTGCTGCTGGGCCTCAATCTATGTTTGTTGAAAGATCGATCCAATCCGGCGGCGATGCTGGGTTTGGTATTATGCGTGCTGTTCTTCTTTTCCAGCGGTTATACGCAGATCGTCCTGTATAGTTTTATATTTATAGGGCTATTTAACACATTATATGTGCTGCTCGTGCAACGCGGTGCCGCCATGCAGCGAGCTCAAACTTGGTTTGTTCTCCACGCGATGTATCTGATTGCCGCTGTGGCGTTGTTGCCCGATGCACTCTGGCAGATCCAGGAGATCGCGGAAGGTTTGCGGGGGAACCAGGAATTCCGGTACGGCGCGCATACGCTGACGCTGTCCGTCGAAACGGTCAGCGCGTTTTTCAAAGATCTCCTGCCCAACACGATAGAAGTGTCCCGTTTGTTCATGCCCAACTACAAAAGCGCGCTCGGTCAGCCGCCGGCTATCAACGAATTCTTTCGCGCCAACTCGGTCGAATTTGAGATCTATTTCGGTCTGGTGTGCCTCTATTTTTCGTTGTACGGATTGATCAGAGGAATATTTCTAAAAAACAGATTGCTGATCTTGTTTGCTGTCTTGCTGTTCTTGTGCTTAGGCCTCCTTAACGGTAACCATACCCTGATAAGTCTGCTCAACCTGATTCCCGCCGGCGGCGCCGGAACCGTGTCTCGAATCATCACCTTAATTTTGTTTTTCGCCGTAATCTTTGTGGCATTCGGCGCCAAATTCTTTGTTGAGGATCTATCCAAGAATCGTTTTGCATTCGCATCGATTTCATTGCTCGTCATGCTGCTGTGGCTCGGCGCGGCCAAACTACTACATTATGACGTGCTGTCGATACGGGAATTCGTCCCCTGGATTGGATATTTGTTTGGATTTCTCGTCGTGTGCGCACTTCTGGCACGGACGGAGAAAACAAGTTTTATCGCACCCATTGCAATTGGTGTTAGCTTTGCGGAGTTGGTGTTGGCGGGATACAACTTCAATACTCGGCTGGAGAGCAAGTATCACTTTCCCGAAAATACCGTTATCAGACAGATTCGCGCGACGGACGGCAATTTTAGGACTGCCTTGCTGATGGACAATACCGCATATCACCACAACATTTTCACGTACTATGATCTTTCGACAATCGGCGGATATTCAACCATCGCTCCGAACGACTATGTTTATTTCTTGCGTGAGGCGTATGGAAAAATACACGTAACACTGAATGGGATATTGTTTTTATTTGATGGTAACCTCCACATCCTCCGCCTGCTCAACACGAGATTTGTCGTCTCTAATTTGAATATCGGCAATGAACTGATCAAGCCCGTCTACAGCAACAAGGCCGAGACTTTGTATGAATTCAAATCGCCGTTGGAAAGGGCTTACTGCGCATCGCATCAGATCGTCAACGAAAAACCGGAAACGATACCCGAACAGCTAGCGGAGCTGGCGGTGCGTTACGATAGGCCGGTTATCGTCAGCGAACCGCTGGTTGCTCAAGTGCCCCTCACGGACGATTGCAAGGTGTCGGATCTGAAAGTGTTTACGAGTAAACTGGCATTCGACGTCAACACCGATCGGCCCGCGGTGATATTCATACCCATTAACTACCACGCGTACTGGCGCGCCCGTGTAAACGGTCAGGAGGCGAAGCTGCACCGGGCAAACTATGCCTTCATGGGCATTGCTGTGCCTTCCGGCGCGAGTAAAGTTACGCTCGAGTTTATCAATACCAAGCTGACCATTGGGGCGATCGTGTTCATCGCGCTGGGGCTGATCGCGATTGCCGTGGCGCTAATCCGCGTACGGTCAATGTGGCAAAAAGTGGCGATTGTTCTGTCCGCAAGTTTTCTGATCGGTAAAAGTCTATTGTCCATTCCGGGCATTATGAATATGGAAATTCCGGAGCGGGATGCGCCGGAATATACGCAGACCCGTTAGCAATAGGCGATCCAGAGCATAGGAAATGTTGCCTTGATGACACGACCGGACAACAGTGCTGATGTCGCATGCGCGATTGGTTTTGATGATCTATGCGGAACTTAGACAAAGCGCAAATTAGTCCTGGCATCTATTTGTTTGTATTGATTGGGTCCGTATCGATCGCCGTCTGGTCGGTGATCGCGGACCCGATCATCAACAACGACGGCATTTTATACATACAGGCAGCCGAAGCGCTGACGCGGGGCGACTTGGGGGCCGCTCTATCCCTCCATAAATGGCCGTTTTATTCGTTTCTTATTGCGCTGGTCCAGAAAATCACCGGCCTGGAGACAATATTGATCGCCCATGTGTTGAACGGATTGTTCAATGTTGCTAGCTGTATTGTCTTTATTTTGTTGATTTCCGAATTCGGAGGGGGACGACGGACATTATTGATTGCTGCCCTGATTATTGTTTTCTTCCCAGGTTTGAACGAACTGCGCTCTTTTGTAATTCGTGACCATGGCTACATCGCATTGTATTTGTCGTCGTTTTATTTTTTGTTGCATGCGTTGCGTGCGAGTGATAAACGCCTGTTGTTGGGGAGTATGCTGTTCATGGGCGTTGCCACGCTGTTCAGAATCGAAGGTTTTGTATTCCTGTTTGCCATTCCATTTATCTATTTCTATTCCACACCGGACGCAAAACCGGTAAACCGATCTCGTTTGGTGCTTGCCGCAACGGTCATAGCCGTATTGATGATGCCGGTATTTGGATGGTGGTTGTTCAATCCCGAGGATGGGTCCGGCTATACAAAAGTATCATTGGAGAACATCAGGCATGGCTGGATGCAAACGAACGATTTTCTCCGGTTTAAAATCGAAGCACTCAAGAAGATCATCAACACGTCTTCAAGCAGCATTGGAAGGTTGGTATTTCTGTGGACGGTGATCGGTGTCCTGTTTGCCCAGATATTAATGATCTTGAGCATTCCGTACGCCATATTGGCCGGATTCGCGGTCAAAAAGAATCTTATTTTCCCAGCCACATTCGCGATAACACCATGGAAGCTGTTCATTTACTGCAATCTCGGCATATTGGCGCTATTCACCTTAACGAGGCTCTTTCTGACCGATCGCTACCCCCTGGCCTTGGTGGTGATGCTGTTGATGACGGTGCCATTTGCGCTGGATCAGTTATACGTACAATGGAAGTCCCGTCAGAACAGAACGCTGATAAAAACCAGCGGGTATCTGTTATTGGCGCTGGTGCTGATTGTGAACTGCATGGAGGGCTTTACCAGCTACAGCGACAAACATTACTTGCGGGACTCCGGTATTTGGCTAAAAAACAACGTCCACCAGAAAACGAAGCTTTATACTAATAGTCGTGTCGTGGGATTCTATAGTGGACTACCGACCACACAAGTCACGGTCCTGGAAGATCAGGACAAACTGCTTGTTTCCTTTTATAAGGGACGATGGATTGAATATGATTATTTGGCTTTACAGGTAAATCCAGATCCGGAATTCGCAAGCCATCTTCGGACCACACTTTGGATCACGCCGGAGAAGATATTCACTAATAATCGGAGCGACGAGGTGCGTATTTACAATATTAAAAGATACAGAGAAAGGCGAAAACAGTGACGGTCAACTCGCGCGGGACTATTCGTGCAGCCATTACAAGAGACTCACCTGCTGCGAGGGCAGACGACGTAGGCCTGTTACAATATAACGATGGTACCGAGGAGCGGTGTTGCGGACTATATATGCCTCTAAACGAGATAATCTTGCCGTTCGCTGCGTGAACGTACACACGTTCTAATACAGAACCCTCGATACGCATTTTGCGGAACGACCGTTTCCCACTCATTGGTCTTGTGTACGTCTAAATGAGACCATTCCCACGGCTCTTCGCGGACGTGATCGGACCAAAGAAAACCATAGCGGTTTACTCGTCACGCTATGTCGTCACGAAGCTCGCGGTTCCTTCTAACAAGTTATGCTATATTGCACCAATAGTATGATCATTCCGAGGTGTCGCATGGCAACCGTACGAAAAACCATCACCCTAACCGACAAACAGGACCAGTGGGTCAAGACGCAGATCGCTAGCGGAGACTATACAAATGACAGCGAATATTTCCGTGATCTCATTCGCCGCGATCAGGAGCAAAGCGCGAAATTCAAGGCACTGAAAATGGCGATCCAGGAGGGATTGGACAGCGGCGTTAGCGAACGCACCCTCGGTGAGATTTGGGCGCAGGCCGAGGAAAGATCTAAGCAACGGAATGGCTGAATATCGACTGTCCGGGCGCGCTGAGGCCGATCTTGCTGGAATCGCCGATTACACCATTGAACAGTTTGGTATTGAACAAGCGCGCCGTTATCGCGATGAACTGGAAAACTGCTTCCAGAGCCTCGCCGAACATCCCAAACTTGGTCACAGTGCTGAGCACCTCGCACCGAGCCTGAGAAGTTTTGAGCATCGACCGCACGTCGTTTTCTATGTGCCACAAGAAAACGGTGTGCTGATCATTCGCGTATTGCATGAGAGTATGGATGCTCCGCGACATTTATAGGCGATACGACGAACTCATGGGATCTGCCCCCAAAGACGGTTACACAAGTCCACGCTTATTACTAGCGTAAGACTTGCGCCGGCACGGATTGTGCGACGGCATGGGTAGTCCACCTATAGGCCCGTTTTGAAATGGCTACCGAATGGACGGAATGACGTGTGAAACGACAGATGTGTAATGACGCCCAATCGCCGGGGTGTGCCCGATTTGCCGCCATTCGGGCCAGCTCAGGTGCTGACAGCACCGGATCAACTCTAGACGGTCAGCATGCTAGTGCTGAATGACCGTTTCATACTGGACAGCAGATTTTCAGATTCCCAAATTCACGGTCAGCCTTCGAGACGGAGCAAGAATTTAGTGCGTTCCGTACTCGGCGTTGAGCCCACCGGTTTCACTCAGACCCTGCAGCCTATTCAGGCTCTTGCAGTGCGTGTCGGGATGGCCGTCTCCAGGCTTAAATCAAGATCTACGCGCTGCTCACTGGCGGTGGTGTACCGCTGCCAGCGCTGATTGCGGAGTTACGCCCACTCCCCCCAATGGGTTAACATTGCAGTATTGCTCGCTCGACGCAGTCATTCTTGCTCACCTTGTGCCCGTAAGCCCATGAAGATCCTCGTCTACCGCAGACTCAATACTGCAGC
The DNA here is from genome assembly GCA_947258975.1 of uncultured Gammaproteobacteria bacterium. Lineage (GTDB taxonomy): Bacteria > Pseudomonadota > Gammaproteobacteria > Arenicellales > JAANXG01 > CALZGZ01. Next base: position 43,698 of record CAMYKK010000033.1, read on the forward strand.
TATCCCTGGCTACGAGAAGCTAGCCACTTACCTCGCCGCCGATGACTTCCGCTCAGCCGACGTCAAGAAGGTAGGCAACAATCTCTACCGGGCGCGGCTGGACCGCAGCAACCGGTTGCTGTTCGCGCTCTATCGCCACAACGGCGAGCGTTATGCGTTGGTGCTGGAGTACATCCACCAGCATGCCTACGAAAAATCGCGCTTCCTCGCTCGCGGAGTGCGCATCGACGAGGACCGGATCGAGTCGGTGGACGCCGGCGCGGCCGACGAGGCCCCGGAACTGTCGTATCTGAACCCGAGGGTGCCCCGTTTCCATCTGCTGGATAAGGTGTTGTCCTTTGACGAAGACCAGGAGATGGTCTATCGGCAGACCCCCCCGTTGGTGATCATCGGCTCCGCCGGCAGCGGCAAGACCGCACTGACGCTGGAGAAGATGAAGGATACGAGTGGCGATATCCTCTATGTCACGCGCTCGTCCTTCCTAGTCCAGAACGCCCGTGACCTTTACTATGCCAGCGGCTATCGCAATGACGAGCAAAATGTCGATTTCCTTTCCTTCCGGGAATACCTGGAGAGCATCCATATCCCGCACGGTAAGGAGATTGCACCTCGGGTCTTCGCAGGCTGGGCCACCCGGCAGCGATTGCCAAGAGAGCTGAAGGATGTCCACCGACTGTTCGAGGAGTTCCAGGGAGCGATCACCGGCACCGAGGCCGAGACTGCGTATCTGAGCCGCGCCGCTTACCTTGCCCTGGGAGTAAGGCAGTCGATTTACGGACCGGAAACCCGCGGTGCCGTCTACGACCTGTTCGAGAAGTATCTGCGCTTCCTCGACGAGCAGGGTTGGTTCGACCCCAACATCGTTAGCCACGCCTGGTTAGAACGGGTAGAACCTCGTTACGATTTCGTCGTCGTCGACGAAGTACAAGATCTGACCAACATCCAACTGCTACTGATTCTACGTGCGCTTCGGGATGTCCGCGACTTTCTGCTTTGTGGAGACTCCAACCAGATCGTTCATCCCAACTTCTTCTCCTGGGCCAAGATCAAAACGCTGTTCTGGAGAGATCAAGGAGTCGGCGCGCCGGCAGAGCTGATACGCATCCTGAATGCCAACTTCCGCAACTCGCCCCAGGTCACCGAAATCGCCAACCGGCTGCTGCACATCAAGCACGCCCGCTTTGGTTCCGTGGACCGCGAGAGCAATTATCTAGTACGCAGTTGCGGCCCCCGCCAAGGGCGAGTCGGATTGCTACAGGACAGCGATAAGGTCAAGCGCGACCTGGACCAGCGCACCGCCGCGTCAGCGCGCTTTGCAATCTTGGTCCTGCACCCGGAGCAAAAAACCGAGGTGCGCCAGTTCTTTCGCACGCCCTT
>CAMYKK010000034.1 GCA_947258975.1 uncultured Gammaproteobacteria bacterium
GACGCGATCAACCGCCAGATTTCACCGGCTTCGTGAGGTTCCAATCGCCCGGACTTGCCTTGCAGACTGGCTAACAACGGCGCGGCGATTTGCTGTTGTTGGCCTGCGGTCAATCCGCCGGCGATCCGCCGCCACAGAATCAGCGACTCGGTCCGAGATTGTGACGCCGCAAAGGCCAGCTTGCCATGCAGTAACCGCCAGGTTTGCTGCACGCGCCAATCATCCACAGCGACACCGTATCCGGGCCGCAAACAATAACCGGCCAAATTGATCCAGCGCGCTTCGTGTTGCGGCGACTTGCGACGCCCCGTCTCGTGATCCATCAAGAACTGCCAAAGTTCGCGGAGCAGCGACGGCGGCCAGTTGTTGCGGCTGGTCTCGGTCAACGATTGCACGTTTTTGACGATTTGGTTCGGCTTGATTTCGGCATTCTCCCCGAAGGTCGATGCCAGCGCGTCGGCACACGCTGTGATGGTATCGGTGTCGACGATCCCCGCTGCTTCGCCCGTTCCCAGGTGCGCTCCACGATCCGTTTCCAGCGTACTGCGAATGTCGAACTCCAGTTTCCATCGTTTGCCGGTGTCGGCATCGACACAGTACATCCCCACCGTGCCGATTTCACTCAGCTCCGATTCAACAAAGACATGAAGCTGTGTCTCTTCTCGTCGCCGCCCGCGGACCAGTGCCGTGCAGATCGGGGGCAGCGGTGACATCTCGGATCGATCGATCGTGACCAGCTCGCCGACTCGATCAGCCAACCGTGTGCTGCTGACCCAGAGCGGGAACTGCACCGGCGCGCCGACCTGGAGGTGCAGCGGATGATCGACGTCATGGTGACCCACGAATTTCCCATGTCCCAGGCCGGTGACGCCTTCGATGTCCAGGTGGGCAAGCAGTGCGGCAAGATCTATCTTTATACGCAGCAATAGGCCGACCGCGCTCCGGGCGGCAGGGCCCTGCGACTACTCCGCGCTTCGAGAGAGTGATGAATTGAAGTGGATGCCCGCGGTGAACATCGGTTGTTGACGTAGAAAATCACAGCACCAAAACGCTGGCGCTAATGGGCAACAGGTGCGCGAGCGACATCCGGGGTCGAATTGGCCTATAAAGCTAAACAGCCTGTCCGAAAAAGCTATAGTAAACGCCTCCGATTCCCTTAAGCTTGCCATAGCAAATTCACCCTAGACACTGCTCATCGTCCGTAAGTGTTGTGGAGGTATACATGAAGACCGCGAAAGAACTGGACTACACACTGCATCATCTTTGCATCTACGACGACAAGCCGCGCGAAAACATGTGGCCCTACCTGCGCTGGCATCACGGTGTGACCAATTATTTCTCCGGCGCCGTATTTCATGTGACCGGTGAAGGGCATTCGGACTACACGTTTCTGGGGTGCGGTGGACGCGCGTTTCAAATTCAAATCGAAGCGCCTCCATTTCAGTTTGAATACGAACGCAACTGGTGGGCCGAGCATGGCAGGGGCTACAACCATATCTGTTGGCTGACCAGCGATGCGCGCGCATCTCATGACCATCTGCTCGCCAATGGAGCAACACTGATAATGCCTTTCGAGGAGTTCCCCACCTACGACGGTTTTGTGGTGAAAGATCCCGAGGGCCGCTGGATAGAGATCATGGAGTACACCGACGATACCTTCCGTGTCCAGGAATTCACCAACGCGCCCTCCGGTGAGTGCGGCCTGCAGATGATCGGTAATGTGGAAATTTGTGACGATCTGGACACCATGGTGAGGTGGTATCAAGACACCATGGATCTGCGGATGCTCAAGGAATACCGGAACAACGGCGACGCCGCGGTATATATGGTCGACAAGGAATATGACCCGGAGAGCCGCAACACGATTTTTATACTGCAGAATGCACGTACCGACGATCAAAAGGCGCGGTACGCCAAACGCGGGGCTTATATCAGTGAAATCGTCTATCAGGCGAAAAACCTGCATCGCGCCTGGGATGACGCGTTGTGGGCCGGCATGGAGGCGATCGCGGAGCCGGCAACTGACCCGTTGACCGGCGCACAGACCGCCTATCTGCGTGAGCCTTGCGGCGGCAACGCCATCGAGTTGCGCGAAATATTCACCCCTGAATAGACATAACAAGAACGGAGCGACACATGATACTGGCATTTGCGCATCCGGGGCTGGTGGTGCCCGATCTCGAAAAGGCGCGGCAATTCTATGAGCGCATGTTCGGGTTCAAGGTGATCAACAACGAGGGCTGGGAGAATGCACCGGAGGTTGACCAGGCGATTGGTCTCAATAACTCCGCCAGCCGGGGTTATTTGATGGCCGGCCACAATTGCCACCTGGAACTCTGGGAATACTCGGCGCCGAACAAGATCGGGCCGCAACCCTACGCGCTGGGAGCGCAGGAGCTGGGGATCCGTCATCTGGCGTTTTACGTCGACGACTGCCGCGCCGAGTGCCGTCGCCTGGAAGAACTCGGCGGGAACACGCTGGGCGAGCCTATCGGCAGTGACGAGGGCGGTTACGTGGTCTATTGCCGGGACCCATTCGGAAACATTATCGAGCTGTGTGAGATACCGAGCCCCGATGAAGACCCGACGCGGTTGCCGGGTGTATCCAGGCTCGGCGATTTCGCACCGTAACGGATTAATCAATACAGGCGGGAGCAAAACCGTGTTTTCACTCCAATCCAAAAACGCGTTTATTACCGGCGGCGGGCGCGGCATCGGCCTGGCAGTGGCGGAGCGCTATATCGCCGCCGGCGCCAAGGTGGTCATCACCGATATCGCCGATGCCACCGAGGTCGCGCAACAAATCGGCGCTACCTATCTACCGATTGACGTCACCAGCGAGGAAAGCGTGGCGACTGCATTGCAGTCCGCGGTGCAGCAACTGGGAAAGCTGGACATCGTGGTCAACAATGCCGGCGGCGCGCTGATCGACGCCATCATCGAGAACGAGACCAACGATAACTACCAGAAGACACTGCGCATCAACACCGACGGCGTTTTCTACGGCCTTAAGCATGGCCCGGCGCAGATGAATGATGGCGGCGCCATTATTAATACTGCTTCGTTAGCCGCGGTGTACACCGTCGCCGAGTACGCCAGTTACAACGCCGCCAAAGCGGCGGTGTTGGCGCTGACGCGTTCCGCCGCGGTGTCGCTGGGACCCCGGGGCATTCGTGTGAATGCCATCCTGCCGGGTACCCACACCTCGCCGTCGCAGCCGGCCGACGGTCTGGAGACGCACCTGTGCCGCAAGCTCGCTCCCCTCGGAAAGGAAGGCAAGTTGACTGATCTGGCCGGTGTGTATCATTTTCTCGCCGCAACCGAAAGTTCCTACATCACCGGCCAAGCGATTATCGTTGACGGCGGTTGGGGGCTGGGGCTGACCCCCGCGGCAGCGGAAGCACTGACCCAGGACTTCGCCGGTGAGCGCCATTTCGGATACACCGGCGAGTTCACCTGAACCGGCGGACGCCGCAGCGCGAGGTGATGAAGATGCCCGATACCGTGCGCAACCAACCACTGGGCGGCAACACCATGCCGCGCTTCGGCGGCATCGCATCGATGATGCGCCTACCGGTAGCGGCGAGCGCCGCCGGGCTGGATGCCGCGTTCATTGGCGTGCCCCTCGACATCGGCGCATCGAACCGCTCCGGTGCACGCTATGGTCCGCGCGTCATCCGCGCAGAATCGGCGCTGGTGCGGCCGTACAACATGGCCACCCGGGCCGCGCCTTTCGACAGTCTGCAGGTGGCTGATGTCGGCGACGTGGCGCTCAATACCTTCAGCCTCGAGCGCAGCGTGGAACTCATCGAAACCGGCTTCGACGCATTGCTGGTGGAGGAATGCATCCCTCTTGCCCTGGGCGGCGATCACACGATCACCTATCCCATCTTGCGCTCCATACGTAAAGTCCACGGACCGGTCGGCGTGGTTCACGTGGACGCGCACGCCGATGTCAATGACGCGCAGTTCGGAGAGGCGGTGACCCATGGCACCTGGATGCGTCGCGCCATAGAAGACGGTTTGGTTGCCGGCGAGCGCACGGTGCAGATCGGTCTGCGGGGAACCGGATACACGGCGGAGGATTTCGACTGGTCGCGCCAGCAGGGGATGCGGGTGGTGCCGGCGGAAGCGTGTTGGTACCGGTCGCTCGAGCCGTTGATGCAGGAAGTGCGCGGCCAGATTGGGGACGGACCGGTGTATCTCAGCTTCGACATCGACGGCCTGGATCCCAGCGTGGCGCCGGGTACCGGCACGCCGGAGCCGGGAGGGCTCACGGGTTCCCAGGGATTGGAGATCATCCGCGGATGCCGGGGATTGAATCTGATCGGATGCGACTTGACGGAGGTCTCCCCGCCTTATGACACCTCCGGGAACACCGCCCTGTTGGCGGCGAATCTGTTGTTCGAGATGCTCTGTGTGTGTCCCGGAGTACTGTACCGAGAACCCGGGAATTAATTGCAATGACAAACGTAAAGCATTCAGACATTGTGCGCGTCCTCACCACATCCGCGCCGTCGAGTTCGAGCGCAGACGCTGAGGAAATCGTGCGTCGTTATTATGGCTTGACCGCTACCGCAAAACCGTTGACTGGCGAGCGAGACCAGAATTTTCTGATTGCCACGGACGACGCGCGGTATGTGCTCAAGGCCACCAATCCTGCCGAGGAGCGTGCGGTCACCAACTTTCAGACCGAGGTGCTGCTCCATGTGCACGCGGTCGCCCCGCAATTGCCGGTGCCGCGCATTCACCTCAGCCTGGAGGGTGAGGCCGAGGTGTTGGTCGATACCGGCGATGTGCAGCCGCGGCTGGTGCGCCTGGTCTCATTCATGCCCGGCATCCCGTTGGCGAGCGTGTCGCCGCGCAGCGCGGCTTTGCGCCGTAACATGGGACGCGGTCTCGCCCAATTGGGTCTGGCGCTGCGCGGGTTCTTCCATCCCTCGGCGGGCCACGAGCTGCTGTGGGACCTGAAGCACGCAAGCCGCTTGCGGGATCTGTTGGTGCATCTCGAGGATGATGATCGCCGGGCATTGGCGACCCGGGCTATCAATCGCTTCGAGGAACATGTGCTGCCGGTGTCACCGCGCCTGCGCGGTCAGGTGATCCATAACGATTTCAATCCCAGTAACGTCATGGTCGACGAGCACAACCATGAGCGGATCACCGGAATTCTCGATTTCGGGGACATGGTGTATGCGCCGCTGATCAATGACCTCGGCGTTGCCGCCGCCTATCACCTGGGCGACAGCGATACGCCGTTATCCACCGCCGCGGAGCTCGTTGCCGCTTACCACGAGGTTCTGCCGCTCGAAGAGCAGGAAATCGATATCTTGTTCGATCTCATCACCACGCGGTTGACGATGACGGTGGTCATCACCGGCTGGCGTGCGGCGCGCTACCCGGAGAACCGCGACTACATCCTGCGGCACAATGCCATGTCCTGGGCGGGTCTTGAACGACTGTCCCGCTTGTCCCGCGAGCAGGGACGCGACATCCTGCGCGGCGCCTGCAAGATGGGGTGACCGGGCATGTCCATGACCAACGCCTATGAGCCCGGCCGCGCCGAGTTGAGTGCCGAAGAGAACGCGTTGATCGCGCGGCGTGAGCGCTTGCTGGGCCCTGCTTACCGCTTGTTTTACGAGCGTCCGGTGCACATCGTCCGCGGCGACGGGGTGTGGCTGTACGACGCCGACGGTCAGCGCTATCTCGACGTCTACAACAACGTCCCCAGCGTCGGCCACTGCCATCCCCGCGTGGTCGATGCGCTGTGCCGGCAGGCGCGTATTCTCAACACCCACACGCGTTACCTCCACGAGAATGTTTTGAATTATGCGGAAAAGCTGCTGGCCACCTTTCCTGAGGAGTTGGTGCACGTTATGTTTACCTGTACCGGCAGTGAGGCCAATGACCTGGCGTATCGCATCGCCAGGCGCCGTACCGGCGGGACCGGATTCATCGTCACCGAGCTTGCCTATCACGGCGGTACCCATGTCATTGCGGAGCTGTCGCCCTCGTTGGGCGAGCACGTGCAACTCGGTGATCACGTGCGCACCGTCCCAGCGCCCGACGCCTACCGCAATCCCGGACGGGATATCGGGTCGTTGTTCGCGAACAATGTGCGCCGGGCAATAGACGATTTGCGCGTGCACGGCATAAAACCCGCCGCGCTACTGGTGGATACGATCTTTTCCAGTGACGGTGTATTCGGTGATCCTGCTGGGCTTCTTGCCGAAGCGGTGGAGGTCATACGCGCGGCGGGCGGCGTGTTCATCGCCGATGAGGTACAGCCGGGTTTCGGCCGCACCGGCGCGCACATGTGGGGATTTCAACGCCACGGTGTCGTTCCCGATATGGTGAGTATGGGCAAGCCGATGGGAGACGGGCATCCAATGGCGGGGCTGGTGGTCAGGCCCGAGCTCGTGAGTGAGTTCGGCAAGTCGCGTTATTTCAACACCTTTGGCGGCAACCCGGTGTCCTCGGCGGTGGGCCTGGCGGTGCTCGAAGTGATCGAGAACGAAGGCCTGATGGCTAATGCGCGCGCGGTCGGTGGTCATTTGGGCGACGGAATGCAGCGCTTGGCCGCAAAACACTCGGCAATCGGTGATGTTCGTGGCAGCGGTCTGTTTATCGGCGTGGAGCTGGTTCGCGACCGCGCCACAAAGCAACCGGCTACCGCAGAGACCGCCCAGGTGGTCAATGCCCTGCGCGAGAAGCGGGTGCTGATCAGCTCGGCAGGACCGCATGCCAACATCCTGAAGATACGCCCGCCGCTGCCCTTCTCTAAGGACAACGCCGATTTTTTTCTCAGCATCATGGATGAGGTGCTGGGTGCTTTAGATATCCAACAACATACAGTGTGATTGCCATGACGCCTTTTGCCATCGCCGGCATCCAAATGCACATTACCGCCGGCCGCTCCAACATCGACGCCATGCGCCACAAGCTGGACGTGTTGATGACGCGCTTCCCTTGGGTGCAGATGGCCGTATTCAGCGAATTGTGCGTGTTCGGGTCGGTGCCTCGCGACGCGCAACCCTTGCCCGGTCCGGTTGAAGACGCGTTGCGGGACTTAGCCGCGCGCCACAATATCTGGTTGATCCCGGGGTCGCTGTTCGAAAACTCGGGTGACAAGACCTATAACACCGCCCTGGTCATCGATCCGGCCGGCACCGTCACCGGCCGCTATCGCAAGATGTTTCCATTCCGGCCCTATGAAGAGGGCGTGGAGTCGGGATCCGAGTTCATGTTGTTCGATGTGCCCGAGGTTGGCCGCTTCGGATTATCGATCTGCTACGACATGTGGTTTCCGGAGACCTCGCGCACGCTGGCGGCCATGGGCGCCGAGGTGATTATTCACCCCTCGCTGACAGACACCATCGACCGTGACGTAGAGCTATCCATCGCGCGCGCGACGGCGGTGACCAATCAGTGTTATTTCTTTGATATCAACGGTGTGGGAGATGGCGGTGTGGGCCGGTCGGTGGTGATCGGGCCCTCGGGTTATGTAATTCACGAGGCGCATGGCGGCGAGGAACTGATACCGGTGGAAATCAACCTCGACCGCGTGCGACGCGAGCGCGAGGTCGGCATTCGCGGACTCGGTCAACCGCTGAAGAGTTTTCGCGACCGGACCGTCGATTTTCCGGTTTATCGTCGCGGTGGGTCGGCGGACGCCTATCTTGAAAGTCTGGGGCCGGTTGCAAAACCGGTGCGCGGTTCCCGTGCCGGGTTATCGCTTGCATCGCAAGGGTCGGAGGCGGCGCCGGCCGCGGCCGGCACAACGACCCCGGATTCCACCGGCACATCGTCTTCAGAATAGCGCCTGCATCATTCGCGGGAGGTTGAAGGATGTCGCAACAAACGAAACTGACGAACTTATCCGACATATACAGCTTCTTTCGAAAGAACACCTTGCCCATCTATTTTGTAAATACGACGGCGTTCAATATCCTTGGGCTCGGCCAGTGGATACGCTCTTTCCGGTACATCACATACTTTGACTCCTTCGATGGCTACCATCATCGCGTATTGAATCCCAAGGACTTGGATAGAAGAACATTCGGATCCAGAGAAGAGATCGTCAACTATCTGCTGGCCCACCGTTCGACGCATGAGTTCGTGCAATTACATGGCGGCCAGGGACTGATGCTAACCCTGATGTTCGATGAAGAAACGGAGCGTCTGGCGAAAGATCTGGGTCTGACCATGGCGCTGCCTTCTGCCGAACTGCGCATGCGCCTGGATTCCAAGGTGGTTACGACACAATTGGGCAACGAAGCGGGTGTGCCGAGCGCACCCAATGCTTTAGGCCGCGCCAATAACTACGCGGAGCTGCAGAGACTCTGTTCGACGCATCACCTTGGAGATGATCTGGTCATCCAGACCCCTTACGGAGACTCGGGTAGGACCACCTTCTTCGTAAGGAACCAAGCCGATTGGAACAAGCATGGGGACGAGTTGATCGACAATGATTTAAAGGTGATGAAACGCATCAATCATATTCCCTACACCCTCGAAGCGGTGACCACCCGGTGCGGCACACTGGTTGGCCCGGTGTTGGTGGACATCACCGGGTTCGAGGAGCTCACGCCGTACAAAGGGGGCTGGGCCGGCAATGACATCAGCAGGAATCTCCTTGGCAAAGAACACGTCAAGGTCATGCAGGACATGGCGAAGGCGCTTGGCGACCGGTTGTACCAGGAGGGTTACAAAGGCACCTTCTGTGCGGATTTCCTTCTGGATACCGATACCGGCGAGGTCTATCTCGGCGAGTTGAATCCGCGCATCAGCGGCGCTAGCGCGCTGACCAATCTGGTGACTTCGAAATACGGCGGCGCGCCGTTGATGCTGTTTCACCTATTGGAGTTCATGGGACTTGAATTCGACGTTGACCTGCAGCAGATACAGGGCCGCTGGGCGGATTTTGATACCTGGAGCCAGCTCATATTCAAAGAGACCGGCGACAAACAGGGGCAGATCACCAAAGCACCGGTATCGGGGATCTGGCGTATGCGCAAGGACGGTGGCATTCGCTTCGTCAGACGAAGCATCGATTGGCACAACGTCGGCGATGAGGACGAGGCGTTCTATATGCGCATTTACGGCATCGGCGAGCACCTGTACCACGGCGCGGATATCGGCATCTTGGTGGCCCGCGGGCGCATGCAAACCGATGATCGGCAGCTCTCCGAACGCGCCAAGCAGTGGGTCAACGCCCTGCAGGCGGAGTTCGAGACGGCTACCCCGGCCGCTGATTGAGGTTTTTTCAGGGGATTAAGCTGCATACAATGGCGATGCACACGCCTTATGTCCACCCCGTTACGGTGCGATTTGCCGATACCGACGCCGAGGGCCACGTGTATTCGGGGAGCTATTTCGTATATTGCGACGAAGCCTTGATGGGGTTGCTCGATGCGGCGGGGTGGTCATGGGAGCACCTGGCCGACCGGGGTGTGGCGGTGTATTACGTCGAGGCCAACTGCCAGTTCAAGCACCCGGCCCGTTTCGGTGACCAGTTGCTGGTATACACGACGATTGAAAACATAGGCAGAACGAGTTTTCGTTCGCGGATGCGCATCGTGGCGGAAGATAAAGACGCGTTGATCGCAACGGGGTATATCGCCTCGGTGATGGTGGAAAAAGCAGTGGACAAACCGATTGCAATCCCCGATGACATCAAACAAGCCCTGGCGCGGTTTAGGTGCAGTGATTGAGTTCGCTAGCCCGTATTTCTCACCAGGATCCCGGATGCTGGCGCAGGACTCGTGCAGTTGCGCGCCGCGCCTGGAGCGCGACCCATAGCGAGCTATGGGTCGAGTGAAGGCCAAGCGCAGGTGTGCGAGGACTAGCCAGGGCCGGGATAGCCCAGCTACTATTCTCAGCAACCCACATCAGGGATTTAAGCTGTCTCTTCATAGAATTAACGTATCCAGTCTTTCCGGTGCATGCCAAGAATAGTAGCTGGGCGCCTGGTGAGAAATGCGGGCTAGTGGCGGCCTAGGTTGAGATCCTCGTCTTTGAGCGGCACTCGGCACGGGCTCTCGTTGCGCTCCCAATGATCACAGAGTGCACTGTCATTCTTAACGCGCACAGCGCGTGAAGAATCTTGGGTCCCCATGTTGCTCCAGATCCTTCGTCGTTCTACTCCTCAGGATGACCCAAAGGGTTGCATTCCTCAGGAGGGCAAGAGCGTATTGCTATGAAGATTGTTATCGAGCGTCGTACTCTTCAAACGACGACGAAGAGAGTTGTCATTCTGAACGCGCACAGCGCGTGAAGAATCTTGAATCTGAACGTTGCGCTAGCGCGACAGCGCGGTTGGCTTGCCGGGCCGGCTCAGCCGATCTTCGCGACAACCAGGTCACCGTGTTCACGGAACTGGTTGGGCGTAACGTCGAACTTTTTACAGAAAGCCCGGTGGAAATTGGCAGGTTCCGAATACCCGATCAGGTCGGATATCTCGGCAATTGGTAGGCTGCTGGACATAAGGTATTTTTTCGCCATCCCGAGACGGAAATCCTGTACCACCTGCTGAAACGAGGTGCCTTCGTCTGCCAACCGGCGCCGCAACGTGCGTTCACTCACGAACAGGCTCTCCGCGACTTCCGGCAAACGAGGGGCGCGGCCGGGATTTCTCGCCAGCAGCGCCTGGATATCGTGGACCAGGCCCTTCTTTTCGTTCAATTCGGTCAACACCGAATCACACAACTGTTCGCACATCCTGGCGATCTCTTGATTCGCAAAGTCCAGTGGTGTGTCCAAATAGCCTTTTGCAAACAAGAATTCGTTGTGCGGTTGCTCGTACCTGATAGGGCACCCGAAGTGTTCTGCATATAGTTTGCTGTATTCAGGTTTCGGGAACGTGAGACGCACTTCGTCAAACCAGTGCTTGGTGTGGGCAAAAACACGGCCGAAGTTGGCCCACTGCACGAAGGCCTGTTCGACGCTGTAGCGTACTTTTTTCAAATCCGTCTCGAATTCCGGCAACACGAATTCGCTGCGCATGACGATTTGTTTGTCATCAACCAGACATTGGAACGTTATGATGGGGGCGCACAGATCCTGATAGCGGATGTATCGATTAATCGCGGTTTTCAGGTCGATGCTGCTAAACAAGGCGTAACCGACAATCCCCAGTTCTACGGTGGCCCAGCGGTCCCCCTCTGACAGGCCGAGGGCGGGCACATCGACCTCATCGAGAATCTTCAACAGCGTGTTCTTGAATGTTGCGTAGGGGATCTGTTGCTCGTTGTCACACAATTCGTTGCGGCTCAAACCCGAGTATTCCAGATAGGGCTTAACGTCATAACCGGCTTCCTCGATGGTGTCGAGGACGCGTCCGAGGTAACAACTCGAGCAACGCGACGGTATCATGGGGGGGTGATATTTCGGCCTTTGATCAAAATGAGTTGAATCTGGCCGAAAATGATATTGAACGTGGCCGACGGTGGCAAGTTACGAAGTAGCGCGGCGTTCAAGGGCGGGACGTCGGGTCGCGATATTTTGGCCGGCAGAGAGGTTTGCCCGGATGCGGAATCTGGGGTGTGTGCTGCGCGCCGGACTTGATGAGCGCTGGCCCGAAATGCCAGTTAGCGTGACCTGTGGGGCCATTGTACTCATTAAATCATTCACTTAGCGTCTGACGACCTAGATTGTTTACTCTCGCGCCCGCAATCACTGTGGGTCGCGACGCAAAGGTCCAGTGGGCTGAGGAAAGACGCACATGAACCAAGTTGATCGAGTCAGCGCCATCATCGCCGCCTGCCTGCTGTCAGCATTGGGGGCGATGATCTACAACATCCTGCCGATGTTCCTGGGAGTGGCGCAGGACGTCCGCGGGTACAGCGATCAACAGTTGGGGTTTGTCACCTCGGTGTATTTTACCGGTTTTAGCGTCGTGACCATTTCCGCGTTCTTCTGGATACGCACGGTGAATTGGAGGACCGCCTCGATTGTCGCCGCCTGTCTGGTTATTGCCGGACTGCTGGCGAGCGCGGTATCCGCACGATATGCATGGTTCATGCTGTGTGTCTTTATCGTCGGCGGCGGGTCCAGCGCGCTGTATGGTGTCGCGACCACGATGCTGGGGGATACGCGTAATGCCGCAAGAAGTTTCGGCCTGAAGATCGGCATGGAGGCGGGGCTGGGTTCCGTTCTGTTTTTCTTGTTGCCCCCTCTGGTGATTGCGCGCTGGGGTTTCGACGGCATGCTCTATGCCAGTGCCATGGTGGCGATCGTATTGACGATTGCCATAGCCTGGTTGCCGGCCCACGGCGTCAAGGGTCAACAAACCGAGGAACAACCGCCGTCGCTGAGCTGGAGTGACATGTCTGCACACCTGCCGATTGTGTTGTGCCTGCTCGGTATATTCGTATTCTTTGGCGGCGTGTCGTCGATCTGGGCGTTTCTCGAGCGCCTGGGTAATGACGCCGGTTACAGTAGTGGAGCGATCAGTAGCGCTTTGTCGCTGGCACTGATCGGCGCCATGGGGGGATCCTTCCTGGCGGCCGCGGTAGGCAACCGTTACCGCCTGGCACCGCCGTTGTTCATCGCCGCCGGCGTCTACCTTGTAGCGATGGCGATGTTGGCATGGTCTGCTGGCGTGATGCCTTTCACCGCCGCCTCGTTGTTGTTTGCTATTGCGTTCGGATTCGCGCTGCCGTTCATGGTGACCGTGGTCTCCGATCTAGACACCAGCGGCCGGTTCATCGTGTTGACCGTGCCCTCCCTGGCGCTCGGTGGTATCGCGGGTCCGGCGATCGCCGGTATGTTGAAGACGGGGACAGACTACACGCCGATCATCGCCTATGCCTCGGCCACCGTCATATTGTCCTTAATCCTGTTTCTCTATGCGCTACGGGTGCAGCAGGCAAATGAACCGCTCGCGGTTTCGCAAAGCCGCTGAGTCCGTGAATCCGAATCCCGTCTGAAAACATTACCGAAGGGCGGTCCACGGGTGACCGGGCGCAATAGCGGCCGGGCCCGCGCGGCCATCTGACCGAATCTGACAGGCGGGATGGCCTGTGTCGCCATTGCGTGTCATGGCCACGATGTCAGATCATTTATGCATCGTGGCCGGATGAAACAGAACAGCTCCGGCTCCTTCAACCAGCGACGTTCGACGGGGAGATCTCATGTACTCGCTACAGGGCAAGAATGCGTTTATCACCGGCAGCACCAGTGGCATCGGCCTGGCGGTGGCCAAAAGCTTCGCAGAGCTCGGCGCTCGCGTCGTGATTTCCGCTGTTGAGGTGGCGCAAGACATCGCCGATGCATTCGGTGGCACGGCGGTGGCCCTGGACGTCACCGACAGCGGCCAATACCAACGCGCGCTGAAAGAGGTAGTGGACGATATCGGCAAGCTCGATATTCTTGTGCTCAATGCGGGTATTGCGGGTGATGTCGGGACCCTGGAGGAATCTCCGGAAGCGTTCTTTGACAAGTGTATGGCGGTGAATCTGAAGGGTGTCTATCTCGGGTTGAAGTACGGGCCCCGGCACATGAACGACGGCGGTTCCATCATCGTCACCGGGTCCGCGGCAGGATCCGGAACCACCGCCCCCGGATCCGGTGAGTACGCGGCTTCCAAAGCGGGCGCCGCATATCTCGCGCGCACCTCCGCCATTGAACTGGCGCCGAGAAACATTCGCGTCAATGTCGTTGCCCCGGCATCCATTTTTGGTACCGGCATGATGGCATACGACGAGGACAGCCCGGAATTGGCGCTGTACCGCAACCTGACCGCCCTCGGCCGCATGGGCAGGGTGGAAGAGGTGGTCGGTGTCTACAGCTTCCTGGCCGCAGATGCCAGTACGTTCATTACCGGCGAGGAGATTCGTGTCGACGGCGGCATGTGCGCGGGTGTGACCCTGCCTGTAGCCGAGCGCGTCATGACCTGAGGATCAGCCCAAGTCCGGCTGCGTAAAGACATCCAGCGACCAATCGAAGAGAAATTCCATGCACGAGCACGTATCTAATTATCTAGACCAATACAATGTCACCGAAACCGCCCGGCGATTTTTGTCCCAGGCGCAGCGAATGTACGTCGACGGAACCTGGGTGGAGGCGGAGACCGGGGAGACTATGGAGGTATACGAACCGTCAACCGCTACGCTGCTCACCCACATCCCGTCGGGCACCGTCGGCGACGTGGATCGCGCGGTGGCAGCGGCGCGAAGCGCTTTCGAAGACGGCGACTGGGCGCGCATGACGCCTCGCGACCGCGAACGCATCATGCATCGCATCGCCAACCTCATCGATGACAACGCGCAGACCATCGCCGAGATCGAGACCGTGGACAACGGCAAAGCCATCATCGGTTGTCTGGATGCGGACGTCGGCGGATCGGTGGAAACGCTGCACTACATGGCCGGGTGGCCAACCAAGATCGAAGGCGCAATCCGCTCGGTATCGACCCCGGGACAGCACTTCGCTTACACCCTTAAAGAACCTGTCGGCGTGGTGGGCGCGATCGTGCCCTGGAATTGGCCGTTCAATATGGCGATGTGGAAGATCGCGGCGCCGCTCGCCGCCGGCTGTACGATTGTGATCAAACCGGCGCAGCAGACGTCGCTCAGTCTGCTGTACTTTATGGAGTTGTGTGAACAGGCCGGCCTGCCCAAGGGTGTGCTCAACGTCGTTACCGGCAGGGGCTCCTCCGTCGGCCAGCATCTGGCCGCGCATCCCGGCGTCGCCAAGGTCTCGTTTACCGGTTCCACTGAGGTCGGACGCACGGTGGGCAAGGCGGCCATGGAGCATCTGGCGCACGTCACCCTGGAGCTCGGTGGCAAGTCGCCGATGGTGGTGTTTGAGGACGCCGATATCGAGCGGGTGGTGAACGCCACCCAGGCGAGCGTGTTTTTTAATGCAGGTCAGGTGTGCAGCGCCGGTTCCCGAATGTATGTCCATGAGGCGGTGTATGACGACGTCGTCCAGGCGGTGGCGGATCGCGCCCAGGCGATGAAGCTCGCGCCGGGACTCGATCCCAAATCTGAGATGGGTCCGGTGATTTCGCAACAGCAGTTCGAGTCGATCGGCAATTATCTCCAACTGGGTGAACAAGAAGGTGCAGAGGTGGTGTGCGGTGGACACACCGTCGATGGCCCCGGTTATTTCATTCAACCCACGGTGTTCGGCCGCACCGACAATTCAATGCGCATCGTCCAGGAAGAGATCTTCGGTCCCGTCCTGGTGGCGCAATCGTTTGCGAATGAAGACGAGGCGGTGCGGCTGGCGAATGACAACGAGTACGGATTGGCGGCCAGCGTATTCACTTCCGACGTGTCGCGCGCGCATCGCGTCGTGCCCCGCATTCAAGCCGGCACCGTCTGGGTCAACACCCATGATTTGATCGAGAGCTGCATGCCGTTTGGCGGTTACAAGAACTCCGGGATCGGCAAGGACCTCGGGCCGGAGCAGCTCGATCACTTTCTTGAAACCAAGACCGTTTGGATCGAGTTGTAGTCGGCGTTGCTTAACGCCACCGGAACGGGTTCGCAGCACCGCCGCGCTGCAGCCATCAGGTATTAATGGTCATCGCGCTATCCATGGCGTGCTCCTTCTGTATACGAGACAATGACGGATCGGGAACAGAAAAGCCTGCTCGAGCGGCGCGCGCTTAAGGTCTCCCTCGGCGGCGCGCTATTCATGGCGCTACTCGGTTTTGGCTACGCGTTCTACACTCATTCAGAGGCCATTCTTTTGGATGGCGTCTATTCTCTGGTTGGACTTCTGTTGGATCTACTCACCTTGCAGGTTGCGGTCCTGGTGGAACGCCCGCGGGACGAACACTTCCAATTCGGGTACGCCCAGTTCGAACCGCTGTTGAATCTGTTCAAAGGGCTGGTGTTCCTGGGTATTTGCGTGTTCGCGACCATCTCCTCGGTGAAGACCCTGCACGCCGGTGGCAGGGAGATCCTGCTCGGCGGCGCCCTGGTCTACGCGCTGTTGGCAACCACGGGTTGCGTGATCACTGCCGCTTACACCCGGCGCATCGCCAAACGATCGCAATCCGACTTGGTGGGCGTGAGCGCGAAGGGTTGGGTTTTGGACAGTGCCTTCAGCTCGGCGGTTCTGTTGGCGTTCGTTCTCGGTTTCCTCGCACAGGGCAGCGGTTTTGATCCCTACCTTCCGTATCTGGATCCGGTCCTGGTATTGATCCTCGTCGTGCTGGCCCTGCCGGTTCCTGTCGGTGTGCTCCGCGACAGCCTGCGGGAGGTGGTGCTGATGGCGCCCTCCGCCGATTTGCAGCGGGCAATACACGAGCGATTACAGCGGGTCATCCAAGGCCTCGGTTTTGATGACTACATGGTGCGCGTGGTTAAGGTGGGCCGGGTGGTCTACGCCAACATCCATCTGCTCGCCGGCGAACGCCATAGCAGGGCCACGTTGGCCCAGTTGGATGAAGTCCGAGGGCAGATCCGTGAATCGATGCGCTCAATGAGCGATCGATTGGTATTGGATATCGTAATTACCGCCAACCCCCACTGGTTGTCGCGACCTGACGAGGCACCGGCTAATTCCGGGTCATAGACGCTTTGTCCTCAACTGATAATCATGATGGCCCCTGCCGACATTGTTGCGCGCGACTCCTGAGGACACACTTTGCAATAGTTCCGACGGCAACCATTGATCGGTCCTCGAGCAGAGACCTGATCATGACGGCCGGTGTCCACACCCAGCGTTAAGGTAGCGAGGGAGCATATTTTCCATGACGTTGCTACGAATGAAAAGTCCGAAGACCAAGAGCTTGACTAAAAAACAGAAGGTCGCTTTGTTCCGCAACCTGGTCCGTGCCGACCACTTCGACAAGATGATGTACCGGCGCATGATGCAGGGGAAGCTCATCGCCTTCTACCACCCGGGTGAGGGCGGGCTCGCACCAGGGGTGGCGGCGTGCACGTTTCTGCGCGACGACGATAATCTCAGTCCCCATCACCGCGCCCACGGCATGGGGCACATGCTCAGCAAGGGCGTGGACCTGCGATACTACCTCGCCGAGCATACCGGCAAAGAGGACGGCTGCTGCAAGGCGCGGTCCTCGTTTCACTACAGTTTTCCCGACAAGAAGATCTACATGATGTCCGGATTCATCGGTTACAACTTCGCGCCCTCCGTCGGATGGGGATGGGCGGCGAAGCGGCGCGGCAAGGGGCAGGTGGTGATGAACTGTTCCGGTGACGGCTCCTACGGCCAGGGCCGTGCGCACGAAGCCATGTTGATGGCCATGAACTGGAAATTGCCGATCATTTTTTTCTGCGAGAACAACGGTATGGCCATTCATTCCACCGCGTTGGAGATGCACCCCACTGAGGACATCTCGAGCTTGGCCAAGGGATTCGATATGCCTGCGGCGATTGTCGACGGACAGGACCTGTTTGCGTGCGCCGAAATTGCGCTCGCGGCGATCGACCGCGCGCGCAACGATCTGGGTCCGACATTCGTCGAAGCCAAGACCTATCGTTTCAAGGAGCACGACATCGGCACGCCGGACCTCGCCGGCTACAAGGCGCGCACGAAAGAGGAACACGAGACAATGCGCAAACGCGATCCCTTGGTTCTGGCCACCGAGCGGGTGCTCGGCGACGGTGTCCTGACCCAGGCTGCGATCGACAAGCTCCACGGGGAGGCGGAGCAAGAGGTCAAAGAGGCGGAAGAGTTCGCCGACGCGAGCGCCATTGCCCGGCCCAGCGAGGCGGAGTTGATGGCCGCCGTGTACGCCCAATGAGTACGCCAGCCACGGAGAAACCGTAATGCGAGAATTGCCCTTAATAGAAGCCATTAAAGAGGCCTATGCCGAGGAGTTGCGGGCCGACGAGACCGTGTTCCTCATCGGCCAGGACATCCGGGGCGGCATCTTTCCGTGTACCGATGGGCTGGTCGAGGAATTCGGCGAGGACCGCGTTGTCGACACGCCGATCTCCGAATGCGGCATGTATGGGTGCGCGTTCGGTGCCGCCCAGGAGGGCTTCCGCCCGGTGGTCGATTTCATGTTCGGCAGCTTCAGCTATGTCGCATTCGCCGAGGCGTCGGTCACCACCGGCCAGTATCACTTCCTGCACGGCAGCCAGATCCCGCTGCCGATCACCATCACCGCCGGGGTCGGGACCGGTGGCCGGCTGGCCAACGATCACGCGATGTCCATTCACGGAACGTTTCTGCATCAACCCGGCATCAAGGTGGCGATGCCTTCCACGCCCTATGATGCCAAGGGGCTGTTCAAGGCCGCCATCCGCGACAACAACCCGGTTGTGATCCCGTGGCACATGGGGCTGATGATGGAACGCGGCCATGTCCCTGAGGAGGACTACATCGTGCCCCTGGGTGTGGCGGATGTGAAACGCGCCGGTTCCGACGTCACAGTGATCGCCAACAGCCTGGCACTGAAACATGCGCTGAAGGTGGCCGATAACCTGGCGGATGAAATCAGCGTCGAGGTCATCGATCCGCGCACTTTCGAACCCTTGGACATGGATACCATTTTGACGTCATTGACGAAGACCAACCGCATGGTGGTGGTCGATGAGGACTGGGAGCGCTGCGGTTTCGCCGGCACGCTATCCGCCCGGATCATGGAGCAGGGCTTCGACCTCCTGGATGCACCGGTGACCCGGGTCACGCTACCCAATATGCCGGTGCCGGGTGGCTACATGGAGCCATACATCGCGCCGAATCCGGAAAAAATCGAAGCCGCGATCCGCCAGGTGTGCGCGTAATAGATACGGGGAGTCACGAGACATGGCAAAAGACTATGTGATGCCCAAGCTGGCTATGGCGATGAACGAAGGCACGATCGCCAAATGGGTCGTCGAAGACGGCGCACACATTAGCCAGGGCGAAATTCTGATGGTGGTGGAAACGGAAAAGGTCACTTACGACCTGGAGTCACCGGAAACCGGGCACTTCCATATCATCGTCGGTGAAGGGGAGACGGTGCCGGTTGAGACCGTCATCGGCCAGTTCGCCCAGGATGAAGCGGAGTTGGCGAAACTCCAGGGCGAGTCCGACACCGGTGCGGAACCACCATCGGTCGAGACCGCCGAAGCTGCCGCGACTCCGATGCCGCAAGTAGATGCGGGCGCCGCCATACCCGAAGGACGGATCAAGGCCTCGCCGTTGGCGCGCAAGATGGCGCACGACCGCGGCATCGACCTGGCGCTGGTGCCGGGTACCGGCCCGGGAGGACGCGTCGTCAAACGCGACGTCCTCAAGGCTGAGGAAACGGGTGTCGCGAAGCAGGCGGCAACCGCGTTCTCGGGGCACGCGGCCCCGGGGGTGATGGTCGAGAAGGGGCGCATTCCAATCAAGGGCGCCCGCGCAACCATTGGCAAACGCATGGTGGACAATCTGAGCACCATGGCCCAGGTCAGCCACATGAGCGAGATCGACATCACCAAGCTCATGGCGGTGCGCAGGGGATACCTGGCCAAGGAGAAGGAGCTGGGCACCCGTGTTTCGCTGAACGCGTTCTTCATCAAGGCGCTGGAGGTGGCCGTGCGCCACGTGCCGATCGCCAACGCGAGCATTGTGGGTGACGAAATCATCATCTGGGAAAACGTCAACGTGGGGTTTGCGGTCGCGATGCCCGGACCCACCGAGTGGGACAGCAGCCTGATTGTGCCGGTGATCAAGAACGTCGAACAAAAGGGCCTGCTGCAGATCGATCGAGAGATGCGGGATCTGGTTGCGCGTGCGCGCGGCAGTGAATTGGCGCCGGAGGATCTTTCCGATGCCACCATCACGGTGTCCAGCACCGCGGGCTTTGCGCCCGGCTGGGCGATTTCGACGCCCATCGTCAACGCACCGCAGACGATCATCGTACAACCCGGTACCGCGTTGGAAAGACCGGTAGTGGTGGATGGGGAAATTGTGATTCGCACGGTGCTGCCGTTCAGTCTCACCTTTGATCATCGGATCATGGACGGTGAACCGCTGGGCCGGTTTTACACCAGGCTGCATCAGTGTATCGAAGACCCCAGCATGATGTTGCTGTGAAAAACCGGCGAACCATCTGATCGGAGCGATTCATCATGGCGGAGCAATATGACGTAACCATTATCGGCGCGGGGCCCGGTGGCTATGTGGCCGCTATCCGCGCCGCGCAACTCGGGCTCAGGGCCTGTGTTGTAGAAAAAGACGAACCCGGCGGTGTGTGTTTGAACTGGGGCTGTATTCCGTCCAAGAGCCTGATTCACCAGGCGGAACAATTCGAATCGCTGAAGGAAATGGAAGCGGTGGGCGTGCAGGTCGACCGCGAAAGCCTCGATTATGCGAAGGTGCAGACCAGATCTCGGCAAGCGGTCAAAGCGCTGACCGGCGGCGTAAGCGGGCTGCTCAAGAAGAACAAAGTGGATCTGATCAAGGGAACGGCTACTATCGCTGCCCGGGGCGTGGTGAAGATCGATGGAAGTAAGGAGATCAAAAGCAAGAATATCATTATTGCCACCGGCTCTAAATCGATGACGGTGCCGGGATTCGAGTGTGATGAAAAGCAGGTGCTGTCCTCCGATGGCATTCTGGCGATGACCGAACTGCCGAGCAGCTTGATTATTCTCGGTGCGGGCGCCATCGGCTGCGAGTTTGCGTTTGTCATGAACGCATTCGGCGTCAAAGTCACCCTGGTGGAGATGGTGGAGCATATCCTGCCCACCGAAGATTTCGAAGTCGCTAAAGTTTTAGATCAATCATTCAAGAAACACGGGATCGAAGTGCTCGCCGGCTACCTCGCGAAGTCCTTGAAGAAAGCCGCAGACGGTGTGACTGTCGTCGTTGAATCAGAAAAGACCGGCGAGCGGGAACTCAAGGCGGACAAGGCGCTGGTGGTGTTCGGCCGCATTCCCATCACCGATGGCATCGGTCTGGACAAGGTTGGCGTTGAGACCGACAAACGCGGTTATATTCCCGTGGGTGACTACTGTGAGACCAACGTCAAGGGCATTTTCGCCATCGGTGATGTCACCGCGACGCCGGCGCTCGCCCATGTCGCCTCCAAGGAGGGTGAAATCGCGGTGGAGCACATCGCCGGGCATCGACCCGCGACGCGAAACGTCGATCCGGATCTGGTGCCCTCGGCGATCTATTGCGAACCGCAGGTGGCGGGCGTCGGCCTGCGGGAGGACCAGGCCAAGAGCGATGGCGTCAAGTACAAGAAATCGGTGTTTCCGTATCGCGGTGCCGGCAAGACCGTCGCGGTGGGCAAGACCGACGGCCTGGTCAAGGTGCTCACCGATCCCGATACCGGCGAGTTGCTCGGCGCGCACATCGTCGGCCACAACGCCACTGAATTGATCCACGAACTGCTGCTGGCGAAGAGCAGCGAACTGCTTCCCGAAGACATCGCCGATATGATTCACGCCCACCCCACGATTTCCGAGGCGCTGATGGAGACATTGCGCGGCGTCGACGGCAAGCCGATCCATATGTGATTCATCATCAATGCGTTCGACAGCAAAGGGGTCTTTCTTTGCAACTACATTGCAAATCGAATAGCGATGTTACAAAGAAAGACCTGACTCCATCTCAGAATCTTGCGATTGGCGCTGCGTAACTTGTCGGTGCGCCTGGGGGCAAGGTTCTCGGTCAGGCAGCCGCGAACGTGGTTGAGGGCCGGATCCCCGCACGGTGTCTTCCAGCGATCGCAACCGCAGCACAGAACACGCCACGTTTGTTTCCACGCGTACGTAGCCAGTGCGTCCGTCGAGGACATGGTCATCGCACCGCTTGAGGACAAAAGCCCGGTGCAGTAACAGCACCAACTACGCCACCGGCACACGGCCGTTTGTGCGAGCGGGATGCTTGGCCGCAAAAGACAACTGGATGGCCGTGTATGACAGCGTTGCGTTGCATGGTTGCAAACCGTGCTGATCGTTGATTGTTGCCCGCATTCGGACTGACCGAAAAAGACAAAAAAGATGGCCGTGTGCCACATTGTGGCTAGCCAAGCGCGGGCGCATAGTGCACGCAACGCAAACGAGTGCACCTAAGGACAACAACCAAGATGCAATCTATCGGGCAACGGTCGTTACATGAGCATGTCACCTCATCCCGGCACGAACATGGTGATTGTGATCTACCTGAGACGCGTTGGTTAACGGTTTTTGAAACGGACGACACTCCTGCGAAAGCTGTTCCAAATTCAACAATGTATCGCCCTGGAGGTCGAGGCATGATCACGAAACGTGTATTTAATGTACTGGTGGGTATCCTGTTTGGTATCAGCAGTGGTGCGATTGCAGCCGTGTCGGAGCAGGAAGCGGCGAAATTGGGCAAGGAGTTGACGCCGGTCGGCGCGGAGCGAGCGGGGAATGCGGACAAATCCCTCCCCGAATGGACCGGGGGCGAGACCCAAGCGCCCGCGGGCTGGGCGCCGGGCAAACCCCGGCACGCGGCCTGGCCCCACATGAACGAAGCGCCGCTGTACACCATCGATGCGTCCAACGCCGATCAATATGCGGACCTGCTCAGCGAAGGGCAAAAGGCAATGCTGAAGACGGTGCCGGGTTACAAAATGCATGTCTACCCGTCACGCCGTACCTGCGGGTTTCCCGATTTCATCTACGAGCGCACCAAGCAGAACGCAGTCAATGCCAAGCTGAGCGCCGATGGTAACAAGCTCGAAGAAGGAATAGGCGCCGCCGTGCTGTTTCCGGTACCCAAGTCGGGTAAGGAAGTGATCTGGAATCACAAGCTGCGCTATATGGGCGAGGGGTTCTTCATGCCGCATTATTACTCTTACATCTCGCCGGCGAAGGGCAACAACGCCTGGGTGAAGCTCCACAACGAATGGTACGTCGACCTGCCGTTTCACAGACCCGATAACAAAGGCGTTAAAGACGCCAAGGGCATCGAGATGGCCGCCGTCTACGACACCTTCGAGCCCCAGGCACGCATCGGCGAAAAGCTGTTGTACAAATGGTACATCAACGAGGACAGCAAGATCTGGTTGTACTTCCCCGGACAGCGCCGCGTGCGCCGGTTACCGACGTACACCTACGACGCACCCATCCTCGGAAACGAAAACACCAAGGTCGTCGACCAATTCTTCATGTTCAGCGGTCAATTGGATCGCTACGACTGGAAGCTGGTCGGCAAGCAGGAGCTGCTCGTGCCCTACAACAGCTTCAAGGCCTATGACTTCACTGCCAAGGAAGAAAGCCTCAGGAACCCGGATCACTTTCCTCGCGACCTGGTGCGCTATGAAAAGCACCGGGTGTGGGTGGTGGAGGCCACCGTTGCCGAGGGTAAGCGCCACACCATGCCCAAACGCCGTTTCTACATCGACGAGGACTCATGGCACATCCTGGTAGTCGATCACTTCGACGCAGAGGGCAAGATCTGGCGCAGCTCCGAGGCGCACCCCATCCCGGTGTGGGAGCTTGGCGCCTGCGTCTCGGTTTCGCACGTGGACCAGGATCTGCAGACGCTGCGTTGGGTTGTGGACGCCACGATCTATGCCGGCGGCAGCGACATCGACTGGAACTATGCGCGCGACGGCAAAATGAAATCGTCCTATTTCACGGTGCAGCACATCCGCCGTGCGGCGCGTCGTTAAGTTCTTAAAGGGGAGAATAGCGATGAACAAGAGCAATATGACACGTGGTGTTGCGTTGGCTCTGGTGCTGGCGGCCGGCAATGCGCAAGCGGTCGACATCAAGACCGAGAGCTTTCAAGGCGACTTCACGAGCACCGTGAGCACGGGCTTTCAGTACAGCGTCAACGAGTTGGAGCCCAACATAAACAGCAACTTGAACGGGACCAACCGCGCCAACTACGACAAGAACAAAATCGTGTCCTGGACGTTCAAGGGCATCCACGAACTCAACCTGGATTTTGCCAACCAATGGGCGTTCTTCGGCCGCTTTGACTGGATCACCGACCAACGCCTGGATAAGACCAAGATCCCGCTGCATCCGGATGCCCAGGACAAGGTCGAGCTCAACGCGCGCCTGCTGGACCTGTTTGTCGAGAAGAGCTACGAGATCGGCGAGCAATATGGCCGCACGCGCCTGGGCAACCAGGTGATCAACTGGGGCGAGAGCCTGTTTTTCTTTGGTGGCATCAACTACGCGACCAACCCGGTCGACATCAACCGCGCCACGCTACCCGGCGGCCAGATCAAGGAGTTCCTGCTGCCGGTGCCGATGATCTCTATTGCCCAGGGCATTACCGAGGGTATTGATATTGAAGCCTATTATCAGTTCGATTGGGAGTCGCATGAGTTTCCACCGGTCGGCACTTTCTGGAGTACCTCGGACTTTATCGGCGACGGCAATATCGTCACCGATCCCGATGTCCTAGGCGGCTACGAGGATAAGCCAAAAAACAGCGGCCAGTTCGGCGTGAGCGTGAAGTGGACGCCGGAGGGCAGCACCACCGAGTACGGGTTCTATGCCGCCAACTACCACGAGAAGTTCCCTTGGTTTGGCTGGGATGCACGAGAGAACGTGGGTGATCGCCTCGGCATTGGCGCGGATAATCCACGACTGTTCCATTCGTTCGCCGAAGATATCCAATTGTATGGCGTCAGCGCCAGCACCGACGTCGGCGAGTGGGCGGTGGGCGGCGAGGTGAGTTATCGTCCCAACGACGTCATTGCCACCGACCCGTTTGGCAACTGCCTGGGGGATGCCCTAGGGCAACTGGACACGGCCGCCGCCAAGCAGAACGCCTGTCTGCGCGAGCAGAAGCGCTGGGGCTTTGACGTGACCGCAATCAACATCCTGCAGCCGAACGGCCAGTTGGGTTGGTTGTTGAACGCCCTGGGCGCGGATACCGGCTTCGCCTTTGCGGAGGTGGCTGGTTTCTATTTCCCGGATCTAGATCCGGCCGATACCGATGTGTTGGTGGCACTGGGCTCGGATAAGGATTTCTCATGGGGATTTGCCCTGGAGTTGGACGTGTCCTACGAGGGCAGTCTGATAAAGGGCTGGACGGTCACACCGGGTTTGTTCTATCGCCGCGGCGTCAGTGGATCTTCGCAGGAGCTTCTCGGATGGTGGCGGGATGGCGCCCAGGAGGCCAACGCGTTCGTCAACTTCACCCACAGTGAACTTGATCTGACCATCAGCCTGCAGTATCTGCCGTTCTGGGGTACCCCGGCGGCCATTGTCGACAACCGCGACAAGGACGTGTTGGCGGCCTCGGTGAGCTACACCTTTTGAATATACATTTGCCAAGGCCGTGACTGACGCGCCCCGGCCCAAACGTGGCTCTGAAGATTCGACCCGATAACCGATCCCGATAGGTCAAATATCATGCTCACCAGCCTGGTCAATCAATTGGAAAAGATCTGCTTCGAAAGGCGTCACGCGACACTGGGCGTGTTAATTCTGCTAACGCTGCTCATGGGTTACTTTGCCCTGCAATTGCGCATGTCGGCGGGATTCGAAAAACAACTGCCCATCGGCCATGAGTACACCGAGACCTTCCAGCAGTATCGCAGCGAATTGCTCGGCGCCAACCGCTTGACGGTGGTGATGAAGGCGCGCGATGGGACTATCTGGGACAAGCAGGCGCTGCAGCATCTTTATGATGTGACCCAGGCGGTCATCTATCTGCCGGGAATCGATCGGCTCTCTGTGACGTCACTGTGGACGCCAAATGTCTACGCGAAGGAGATCACCGAGGAAGGCTTCAAGGCCGATCCACTGATTCCCGGAGACATCACCGCGGAAAACCTGACCGACGATCAGATCGCGGTGATCCGCCGTCTCACCGGCGTCGGCGGGTACGTCGGCCAACTGGTGTCGCGCGATCACAGCAGTGCGATGATTTCCGCAGACCTGTTGGAGCGGGATCCGGCGACGGGCGAGAAACTCAACTACATCGAACTCAATCAAATCATCGAAGACAAGCTGCGCAAGCCGTTCGAGAACGACCAGTTTGAAATTCAGATCATCGGCTTTGCCAAACAGATCGGCGACATCGCCGTAGGCGGTCAGTCGGTGCTGATCTTCTGTGCGATCGCCGTGTTGTTGACCGCTATCGCGGTGTTCTGGTACAGCGGGTCCTTCTGGCTGACGCTGTTACCCATACTCTGCTCGGGGGCTTCCCTGGTGTGGCAATTCGGCACCTTGACGCTGATTGGCTATGGTCTGGATCCCCTGGCGATCCTGGTGCCGTTCCTGGTCTTCGCCATCGGCGTCTCCCACGGTGTGCAGCAGATCAACTATATCGTTCATGGTTTGTCTAAGGGCGAATCCGCGTACGACGCGGCCAGGGCGAGCTTCCGTGGCCTGTTGATACCGGGAACCATGGCACTGGTTACCACCTTCGTGAGCTTTATCACCCTGCTGCTGATTCCCATCCCCATGGTGAAGGAACTGGCGATCACCGCGTCCATCGGTGTTGGTTACAAGGTTATTACCAACCTGATCATGCTGCCGGTGGCGGCGTCATTTCTGAAATTCGATCAGTCTTACGCGGAAAAACAGATGCAACGGCGCGAGACGCGCGCGGTGTGGCTGCGAAAATTTTCTCACATCGCGGAATGGAGGAACGCGGTCATTACTGCGGCAATCGTCGGCTTAGTGTTGGCCACGGCCATCTGGCAGAGCCAGGGCCGTCACGTCGGCACGCTGCAGCCCGGGGCCCCGGAGCTGCATGCCGACTCGCGTTTCAATCTCGATTCGGTAGCGATCTCAGAGAATTTCGATCTCGGCCTGGATTGGCTGACGGTGGTGTTTGCCGCGCCCCCGGATTCCTGTGGTAAGCCCGAGTTCATGATGATGGTCGATGATTTCGCCTGGCACATGGATAATCATCCCAACGTTTTATCCACCTTGGCATTGCCGGCGAATGTGAAGCTGTATAACGAAGGATACAGCGAGGGCAACCCGAAGATGGCGGCGATTCCGTCCGACGATCGGGAGCTAGGCTATTTGGTGAGCGACCAGGAGGCGTTGAAGGGTATCGGCAACAAGGACTGCAGCATGATGGCGGTCAATATGTTTCTCACCGATCATAAAGCCGTCACATTGAAAAGCATCCTCGCGGCTGCGAAGGACTATCGGGCGACTAACAATCTCGAAGGCGTGACCATACGTCTTGCCAGTGGTAACGGTGGCGTAATTGCGGCGACCAACGAAGAGGTGGAACACCGCGAACTGCCGATGATGCTCTATGTCTATGCCGCGATTCTGATTCTCGTCTTTCTGACCTATCGTGACTTCCGCGCGATGATCGCCTGCGTCTTCCCGCTTACCGTGGGCACGTTCCTCGGGTATTGGTTCATGAAGGCGAATGTCATCGGCCTGACCGTTGCGACCTTGCCGGTAATGGTGCTGGCGGTCGGTATCGGCGTCGATTACGCGTTCTATATCTACAACCGCCTGCAGCTGCACCTGGCGCGTAAGGAGAATATCATCACCGCGCTGGAAAAATCGTTGCAGGAGGTTGGCATTGCGACGATTTTCACTGCGGTGACATTGGCGCTCGGTGTCGCAACCTGGTCTATGTCCGAGCTCAAGTTCCAGGCGGACATGGGCAAACTGCTGACATTCATGTTTCTGATCAACATGGTGATGGCAGTGACCGCGCTGCCCGCCCTGGCGGTGATCTTGGAGCGCGTCTTTCCGAGGAAAAAACCCGTCCGTTTGCCGGGTGTGATGCACGATTGATGGTATGAGCGATTCAATGATGGGGAATTTACGAAAAATATTGCCGTCCGTTGTTCTGGTCGCAGTGGCCATTAAAGCCGCTCCGCTACCCGCCGCAGAGATTACCGAATGGACCAACGAGACCATCGTGAAAGGTCTGTCTGCCGTCAAGCAACCGATGGCGTCAAAGGCGACGGTGTTGGATGTGGTGTCTGCGGGAGACCGTTTGGTAGCCGTGGGCGACCACGGCGTAATCCTGCTATCCGATCCCGGGGACGACGCGTTCCGTCAGGCGCGGCACGTACCGACTCGGACCACGCTCACTGCGGTGTATTTTATCGATGCGAAGCGGGGTTGGGCGGTGGGTCACCAGGGCACGGTGTTGACCACAGCGGACGGCGGAGAAAACTGGTCGTTGTTGCGCTCGGGGATAAAACAGGAACCGCTGTTTACCGTGTGGTTCGAGAATTCGCAACGCGGCTTTGCGGCCGGGCGTTTTGCCACGCTGCTGGAGACCACCGACGGCGGGAAAAACTGGGCCAGTAGAAATATCACCCGGGAGGACGACGAGGTGGAGCGCAACCTGTTTCATATATTTTCCGGCGAAAACGGCCGGCTGTACATCGCCGCGGAAATGGGAACGGTTTATGTCAGCGCAAATAATGGCGCGCAATGGGAACCGGTGGAAACCGGATACGGCGGCTCATTCTGGGCGGGTACCGTACTCAAAGATGGAGGCGCCATGGTCGTGGGCATGCGCGGCAGCATCTACAGAAGTGGGGACCAAGGGGCCTCGTGGGAACGCGTCGAGTTGGACCTCAAGGCATCTTTAACCGACATCATTCAGTTGCAAAACAAGAATGTCCTGACGGTGGGTATGGATGGCACCATCGCCGAGAGCTCTGATGGAGGCAGGAGTTTTGCCCTCAAGGAACACCCGGAGCGGCTGTCCCTGACAGCGGTCGTCGAACGCAAGAACGGCGATCGCCAATTGTTTGGCAAGTCGGGTGTGGTCGGCTGGAAATATCGATGAGCTTAAGTGCGTAGCGTGCGACTAAATCAAGTAATCGGGATGCGGGAATCGACATGAGTGTTGTGCGCTTCAAGAAGAGACACCAGGCAACGGAAAACAATCCTCGTCAAACCGGAGCGGCAAAGACTAAGCTGACACTAGATGCCGTTGCCGAAGAGGAAACGCTCGCCAAACCCCCCTGGTTACGAATCCGGGTAGTGCATGGTGCCAAGGGTTCCGACGTAATTAGCCTGCTGCAACGGCACCAACTCCACACCGTATGCGAAGAAGCGACGTGCCCCAATCTGCCGGAATGCTTCGGTAACGGGACTGCGACGTTCATGATCATGGGGGACATCTGTACCCGACGCTGCCGCTTCTGCGACGTCGCTACCGGCCGGCCGCTGCCACTCGACAGCAACGAGCCCGAGGCGCTCGCCGAGGCAGTACACGCGCTGCAGCTTCGTTATGTGGTGATTACGTCCGTGGATCGTGATGATTTGGCCGACGGCGGCGCTGGGCATTTTGCCGCATGCATCAAACAAGTACGGCAGTCGAATCCGAATACCAAGATAGAGGTCCTGGTTCCCGACTTCCGTCGCCGGGAAGAGCGGGCGCTGACAATCCTATCCGCTCAATTGCCGGATGTGTTCAACCACAATCTAGAAACCGTGCCGCGTTTGTACCCCCGCGCCCGGCCCAGCGCGGATTACGAGGGATCGCTGCTGCTGTTGCGGCGTTTCAAGAAGTTGAATCCCGGCAGTCCGACCAAGTCAGGCCTGATGCTGGGATTGGGTGAAACCGATGAAGAGGTACGCGAAGTCCTGGGTGATCTGCGCGAACATCATTGCGAGATGCTCACCTTGGGTCAGTATCTTCGGCCAAGCACAGGTCACCTAGCAGTGCAACGATATGTGAGTCCGTATGAATTCGAAGACTGGCGTGACTACGCGCTGAGCTTGGGTTTTTCTCAAGTAGCCAGTGGCCCGTTGGTGCGTTCGTCCTACCACGCGGATCATCAAGCGGCAAAGCTTTTTCAGTCGACATCGGAGGTATGACGGAATTTGGATTCGTCGAAGCGCGGACAATAACAAGTAAGTGATGAAAGCAGATTGAGAGTGGCAGGTAACAGATGAAGATTCTCGTGTGTGTAAAACGTGTCGTCGACTACAACGTCAAGGTGCGGCCTAAGGCGGACGGATCGGGTGTGGAAACGGCGAACGTGAAGATGTCGATGAATCCCTTCGACGAGATCGCCGTAGAGGAATCGGTCAGACTCAAAGAGGCCGGAACGGCCGCCGAGGTGATAGCGCTCTCCATGGGCGTGGCGCAATGCCAGGAGACCCTGCGCACCGCGCTGGCCATGGGCGCCGACCGCGGCATTCTGATTGAATCCGATGCCGAGCTGCAGCCATTAGCGGCCGCCAAGCTAATCAAGGCGGTGGTTGAGAAAGAGCAGCCGCAACTGGTCGTCCTGGGAAAACAAGCGATAGACGACGATGCCAACCAGACCGGGCAGATGGTGGCGGCGCTCCTGGGGTGGTCCCAGGGCACTTTCGCCTCCAAGGTTACCGTCTCCGGTGGCGCGGTCGAGGTCGCCCGCGAGGTAGATGCCGGGACCGAGGTCCTGTCCTTGAAATTGCCCGCGGTAATCACTACCGATCTGCGTTTGAACGACCCCCGTTA
The DNA here is from genome assembly GCA_947258975.1 of uncultured Gammaproteobacteria bacterium. GTDB lineage: Bacteria > Pseudomonadota > Gammaproteobacteria > Arenicellales > JAANXG01 > CALZGZ01. Next base: position 30,292 of record CAMYKK010000034.1, read on the forward strand.
TGTGAAGCTCCCGAACATCATGAAGGCAAAGAAAAAGCCGTTGGAGAAGCTCGCGCCGGATGCACTGGGTGTGGATATCACACCGCGATTGACGGTGGACAAGGTGGCTGAACCCGCGCAGCGCGAGGCCGGCATCCGGGTGGCTGATGCGGCGGAACTGGTGGACAAACTGAAAAACGAGGCGCAGGTGATCTGACATGAGTGCACTGGTGGTAGCAGAACATTTAGACAACAAGCTGAATCCGGCGACGTTGGCCGCCATCACCGCCGCGCAAGCGCTGGGCGGCGGCGTGGACGTCCTGGTGGCGGGACTGGACTGCGGCGCGGTGACAGAGGCAGCGGCCGCGGTAGAGGGCGTCAATAAGGTTTTGCAGGCGGAGTCGGACGCCTACGCCCAACCGTTGGCCGAAGAAATCGCCCCGCTGATCGTGCAACTCGCTCCGGACTACGCCCATGTGCTGGCGGCGGCGACGACCACCGGAAAGAACATCATGCCGCGGGTGGCGGCGCTGCTGGACGTGGCGCAAATCTCGGACATCATCGGTGTGGATTCCGCGGATACCTTCATACGGCCGATCTACGCAGGCAACGTCATCGCCACCGTGACCTCGTCCGATCCCATCAAGGTGATCACGGTGCGCAGCACGGCCTTTGCGGCGGCGCCGGTGACTGGGGGAGCGGCGCAAGTCGAGACCGTGGACGCAACCGAATCCGTGGGACTGTCGTCATTCGTGCGTGCAGAGTTCACCGAGTCCGACCGGCCGGAACTGACCTCGGCAGAGATCGTGGTGTCCGGCGGACGCGGCATGGGCAACGCCGAGAATTTTCAATTGCTGGAAGACATCGCCGACAAACTGGGCGCGGCAATCGGCGCGTCGCGAGCCGCCGTGGACGCGGGCTTCGTGCCCAACGACTACCAGGTGGGTCAGACCGGAAAGGTCGTCGCACCCAAGCTGTACATCGCGGTCGGTATCTCCGGCGCGATTCAACACCTGGCCGGCATGAAGGACAGCCAAATCATCGTAGCCGTCAACAAGGACGAGGAGGCGCCGATTTTTCAGGTGGCGGACTACGGCATTGTCGGGGACTTGTTCGAAGTGCTGCCGCAACTGTCGGCCGAGCTCGACAAGCTTAATTCTTAATCTAATGAACACAGACGGAGTCGTGTGATGACTACCTATATCGCCCCCACCCTCGAGATGCGATTTGTGCTCAATGAACTGGCCGGGCTGGATGCGGTGAACACGCTCCCCGACTTTGAGGAGGCGACGCCGGACCTGGTGGATGCGGTGCTCGAAGAAGCCGCGCGGCTGGCCAGCGAAGTATTGTCGCCGCTCAATAAGACCGGTGACAGCGAAGGCTCGCAGTTGATCGACGGTAAGGTGGTAGCGCCTGCGGGATTTGCGCAAGCCTATCGCGAGTTCGTGGACGGGGGCTGGGCCGGACTGAGTCTTAATCCTGAATACGACGGACAAGGGCTGCCGGGGCTGGTCAGCACGGCGGTGGACGAAATGTGGAACGCCGCAAATCTGTCGTTTTCCCTATGTCCGCTGCTGACCAGCGGCGCCGTCGAGGCGCTCGAGGCGCATGCCGATGACAACCTGAAAACGACCTATCTGTCGAAGATGGTGACCGGTGAATGGACCGGCACCATGAATCTGACCGAGTCCCAGGCCGGTTCGGATCTGGCCGCGGTGCGCGCCAAGGCGGTACCCGATGGGGATCATTACCGCATCACCGGCCAGAAGATCTTCATCACTTGGGGTGACCACGAGCTGACCGAAAACATCGCCCACCTGGTGTTGGCGCGACTTCCGGATGCGCTCCCCGGTGTAAAGGGCATCTCGCTGTTTTTGGTGCCAAAGTATGTGGTCAACGAGGACGGCAGTCTCGGTGAGCGCAACGACGTTCACGCCGTGTCCCTCGAGCACAAGCTGGGCGTGCACGCGAGCCCCACCTGCGTGATGAGCTTCGGCGACCAGGAGGGCGCCGTTGGCTACCTGGTGGGGGAACCCAACAAGGGCCTGGCGTGCATGTTTACCATGATGAATCACGCGCGTCTGGGCGTGGGCATACAGGGCGTGGCCATCGCCGAACGGTCATTGCAGCAGGCGGTCGCCTACGCGCGGGACCGCGTGCAGGGGACCGTCCCCGGTAAAGAAGGACGGGTCACCATCATCCATCACCCGGACGTGCGGCGCATGTTGATGTTGATGAGAGCGCAAACCGAGGCCATGCGTGCGGTTGCCTATCTGACTGCCGCGGTGTTGGATCACTCGCACCATGCCCCCGATGCCGACGACCGGGCGGGCTTTCAGACGCGGGTCGATCTGCTCACACCGGTGGTCAAGGCATGGAGTACCGAGGTGGCCCAGGAGGTCACCACGCTGGGGGTCCAGGTCCACGGCGGTATGGGCTATGTCGAGGAGACCGGCTGTGCGCAGTACTTTCGCGACGGCCGCATCATCACCATCTACGAAGGCACTACGGGCATCCAGGCGAATGATCTAGTGGGCCGCAAGATCATTCGCGACGGCGGGCAGGGGATGCGCGGCCTGTTGGCCGACATCGAGGCGTTGGAACCGCAATTGGATGCCGCCGGCGAGGCGTGTGTCGCAATCAAGACAGCGCTGGCCGAGGGGCGCGCGGCATTGGCGCGCGCCACCGACTGGTTGTTAGAGACTTACCCCAACGATGTGAACGCGCCGGGTGCGGTGGCGGTAAACTTATTGATGTTGATGGGCACAGTGGTCGGCGGTTGGCAAATGGCCCGTGCCGCGTTGGTTGCCCACGACAAGTTGCAGACTAACGAGGGCGACGCAAAGTTCTATCAGAGCAAGCTGACGACGGCGCGATTTTACGCCGAGCATGTGATGCCGCGGGCCGCGGCCTATCTGGCGACGGTCGTAGCAGGTAGTGCGTCGGTCATGGCCCTCGATGACGAGTACTTTTAGATGAAAGAATAGGGAAAAGAGGTCAGCACCCTTACAGAGACGGCTTGGTTGCAGCTTAATTGTATTTTTTAAAGGGTACCGATCCCCTTTTATGAGAGGTGGCTAATGCAGCGCGAGAGCATGGAATACGATGTAGTGATCGTCGGCGGCGGTCCGGCGGGTATAGCCGCGGCGATCCGTCTGCGCCAGCTCGCGGTGGAAAACGACGCGGAGTTGTCGGTGTGCCTGCTGGAGAAGGGCTCGGAGATCGGCGCGCATATCCTGTCCGGCGCGGTGCTCGAGCCGCGCGCGCTGAACGAGCTGATCCCCGACTGGCGGGAGAAAGGCGCGCCGCTCAACACCCCGGTGGCCCGCGACGAGGTGTATCTGTTCCGCGGGCCGGATAAGGGCGTGCGCATGCCCAAGGCCTTTATCCCCAAGCCGATGCACAATACCGGCAACTATATCGTCAGCCTGGGCAATGTATGCCGCTGGCTGGCGGAGCAGGCCGAGGCGCTGGAGGTGGAGATCTTTCCCGGATTTGCGGCGGCCGAGGTGGTGTACACCGAGGCCGGTGCGGTGGCCGGGGTGGTGACCGGCGACATGGGGCGTGGGGCGGATGGCAGCGAGAAAGACGGCTTCGAACCGGGTATGGAACTGCGCGGCAAGTACACCCTGTTTGCCGAGGGTTGCCGCGGGCATCTGGGCAAGCAGTTGATCGAGAAATTCGCGCTGGATGCGGGCGCCACCCCGCAGCACTACGGCCTGGGGCTCAAGGAGCTGTGGGACATCGAGGGTGACCAGCACGAACCCGGGCTGGTGATCCACGGCGCCGGCTGGCCTTTGAGCGAGAGCGGCAGCTCCGGGGGATTCTTTCTATATCACCTGGAGAACCAGCAGGTGAGCGTGGGGTTGATTGTGGACCTGAGTTACACCAACCCCCATGTGAGCCCATTCGACGAGTTTCAGCGTTTCAAGCACCACCCGGTGATCCAACGCTATCTTGCCGGTGGGCGGCGGGTCGCCTACGGGGCGCGGGCGATCACCAAGGGTGGGTTCTATGCGTTGCCGAAGATGACGCTGCCCGGCGGCCTGCTCATCGGCTGTGATGCGGGGACCTTGAATTTCTCCAAGATCAAAGGCAGCCACACGGCGATGAAGTCCGGGATGCTGGCGGCGGAGACGGTGTTCGCGGCCGTCAGCCAAGGCGATGCGGGGGGCCGTGAGCTGACCGGATACACCGAGCGGTTCCAGGCTTCCTGGCTGTACGAGGAGCTGTACCGCAGCCGCAATTTCGGCCCGGCGCTGCACAAGTGGGGCGCTTACGGGGGCGGCGCGTTCAACTATGTGGACCAGAACTGGTTTGGCGGCAAACTGCCGGTGACGGTGAAGGATCCTACCCGCGATCATGAGCAACTCAAACCGGCCAGCGTATCCAAACCGATTGACTACCCCAAACCGGATGGCGAGCTCAGCTTCGACAAGCTGTCGTCGGTGTTTCTGTCCAGCACCAACCATGAGGAAGACCAGCCGTGTCATCTGCAGCTCAAAGACGCGCGCATCCCCATCGACACCAATCTCAAGGACTATGACGCCCCGGAACAGCGCTACTGCCCGGCGGGGGTATACGAGATCGTGGAAGACGATCAGGGCGGCCCGAGTTTGCAGATCAATGCGCAGAACTGTGTGCACTGCAAGACCTGCGACATCAAGGATCCGACGCAGAACATCACCTGGGTGACCCCGGAGGGCGGTGGCGGGCCGAATTATCCGAATATGTAACCGCCGCTGGAATTATCCAAGCCCGATTCGCCTCCACCCCTCATGGACAAATTCCATCCACGCTATCTGCACTTTTCGGAACTGCCGTGGAGTATGCGCACGCTGTTTACCGCCACCCTGGTGGTGATGGCAACCGGATATCTATTTGCCCTGCTTCATCTATATGGATCGCACGCAGGACGCGACGGTGAGCCGGGGCTGTCAATTAAAGATGTCGTTATCGCCTACAGCGGCAGCAAGGAGTCCACGCGACTCGAATCCGCATTGCGCGGCCCGATGGCCAGCATGCTGCCCGCCGCCGAAGCCAATGAGATCTTCGGCTGGATTCACGGCGGATTGGACAAGGCGGTGTTCCAACAGCACATCGACCCGATCATGGAAAAACGCTGTCTCGCTTGTCACGACGGCAGCAACCCGCACATTCCCCACTTGGGGGGCTACGACAACGTCGTGCAAACCGCGGAATTGGACGAAGGGGCTGATATCTTCACCCTGGTCAGGGTCTCGCATATCCATCTGTTCGGGCTCACGTTTATTTTCTTTATAACCAGCCTGATCTTCAGCCATGCTTATGTGCGCCCGGTGTGGTTGAAGTCTGTCATCGTGGCGTTCCCGTTCGTGACCATCCTGCTGGACATCTTTTCCTGGTATTTAACCAAAGTCTTCGAGCCGTTCGCCTACGTGATCGTGATCGCCGGTGGGCTCATGGGGGCTTGTTTCGCGTTCATGTGGGTGGTGTCGATGTATCAGATGTGGTGGTTCAGAGTGTCCGAGCGCTTTGCCGCGCGCTCTGCGCCGCGAAGGACCATTGGATAGGCAAGTGCTATGCATCAGGTTCCAGATACTTGATACGCAAGAAAGCCCAGAATTGAGCCGCCAAATTGCGAAGGGAGTTCCGTTGGTCCCGGACCGTGTCGAAGACGGGGCGAGCGAGGGCTGAGCGATGGCATTCCCCGATCGCCTAAAAGGATTCGCGATCACCACCTTGGGTGTCGTCATCCTCAGCCCGGATGCGCTGCTGATCATGCTCATTGGCACGGACCTGTGGACGATGGTCTTCTGGCGCAATTTACTTGTGGCGCTGTCCCTATGTGCCTATCTGGTCCACGATCACGGTCGGAAAACGCTAGCCGCTTACACCGGCCTCGGAGGCTACGGTTGTCTCGGCGCGGTGTGTTTCGCCGGCAGCAGTGTCTTCTTCGTTTCAGCGATTGGTCATACTTCGGTTGCCAACACGATGGCGATACTCGGCACCGCACCTCTGTTCGCCGCCGTGTTCAGCCTGGCCCTACTGCGTGAGCAAGTCGAGCGCGGTACGTGGCTCGCGATCGCGAGTTGCCTGGTAGGGATCGGCGTGATCTTCTCCGGTAGTCTCAAGACCGGCGGCTTGATAGGGGATCTCGCGGCCATGGGCGCCGCAGCCAGTATGGCCGGGGTATTTGTCAGCGTGCGCGCTGCGCCAAACGTCGACAACCGCGCAATGCTCTCGCTTGGCGGGTTCGCGTCGGCGGGTGCCATTCTGCTGTTCGGATCGCTTGCAACCGTGACCGGTGATGCCTGGCTCTACCTGCTGCTACTCGGTGGTGTCGTGGTTCCAATCTCGTTAACACTGATCACCGTCGGGCCCCGATATATTACCGCGGCCGAGGTGAGCTTGATTATGCTACTCGAGATGGTGTTCTCGCCGTTTCTGGTCTGGTTGGTGCTGGGCTTGGCGCCGTCGCTTGCGACGGTGGCCGGGGCGAGTGTGATTCTGGTGACGTTGACGGTCTACTACACCGGCGTACTGGTCCGACTGAATTCGACAGCTTCTGACTAGCAATCTGCCAGTTACAGTCTGAGTCAAAGGGATTCGAGACGTTACCCTGGATTTTCTTCTCGAAAGAATCGCTGGACAAATACACCCGGATCTATGCAGCAATCGAGTCACCTGGATGATGGCCCAAAATGCCATTCACAGTGACCTGTAAAGCTATTGTTCGCACACGGTCATTGACATACGTTGCTATTAAGACACGGTCAGCAAAATGCTATTCATACCGCAACCGTTAAAACGTAGCATAGCCCTTAGGTCATCAAAGCGAACTGCATGAATGCGTGAATCATTCCCCCGAATAACCGCGGCGCGTCGCCATGAGCAACACTAACACCATACTAACCATACCTGAGCCCAAAAAAGTGGCGCTTAAGAAAAAGCCGTACCCGAAAATTGCCCCCGGATATTCCATGATGAAGGTGGAGATCGCACCAGTGTGCATCGAGCACCAGGTCTACAAGGAGCACCGTTTCGAGTGGCACTCGGACAAAGAACGCCAGGGTCACGAAGGCGTCGGCACGATTTGCGAAGTATTGCCGGGTTCAAAATTCAAAGTCGGCGATCGCGTAATCATGTATCAGGGCAATCCCTGTCAGGAGTGTTTTGTCTGTACCCGCGGCCTGAGCCCGACGCACTGCCTCAGCATTCCTTACGAGCACCTTTGTGAGAGCCAAAATCCGGACACCGCGCTGGAGATCCTCGGCGGCGGTCACGCCATCGATGCGCCCGGCGGGCTGAAGGACATCGAGAACCAATGCGGCAGCGAATCGGGTGGATTCGGTTTCAGCAAATTCCGCATCGCGAATGATTACATGATTCAAAAGATCCCGCACGACCTGCCGTTCCGCTATGCGGCGCTGGCGAACTGTTCACTCGGGTGTACCTATTCCGGCATCGAAGAGATGGACGTTAAAAAAGACGACTGGGTGGTTGTTGCCGGTGTCGGCTTTATCGGATTCGGTTCGATCATCAATGCCAAGTACCGCGGTGCCCGAGTTATCGTTCTGGGGCGCAACCCGTTCCGTATGGAACAGGCCAAGAAAATGGGTGCGGATCATATCGTCAACCCGGATGATGAGGATTGGTTGGAACAAATCCACGCGCTGACCGGCCCGCTCAAAGGCGCGGACCACGTGATCGAGGCTTCCGGATACCCCTATTACCAGAAGAAGTGCCTGAAGGCGGTGCGCCGCTTCGGTAATATGTGGTTGTACGGTTTTCTCGTTGAGTCCTCGGAACCCCTGCCGATCCGTCTGCTCGACGAGATCCACAACCGCAGTGTCAGATTGAGCGGCAGTCACGATGTCCACGTAAAACACCGCGAAGGGCTGCTGCGCATGCTGTGTAATCCCGAAGTCCAGTGCATGGCCGACCACCTGATCACCCACGAGTACAACATGTCCCAGGGTGCTGAGGCGTTTGAGGCGGCTTTGTCCAAAAAAGCAGGAAAAATTTTCCTGTACCCGCAGGAGAACTGCCCAAATCCCGGGTTGTCGAACAACCTCAAAGAGCTGGTTGCGGGCTACGAATAATGCACTGGAGTGAGATGTGGCGATGTCGTCTCTGTATCGGCATGGTCCTATCCACCACCCCTTTCACGAACACGAATGGTAAAAGAGGGCGCGGGCTGTGAGCGACAAAAAGAAGTTTGACGACTTTATGTCCAAGTATTTGGCGCTGGCCAAAAAGAGCAAAAGCGAAGGCAGGATGATATTTAATCACCTGTGCATTCGGGTCGAGGACCTCGATGCCGCTGAAAAGTTAATCTGCAATTCTTTTGGAATCGACAGTTTTCTCCGCCCTGGTGGTGAAACATTTGATGATGAAAAAGAATTCCGGGTGGCGTGGTTGGAAGACAACAACATGTACCTGGAAATCTCACAATTTACGGAAAAGCAGAAAATCGGCTACGACACCGGCGTAGGGCAGCCTATTGGCCATCTTAGTGAAATTGGTTTTTTTGTGCCGAGTATGGATAAGGCACTGGGCGATCTGGGCAAGAAGGGATGGAAGGTGGCATCTTCGATCGAAATCGAAGGTGCCCGGATGTATAAGATCAACAATGAGCAGACTGCGGGTATTCCGGTTGAACTGATAGATTTTGAAGCAGACAAGTACGAGGGATGAAGGATCAGAGAGTTATGTCACAGCCCTTGTTTGACAATATCATTCAAATTGGTGTCGTGGTGGACAACGTCGACGCGACCGTGACCAAGTATCGCGAACTGCTTGACCTGCACGACTGGCATATCAATTACGTGGACACCGAGAGCGGCAAAGGCAGTAACTTTCGCAAAGGAAAAGCGCCCGTCCCCGCCAAGGCAAAAATCGCCTGGATCAATATCGGCAATGTCGAGCTGGAGATTATAGAGCCACAGGATGAAGACAGTGTTTACAGCCAGTTTTTGCGGGATAAAGGGCCGGGTGTTCATCATGTAATGTTCGCAACACCCAATTACGACCAATGCGCGGAAAGAATGGCGGGAAACAGTATTGCTGTACTCGGTAGCGGCGAATTGCAGCACACTAGGTTCCAGATGTTTGATACGCAAGAATGCCTGGGACTGATCTGTGAAATCGCCGAGGGCGATCCGTTGGTGCCCGACGAGTCACTGTAATGTTATCAACGATTAATCCCAATCGCGGATTCCGGGCTGGGGTTACACATTAGTTACCCACTGCGGCGAGTTGCTGATGATCTTAGTGTAAACCGGCATGCCAACGAATATCGCGTTGCAGAGACCTGCGCTGCTTTTCAAGGTCACCACGGAGATACTGCTCGTTTCTATAAGTAACGATGGGTGACTTGCGTATTCGGCCCCAGTGAATCAACCACAGTGTCGCATCGCCCAAACCTATCAACGTCAAAGTTGCGCAATGACAAGTTATACAATTCTTGTACGCTATGCAGTTGCTTTGTATTTCATCCGTTGTGACACCCGGAAAGAAAAATGTTCGTTTGTTACGGTTTCATAACAGTGGTCTCGTCGTCTTTTTCATGGCAAGCGTGCTCCGAACTCGAACTTCGGCATGGTCCAGGTGGCCCGAATTGCCATGC
>CAMYKK010000035.1 GCA_947258975.1 uncultured Gammaproteobacteria bacterium
GCATTCATTGACGGGACTTGGGGAGATAAGCTGAGTGAAATGCCTGATCATCGCCGCCGGTCAGGGGAGTCGATTGCGGCAGAGGGCAGAAAGTAAGCCCCTGGTTCCGGTACACGGAATTCCTCTAATCCAACGCGTTATTCGTGCCGCTGCAGCAGGCGGTGTGGACGAGTTCTATGTGGTGAGCGGATATCAAGGCCCGCGCCTGCGTGAACATCTGGATCGTTTTGCGGGTGAAGAGGACATCGTTGTCAACCATCTCGTGAACAACCAATGGCAACAGCCCAATGGTGTGTCCGTGTTACAGGCCAAGGGCCATCTAAGCGATCCATTCCTGTTGTTAATGTCTGATCATTTATTTGATCCGTCTATTGTCCGCCAACTTCTCGGTCAACCCATGGTAACCGATGGTTTGATTCTCGCTGTGGACAAGAGACTGAGCAATCCATTGGTGGATCTGGATGATGTCACGCGTGTTTTTTACAGCGATGACAAAATTCTAGACATCGGTAAGGGCTTGGCAGAGTTCAATGCCTTTGACACGGGAATTTTCTACGCTACCCCGGCCCTTTTTGAGGCCCTGGAAGTCAGTGTGGAAAGCAGCGGGAATGCCTCCCTCTCTGGTGGTGTTGCTCACCTGTCCAGTCTCGGGAAGGCAAGAATATTCGATATTGGAGATCGTTTCTGGTTAGACATCGATGACTCGCGCTCCTATGTTAAGGCAGAGGTTGCGCTGATCGAGAATGACAATCCGGAAGACTCGAGGTACTCGACTCGTTCCGCTATTTCTTAGACTCGCCGCTCATAGTGACGGTGATTGATGGCGCGCAGGCTCCCAAAGATAACTCCTCCCGTCGCAGCAAAGGAAGCGCGTGTATTTCGCATACACGGTCAGGATTACATCGATCATTACGCATATCTTCGTGACCGCTCCGATCCCCGGCTAGCGGCGTATATCGCCGCGGAGAACGCCTACGCCGCCTCAGTTACGACGCAGTGGCGTAGGTTACAAAATACATTATTTGCCGAACTAACTCACCGTATGGTGGAAGACGACAACACCGTACCCGAACAGATCAACGAATATTGGTATTACGCCCGGGTCGAGGCGGGGAAGGAATATCCGCTGCATTGCCGGCGCTCAACCTTGGAAGGCCCTGAGCATGTATATCTCGATGAGAACAACTTGGCGGACGGCAGGGACTACTTTGACCTTGCCACCTTGAGCGTTTGTCCCCGCCACAGACTGGTGGCATTCGTCGTCGACACGCAAGGCAATGAACGCTTCCGGCTGCGAATCAAGGAAATCAGCAGCGGAGCACTGCTACCTGACCGTATCCAAGATGTTGGTGAGGACCTTGTGTGGTTACAGGACGGCGACACGTTTCTGTACGCGAAAACCGATGCGAACGGCCGACCGTATGCCGTTTATGCACACATTATCGGCACTCCGGTCGCCAGCGATATCTTATTGTTTGAGGAAGGAGATCCTGCGTTTTTCGTAAATGTCTGGAAGTCCCGCTCAAAGAATTACATATTCATAGAAAGCCAAAGCAATGCCGCGTCCGAGGTGCGTTATGTCGACGCCAGATGTCCTGATTTGGCGCCGACGCTTATTAGGGCACGACAGACGGATGTAGAGTACTACGTGGACCATCATGGTGATCGATTCTTTGTATTGACCAACCTCGACGCGCCCGACTTCAAGATAATGGAGGCGTCTGTCGATGATCCCACGGTTTGGCGCCAATGGCGACCGGGGCAGCCGGATTCGACTGTTGAGTCCTTGGACCTGTTTGCTGATTACATGGTAGTCGGAGAACGGCGACACGGCCTCGAACGTCTACGGGTCATCGATATAAGAACCGAACAAGACCATATCATCGCGTTCCCAGATGCCTTATTTTGTGTCGATGTCGAAGACCTGGACGATTACCACTGTGCATTTCTACGTATGAATTATAGTTCCTTAGTCACACCGGAGCGCGTCATTGACTATGACGTATCAAGCCGTCAAAGCAGGGTACGAAAACAACACAAGGTCCCTGGCTACGACGAAACGAACTATCAACTCAGTCGCATGTATGCGAGCAGTGATCATGGTTTTCGGATTCCCATTTCGGCGCTGCATCGGAAGGACCTGCTCCTCGAGGGGAACCATCCGCTATTACTTATCGGTTATGGCGCGTACGAAGAGAGCCTCGATGTCGAATTCAATAGCGATTATCTGAGCCTCCTCGATCGCGGTGTGGTCATCGCCTTGGCTCACGTTCGCGGTGGTGGAGAACTCGGACACGATTGGTACGAGCAAGGGCGGCTGCGTAATAAGGAACATAGTTTTTCTGACTTTCTGGAATGTGCTGAATATTTGATTTCACGCGGTTATACCGCGGCAGGAAAAATTGCTGCTTGGGGCGCCAGCGCGGGGGGGTTGTTGGTCGCAGTCGCGGCACAACGCCGACCAGAATTGTTTGCCGCACTTGTGGCGGAGGTGCCGTTCGTTGATGTTGTCAACACGTTGTTGGATCCGAGCCTGCCCCTGACGGTGCACGATTTCGAAGAATTCGGGAACCCTGCTAACGAAAGCGAATACCACTATCTGCGGGGTTACTCGCCGTACGACAATGTGAGGACGCAAGATTACCCACCAATGCTGATCACTACAGGGATGCATGATCAACGGGTTGGTTATTGGGAGTCGCTGAAGTGGGTTGCCAAACTTCGTGCCATAAAAACAGACGACAACCTATTGCTGCTGAAAATCGACACTACGGGACATTACGGGGACGCCGGCCGCTATCAGAACTTGAAACGCACCGCCTTGATCTATTCGTTTTTGCTCAATATGTGGGGAATGGGCGACGATGATCGCTCATGCCCGTCGTTAGCCCGGTTACATTCCGTGTCATGATCGTTTTGTTCACAGATTTTGGCATACATGATCCCTATGTCGGGCAGATTCATACCGTGTTGGCGCAGCAGGCACCCGGTATTCGAGTTGTTGATCTGTGCCACAGTGTCCCGGATTTTGATATCAAGGCCGGCGCTTACCTGCTTGCAGCGTTGGTGCCACAAGTTCCAAAGGGCGCGGTCTGCCTCGGCATCGTCGATCCCGGGGTCGGCAGTCGGCGAGATGCGATCATGGTGTGTGCCGATGAAAGATGGTTCGTCGGACCCGACAACGGGTTGTTCGCTATCGTCATACGGCGCGCACGGGATGTCGCCAGTTACCGCATAGACTGGCGTCCGGCAGTACTTTCCGACTCCTTTCATGGCCGTGATCTGTTTGCGCCGGTCGCGGCCATGCTTGCGCAAAGTACGCTGCCGGAACCCGCATCCAGTTATGCACCAATGGCTACCGAAGATTGGCCTGACGATTGGAGTACGGTGATCTATGTCGATCATTACGGCAACGCGGTCACCGGTTTGAGGGCGGCTCACATCGATATAGAAACCGTACTCGAGTTTAGGGATACACCGATTCACTATGCCCGTACTTTCAGCGAAGCCCTGCCGGGACGGGCGTTCTGGTATACCAATTCATGCGGTTTATTGGAAATCGCCATGAACCAGGAGAGCGCGGCGCGAACGCTTGGCATCCATCACGGAGACAGTGTGCACCTGGTTTCAGCGGGTTAGTCCGCGTATCTCACCCGTCTCCCGCGCGGGGACAAGCACGTCTTCGGGCACAACACCGGGAACTCATCGGATCATTCATTCCAAACAATTTGCCAGCGCCTCTTTTTGCCGCCTTGGTTCAATATGCGGGTTAGCACCTTTTTCTAGGATCCGGCACTGGTGCCTTTCTTACTCTTTGGGATGTATAGATCGGTAATAGTCCCTGCAAACGCCTCGGCTGAAAACGCCACGGTCTCCGCTAAGGTTGGATGCGGATGGATTGTCAAGCCAATATCTTCCGCGTCGCACCCCATCTCGATTGCCAGTGTGGCCTCGGCGATCAGGTCTCCAGCATGGGGTCCAACGATGCCGGCGCCGACAATTCGCCCGCTTTCCTCGTTAAACAACAGCTTGGTTAATCCATCTTCGCGGCCAATTCCAAGGGCGCGGCCACTCGCGGCCCACGGAAAAGCGCCCTTTCCATATTTCATCCCCTTTTGTTGCGCCTCGGTTTCGGTGACACCGACCCAGGCGATCTCTGGATCGGTGTAGGCGACACTGGGAATGGCGGCAGTGTCAAATCCGCTCTTCAATCCTGCGCACACCTCCGCTGCCACCTTGCCCTCGTGGGTGGCCTTGTGCGCCAACATCGGTTGCCCCACGATGTCGCCGATAGCGAAGACATGTGTGACGTTGGTACGTTGCTGTTTGTCCACCGGTACGAAACCGCGCTCATCCACCTGGACCCCCGCGTTTTCCGCGCCGATTTCATGCCCATTGGGCTGCCGGCCGACCGCCACCAACACGTAATCAAAAACGTCGCTTTCGGGCGCCGCATCGCCCTCAAACCAGACCTTGACCTCGTGCTCGTCGGGCTCCATACGCGTAACCTTGGTGTTCACGAAAATGTTCTCGTACATCTTGTCGATGCGGCGCTGCAAAGGTTTGACTAGGTCGTTGTCGACACCGGGCAGTAGCGCAGGGGTGAGTTCGACCACGGTGATCCGGGAGCCGAGTTCGCGATAGACATTGGCCATCTCCAAACCAATGATGCCGCCGCCTATAACCAGCAAACGCTCGGGAATTTCCTTGAGTGCCAATGCACCCGTTGAGTCAATAACCCGGGGATGGTCGTTGGGCAGTCCGGGGAGCATGATCGACCGGGACCCGGCCGCGATGATGGCATTGTCGAAGGACACAGCGGTGACACCGTTATCGCCGACCACAACCAGATTGTTGGGACCGATGAATTCCCCGCTGCCCTGTACGACCTCGATCTTACGCTGTTTGGCAAGCCCGGTTAGCCCTTTGGTCAAACGACTGACGATCGAATTCTTCCAACCCCGCAGTCGATCCAGATCGATCTTCGGAGCTCCAAACTCAATACCACAGATGGCCATGTCACGCGCTTCCGCGACCACCTTGGCGGCATGCAGCAGGGCCTTGGAGGGAATGCATCCGACGTTTAGGCAGACGCCGCCCAACTCCGGATAACGTTCGACCAATATCGTCTTTTTCCCGAGATCTGCGGCGCGAAAGGCAGCAGTATAACCGCCGGGACCGGCACCGAGCACCAACACCTCTGCGTGCCGATCCGCCTTCATATCCGCAGCGGGTTGCGCTTCGGTCTGTGCATGCGAGCGGGCTGTGGTATCCGGTGACGGGGCCGTCTCGCTGCTCTCGGTGACGGCGCGCAACGTCATAATCAAAGTTCCTTCCGATACCTTATCGCCGGTCTTGACCATGACATCCTCCACCATGCCCCCCAGGGGAGAGGGGACATCGATGGTTGCCTTGTCGCTTTCCAGGGTTATCAGCGGATCCTCTGGATGAATCTCCTCGCCGGGAACAACCAAGACCTCGATGACATCGACATCGTTGAAATCACCGATGTCGGGCACCTTGATATCGATTTTATTAGCCAAATTTATTCTCTATTGTCTGTTGGGTTGCGATTGTTCAACCGGGTTCACGGCTCGCCACACCGATCTTGGAATCCGCAGCAGCTTTACAGCAGTAAGCGGCGCGCGTCCTCGAGCACCCGCGACAGGAAAGCAGCGAACCGGGCCGCTTCGGCGCCGTCAATCACTCTGTGATCGTAGGAAAGTGATAATGGCAGCATCAGGCGGGGTTTGAAATCGTCATCGATGTAGACGGGTTTAATTTGTGCGCGCGACACGCCTAGAATCGCCACCTCAGGGGCGTTTACGATGGGGGTGAATGCGGTGCCACCGATACCGCCAAGGCTGGATATGGTGAATGTGCCGCCCTGCAGGTCGTTTGGAGACAGTTTCTTTTGCCTGGCACGTTCGCTGACCTCTTCGAGCTCTTTAGCCAAGTCGAGCACCCCTTTCTGATCGACATCCCGAATCACGGGAACGACCAGTCCCTCCTCGGTGTCCACGGCGATTCCCAGGTGAAAGTAACGCTTGATGATCAGGTTCTCGCCACCGTTTTCCAAAGACGCGTTGAAGCTGGGATATTGTTTCAATGCGCTGACACACGCCTTCATGATGAATGCAAGCATAGTTAGGCGTATCCCTCGTTGTTCTGCCTCTTCCTGCGCTTGCTTGCGAAAGTTGTCCAATTCGGTAATGTCTGCCTCGTCGTGATGCGTCACGTGTGGCACGTGCAACCAGGAGCGATGCAGACTCGTGGCAGTCAATTTCTTGATGCGGCCCAGGGATTGTACTGTTGTCTCGCCAAACTTGGCGAAATCGATTTGCGGCATTTCCGGCAGCAACAGACCCGGGGTTTCCGCAGTCTTCGCAGCCGCCGGAGATGGCGGTTGCGCCAGCACTTGTTTCACAAAGGCCTGCACGTCTGGTTTTGCGATGCGTCCCTTGCGGCCGGTGCCCGGCACACGCTGCAGGTCCACGCCCAGCTCGCGCGCAAAGCGCCGCACGCTCGGGCTGGCATGCGTCTTTGAAGTGCCCGTTGTGTCCACGGGCTCCGGGAGGGTGGGAGGGGGCACGGGTCTTTCGGGCTGGCCTGCCTGTGCGGCCGGCGCGGCGGATATGGGTGCGGACGCGGCCGTTGGCGTCTGGATCGAGACGTCTGGCGCGGCGGCCACCGCCGCGCTGGGATGCACCGTCAATATCGGACTGCCTGCAGAAACTTGATCACCCTGGTTGACCAGTACCGCGACCACGGTTCCGGCCATGGGCGCGGGGACATCCATGGTGGCCTTGTCGCTCTCCAGCGTAATCAAGGGATCTTCGGATTGGACCCGATCACCTGGCGCAACCATGACCTCGATGATGGTGACATCCTGGAAATCACCGATTTCCGGAACCTTGACTTCGACCGCCTCGCCGGGCGTTTCCGGGGATTGGGGAGTCAACCGAGGGGTTGCCGCCACCGGGACCGAGGCTGGTTCCGTTGTGGTAGCAGGTGCCGGGGCGGAATCCACCCCGGTAACGGCAGCGGTTGCGGATGCGGCGTGGTTCAGATCGAGTTGCTGTTGTTGCGCTTCGTTACCTGTGGTTTGCGGCACTACTGTGGGTGATTTGTCTGCCGCTTCTGTTTCTACCTCCAATACCAAAATCAAATCGCCCCGCGAAACCTTGTCGCCCGTTGCGACCAGGAGATCGTTGACTTTACCGGCCATGGGGCTGGGTACATCCATGGTCGCCTTGTCGCTCTCCAGCGTGATGAGAGGCTCCTCACCCTGAATTTCCTGCCCTTCGCGCACCAGAACTTCGATGACCGGGACGTCTTTGAAATCACCCAGGTCAGGCACGTAGATTTCTTCTAATCTCACCACTAGCAGTCTCCCTCGTTCAAGCGGTGGCCGGATACGGCTTTGCTGGATCTATTCCAAGGCGTTGAAGCGCGTCGCTGACCTGGCTCACGTCGATGTCCCCTTGCTCGGCCAAAGCATTGAGTGCCGCAACGGTTACAAAGCCCCGATCGATTTCGAAATGATGCCGCAAGTTCTTGCGGGTATCGCTGCGCCCATAGCCATTGGTTCCCAATACCACGTACGGCTTGTGTATGAAAGGCCGGATCTGATCTGCGAACAGTTTGATATAGTCGGTCGCGGCAACTACGGGTCCGGGGAAACTGTCCAGGCATTCCTCCACGTAACTAACCCGGCGCGGTTGATCCGGATGCAGCAGATTCCAACGTTCTTTCTCCAGACCGTCGCGCCTGAGTTCGTTGAAGCTGGTGACGCTCCACACTTCCGCCGCCACGTTGTAATGTTCCTCCAGTATCACCGCGGCGGCCTCCACCTCGCGTAAAATAGCACCACTGCCCAGCAGCTGGACTGACGGCTTCGGCGCGACGCCCGTCGCGGTTGATCCACGCAAGCGATACATGCCCTTGATTATGCCTTCTTCCACGCCCGTAGGAAGTGCCGGATGGGCATAGTTTTCGTTCATGACGGTGATGTAGTAATACACATTTTCCTGATCCACGAACATGCGCCGAAGTCCATCATGAATAATCACCGCCAGCTCATACGCATAGGTCGGGTCGTAGGCGATACAGTTGGGAATCAGCATTGCCTGTATCTGACTGTGGCCATCCTGATGCTGCAGTCCCTCCCCCGCCAACGTCGTGCGTCCTGCGGTTCCGCCGATCAGAAAACCCCGCGACCGCGAGTCGCCAGCGGCCCACGCGAGATCCCCGACCCTTTGGAAACCAAACATCGAATAAAAGATATAAAAGGGGATCGCATTGACCCCGTGATTGGCATATGCGGTTCCAGCCGCCAGCCAGGATGACATACCGCCGGCTTCGCAAATACCCTCCTGAAGCACCTGTCCCTGCTTGTCTTCACGGTAATACATCAACTGATCGGCGTCCTCCGGCCTATATAATTGGCCTACCGACGAGTAGATGCCTAGCTGGCGAAACAGACCTTCCATGCCGAAGGTGCGCGATTCATCCGGCACGATGGGGACCACATGCTTACCCATTTGTTTGTCGCGGGTCAGCGCGGTGAGGATGCGCACAAACGCCATAGTAGTGGATATCTCCCGCTCTCCTGTTGTTTCAAGTTGCGTCTTGAAGGTCTCCAGCGGCGGGATCGTCAGGGATTCGGCGTCCACGGTCCGGCTCGGCAAAAAGCCGCCCAGTGCCTTGCGCCGTTCGTGCAGATACTGGATCTCAGGGCTATCGTCCGGCGGCCGGTAGAACGGGATCTCGATCAGCTGATCATCGGATACCGGGATCTTGAATCGGTCGCGAAACTGACGTATTGACTCCTCGTCCATCTTCTTCTGCTGGTGGGTAATGTTCTGACCTTCTCCAGATTCCCCCATGCCATAGCCCTTTACCGTCTTGGCGAAGATCACGGTGGGCTGGCCGGTGTGTTGGGTCGCGGCGGCATAGGCGGTGTAAATCTTGTGTGGATCATGGCCGCCGCGGTTGAGTCGCCAGATATCCTCGTCGGTCATATTGGCCACCATCGCCTTGAGTTCCGGATATTTTCCGAAAAAATGTTCGCGCGTATAAGCGCCGCCTTTGGCCTTGAAGGCCTGATACTCGCCATCGACCGCTTCCTCCATGCGCTGGCGCAACAATCCCTTGGTATCTCGTATCAGTAACGGATCCCAGTATGAGCCCCAGATTACCTTGATGACGTTCCATCCAGCGCCGCGGAAGGCGGACTCCAGCTCCTGAATGATCTTTCCATTTCCCCGCACCGGTCCGTCCAGGCGTTGTAGATTACAGTTCACGACGAATATGAGGTTGTCGAGTTTCTCGCGGCCCGCAAGGGAGATCGCACCCATTGACTCCGGTTCATCCATTTCACCGTCGCCGCAGAAACACCAGACTTTACGTTGTGCCGTGTTGGCCAACCCCCGGTCATGGATATATCGCATGAAGCGGGCCTGATAGATCGCCATGATTGGTCCCAACCCCATGGACACGGTCGGGAACTGCCAGAAATTCGGCATCAACCAGGGATGGGGATACGAAGACAGTCCGTGGGGCGTGGTTTCCTGTCGAAAGCCGTCCATTTCCTCCTCCGTCAATCGGCCTTCCAAATACGCGCGTGCGTAGATTCCCGGCGCCGAATGCCCCTGGATATAGATCAAATCTCCGCCATGTTCGTCGTTGCGCGCACGCCAAAAATGGTTGAACCCAACGTCATATAAGGTCGCAGAAGACGCGAAGCTGGCGATATGGCCGCCAAGTTCAGTGCTCTTGCGATTGGCGCGCAGCACCATCGCCATCGCATTCCAGCGTATCAATGAGCGCAGGCGCCATTCGATGGCCGCATCACCTGGGCTCCGTTGTTCCTGGGCCGCAGGGATCGTATTGATGTAAGCGGTATTGAGACTGTAAGGCAGATAGGCCCCGGATCGACGTGCCTTATCGATAAGCTTGTTCAGCAAGAAGTGCGCGCGTTCTGGTCCTTCATGTTCGATAACCGCTTCGAGGGCGTCGAGCCACTCCCGGGTTTCGAGGGCGTCAATATCTTCGAACTTTTCGGCCGGTTGCATGTTGCGCCTCCTTGGTTTGCCTGCACTAGAGCCTGGGGATCGCCGATGACTCTAATTGGGTTCGTTATGTATTCGTAATTATGTTTGTCCAGTCGATCGCAACAAGTGTCGATCGACGTGCTTAATGCGGCTCGCCGCCGTTTACCATTCGCCTCCGCACCACCCGGTCGCCATCGCATGCGACAGCGGCGTTGAAATCACGCGGGACGTCAATCCGCTAACGCGGTTGTATGGTCGTATCATTAAATTGCCCATGGGCCTGAAGATCGGCGTGGTAGGAAGACCTGACCATCGGTCCGGATGCCACATGGGAGAAACCTAATTTGTAACCGAAATCCCGTAACATGTCGAATTCGGCAGGAGGCACGAAGCGTGTAACCGGGAGATGATGTAAGCTGGGTTGAAGATATTGGCCCAAAGTGATCATGTCACAGTCATGTTCGCGCAGATCGCGTAACACATGTTTCACTTCGTCGATGTCTTCGCCGAGGCCAAGCATCAATCCGGATTTGGTGGGAATTTGTGGATGACGCGACTTGAATTCTCTGATCAGATTTAAAGACCAATGATAGTCTGAGCCAGGCCGGGCTTGTTTATACAAACGCGGTACGGTTTCTAGATTGTGGTTAAACACGTCAGGTGGCGCGGTTGCAATGATACGCAAGGCGATCTCCGCGCGCCCGCGAAAATCGGGTACCAGAATTTCGATCCGTAACTCCGGATTGTGGGCGCGTGTTTCCCGAATACAGGCAACGAAATGATCCGCGCCGCCGTCGCGCAGATCATCGCGGTCTACCGATGTAATGACAACATAGCGCAGGCCCATACGCCGTATGGTGCGCGCCAGGTTTGTTGGTTCATCGGTGTCCAACGGCAGGGGTCGTCCGTGCGCCACATCGCAAAATGGACAGCGGCGGGTACAGATATCGCCCATGATCATGAATGTCGCGGTGCCGTGACCAAAACACTCAGGAAGATTGGGGCACGACGCTTCCTCGCAGACGGTGTGTAGATTGTTTTCGCGTAGCACATGTTTCAGACGCTTGACCTGGTTACCGGATGGCAATCGAACGCGGATCCAGGACGGCTTCTTCAACGGCGCGACGGTCGGTTCAATCTTTATGGGGATCCGCGCTATCTTTTCCGCACCGCGCAACTTCTCGCCGGTGACCACGGGTTGGGGGCGTTTGGAGATCGCTTTCATAATCATGCTCTGTAATCAGACCCGCATTATACGGATTTTCTCCCCGTCACACGTCAACGGGCGGCGCCGGGGACGGGAAGGTAGCGGAACAATCCACGAATCGCCTAAAACTCGTATTCGGTGGTGGATTGTTTGATCGCCAACGAGCTATCCCGCATCGTTGACTAGACGCTAAATCGTAAGTGTTGCTTCGTGCGCCGCCGCCATGTCCTCAAGGCTATGGAAATGAAAGTCCACCCGCACCTCGGCGGGTGGTGATTTGGTTGCGCCGAAACCCACTTTGTTATGCCGTCGATCTATCCACGCGGTAGCAAGGCCTAACCGAGATGCGGGGACATGATCGTGAAACAAGCTCTGGGCGGTATGCAGGATAGCGGACGGTGCATATCCCCGTCTTTCAAGCTTATCGAGCATATAGTCGAAGTTCCTCGGATCCGGCTTGTAGGAGCCGATATCCTCCGCCGTATAGATCTGGTCAAATTCAACCTCGAGGCGCCGATTGCTGGCGGCGAAACTTTCGCGATCTACATTGGAAAGAATGACCAACTTGTAGTATCGCTTGAGATAGGACAGGGCATCGGGGGCATCGGGAAACACCGGCCAATCTCCGATGGAGCGGCCAAATTGCCCGGCCTGTTCGTGCGTCGCGTCGATTCCCCAATGCTCTGCCAACTGTGTGAACACGTGCCCCAACAACTCTGAGTAACGCATATTTGGCGTCCGCGCCTGCTGGCGGGATTCGAACTCGGCGAAGGTCTGCAACGCCTGCTCTCGTTCCACGCTACTTCTATCGAGCAAAAAAGACAGGGACGCGAGAATCCCGGCCTCCCAGTCAATGAGCGTTCCGTAACAATCGAAGGTCAAAACCTTAAAGTCGTTAAGTTTCATCCTGGGAAAGTCCCGGTCTGTAACCTGCACCCAGTATACCCCACGATGGCGAAGGAATCGGGCGGCGGGGCGCCTTGCCGCAATATGCGGGCTAGGGATATAGCCGGTTGCTTGCCCACGTGGTGCCGTCCAGATCGAAGCGCAACCGATCATGCAGGCGGTTGGTGCGGCCTTGCCAGAATTCGATACAGTGCGGGTCGACGCGGTAACCGCCCCAGAAATTTGGCAGCGGTATCTCGTCACCTTGATATTTCGCCTCCAACTCTCGATAGCGGGTCTCTAATTGCCGCCGGTCTTTCAGGCGATCACTTTGCCTGGATGCCCAGGCACCGATCTGGCTGCCGCGAGGTCGGGAATGAAAATAGATTTCGGACTGTGCCTGTGGCACACGCGTCACGCCTCCTTCGATTCGCACCTGACGCTGCAAGACAGGCCAATAGAATACTAAAGCGGCACGTGGATTCTGTTCTAATTCTGCCGCCTTGCGGCTGCCGTAGTTGGTGTAGAAAACGAATCCGTTGTGATCAAAATCTTTGAGCAGGACCAAGCGCGCCGAGGGCACGGCGTGATTGGTACAGGTCGCCAAGGTGGCAGCCTCCGGTAATAGTAAACCGGATTTTTGCGCCTCGGAGAACCATGTCCCGAACAGGTCGATCGGATGACGATCGTCATCCGCGTCCGGCAGGCCGCGCACGACTCCCTTTCCCAGAGTGAACACCGCAAGCAGTGATGACTTTAACGACATGTTACTCGTGCTAGTCCTATCGTCTGTGTTGTCAGGGAGCCGTAGGTTCGTATGCCCGTCATTGCATGCATAAGCTGACAATTTCAGGATGCGGGGACCGCCTGATAGTAACCGTTTTGGTACATCAGGTGGATGGGGGTATCAAACAGTTGACTCAGTCGTCGGGCGGACAATATGTTGGATTTTTCGCCATCGGCGGTTACCCGGCCGCGACTGAGTAAAACAACACGCGATATTTCCGGAGGAATTTCGTGTATGTGATGCGTGACCAGCACAACTGTTTTTCCGTCCGCCATCAAACCGCGAATGATGTCTAGGTAGCGAAAACAGGCCCTTACATCGAGTCCACTGGTTGGTTCGTCCATCACCAGTGTTTCCGGATCGTTGACAAGGGCGCGCCCAAGCAGGAAGCGACGCTGTTCGCCGGTGGACATAGCGGCGAATATTCGGTCTTTTAGATGGGAGATTCCCAAACTATGCATGACACTATCGGCTCGAAGCCGTTGTTGGTCGGTAAAGTGCTGATGCTTCCAACGGCCGATACTGGAGTAGTAGCCCGATAAAATGACGTCAGTGCCGACGGCGCGAGCTGAATAGCTTTGTTGCAGGTCATTGGAAACGATGCCGAGATGAGACCGCAATTCCCAGACATCCCAGCGTTCGCGGCCATAGATGCGAACATAGCTGCCGTCCTGACGCACCGGATACAACTCCCTGGATAAAAGCTTGAGAAGCGTCGATTTCCCCGCCCCGTTGGGGCCTAAGATCGCGGTGCTGCACCCGTCCGCGATCTCCAGCGTCAGACCGTTGAATACACGATGCGGACCCCGATAGACAATAGCGTTGTTGATTTCAATGATTTTATCCATCTATCAACGGCGTTGTGATATAGAAGGCGTTTTGCGTGTTTTTCAGGTTGTGCATAGATATCTTGTTCGTTCGACAATCATATCCTCCACTTTTTCACGATATGCCGCCATATGATCCGAGTTCCAGTGGGTCTCCAGAGAAGCATCGTCTTGATAAACTTCAACCAGGATAACCTTGTTTTGGGATTCCTTTGGGACCATGACCTGGAAACTCAAGCAGCCGGGTTCGGTGTTCACCGAAAATTCGCCATGGGCACGCACGATTTGCAGAAACTCAGCGAATTTTTCGGCAGTAATTTCGAGATGCACAATTAGACTCGTCGCCATGAAAGTGACCCTGTTTATTATTCATCTGTTGAATCATTGGGCATGTTACCTTGGCTCCTCGGATGGGGCTACTTTCATGCAGTAAAAATTATTCCCGCACTGAGTTATCGGGAAGGTCTATGTGTTCGGTCACCGATTCTTTCCAGCAGCCGGAACATGAGTATTCCGGCCTATGCAGGGGCATGATAATCGTTGTATCGCGCCCTGAGCGGTCAGCTTTCGTGCCCTGTTTCCCATTTCGTAATCCGTGCACAGGGCGTAATATACGCTTTGGACACCAGTTCGGGCTGAAAACCATGTTTCTTGTGCTGCGGACAACCCTCGTCATCGCGCTGGCGATGCTGCTGTCACCGTATATGACGCAAGCGATCGCGTCTAATTCCGGGCTGCACCGGCATATCGAGGTTGCCTCAATCCTGCGGTCATCGCAGGAGCGGGTAGGGGGTGCGGCGGTGCTGAGCCCGTTGCTGTCGACCCAGCGATTCTTGCGCCAGGTGTCGTTGGATCAGGGTGTGTTTCTGGTTGCCAAGCGCCATATCAAGGACCCGCGATTCAAGCAGACGGTTATTCTGATCACCGGCCATGATTCCCGGGGTAGTATCGGCCTGGTCGTGAACCGCCGCAGTGAGGTGCCAGTGTCCGAAATGTTGCCCGAATGGGCAGGGCTCGTCGATGCCGACGCCCATGTCTACTACGGCGGTCCGGTAGAAATCGACCTGGTGCGGTTTCTGATCAGATCTTCGCGGCCCCTGGATATCGGCCACCCCGTATTGGATGACGTCTATATAGTGGCTAGCAAACTGATGTTTGACACATTTATACGTAACCACGATTCAGCCAACATCGTTCATGCTTATATCGGGTACGCCGGATGGGCGGCCGGGCAACTCGAGCACGAGGTCGATCGCGGTGATTGGTACGTAGTCCAGGGTAACGCAGAAAAGCTCTTTGACAGCGACCCGGAAACGCTGTGGCAGCAATTCAATCGTGCGCTATCTGGTAATTGGGTGTATTATCAAGATTGACTCACCGGTGTTGAGCTGTGGCCGCGGGTGAGGAGACCGGGGATCATTGGGTGTGGACTCGTTTGCGAAAATGACAATACAAGTACATTTGTTCCACACCACCGGGGGTCAGATGCATTTCCGATTTCTGTTCTTGTAGCTCAAAACCGCCGCCTAGTTCGCTCTGCAAGAGTTTCGGGTTATACCTTCGCACCTCCAAACCGCTGCATTTAGGCGGGGCTTCCGGAGAGAAAGTCGCAATGATGACATGGCCATCGTCCTTGAGCGATCGTTGCATGTTTTGCACGTATTGTTGCCGATCGTCAGCTTTTATCAGGAAGTGAAATACGGCACGATCGTGCCAGATATCGTAGTAAGCAGGCGGTAATTCGACAGTCTTGACGTCGCCCTCGATCCATTCGACTTTTGCGGCGGCGATCCCGAGCCGTGAACGGGTGGTTGACAACGCGGCACTCGATAGGTCAAGGACGGTTATCTGCTCATAGCCTCGTCCGCGCAGGTCATCGACCAGCGTCGACGCGCCGCCGCCGACATCGATCACCCGCGCGTTCTTTTCCGCCACGCAGTTGGCGATCATTGCCAGTGAGGTATGCAAATGCGGTGCATACCATCCCACCCGTTCCGGAGGTTTGGTTGCATACACGTTTTCCCAATGGGACTTGGATTTCATAGCCGAACACGTTTAGGAGTACACGGTAACCAGTGCAGATCATACATCATGAACGTGGGTGACCTGTGATCAAGCCTTTATGAGCGTCCAAATGCCAATGCCGATAAAGCCGATTCCGGCAAGGTAATGCAGGTGTTTTTCGCTGATATAAAGGGATATGACGCTGCCCGCCATTACCCCTATCGCGGATGCGACAATCAGGGCCAAGGAGGCGCCGACAAAAACAGTAAACTTGCTGACTTCCTTGTCTGCCGCGAACAACATGGTGGCAAGCTGCGTTTTATCGCCGAGCTCGGCGATAAATACCGCGCTGAAAACGGTGATTAATATCTTGAGGTCCATAGCAAATCGGTGCGTGCCTTTGATATGTGTATTTTTATGTGTGACGCGTGTGTCGCCACACTACCGTCGATCTATTTTCAGTCATGGACGCACTCTGCGTTAGCTGATGAGTTTGTTTACATCGATCTTTTTCGTGTCCGGGCTACGCGGCTCATCGGCGATGCGGCCGGACTCCGTCACCGGCGCTTGCGGGTCCTTCTGCGAGCTTTTTACCCGTTTCAACGGCGCCACGTTTTCCCAGATAAGGTCGAACGTGAGCCACACGCCGCAGAGGATCAGGAACAAGATTCCACTTAGCTTGCCCGTGAGCCACGTCAGGATGAATATTACCGCCAGCAGGCCGGCCACCGCATAGGGTAGATTCCGGTAGCGAGCAATGACGAACTCGGTACCACAAAAGTCACACTGCGTGGGGCCCAATAGGACGACTTTGCCCACCTTTATTCCTGGTTGGTTGCATTGACTGCAGGTTCGCCTCATATCGTTACCATCCCCGGTACGCATCGTGTGGTAACGCGGTGTCTCCGTGACCTTGTCGTCGGTGAGGATTTCATAGTCGCAACGGCTTTTGTTGTGAGCGCCCGCCGTGCAGTGCGATACACCGCTGGGTGTCAGGCACTGCGAATTTCAACATCGCGTCTGCGGTTCAGAACGGGACGCAAGAAAAGACCGGTGTAAGAGAGATCATGTTTAGCCACGTCTTCGGGTGTTCCCGAAGTTACCATCTCGCCACCGGCGTCGCCGCCTTCTGGTCCGAGGTCAATAATCCAATCCGCGGTCTTGATTACGTCCAAATTGTGTTCAATGACAACCACGGTGTTACCGTGATCGCGTAAGCGGTGCAATACCCGCAACAACTGCTTGATATCGTGAAAGTGCAGGCCCGTAGTGGGTTCATCCAGAATATAAAGTGTCTTGCCGGTATCGCGTTTCGACAATTCACGGGCGAGTTTAATTCGTTGCGCCTCGCCGCCGGACAGGGTGGTTGCGCTTTGACCCAGGTGAACATATCCAAGGCCGACATCCAACAGTGTCATTAGCCTGCGTTTGATTACCGGCACTGCATAGAAGAACTCCGCCCCTTCCTCCACGGTCATCTCGAGCACCTCGTGAATGTTCTTGCCTTTGTAGCGGATGTCCAGGGTTTCGCGGTTGTAGCGTTTGGCTTTGCATACGTCACACGATACGTAGATATCAGGAAGGAAATGCATTTCGACCTTGATTAGTCCGTCACCCTGACATGCCTCGCAACGTCCGCCCCGGACGTTGAACGAAAAACGGCCCGGTTTATAGCCCCGGGCCCTGGACTCAGGCGTGTTCGAGAATAATTCGCGGATTGGGGTGAATAATCCGGTGTAGGTGGCCGGATTAGAGCGTGGGGTGCGGCCAATGGGGCTTTGATCTATATCAATGATCTTGTCGAAGTTGTCTGTTCCCTCGACCTTTCGGTGTGGGGATGGATTGTTCTTGCTCTTGTAAAGCCGTTGCGCAACGGCGCGATAGAGGGTGTCGTTGATCAACGTGGATTTGCCCGAGCCCGACACACCGGTCACACAGGTGAACAGTCCTACCGGAATCTCGACATCGATGTGTTTCAAGTTGTTGCCCGCTGCGCCGCGCACCACCAACATGTGCCGGGTGTCCACTGGCGTGCGTTGCTTAGGCACATCGATACATTCATGCGCCGATAGGTAACGGCCGGTCAAGGAGTTGGGATTAGCCATGATTTCATTGATTTTTCCCTGAGCGACGATCTGTCCACCGTGCACGCCGGCCCCCGGACCCAGGTCCACGATATGGTCCGCGGCATGTATCGCCTCCTCGTCGTGCTCGACCACGAGTACCGTATTGCCCAAGTCACGGAGGCGGGTCAAAGTGTTCAGCAGCCGGCCGTTGTCGCGTTGGTGTAATCCGATCGACGGTTCGTCGAGTACGTACATCACCCCCACTAGGCCGGATCCAATTTGAGATGCCAGGCGTATTCGCTGCGCCTCGCCGCCGGACAAAGTCTCCGCGGACCGCTCCAAGGTCAGGTATTCGAGGCCTACGTTGACCAGAAATCCCAGACGTCCCTTGATCTCCTTCACGATTTTTTCGGCGATCTTAGCGTGCTTTCCGGTCAACGCAAGCTTGTCAAAGAATTCGAATGTGTGGCCCACCGCCAGGTGGGTGATATCGTGGATCGCGCGGCCGGCAACGAATACGTTGCGCGCTTCCTGGCGTAAACGGCTGCCGCCGCAGCTTTTACACGGCTGCGAGTTGATGAATCGATAGAGATCCTCGCGCACCGCACTCGACTCGGTGTCTCGATAGCGGCGCTCCATATTATGGACCACACCCTCGAATCGATGCGTGCGCTGCACGCTGCGGCCGCTACTGCGCAAGTAAGTGAACTTAATCTTATCCGTGCCGCTGCCGTAGAGGATCGTTTTTTGAATCGACTTCGGTAACTTGTTAAACGGCTTATCGACGTCAAACCGATAGTGGCGGGCGAGGCACTGGAGCAGATTGAAGTAAAACGCATTGCGACGGTCCCAACCTTGAATTGCGCCCGCCGCCAGGCTGAGGCTGGAGTCATAGATAATCCGCTTGGGATCGAAAAACTGTTCTACACCGAGCCCGTCGCAGGTGCGACACGCCCCGGCCGGATTATTGAACGAGAATAACCTAGGTTCTAACTCACTAATGCTGTAACCGCAATGTGGGCAGGCATACTGGGACGAAAAAACCAACTCATGTTCTTCTGGATGCTCGTGGTTTGCCAGCGTCAGAACTTTGGCCAGGCCATCAGCGAGACCGAGTGCGGTTTCGAAGGATTCGGCGAGGCGTTGATCGTGGCCGGGACGCACTACGAGACGATCGACAACCACCTCAATGGTGTGCTTGAAGTTGCGTTTCAATGTTGGGGGATCGTCAAGTTCGATGACCTCACCGTCGATTCGGGCGCGGATGAACCCCTGGGTATGCAGGTTATCGATGAGCTGTGAATGCTCTCCTTTACGGTCGCGCACAACCGGGGCCAGCAACAATATTCGTGAGTCCCGGGGTAAGGTCATGACCTGGTCCACCATTTGACTCACGGTCTGTGCTTCCAGAGTGGCGTTGTGGTCAGGACAACGCGGATCGCCGACGCGCGCGAATAATAAACGCAGATAATCGTAGATTTCAGTCACCGTGCCCACCGTGGAACGGGGATTGTGTGAGGTGGCTTTTTGCTCGATGGATATGGCCGGGGAAAGACCTTCAATCAGGTCTACGTCGGGCTTTTCCATCAACGACAAGAACTGCCGGGCATAGGCGGATAACGATTCCACGTAGCGGCGTTGGCCTTCCGCGTAGATGGTGTCGAAGGCCAAAGACGACTTGCCCGAACCAGACAGGCCCGTGATGACGATTAGCTTATCGCGCGGCAGGTCAAGATCGATGTTGCATAAATTGTGGGTACGGGCGCCGCGGATTCGGATGGTATCCATGGAGATGGTCTGAAAAGATTCAAACCTGATACTATACGCCGCCTTTGTTTCCCCGCGCAAAGCGCAGACTTTCAATGAAAAAAGACCCCATGAATCCAACCGAACGCCGGGCCGTCGCCACCTTGGCTGGAATATTCGGCTTGCGTATGTTGGGTCTGTTCCTGGTGTTGCCGGTGTTGGCCTTGTACGCCAAGCGTTTACCGGATCACACGCCGTTGCTGGTCGGCCTTGCTGTCGGCGCCTATGGGCTGACGCAGGCGCTGCTGCAGATACCCTACGGCTTGTTGTCGGACCGGTTCGGCCGCAAACCCCTAATTACCATCGGGTTATTGGTGTTTGCACTCGGCAGTGTGGTGGCGGCGCTCGCCGACGGTATCTGGGGGGTGGTTATTGGCCGCGCGCTGCAAGGGGCGGGGGCGATCGCCGCGGTGGTGCTTGCGTTGACGGCGGATCTGACTCGTGAGGAACAACGCACCAAGGCCATGGCGCTCATCGGAATTTCCATCGGTATGGTGTTTATGATTGCGTTGATTGCCGGTCCAATTCTGGCTGACTGGATCGGCGTATCCGGCATTTTCTGGGTCACTTGTGCCTTGGCGCTCGCGGCGATAGCGGTGTTGTGGCTGTCGGTGCCCACGCCCATTCAAACCGCGCGGCACGGCGCGGTGCACACCGCCCCCAGCCAGATCAAGGATGTACTCAAAGATCCCCAGCTGTTGCGTTTCGATGCCGGTATCTTTGTTCTGCATCTGGTGTTGACCGCCATGTTCGTGGTGGTGCCGTTGGCTATGGTGCATCAGGGCGATTTAGCCGTGGCACACCATTGGCAGGTCTACGTGCCGGTGTTGGTCCTTTCGGTGCTTGCCGTGATTCCGATGATCTACCTAAGCACCCGGAAACATTTGGTCGGTAAGATCTTTGCCGGCGCTATTCTGCTGTTGATGATGTCTCAGTTGTTGATGTTGTTTGGATACCGCTCGCTGCTGGGTTTGGCGTTGTCCCTGTGGGTGTTTTTCTGGGGGTTCAATGCCCTGGAAGCCATGTTGCCGTCCTTGATTTCACGGGTCGCGCCCGCCGCGAGTAAGGGAACCGCGATCGGTGTCTATAACACCTTCGAGTTTTTGGGTGTGTTCGCGGGTGGCGTGGTCGGGGGGTGGATTTACGGAGAGTGGGGGATGGCGTGGGTATTCTTGTTCTGCCTGTTGATGTCGGGTCTATGGTTGGTGTTGGCACTCACCGGGCCGGCGCTCAGGTTGTTCGACAGCCGTTTGTTGCGAGTGGGTCATAATGCCCCGGAGCAGGCCAGGGCGCTGGCCAACCGTTTGCTGATGGTGCCGGGTGTGATGGAGGCGATTATCATCGCCGAAGAGGGCGTCGCGTACCTCAAGGTCGACGAGCACACATTAGACGAAAAGAAACTTCAGGAATTTTCTGCATCATGACATTGTGGTCAGCGTCTATTAATATGGCGGGACCAATGAAAATCGGTCATCTAAACCAAAGGAGGAGTTATGGCTAATAGGGGAGTGAACAAGGCGATTTTGATCGGTCATCTCGGGCGCGATCCGGAAATTCGTTATGCAGCCAGCGGCAGCGCGATCGCCAACATCAATCTGGCGACGAGCGAGAGCTGGAAGGACCGGCAGAGCGGCGAGACGCAGGAACGAACCGAATGGCATCGCGTGGTGTTTTTCGGCAAGCTGGCGGAGATCGCTGGGGAATATCTGAAAAAGGGGTCCCAGGTTTATGTTGAAGGCCGGTTGCAGACCCGTAAATGGCAGGATCAGCAGGGCCAGGACCGGTATACGACGGAGATCGTCGCCAACGAGATGACCATGCTGGGTGGCCGTGGCAGTACCCAGGCGCCGGCTTCCAGGGATGAGTTCGATCAGGCACCCGCCACCGAATCCACCGCCACGGGCACCAGCGATACGTCGGGGGATTTCGACGACGACATACCATTCTGATCATCGCCGGTAGATTGCTTCACGGCGCACTATTCGGGCCCGGGAGTGCGCTATGGTTTGCGGCCGGAGCATAGTCGGGGTGCTGCGTTACGCGTGAGTTTTTCGGCCCCGGTGGGTTCAATTGCCGAGGGTTGGTCGGCCGCATCGCCGCGCATCAGGCTGCTGCGTGAACGGCCAGCCGACGTGCGCCATGGGAATATGTCCACGTTCTATTACTCACTGAAGCACGTACATGTAGCCGCGGTTGTCTTGAGCGGTTCGCTTTTTTTCATCCGCGGTGTGTGGATGCTGATCGATTCGCCGCGGCTGAAGCGGCGCTGGGTTAGAGTCGTGCCGCATGTCGTCGACACCATCCTGCTGTTGAGCGCCATCTCGCTGACGTCAATCATTCAACAGTATCCCTTTGTACACGCCTGGTTGACGGCGAAGGTCGTCGCCCTGATGCTATATATCGGGGCGGGGATGATTGCAATCCGACATGGGAAGCGAAAATCTGTCAGCGCCGTGGCGTGGATCGTTGCGCTGTTAATCTTTGCCTACATCGTCCTCGTCGCTTGGCGTCATAATTCCTGGCCGCAATGGGATACCGCCCCTTACTGTGGGAGCGGCTTGCGGCCGCGAACATGAAAATCGCGCTTGAAAAGCGCTCCCACACAGGCCCTCAGGAACCGCCCCGGGGTCGGAGTCCATACCATCGGTTCCCTCTTTTCTGCGTATCAGTTATCGGCGCCTTGCTGTTTGGCGCGAAGCTTGGCGGCAACAAACTGCTGATGGGGAATATACAACAGCGATCCAAGCTTGCGCATCAGGTGCAACTCATGCGCGTCGAGGTGTTCATCGGCATAGGCGACACGCCACATGAACTCAACCAATCCGATCTTTTGTTCCAATGACCAATGATCATTAATCAACGAGGTGAACCCGTGCAGGCTGGTGGCATGCTCGGCCTGTTGTTCGGCCAGCTGCATCAGCGTTTCGGTTTCATCCTCCGAGAGACTGAACTGTGTTTGCACCAGGTCATGGATCTTTGTCCGTTCGGAGTCATCCGTGGAAAAATCGGATCTGCTGACTTCGAATAATAACGCGGCGGCGGCGAGTTGCAGCTGATGCTCCGAAGGGCCGCTGTCCGGCGCCGCCACCCGACTGTCGAAGAATTTTCTAATCGCGTGAATCATGTATTCAGGCGGTTTGGCAATATGCAAGTTGAATGATGGCGATGATGCAATGGAATCTCCTGCGTCACTGCATGCTGCTGCGTTTATCTTAGCCGCGCCACGGGCCGGTGACGAAAGCAGCCCGTTATGTGGTCGTTGACCAGACCCACCGCCTGCATGTACGCATAACAGATGGTGCTGCCTGCGAATTTGAACCCCCGGCGTTTCATATCCTTGCTGAGCGCATCGGATTGCGGGGTGGTAGCCGGAATTTGATTCACTCGCCGCCAATTGTTTTGTACCGGACGGCCGTCAACGAATCCCCACAGGTAGCGGTCAAAGTTACCGAATTCCGCCTGTACATCGAGAAAGCGTTGTGCGTTATGCACCGCCGCCTGAATCTTGAGACGGTTGCGCACTATACCCTTGTTTTTGAGCAGCGCGACCATCTCCGGTTCCCGCAAACGAGCCACCCTTAGCGGATCGAAATCATCGAATGCGCGTCGATAGTTAGCCCTTTTTCGCAAGATTGTGATCCAACTCAATCCTGCTTGGGCGCCCTCCAAGATCAAGAATTCAAACAGCAGTTGGTCGTCATGAACCGGCACGCCCCACTCCTGATCGTGATAAGCGATGTAAAGTGGGTCGGTGCCCGCCCACTGGCAGCGGGTATTTGCTTCTATCACAGGTCCTTGACCATCAGCAGCGCGTCGCCGGTGTGCTGAATCAGCGGGTGAGGCACGACCGGTTGGCGGGCGATTACATAGAATCCGTTGCGATCATACAGACGTTTCGCGCCGGCGTTCTGTTCGAACACAATGAGACTGAGTTGTGCGAGGTTCCGGGCGAGTGCATCCTGTTGCGAGATGTTGATAAACCGCGATCCCACGCCATGGTTGCGGCAGTGGGGGTAGACGGCAACGCCGCAAACATAGTAACTGCCGGGTTGCTCGAGTATTGCGTACGGCCGCAGCACAGGATCAACGTACGATGCCGGTTGCGGATCGTCTTCCATGCGGTAAGCGACCATCATGCCAACGATTTCCCCGTTGCGTTCGGCCAGCGTACAATTCCTGTAACTGAACTGCGAGTCCTCGCGCGCGTAACGCCGTGCCCCGACGTCGAGAAAGTCTTCACCCGGTCCCGCGAGCTGGGTCCAGAGGTAATCGGCCACGCCGTCGGATGCGGTCCTATACAACTGTGCGATGATGCGGCACTCATCGGGAAGCGCCGGCCGGAATTGGACGTCTTGATTGTTCGATGTTGTGTTCAATCTGTAAAGCGTTTGCTAATGTCACCGTAACTGTCGATGCGCCGATCACGCAGGAACGGCCAAATACGGCGCACGTGTTCCGAACGATGACGATCAATCGCCACCACGCCGACTTGGGATCGGTCGGCGCCTGCCTGCCACATCATTTCCCCTTGGGGCCCGCACACAAAACTCGTGCCCCAAAATATGCTGGCGGACCTGTGGTTGGCTGTCTGTTCATCGCCGACCCGGTTGCTGCAAGCTACCGGCAGGCCATTGGCGATGGCATGACCGCGCTGGATGGTGACCCAGCTATCGCGTTGACGCTGCCGCTCGGCGGTGTCGTCCACGGGGTCCCAGCCAATGGCAGAAGGAAACAACAGCATTTCCGCCCCCGCCAAAGTCATCAAACGCGCGGCTTCCGGATACCACTGGTCCCAACACACCAACACACCCAGCCGTCCCACCGAGGTTTCGATGGGCCGGAAACCCTGGTCGCCGGGCGTGAAGTAGAATTTCTCCTGATAACCCGGATCGTCGGGAATGTGCATCTTGCGGTAGATCCCGGCCACCGACCCGTTGCGTTCCAGCACCACCGCGGTATTGTGATACAGCCCGGCGGTGCGCCGCTCGAACACAGAACCCACGATACAGGTGTCCGTGCGCCGGGCGACATCGCCCAGGGCCTTGGTGGTTGGGCCCGGAACCGATTCTGCGAGATCAAAATTATCGGGATTTTCGGTGTGACAGAAGTACGCATGATTGTGCAACTCCTGCAGCAACACCAGCTCAGCGCCGCGATCGGCAGCGTCCTCAATGCCGGCAATCGCACGTGCCAGGTTGAGTTTGCGATCGGCACCGCAGGTGTGTTGTACCACACCGATCGTGAGGGTGGCGGATTCATCCGTGTTGGTGGGTCGCGTCATCGCACCATTGTACTCCCGCCCAGCAGGGGAACGCCGGCGGATACCTGCAGCGCGGCGCAGTGGATGCCGCCCCCTTGTCGAATCAAGGGCCGGGTGTCGATGGGAACGAGGTCACGGTCAGGGAAACAAGTATGCAGCGCCTCCATGGCGGCCCCATCGGCCGGATCGTCGAAAACCGGCACCAGGACGGCGCCGTTGATAACGAGAAAGTTGGCATAACTGGCGGGTAGTCGTCGTCCGGCCGCATTATGTATCGGTTTTGGCAGCGGCAGCGGAATCAAGCGGTAGCGGCCCTCGTCCAGCCGCCGGAATTCGCGCAGTTGCGCCGCCATCGCCTGCAGCGGGGTGAAATGCTCATCGCCTGCGTCGCGGCAGGTGACGTGGCAAACGGTGGATTCATTACAAAACCGCGCCAAGTTGTCGATGTGGCCGTCGGTATCGTCACCGGCCAAGTAGCCATGTGCCAACCATAATATCCGTCGCGCGCCCAGGGTGTGTTGCAAGCGCCGGGATATGTCGTGCCGGCTGCGGCTTCCGTTACGGTTGTTAGCGGTTAAACACGATGCGGTGGTGAGCACCGTGCCCGCGCCGTCGGTGTCGATACTACCGCCTTCCAAGACCCAATCATCGCTGACAGACAAGGGAATGTCGCCAAACACATGTTGGTCCTTGAGGCGCGTAGCGACCTGATTGTCGAGCGCGGCGTCGAAGCGGTTACCCCAGCCGTTGAACGCGAACTTGAGCAGCTCGTGCGCGCCATTACGTTCGATGCTCAACGGTCCGTAGTCGCGTATCCATGTGTCGTTATAGGGTGCGATCGCGAAGGCGATACGATCGTTCCCCGGTGCACGTTTTCGGATCAGGGATTGGATATGGTCGCGGTGTTCGTCGTCACGGCAACAGATCAATACCCTCTGGTAACGGGTTACGGCAGCGGTCAGGTTGACATAGACCGGTTCCGCCTGGTCGAGCAGCGGCCGCCAGTCGGTTTTGGCGTGGGGCCAGACGAGCAACACGCCGGTTTGCGGTTCCCATTCGGCGACGAGGCGGGGCGCTGACGCCATGTGCGGATTACCGGATTTTACGTCGTTCTCAGTGATGGTCCAGTTTGGCAAGCTCATCGAGGATAGATAACATCAGCGAGCCGCTCTTGGCGCTCATTCCCGCGGTAAGTTTTTCTTGGTCGCGCTCGCCGTCGAGCAACTGCCGGAGGCGTCCTGAGATATGGGCCATATCGCCCCCATGCGCAGTCATCTGCTCACCCATTACGCTCAGCGCCTGGAGCGCCTGCACATTGCCGCGGCAGGCCATGGCGATCATACTCGCCAGCCCCGGTGCGGCGAAGGATCCGTCTGCCCGGGCGCTGACTTCGGGCAGCGTCGCGGGGTTTTGCAGACCCTCCAGAATCCCGCTGATAATGGCATGATCCTCCTCGTCGAGACCGGCGAGGATGCCGGTGTCGCGGCGTCCATCCAGGATCAGCCGCGCTGCCCGTACCGCGTCGGTCCACCCGTTCTCCTCCGCCACCGCCAGGGCCCGGTCCAACTCACGACGGTCATCCAGATTATGTACCGCCCGCACTACCCCATGGATGAACTGGGCATGGACTTGGCGAATCTGCTCGATCTTGTCTTTCATGGCGCCGGACCCCTGAAAAATTTTGTAACTTACCTTGAACTCAACGACCTTTATACACATATTAGGGCTGTCACTTAAGTGCCGGTGAGCCGTCATGAAACGAATCTTTCTATTCATTGCTACCAATATCGCGATACTGTTGGTGCTGAGCTTCGCGATCAAGATCCTGGGCCTGGAACCTTATCTCGATCAGGGCGGGCTGAATTATCAGTCATTGCTGATATTTTCCGCCCTGCTGGGCATGGGTGGCTCGTTCATATCGTTGCTGATGTCGAAGATGAGCGCGAAACGGATGATGGGCGCCCAGGTGATTGAACAACCCACCAATGCTACCGAGACCTGGCTGGTGGATACCGTCAGACGGCAGGCGGAGGCCGCAGAGATCGGGATGCCGGAGGTGGCGATCTTCGACTCACCCCAAGTCAACGCCTTTGCCACCGGGGCCAAGCGGAATGATGCTCTGGTCGCGGTGAGCACCGGATTGTTACAATCGATGAGCCGTGACGAAGCGGAGGCGGTGCTGGGTCATGAAATCTCACACGTTGCCAATGGCGATATGGTGACGCTGGCGCTGATTCAAGGGGTGGTCAATACGTTCGTCTTTTTCCTGTCGCGGATCATCGGTCAGATCGTGGATCGCGCGGTATTTCGTAGTGAACACGGCCACGGCCCCGGTTTCTGGATCACCAGCATCGTCGCCCAGCTGGTGCTGGGATTCCTCGCCTCAATGATCGTCATGTGGTTCAGCCGCCAACGTGAGTTCCGCGCCGACACCGGTGGCGCCAAGCTGGCCGGCCGCGAGAGCATGATCGGCGCCCTGGAGCGGCTCAAACAGGCCCACGAACCCCCGTTGCCGGATCAACTGGCCGCATTCGGCATCTCCGGCGGCATGGGTCAGGGCTTAAAGCGCCTGTTGATGTCGCACCCGCCCTTGGATGAGCGTATCGACGCGTTACGCGCGGCGAGCTGAAGCGCCCGCTCCGATTTCGGGACTAGCGGTCGGTCGGACTTGGGGCAGATCAACTGCGGTGGCGGGAAAGTTGGCACCCTTAACGATTTCTCTCGTTAAATAGCTCGCGATTCAACTCGATATATCCTCAATCTGGTGTCGATCTGCCACCCGCGTCGCCAAGATCACCTCGGTCTGACAGACCGCTACTTGTCGGCAGCCTGTTGACCGCCAAAGGTGTAGGATGCGCCGAGGGTCACACCCGTACGTTCGCTTTCCAACTCGTTCAGATCGGCAAACTCTCGACCACCACCAGCGGGGAAAACCGACCAGCCGGCTCGTTCGTTGCCGATCTTGGCCTTCCAGTAGCGCAGCCCGGCATGCCCGGTAAAGCTGCGCGTGAATTGATAACTGAGATTCACTTCCGCATTGAGTGTCTCGCCCTCACCGTCGAGTTTGAAACTCGGGTTCTGAGCGAGATCGGTGCGTAGAAAGTGCGTATCTTCGTTCTCGACCTTGGTCAGAGGCGAGTAGGCAAGGGTGCCGGAGACAGTGAACTTGTTGTTGAGGCGGTAATAACCGTCGACACCGAGAAACAGCGAACGCCATTCGATGTCGTTTTTTATCACGGTGGTATCGTTAAAGCCTACGAATCCCGCAGGCGCACACAAGCTGTTCGGGGCGGTGCACACCGTTTGCCGGATTCCTGTTGCGCGCGTGTCCTCGGACCAGAGCTGTACCTGACCGAACAAGCCGATACCACCCTTTCTGTCTGGGCGATTGAAGACGTTACGGCCGAGTTTCAGACTGTAGTAATGCAGACCGTTATCGTTTACCTGGCTCACGGTTCGTGAGAACAAGTGTGCACCGGATCGGGTCGCATCGAAGAACTGAGCACCGAATGCGCTCAGAAAATCCTCGTCCACCAGCGAGCCCTCGTCGATATCTCCTGAGCCCCACACCAATTCCAGATAAAATCGTTGCGGTAATTCGATGTGACCCGTGATCTCTGCCACAGTGCTGTCGATATCCTCGTAGGTGAGCCGGGAAGTGGGGTCGCCGATCGTGGGGTCCTGGGGTGACGCATTGTGGCTCCAGGTCGTTTCGCCCTTGGAGTCCCAAATCTTGACGCCGACGGTCATCGTGGGACCGGTCTGAAGTTTCGTCCGCCACTCGCCGGATAGCGCAGGTTGTACGAGCACCACGCCGGCGAGGCCAATAAGGATAACGATTGTTTTTTGCATGAACGATCTTTAAGTGCGCTGCGTCCCCAATGATTCCATTAACATAGCATAAGCGGCCAAAAATGCCGCTGCGAATGCAGTTTCGTTCATTCAATTTGACGGCGGGGCGTTTGTTGTATTGAATGGCGCGCTTCCTTGTCACCGGTATGAATCATCGATGCCCTTAATCAGGCCTTTTCGTGGCTTACGGCCTGCGGCTGAATCCGCGCAAAATATTATCGCACCGCCCTATGATGTATTGACGGCAAACGAGGCGCGTGCGTTGGTTGCGGATGCGCCGGACAATTTTCTCCACGTCTCGAAACCAGAAATCGATCTGCCCGCGGATGTCCCGGCCGAGGATCCCAGGGTCTACGCAAAAGGTGCGGAGAACTTTAAACGATTGATTCGCGACGGACTGCTGCGGCAGGACGCGCGGCCGTGTTTTTATCTCTACCGTTTGCGGCGCGCCGACCACGTGCAGACCGGGATCGTGGTCACCGTTTCGGTAGCGGACTACGAGGCCAATCACATTCGTAAGCACGAGTTGACTCGGCCCGACAAGGAAGACGACCGGGTGCGTCATATGGAAGCCCTCAACGCCCAGACCGGTCCTGTGCTGCTGGTCTATCCGGATGATCGATGCGCACAGCAACTGATCGCGAAACAGAGTGAAACGGCTCCGGTATACGATGCATTGGAGCTCACTGACGTCGAACATACGCTGTGGGTCGTGGATGACGCCGAGACGATCTCCGCCGTGAGACAGGTCTTCGCAGCGCTGCCGGCCTTTTATATTGCCGACGGCCACCATCGCTCCGCGGCGGCGGCACGGGTCGCAGTACGCCGTGGCCGCGAGGACGACGCCGCGAATCATTTTCTTGCGGTGTTGTTCCCGGCATCTCAGACCCAGATATTGGACTACAACCGCTTGATAAGGGACTTGAATGGTTTGTTCCCACAGACGTTTCTTGAACAGGTTGCACGGCGGTTTTCGGTCAGTGAGCAGGACCAGCCGGTGCGTCCCGCCGTAGCCGGGGAGTTTGGCATGTACCTGGCCGGGCGCTGGTATCGCCTGCGTGCGGCTGACGAATGGCTGCACGCCGACGATCCGCTTCTGTGTTTGGATATCAGTATATTGAGCAACTACCTGATCCAACCTCTGCTCGGCATCGAGGACGTACGGCGCGACCCACGCATCGAATTTGTTGGCGGTGTAAGGGGGCTCGGTGAACTCCAACGACGCGTCGATAGTGGCGAGATGGCGGTGGCGTTTTCAATTTACCCGACACCCTTATCGGCGCTCATCGCGGTTGCCGATGCCGGCGAGATCATGCCGCCGAAATCAACCTGGTTTGAACCCAAGCTGGCGGACGGGTTGGTGTCGCACATGCTCGGCACGTGAACGCGCCACCGATCCATGGATCCATGAAGATTGGTCGCCTTAACCCGAATATGGCACCAAGGCGCCCCGCGTCCACTCTTTGAATATAGGGGGGTCGGAGTCCGTGACTCCGACCCCTATATTCACTCCAGCGCGGCGTCCAGTCGCCCGACCCTGCGACTGCGCGCAGCACGAGTCCCTGCGCCAGCTTCCGGGATCCTTGGTGCAATATCCGGGTTGACCCTGTCCTGATCTATTTCGCGGGAAGGCAGTGGGTGGGAAGATAACCGCGCTCCTGCTGAAACTGCTGGCACAGCGCTCGCTGGCGCTGCGGCGGGAGCCTCCCGAACGAGCGCCTTTGGCGTCGCAGTCGCTCCAGTTGCTCTTCATCCATTTCCATCAAGCGCCGCTTGTTCGTCGCGCAGCGCATAGTAGCCGATGTGATAAGCCTTGCGTTCGACGCTCGCCAGGAACGCATCCAGACCGCCGTCAGCGGCGGCATCGGTCGGTTGTGAGCGATTGCCGGCCGCGGACACATCCCGCTTGGTCGATCGGCCTTGATCTGCCACTGTCACTAGAATTAGCCCTGCTGTCCGATGTCGTGTTGCCAAGATCCCCATGTTGGCGGTTCACCTCCCCACGTAATGCTGACCGATTCCATTTACCCAGGCAAGCCGGTCGCCGCGGACAACAACCGCGGTATCAATAATAGACCCATCGGCAGTGGCGGCGACCGTGCCGGAAATAACATTCCCTGAATCTCCCGTACGGGCGGTGGGCCCACGGGTCAACAGGGCCATGATGCGGCCACGGTTGATAGTAATAATCATCCCGGTAATAACGGGGATAGGGGTGTTCGGGGTAGTGTTTATGGGGTCGCTCGTGATGATGATGCCGGTGGCCGAAATAGATCCCGAAACCGCTGCCGCCAGCGGCGGCGGCCGGCGGTGAGAGTCCCAGCGCAAGCAGTGCGGCTAATGTCGCTACCACCAGTGTCTTGCTGCAGTTCATGATCAAACCCTCCATCGCCGCAGGGTGAAAGCCCGTTCAACTACGTATACCAACGGTCCATTGCCGGAGACGGTTGACAATATGCGGGCTACCCCGCGAATTGGCGGATGAAGTGGTCCATCCAGCGATCCGGGAGCCAACGCTTCAAACGCGCCAGTCCATGAGCGGGTACGGTCACCAGATAGCGTATACGCGGTTTGGGGCTTTCCACGGCGTGGATGACCTTATCGAGCACGGCGGCAGCGGGCAGGGTGAATGACGCATCCTGCGCGCTCGCCAGGCGGCGTTCGACCCTCCGGTAGGATTCCTGGTGGGCGCTGTGTGTGTGATCGATATTGGCCTGGTAGTAGCGGTACGCATTGGCCCGGAACCGGCTTTCAATGGGTCCGGGCTCGATCAGGGAGACGAAGATTCCGGTGCCTTGAAGTTCGAGTCGCATGGTGTCCGACAGTGCCTCGAGGGCATATTTTGACGCGTTGTAGGCGCCCCGGTAGGCAAGGCAAACCAGGCCGAGGATCGAGCTGATCTGCACAATGCGCCCGGTGCCCTGTTCGCGAAACACCGGAATGAGCCGGGCCGTCAACTCATGGGTGCCGAACAGGTTGGCCTCAAATTGGGCACGCAGCACATCCCGGGACAGGTCTTCTACGGCCCCCGGCTGGCCGTATGCGCCGTTGTTGATTAATGCGTACAGCTTGCCGCCGGTATGCCGCAGCACTGCGGATACCGCCTGGTCGATGGACGCCGGCACGCTGAGATCGAGTTGCAGGCTTGTCAGGCCGTCCCGGGCCAGTGCGTCGATATCCTTGTGCTGGCGAACGGTGGCGAATACCCGGTAGCCGCGGTTCGCCAGGCCCAACGCAATGCAGCGGCCGATTCCCGACGAGCAGCCGGTCACCACCACAGATTTGTCGTTTTGTCCAGTCACGGAGGTTAGGGCTTGATTGCCATGGCTTGCAACGCCGATGAGTTTACCTGGATTTGATCCACGACTCATTCCGCGCGTATGCGATACCGACCGCGGATTGTCCTTTATAATGGGACCGGCGAGAAAACGATAGTTACCATGATGCACATTGAATTAGCGAACACTTTGGGATTGGAAAACGGCTGCCCATGTCAGAAGTACCGCGAATAGGTGTCATCGGGGTCGGCTACCTGGGTCGAATCCATGCCAAAATCTACGCCGGTATGCCGGACGTGGAACTGGTTGGCGTCGCCGACATCGACGCCGACACTGTCGGTGAAATCAGCGGGCAGTATCAGTGCGCCGGTCATACCGATCCCTACGCTCTGATCGATCAGGTCGACGCGGTGAGCATCGCGGTGCCGACCAGCGTGCACAAGGAGGTTGCGTTGCCGTATATCGATGCCGGAAAACAGGTTCTGCTCGAGAAGCCGATTGCGCCGACGGTAACCGAGGCCAAAGTCATTGTGGACCGTGCGGATCGCGCCGGCGTGGCGTTGTTGATCGGTCATTTGGAACGGTTCAACGCGGGCATCATGGCGCTCGCCGATCGCGTGTCGGAGCCGAGATTCATCGAAGTCCACCGGCTAGGTACGTTTGTCGAACGCGCCACCGACGTTGACGTGGTGACCGACCTGATGATCCATGACATCGACATCGTGTTGTTCCTGATGAACGCGGAATTGACTTACGTCTCTGCAGTCGGATCTCCGGTGTTGACTGATCATATCGACATCGCTAATGCGCGCTTGGAATTCGACAACAACGCGGTGGCCAACGTCACCGCGAGCCGCGTCTCCAGTCGGAAGTTTCGGCGCATCCGCGTGTTTGGCGCGGACAGTTATCAGGCCTTGAACTACATTGATCAACAGATCGAGGTGGTGCGCAAGACCGCGCCACGGCCAGGCCAGAAGTTCCCTGGCCTGGAGACTGAAACCATACAGGTTGCGCCACGCCCGCCCCTGGACGCGGAACTCGAGCACTTCGTGCGGGTCATCCGTAACAACACTGCGCCGTTGGTGAACGGTCACGACGGCCTCAAGGCCTTGCGAGTGGCGGAACAGGTCAAAGCTAAGATCGACGCCTGCTTGACATGAGGGCGAAGCCTTTGTCGTTACGGTTGTGGTGTACCGCGGTGCTTGTCACGATGTGCCTCGCAGAGTCGAGACCGGCTGCCGCAGCATGTGTACCGGCAACCCCCGAATGGGAGGCCATGCAATCGCAGCTTATTACCCTCACCCGGGGCGATGGCACCTCAGTGCGGATGTCGGTGAAACTAGCAGACGATGTACGCGAGCGTGCCGCGGGCTTTCAGCACATCTGCCCCGAGACCGTAAACGATACGCCGATCTTGTTTCTGTTTTCACTACCCACACGGGTTGCATTTCACATGCACAACGTGCACGCGCCCTTGGACATTGCCTTCATCGATGCCGATGGCCGAATCGTTGACATCCAGCACATGGAGGTG
The DNA here is from genome assembly GCA_947258975.1 of uncultured Gammaproteobacteria bacterium. GTDB lineage: Bacteria > Pseudomonadota > Gammaproteobacteria > Arenicellales > JAANXG01 > CALZGZ01. The sequence goes on from CAMYKK010000035.1 coordinate 33,562, forward strand.
TATGCGACGCGCTCCAACCATAAAGCCAACCGCTACTACCGCCCGGCGGCGCCGATCACCGCCGCCCTGGAGACCCGAGCCGGCCTGTTAGCCACCCTCGGCGTAACCGCCGGCAACGCGCGCATCGATTTTGCCACCCGGTAGTAAAGGGGCCAGTAAAACTCGGATGCGCTTTCGGCGAACCCTGGCCTGCATATGGCACCAGTATCCGGGAAGCTGGCGCAGGAAAGGAGCGGCTGGATTCCCCGCTGTCCCCCTGCTGTGGGGGGACAAGGCGGGGGCAAGCCCCCTGCTGCGCGGGGACGAGCGCCGGACTGGAGAGGGTGATTTCTTTTTGCGCTTTTCAGCCCCCCTTTGTTGCTGTTATCCCCTCTCTTCTATCGCCGCGATAATGGCGCGCACGCGTTGTATGCCCCTGTTTGGCGTGAAACGTTCCGCTGCTCGTAGATGCGCATGGTAAGTAGGCATCGCTAATGCCTGGGCCAAGGCGCCTGCGGCAAGATGCAGTTCCACCAAAGCAGAACTGGCGGGCAGCTTAGCGATAGTTTGAGAGATAAGCGTGTATAGATCCCCGCCCAGCTTACCGGTTGGTCGCGACAGGCGAAGCACGGTGAAACCGTTAAACCGATTGATGGTGACTGTTTGCCCGTCTGCCAACGTGCCATAGTCGAAATCACGATGTTCCTTGACAGGGAGAAAAAAGATTGGATAACGGGAGCGGCTCGTCAAAGTGTATTTCACGTATTCGTAAATGATAAATATCGGCTCATGGGTCCGCGTCATCAACAACGGCGCCCAATCCGGAATGCGATCTATACCCAAACCGCCTGCGTCTCCATGGGGATAGCGCTCGAATCCATAGAATGTCGGCTCCCAATGCGAGTAATCTGCCAGGCTGTCGAACAACAAGAAGTGACTGCGATCGAAATGGGTGCGCAGATGTTCCGCAACTGCTCGCCAGTCCGGTTTTATCTGCTGCCGTTTGAAATTCAGTGTTGCACCCACTGTCACCAGGAGCATTGCGAGCAAGCCTGTCGACAAAACTATAGTAAGCGTCTGTCTTTTGAGCACCTTTGATGTTACTAGCCTCGCATCGTTAATCGCTGATGCCGCCAACAATAACGAAATCGGAAGCAGATACCACGCATAGGGAGGGCGAAACGGCGCAGCGGCATTAATGTAAAAGACGAGCAGATGAAGAAATAGCGTTAGCGGCAGTAGTGCCCACATGATTTTAAAGAACAAATCCGATCGCAAACGCGACGTAAAATAGGCAAGCGGTAAAGATGACAATAGTAATAACAGGAGAGGTACGGTAAGCGGTTCTGTTTGCACAGCGAACGACATCCATATGACCTCTGGATCAAATCTGCTCCATACGTTGTACGCTTCCTTTAATCCGATGAATATGTCAATATTTCTATTAAATCCCTCGCCTGCCAGGAAAACCAAGGCCGGCAGATATGCGCCGACCCCGAGAGCCAATATGCCGCCGGCCTTGATCAGATGTCTCCATTCTTCATTGTTGTGTCTTTCGCGAAGGATTGTTACTAACACGGAGATGAGGAGAATAACCACTAAATTGGTTGTGATAATGAGCGGCGCCAACGCCCGGGAGTGAAGAAACAGAACCGTGGATGCGAATAAGAGGATCCCGGATATCGTGTGTTGTTTTTTATTACAGAGAAATTCGTTTAACGCCCACAACTGAAGAAGGAACAGACAAATGGCGCTAGCATAAGGTCTTACATCTTGCGAAAAGTAAATCATAAACGGCGATAACGATGCGAACAGCCCCACCGACAGCGCTTCCCACCACGATGACAGCCGGAGTCCGAGAAATACCAACAAAGCGACAGAAATAATGCCAAACACAGCAGCCGGGAGCCGCAAGCCAAAATCGGAATCATTCACTCTGGTCATTAAATACCCGAGGTAGTAGTCCAGAGGTGGTTGTGACTGGCGCGCAGCGCCTGACGGTATTTCGCTCCAGTCCAATGAATAGTATGACGCTTGATGAACCTCATCCATATTGAAGCTTTCGTACCCCAATCCATGCAGGCGCAATCCCAATGCCAGGGATACTAGTAAAATAACCAATGCATAATGATTAAGATTGAATCGCCGACTCATGTGGATGAAGAGTAATCCTTTTGTTCCGTTGCGCTTCAACTTCCCTTTATAGTCCAAATGCGATCAGTTTTGATTTTATTTCTTCCTAAGATACGGAGTATCGATTGCCGGTGAGAGTCCGTGCTTCATTCTTATCCATATCCATCGAAACAGCCAAGTCAATCCCATCAAAGTCATGATATAGATCTCCGGGCGCAGGGGGATCGAGTAGCGGGGAAGCGGATTTGTGACAATGTGCACCGCCAAGAAATACAGAAAAATACTGGAGATGAAGCGCCCGAGATTGATGGCTTGCGTAGACATGTGGTGCTCGAAACTGGGCAGCCATACGAGTAGTGCGGTAACCAGTCCCGCGATGATAAAGCCCCAATGCAAGAACTGCATGATTTGGAAGGTAATAAAAAAGAAATCATTGGTGTGATAGGGTGAGGTGTTCACTGGATAGATAAATAGGTCGCCGTCCCCGTTGACAAGATGCTTATCAAAGAACGTTAACGGCTTACCAATAAGATACCACTGGATATAGGTCGCGGGATCTTTCGCGAATTCGGACCGCAAGAGTTGCAGCACATCGCCGAGGGTGCGGTAATCGTTGTATTCGAAATCCCACCGATGTTGCGCCCCCCGGCTTTCGGGCTCTCCGTCGACCATGAGACCGGGATACATGCCGTTGTGGATCGCAACGCTGATCTTGGATTTTGCCTCGAGTCCCTGTTGTTGGTCGATGTCTAGGTTGCGTATGTGCCACGGACCATAGATCACTGCAAAACCCAGCGCGAGCAACAAGCACTTTGTCAACGCGGCGCTATGGCGCCGCAAGATGAGGTAAGTCGCGGGCAACACGAAAACTAGGCTGTAGAGCATGGTCGGTTTGATGAGCGTCGCAATGCCCAATGTGATCCCGGTGATTAGCATCCAAGAACGATAATTACTTGTATCGGCAAAGGAAAAGCTCGCTATCGCCAGCAACAAGACGAAAGTAAATAAAGACTCGGTCAGAAGAAAATAGTCGGCGGTGATGAGCTGAGGTGAGACGGCG
>CAMYKK010000036.1 GCA_947258975.1 uncultured Gammaproteobacteria bacterium
GACCCCGGGGTCTGACCCCTATGTTGGTTCTTGCGGGTTAGTGCGCCTGAATCACCAACGCCGGGTCGCCGAGTTGGGTCCAGCCGAGGATCACGTCCAACTGCTCGGGATGGCGCGCCGCATACGCGCGCTTGGCCTCGAGAATGGCGCGGCCAATGGTCATCCCCGGCTGAAACATCCGCCGGTATACCTCCAGCGCCAACTCCCGCTCCGAGGCCGCCTCGGTCAAGGTGCTCGCCCCCAGCACCGACACCGCCCCGCGGTCCCCGTTCAACATCAATTCATGACCCAAGGTGTCCTCGCTGGGCGACACATAGTAGGTGTTCCAACACCCCCACTGAGTCACCACCGTCGGCCTGCTCGGATTGACCAGCCCCGCCGCATCGCCCCCCGAAAACAAGCCGTCAAAAGTCCACTCCGTAGGCCCGGAATGACCCACAAACGCCGTCACCGCCACCCCCGCATTCAACGCCCCAAGCAACGCTTCGCGAGCGCCCGCAAGCCCCAGACCCCCAGGCCCATCCATATACGCCCGCGTCACCCCACCCTGCCACGCAGCCGGTAACTCGGCAATCATCGCCTCACTGTCCGCGGTAAACGAATACAACTGACCCTGATCGTAATCGTCCGCAGCAAATACCACCGTGTGATCATAATCCCGCTGACCATAAGCCGCCATCTTGGCTACAATCACCGCCAACTCCCCGGCCGTGCGCACCGGCAAACGCCCGATCGCAATATCCGGCACATCGTCCCCATCCACATCCGCATATCCCGCATCCACCGGCGCAAAACGCACAATCGCATCCGTTTGCTTATACAACGACGGAATAAAACTCACCGCCCCCAAATTCAGATAATTGCGGTAGTCATATACGTCACCACCCACCAACAACACATACTCGGTGCCCAACTTCTCCACCGCATGACGAATGTAATCACCAATCGCCTTGGCATCGACGATGTAATCCCCCCACTGCGCATAAATATCACCCACCTCCACCACCTTCACACTGAATCCCTGCGCCTGCTTCATCTGCACCAATAACTCCAGATCCGCACCCACAAAGTCCTCATGGGTGATGATCACATACTGCGCCTCGCCCTCATTGATCACCCCCGCATCACCGGGAACGCTAAATCCCACGCCGGACAACGCCGCCACCGTCGATACATAGTAGGTCGCCGGCTCTTCACTGCCCGCAAAACGCACTGCATAGCCATCACCCCGCAATGCCGCCCGCCCCTTGAGCCGCACTACCCCAGACGCATCCTCCCGGTATACCACCACCTGATCATCGGGCAGACCGGTCACCTCGAACAACGCCCCGGCAGCCCGGAACGCCAACCGCCCGTCTTTGGCCACGAACGCCCGCGGATAACGCACGCTGTACGATTCCAAATTCACCAGATCAAAGAACCCGCCGGTATCAAACGGCAACCCAAGACGCAAGGTGTTGGCCCCCGCCTCGAGCACCCCAGCCGACAACTCAGACACCACCGTGTGCGCCGTGATGCCGTCAAACCAATCATCCGCCACCGCCACCCCATTGAGCGTCACCACCACATGGTGATCCGCATCCACCGTCAGTAAATCGCTGCCACCCCACAGCTTCACCTGCAACTGCGCCGGCACCCCAGCCGCCACATACTCGTCCACCATCACCGTGAAATCCCCGTTATACGGCGCCCCATAGGCCAGCATCCGCGCCGCATACCAAGCATCCTCCAACGGCGCCGCCATGCCATAGTGCACCTGGGGCGCAAACTCCGCACGCGCCATGTAAAACGCCTCCGGCACCGCCCGCCACGGCAACCGGCTACTGTCTAACGCCACCCGCTCGGCCTGGGAACGGTCCACCAGCAAGGTATACACATTGGTGCCGGTGTACACCGTGTCCAATCCCGCTCCCACAAATTCGATAAACCCACCGGGACCAAAACGCTTCGCCGCCTTGCCCGAACGCTTCACCCGGCCCTGCACCCACATCGGCACCGGCGCGCCCCGATTGACCAGCGCCAGATCCCGTACCTGCACCCCAGTAAGGTCCAGACCCGCCGCCACCAGCTGCTCATGGGTCACCCGGTGCACCCCGGTGGCGCTCACCTCAAGGTTGAGCTTCGCGTTATAACCCGTTGATAAAAATTGAGTAATACCCGTATCTTTAGGTAAGCCCTGAGCCCGCCTCGCCAATCGCATACGCCGCGCTCGCTGACGGCCCACCCGCCGCTGACGATGCTCGCCGCGTATCGCCTGCCAATCCGTCCGCCTGCGCGACTCACGCTTGGCCCCATAACGCTTGCCCAAACGAAACGGCCCATGCACCGTCTGCTTGCCGGTCATGTCAATATCCACCAGCGCAAACACCTCGCCTACCACCTCCCCCGCCTCAACCCATCATTCACCGCCGACCAATCCCCACCATCCTTCACATACAAATAAAAACCTACATTGCCCACCTCCGTCGCCGTCGTCCAGCGAAACGATACCGCACCACCTCGACCACGCACCGCATGAAACGATCGCAACGTCACCGGATTGGTGACTACACCGCTGTCGAAATAACCGAAATCATTATCCAACGAATCGGCGCCCGCCAAGGTCACCGGATGCACGCCACCGGATCCACCCTGCGTGGTCTGTTGGTATTTCTCCGCCACCGTGCCGGCCACATCCACCTCGATCTCATAGTTCCCATCCACGAGATCCAAGAATTCGTAATCGCCGCTGCCGTCGGCGGTCGTGGTGCCGATCAAGAAGCGTTCGCCGCTCACAATACGGTACAGGTAAACCGTGGCACCGGCGATGCCCGGTTCACCGCCTTCCTGGGTCGGGACCGTGTCACCGTTGTTGTTCTCGTCCTCGAATATGGTCCCGCGGATGGCACTGCCGCTAGGCAGCGTAAAGGCGAAGTCCTGGCCGAAGTCGGTGCCGTTGGCGGGCAACACGACGGCGGAGGTGGTAACACAAACCCCGCACGGTCCGCCGGGATCCGCGGTCTGCTGGAATCCACCGGTGACGCCGTTGGCGTCGGTCAAGACCACCAGGTAATTGCCCGCCGGCAACGCGTTGAACTGATAATCGCCGTTGGCGTCCGTCACCGCGTTGCGAATCAGATTATCGGTCCCCGGCTCCAATACACCGATGACACCGGTGTCCAGCCACAACTCCATAGTCACACCCTGAAAACCCGGCTCGCCGGTATCCAACACACCATTGCCGTTGACGTCACGCCAAACCTTGTCACCGATCACCCCGCTGCCCGCGCTCGGCGTGTCCGAGGCGCGGTAGCCGAAGTCCGCGTCGTCATAGTCCTGCCCGGCGATCAATGAAATCGTCGCCGTGGGATCGCTGCCCACCGCCAGGTTCAGGCCGATGAGCACGCCGTTCAAGTCGGTGACGTCGACCTGGTAGTCACCCGCCGGCAGACCCGTGAAGTCATAACCACCGTCCGCACCCGTGGTGGTGGTGGCGACGATGTTGCCACCCGAATCCAGCAGATTGACGGTCACCCCGGCGATGCCTTCCCCGGTATCGAACACACCGTCCTCGTCCGCATCCAGAAACACCCGGTCGCCAATGCTGCCCTGTGCATCGGGTGCCGCCGGATCGACGTTGAAACCGAAGTCGAGATGGGTCACCACCGCATCGGCCGCCACCGAAATTTGATAGTGATCATCGCCCGCCGGCATGTTGGTCGGCTGGGTCTCGTCATAGCCGAGCGCCTGCACGTCGCCTTTGTCGTAGGTCACCACATAATCGCCGGCCGGCAGATTGGTCACCAGCCACGACCCGTCGGCAGCGGTCGCCACCCGCGCCACCTCGGTCATGGTGGCCTGGTCCATGACCACCACGTCGATACCGGCGATACCGGTCTCGCCGGGATCCTCTAGTCCATCGCCGTTGGCGTCATACCACACCCGGTCGCCGATGACCGCGGTGCCGCCGCCGGCGGTGGTCGGCACATAGCCGAAATCGGCGTCGTCGTAGTCCTCGCCCGTGCTCAGCGCAATCACCGCCGACGGATCGACACCCGCATAGGTGGTCTCGAGCAGATTGGCCGGTAACGTCGCCTCATCCACGTCCACCAGATAGTCGCCGGCGGCAAGTCCCGAAAAATTGTAACGGCCGGTGGGATCGGTAACCGTGGTCGCGATCAACGTGTCGTTGGCTGGATTGAGTAATCCGTCGCCGTCGGTGTCTTCGTACACCCGCACCGTCACCCCCGGCAGGCCCGCCTCCGCAGGACCACGCACCCCGTCGGCGTTCGCGTCCAGCCACACCGAATCGCCGATGGCCCCGGTGCCCGGGGTGCGTGCGTAACCGAAATCATTACCGCTGACCACGCCGTCGGCGGCGCCGTCACCGGCATCGGCCGCCGCATTCACGGTCACCGGCAACTCATCGAGGCCGCTGGTGAGCCGATAGGCGTTCAGGACATCTTGGTCGTCGGTAACCGCGACCACGTAGTTGCCGTCCGGCATGTCGGCGAACTGGTAGTCGCCGTTGGCGTCGGTGGTCGTCGTGGCGAGGACATTGCCGCTCGCGTCGCGCAGCGCAAGTGTCACGCCGGCAATACCGGGCTCACCTGCCCCGTCGTCGACCCCATCCAGATCGAGATCGTCGAACACATTGCCGGCGATGTCGAGCAGTGCCGTATTCCGGTAGCCGAAGTCCATGTCGAATACGTTGTTGCGTACCGTGGTCACGTTGGCGGTGCCGGCGTTGTCACAGGCGGCGCAGGTCCCGGTTTCATCCGGATCCCCGGTCTGCGTATAGCCGTCCAGCACCGCGCTGGCGAGAAAATTAGACGCGTCCATCTCCACCCGGTAGGTGCCGGGATCGTAACCAACAAACAGATAACTGCCGTCCGCCGCAGTGGTGGTGGTGGCGAGCACCGCGGTAGTAACGGGATCGACGAGATTCACCAGCACGCCGCCGATACCCAACTCACCGGTGTCCTGCGTGCCGTCACCGTCAGCGTCGCTCCACAACCGGTCACCGATGGCCCCCGGGGCGTAGTACCCGAAGTTGATCCCGACGGCATCGGTACCGGCCACCGTGACCGCCAACTGGCTGTTCTGTGCCGAAACGGTGGTGCCGCCCACCTGGTGCAACACCGCGTTGTTGTCGGTGATGTCGATGGTATAACTGCCATCGGCGACGCCGCTGAAGCTAAAGCTGCCGTCCGCACCAGTGATAGTGGTAGCCACGGTATTGCCGGAACCGTCGAGCAGGCTCACGGTCACTCCGGACAGCCCCGGCTCGCCGATGTCTTTCACGCCGTCACCGTCAATGTCGTACCAGGTCTTATCGCTGATCGAGTGCAGCGCCGGATTGGCAAACCCGAAGTCCACGTCCACCACCGCCTTGTCGGCGACGGCGGTGACCGGTGCGCTTTCGTACCCGCCCGCGCTCTGCGGTCCGCTGGTCGGGGTGAATCCGGCGATGTCCGGATCCGCGCTGTCAACGCGCACGACGTATTCGCCCGGCACGACCCCGACGAACAGATAATCGCCATCCGGCGCCGTGGTGGTGGTGTCCTCGACCACGTCGTCGGCGGTACCGAACACGCCGTCGGCCCCGGCGGAGATCAACTGCACCGTCACGCTGGCGATGCCGGCCTCGCCCGGATCCTGCACCCCGTCACTGTCGGCATCCGACCACAGCCGGTCGCCGATGACCGCGGTGCCGGCGTTCGGCACATAACCGAAATCGTTGTCCAGCAGCGTCTCGTTGCCGGTGATCAGCAGCGGCCCGAAGCTGCCGCCGTTGCCCGGCGCCGGGCTGAGCCCGGCCGGCACCCCGGACACCGCCACCACCGTGTAGCCGCCGGGATAGACATGGTCGAACACATAATGGCCGTAATCGTCGGTGACGTCGGTGGCGCAGTCGACACCCGGCGTGCACGCACCATCGCGCAGCTCGACGGTGATCCCTTCGATGCCCGGCTCACCGATGTCTTGCACCCCATCGCCATCCACATCCAACCACACCCGGTCGCCGATAGTGCCGCCCGGATCCACCGGGTCGATGACCGCATCCCTGACCGATCCCGACTGGTCGCTGGACGCGGACCCGACATTGTCGATGGCGGCGAAGAACGGATCCAGCGGATCGTCGACCTGCACGCGGAATTTGACCGTCATGCTGTCATCGGCCGATCCCGCGGGCTCGAGCACGAACGCGTCGGGCGCGCCCACCACCAGGTTTGGCGGCACCCCGTTGGCGAGCGGTGGATTACCGCTTGCCGGGTTGTTGTCCAAGATCTGGGTATTCGCCCCCTGGATGCCGCTGAAGTCGATGCCCTGCACCCACGCTGCGAAGAATTCTTCGGTTCGCTGGGTCTCGAGGCGCACCGTGGTGTCGTTGACATAGCGCGCGGAGTACATGCTTGCCGGCCACCGATCGTCGCTATCCCTCGAATTGCCGTTGTAGGACAGGCCCATGCGGTCGCTGGCGGCGGCATCGACGGTAATGTCCCGGGTCGACGTTTCGGCAATATTTGGTTGAAACCGGTAGTCCACCGCTAGGTCCGGGTGGGTCATGATATAGACGTCGAAACTGATGCCGTTGTCGTTGCGGTACAGACCAACCGCTACCTGGCTCTCGGTGGCGTTCTGGGTCACGCCGTTGCCCAGTGTGATGGCCGCGGCTTCCGCAGTCTGTCTTATCTCCTCGTGTCGACCGTACCCGGTGCCCCACACCCAGGTGTTGTCGCGGGCTACCGAGGTGATGGCCGCGGTGTTGTACTCGCCCGTCGCATTGATGCCAAATCCGCTGTTGTTGCCGGTGACGTTCGCCCGCTGCACGGTCCAGTCGCTGTCCCACTCCACTACCATCACCGTGCTGGTCGCTGTGTTTAGGCTGTTTCTCACACTGTCGGCATGCCGCCGCCAATTGATGGTATTGCTACCCGACGGAAATAACCGTGTGTGGCAGTTGGCTTGATCGTCTTGATCAGACTCCCCGGTCTGGCAGCCGGCGCCGTTGAAACCGCCGATCAACGCAACCTGGTTGATATCGCTCCAGTTGGTCCCTGAGGTGTCGGTACCGCTGGTGCCGGATCCGCTGTGGACCACGCTCTGTACATCGAGCAACTTGAAACCGCTGGTGTTTGACACCGGCAGCGGCAGGGACTCGACCACCGTGACAACGCCCACCCAATCGCCGCTGCCGCCACCGCGCTCCAGGCGGATCACGTTACTGCCGCTCGAGGTGCCGAGATCACCGGTGCCAAACGGATCCTGGGTCAGGCGCGCGTAATTATCGTTCGGACCCTGGTCATCGGTGGTCGACGCACCCTGGATGATGACAAAGTAATCAGAAACCAGGTTCTGACCCAAGGTCAGGTCGTAAGTAGTGCCGGGGAACTGACCGGCGGCGATGTAATACTCGGTCACCCGCATCGGGTCGGCCAAATATGGCCCGGTGGCCTCGGTGGTCTGCGCCACATAGCTCACGCCGTCCGGCAGCGGATCGCTGGCGACGATATTGGACTGGCGTACGCCGGTGGTATTGCTGATGGTCAAGGTGTACTCGACCACATCGCCGGGTGAGACCTCGCCCGCGCCGCTAGGCGGCCCGGCGTCGATGACAATCGCGGAGGTCTTGTCTATCGACAACGGCAGCGAGAAACCGAAGTCATTGCCGGTATCGACGCCGCCGCTGGGCGTTGGAAAAATCGCGGTCTCGATATTGTCGGTGGTGAGGGTTGCCCCCAACGGATAGGAAATGAGGTCGGTGACGATGGTGAAGTTTCCGGACGAACCGACATCGAACCGGTAGGCGCCGTTGGCATCGGTGCGCACCCGCGTGCAGTCGGTGCCGGGTGTGCACACCCCGTCTTGCAGTTCGACCACGATCCCCGCGTAGCCGAACTCGTTGGCATCGAGCACCCCGTCCCCGTCGCGATCGACGAACACCGTGCCTTCGATCACGTTCACCGGCCCCACCGGGTTGTCGGCATCGTCGGTGATCACCGCGCTGTCGTCGCTCGCGGCCTGGGCGGTGTTGACCAGCAGCGTGCCGTCCGGCACCCCGAGGTTGACTTCGGCCCAAAAGACGACGGTAGTGGTCTCTCCGGGATTCAAGGTCCCGACGTTGTAGCCACCCTCGTCCAACGGGAACGGCGTCGCGGGTCCCGCATCGTCGGGTATGGGCACACCGTCGTGTTGCGTGGTGCCGGGCACATACGTGGTGTTGGCGTCCGGGGTGTCGCTGACGATCACATTGGCCGCCGGCGAGGTGCCGGGATTTTCGATGTCAATGATGTATTGCAGCGTGTCGCCGGGGCTGATGTAGCCATCACCATTGAGATCGACGACCAATACCGACTGCTTGATCACACTCAACGCCGAGATACCGAGTACGGTGGTACCCATATCCAGGGCCGGATTACCGGTCGGCGCATTGGCCGGATCCTGTCCCCAGGCGCCGGCTAGGATCGCCCCGTCGGCGTCCAGGCACAAGGTGTTGGTCGAACTGAAGATGCGCGCAGTGGTCATGTCGCCGTCGCTGTCGGTGATGCGTAACGACTGCAGCGCGGTCAACGCGAAGTTCTGATCGGCGGTGCCGTCATCGTCGAAATCCACACACACCGTGGTGTCGCTGGCGGCGGTGACCCACACCGGGCTGGCATCCGGATCGTCCGGACCGGGTACCGCGTCGATATCGTCGCTGCCCGGCGCCCAACCGACCTTGAGTATGGTCGACAGCTTGGTCTCCGGGATCAGCGTATAGCCCCAGTCGTGCACCTGCTGGTCGTCATCGACCTCGCCGATGGCGAAGAACGGCCGGGCGTCGCTGGACACGAAGCGCGCACCCTGATTGGTGGGCATCTGGTACTTGACGACACTGTCGGCCGGCACGTTCACCGGGGTAGTCCCGCCTTGCGTAGTAACGTTGACGGTCAGCGCGGTGGTGTCGGGGTTATACAGCAGCACCACGGAAGGCTCGGCGCCGTCGGTCGTGCCCACCGGGCTCATGTAGGCGTTGCTCCAGTCGCTGGTGGGTATCATGGTGTACCAGCGCGCCTCGTACCCGGCACCGATGTCGCCGGTCAGCAGGTCGACCTGCACCGCTGCCGAAGACGTCACCGTGCCGCCGATCTGCACCCCGTCCACCAACAGGCTCTGGCCTTGATTCAAGGTAGTGCTGACCTCCGGCGTGCCGTCACCGTCGATATCGACATCCACCGACGTGCCGACGCTGGCCGCCATGATGGAAAACCGCGTATCCTGAAACATACAATAGCTGGCCGAATCGGCACCCGCGCCACAGGCGGCCAGTCCTTCCCCGCCGGGGGCCTCGAAGCTGGTGCCCCAGTCCTTGGTGGCGAACACCTCGACGGCGCCGGCAAGCACCGTGCCGCGGGTAAGCCCCCAGGCCGAACGCGTCACCGCCACCGCTGCGGTCACCCCGAATTTATCACCGCCGTCGTACAGCACGGTGGCTGGATTGCGGGGATTGGCAAACACGTCGTCTTCGACGAGGATGACGTCGCCACCATTCAGCACGTCATTGGCGTCGGTACAGGTGACCGGTAATCCGTTGACATTCGGGGCACAGCCATTAGCGGCGCTGCCATCGCCCCACACCTCGGTAGAGGCTTGGCCCGGCGACTCCAGATCGGCCTCGAAACCGTCCTCCCAGTGATCCCAAGTCAGTTCAATATCACCATTGGCGGCGATCGCGACGACACTGTGGATGGTACTGTCCGGGAACGTGGTGTCCAGAGTTAAAAAGGTGGTCCGCGTGTCGGCCTCCGGGACCGGCACGAAAAACGTGTCCACGATCGCGGCGCGCGCGCCGTGGCTGACAAGCAGGCCCGCCAGGACCAGTCCCAGCGCCTTGCGCAAGCTACCCTTTGGATGTAAGCGTTTGTGCATAACTAATTCGTACTTTTATGCTTTAACGGCATTGACCGGTAAAAACCTGAGGGGTACTCGAATTGAAGCTTTGGGTGGCATTGCAACGACGCGATGGTCATTGCGGTGACAACCAGCGCCCAGGCCGTGGCGGCGGCACCCGTACAATTCCCACCCCCCGTCGACAGACACAATTCCGGTTCACGGAACTGCGCCCCGTAGACTGCGGCGACACTTGCGTCTGCTTTGTTCACTGCTCATACCCCCAACATCGATCAGCCTGGCCGCCACGCGAATCGCGCTCTTCACTTGGCAGCCCGGCTGTCTCAAAAAATTAAACTCAAGACCCGTGGCTTTCCGTCCCCATCTCACGAAGGGTTTGGCGTAGTTCAAGCGATCCCGAACTGTTCGAAGACCGGGGATGACTACTGTTGCAGTAACCCCACCTGACAACTACGTCTTTATAATTAGAGCTTAGTCCAACTCTGGTCGTTTACAAGGCGGAAAAACTTGAAGTTTTATATTATTTAACAAAGAGTTAGAATACTTTTCTTGACATGGTTTCAAAATTTTGCCGCCGCTTAGTTTGGATATTTAGGGCTGGAAACGGGATCAGACATCGATCATTTGAGGGGATGTAGGAAGTAGATGTTGGCGGCAGGTGGGAGTGACCTGTTGTCACGATCTTCGCGGCTACAAGCCGCTCCCACAGGTATGTGGAATTGTCCCTGCGCAGCAGGGGAAAGGATCTCGACCGTGTGACCGCGGTGTCCATACATGAACTGCGGCAAGATGCGTCACTGCACACAGCATACTTTCTGGGGTCTATACTCATTGGAACATCCATCGTTAACATTCTGATTAAATAACAATGAGATCCTGGTTTTTTATCATCAATTACTTCGCCCACGATTTTTTCAGCGCGTTCTGGCTGGCATGCTTTATCGTGCTCATCATTCTGCGCCAGAGTGCCGGGCTTCCCGGACCGGTTCCCGCTGATAGCGCCTTGGCCCATGAACTGTTCCAACTTTTCTTCTGGTTGCAGATGATTTCCCTCGGATTGATCGCGGTGACCGGTTACCTCCGGTCCAAGGATACCGGCGGCCGCGCGGCGCAGGACCCCGCGAAGGCCAAACAGTTCCTCATCGTCAAGCACGCGGTGCTCGGAACATTCTTCCTGGCAGCCACCGGGATCAGCGTCGTGTGGTACATGGGGTAAGAATCGGTAGCGGTACGCGTTGCGCAGGCAAAACAACGCCCATCAAGATCGGTAAGTTCGCGCAGATGTGACGGCGCTGCGCGGGTCAGCTATTGACGGCCTTGGTGAGCGTCCGGCTGAACGGGCAAACCAGCGCGTCCTGGGCTAGCGGATCGCTCTCGACGATGTGACGAATTTCCTCGGGCATCTTGCCCCCGTCCATGCCGATTTTCTTGCGGATGAAGGAATGATTCATCATGCGATTGATGGCGTTGAACATATACGTCCGTTTGAAATCGTCCCGTTCATCGAGCATCTCCTTGAATTTTCCCATATAGAATCGCCGGTACCCGTCGAGGATGGCTTGATCGACTTCTTCCAAACTCATGGTCTTGGGTTTCACCACGGGGTCGACCAGATTGTATTTGCGGTAATCGTGCTCCACGATATACGGCTCGAGTTCCTTATAAATGTCTGCGTAGGGCCAAGGTGTGATGGCCAGGAAGTGAGCGAAATCAGGATTGTAGACCAGCGCCTGCTCGATGGTGCGGTCAATGGACTCCCGGGTTTCGTCGGGAAATCCGAGAATCATCGAGGTCTCGGTGATGATGCCGTGCTCCCGGCACAGCCGCAGCGCCTGCGTTGACTCATCGACCGTGAGTTCCTTGCGTATCAGATCCAACGTCGTCTGGCTGGCGGCTTCCGTGCCCACATAGATATGGATAATCCCGGCCTTGTGGTACTTCCACAAGATATCCTGGTCGCGGATGATATCGGCGGCCCGCGTCTCCATGAGAATCTTTACGTCGAGCTCTTTTTCTATTAGCAGATCCAGTATTCGCTCCCAACGCTGCCGGTCGGGGGTCGGGTAATCGTCGGTAAACAGGACGACATCGACGCCGTAATCGCGGTGCAATTCCTCCACCTCACGTACGACGCTCGCCGCGGACTGGCATCGCCAGGTGCGCCGCCAGAATTTCTGCTGCGAACAAAACGTGCAACCAAACGGGCAACCACGCGACGTGGCGACGGCGCCGAGGCGTGATCCCGGGAGAATAAAATACGTGTAATCCTCCCAGTCGAGAAGGTTCCACGCCATGGGCCGATCGTCCAGGTCCTGGAGATAGGGGCGGGGCAAGGTGCATACGATCCGTCCGCCGTCGCGATAGGCCAGTCCTTTAATTGCGCAGCGATCGCTGCCCGCCGCCAGCGCGTCGAGCAGTTCCACCAGGGTCTGCTCGCCCTCCCCGATGGCGACGAGGTCGAGCGCGGGAACACGGGTCAAGAGATCTTCGTACATGAAACTGGCGTGGATCCCCCCGGCGACGGTTACGATTTCGGGATCGATGGCCTTGGCCGACTCCACGATCTTGATCCCGTCAGGCGTGGTCGCGGTGATCATCGACACCGCCACGACATCCGGTTTGACCGCCCGGATCCGCGCCTCTATTTCTTCGAGGCCGACCCCTTTGGTCATCGCGTCATAGATCGTGGACGGGTAACCGGCCGCCTGGGTCGCGCCGGCCAGAGCCACGAGATACAGCGGTACCCATTTACCGGCCACCTCCACGACGCCGGCGTGGTAGGCGGGGGTTATATAAAGTATGCCGGGCATAACAGTGGCGTCCTCATTGAAAGTAGCTCGAGTGCAGCGACGGAATCACGAACGGCAGCACCAGGACCGTCAGGATCGACATCACGAAACACGCTATCGTGCTCCACGCCGTGGCGCGGGGCGTAAAGCGGAAAAACAATCGCGTGTGGAGCAGGATTCCGTAGCACAGCCAGGTGACCAGTGACCATACTTCCATGGGGTCCCATCCCCAGTAACGGCCCCACGACTGGTTGGCCCAGATCGCGCCGGCGACGATGGTCGTGGACCAGAACACGAAACCGAAGCCGACAAAACGCACCGTGTATGCCTCGATCACCTCGGGTCCCGGGAGCCGGTCCAGCAGGCGTCCCGAAGCGCCCTCGAGTTTGCGCAGCAGGATCACCGCCGCAGCTAACGAGAGGATAAACGCCCCCATCGCCAGCTTGTTGAAGCTCACGTGGAACACCAGCCACATGGAGCGCAGGGTCGGCGGCAGGTCCTTCGCTTGCGGATTGCTGAACAGCCCGAATCCCATGAGCAGTATCGACACCGGCAACACCACCAGCGCCATCGGCGCCCAGTTGGGGCGGCGCCACACGAACAGCAGCAGCATGGCCACCGCGACCCAGGCGTCTGAAGACAGCACCTCGTACTTGAGCATATACGGTCCGTGACCCACCGCGATCCAGCGCATCAACAGCGCGGCGGAATGCGGCAGCAGCCCCCCGAGTGTCGCCCACAAGCCCCAGCGGATCCGCTCGGGATGCGCGAACAGCGTGGCGTGGGCGAACAGCACCGTGCCGGCGATGTAAAAGGCGACGGCGATCCAATGCAAGGTGGTTTCTAGAACAAACGAATCCATCGATCTTGATTCCCATCACTGCGTCGTGGGCGCAGAAACGCCGTGCAACACATTGGCTGTGGTCCCCCATGGCGCTGTCTTACGGCCAATCTTGGGGGGCGCGGTGAAGCGGATTTCATCAACCAACCACGCCCCGTCGATCCTCTTAAAGATATACGCCATCTCGTAGGTGTCCAGGGATTCCTCACCGACCGGGTCTCCGGAACGGATCTTGAGATCCCGGTAACGCCAGCGCTCCCGGGTGCGCACCCGCAACTCGCGGTCCGTCTGCTCGACGCCCGTGACCTCGAGGGCGAGCAGATGCGAGTCGAGGGTGAGCCCCATGTCGAAGCGCACGCCGATCAGCCCGGTCAGCTTTTTGCCCTCGTTCGGGCCCACAACTGCGTCGACGAGCTTCACGTCGCTGCGCCGATAGGCCTCGGAAACGACTTCGTTGTAGCGTTCGACCAGTGCGGTCGCTTGCTCCGTGGACACCTGCTGACAGGCCGCAAGTGCGGCACCGGCGAGTAGCGGAATCAGACGGGATATCATGTTACGCCCCCCTGCGCCCGCACCATGTGCTCAAAGCGCTCCTGAAACAGGGGCGCAAACCGCTGGGCGCGAAGCGCCACGAACACCCGTTCGCGGTCTCCCTCGGGGGTGACGACAACGCAGGTGTCGACCTTCACCACCATGTACATCATGGCGGCGCCCACCAGGGCCAGCGCGAAACCCAAATACGCCACCCATAACGCCGGATCGCGGCTGCCGCGCAGCCGCGTCCAGAACGGCAAGCCGTGCAGTGTCAATGATTGGCCGTCCTGCAGAGCGACCTCATCGCCGATGCGCATCCGCCCGCCGAACAGCAGCGCGCGCGACGCGTTGTCGACGATCCGTACGTCGAGGGTTTCGGGGTGCTGACCTGCACCGTCGACCTCGGCGCGCAGGAAGACCTTGATGAAACCATGCAGGTAGGACGCCTTCTGGTAGGTGCCGTTGCCGAGGCTGCGCAGCAGCACCGCGTCGCGCACCGGTTCGGCACCGTCCTGCATCCATTCGATGAGCGCGGCCGGGCCGAAGTCCGCGCCGAGAAACAAGCGTCCGCCCGGCGCCCGCACCTCGTTATTGATCGCGATCTCGGCGTTGCGCACCTCGCCGGCCTCGCTGTCCCAAGTCAGCCGGCCGCGCACGTCCCGCAGCGCACCGGTCTCGTAGCGCGTCGCGGTGACCGATTCCAGCGTCAGCGCGGCCTCTAGACGCAGCGGTGCAGCCAGCGCACCCGGCCACTGCGCCCCCCAGGCCGCGGCAGTCGCGGGCAGGGTCTCACCTTCCAGCAGGTCCACCATGGCGTCCACCGCGAACAGCGCGCGCAGCGCGCCGGCCACCATAATCACCAACAGGCCGGCGTGAAAAACCGCCGATCCGGCCAGCCCCAACCGCCCGCTGGTCCGGGTCGCGATGCGCGGCGCCCGTTCGGTTGCCGGCGCCGCACTCGCGGCGGGGCGCTCGAACTCGGTTTGATACGGCGCGCGCCGCATCTCCTCCGGTGCCACGGGCTGCGACCAGGTGTGTCCCAGGCGCCGAAACTGGTTGACGACGACGACAGATAACGACGCCGCGGTCAGCAGCGTGAGGCCTAAAAACCAGGCGCTTTGAAAGACGTGGTCCAGCGCGAAGAACTCGACCAAGGCCGACAAGACCGGGCCGCTCTCGTGCAGGGCGATGATGTCCTCGGTGGGCGCCATGCCCAATTGTGGGATACTCGCCCCCAGCACTCCGGCCAGGGTGAGCCACACGATCTCGCCGGTAATGACTGCCGGCCGCAAAAGAAAACGTTTGACCGCGCGCAGCGCTAGCGTGAATGTTGCCCGAGGAGAAACCGTCCGGGGTCCTGCAAGGACACGCATGGGTCCGCCACCACCTGTCACCAGTTGTCCATCGACCCGGAGCTGCCGGTGTCATGCGAGCCGCAACTGGTTCTGCAGTCGTCCTTGTCGTAATTGTTCCTGGACTGCTTGCGGAACGAGTAGATCCAAACATTGTTCGTGCTGTTGCTATAGGCGTAGCGGGACGGCATAGCGCCGTCGCGGTCGGCAATCAGTCGCCCCATCTTGCCGCCGTGGGGGATGACGATGTGGCAGCGGTAGCACTGTGTTCGGTGGTCATCTTTTTCGGCGTGAACTGGCGCGTCGTTGTGACAGTTTGCGCAGAAACTCGAATTGAAGCTGGTCAGGTTGGGCCAGGCGGTGTTGGGGCCGCGGAGCATGAACTGGGCCGCGGAGCCATGCGGGCCCTGGGCCGCCGGCGAGGACGCATCGGTATTGTGACAATCCGAACACATCATCGTCTGCGTGCCGACATTCGAGTTCCAGGGGGCCTTCATATCACTCGTGGAGAGCGCCCGCGGCGACGCGGAATTAACATAGTTGTTGAGCCCCGTCGTCACCGGATGGCCGGAACGGTTCTGCGGGCTGAATTCCTGGGCGACATCGGTCAGCACCGGGTTGGCTACCGAGCCGTTAGCCGACAGGCCGTTGGGCGCGGTGCCAAAGGACCACGACTTGGCCGAGTGACACTTGTAGCAGATCTGGTATTCCTTGACCGCCGGGTCGATGTCGGCGTAGTTGCCCGCCGCCGGGGCGACGAAATTGCCCAGACCGGTGTAATCCACCGACCAGCCCAACACCCCGGCCAGCGCCCCGCTGACGTTATTACGGCTGGCGTTGGCGGTGGTGTTGTAGGTATGCGCGGGGCCGTTGACCTGGTGCGGGTTGTGACAGTCGGTGCACTCCACCGAACGTCCGGCAGCCTGTTCGGAGTCGGCGACCGGATGGCGGATGGCCTTGGCGAACACGGTCTTGACGTCGGTGCCCGCCGGGTTGCCATCGTGGCAGGTGTAACACAGGTCCTCGGCGTCATCGGGGTCGGACCCGTCGCCGGCGATATCGTAGCGCTCCACCCACAGCAGCGGATAATCCTGGGCCATGTTGGTGTCGTCCGGCCAGCCGTGGGGCCAGTGGCAATTCACGCACGCGCCCTGCTTGTCGGCGCTGTGGGCGGGAAAGCTCGAGCCATACTGCCCACCCGGCCACAACGCGCCGCTGGCGGCGTCGTAGTGCGAGCCGCCGCCGCTGGCTCCCGGGGTCTCGTATTGAATCTGCACGTTGTCGGCATAGAAATATTCGTTGCTGCCCGCGTACAGGTTCGTAATCCGGAAACGAATCCGCGTGTTGACCGCCACCCAGCCGAAAACGTCGTAGCTCCGCGAGCCCGAACTGGAGCCGGTGATGCCGGTAATGGTCCCGAGAGGGTCGTAGCCGCCGCCGCCGTCATTCGAGACCTCGATTGTGACTTCGTCGCTCGAATCCACGCCGCCGCTGGTGTTGAAGTCGAAGCTGAAGGTCGCACTGACCACCCCGCCGGACAGATCCGCCTCGCGCGCCGCGCTCACGCCATAACCCGAGAAGCCCTGCTGATCGAGCCGCAGGTCACCGCCGGTCACCCGCGCCTTGCCGCCGGACGCGCCGCCGCCCTGGGGATCGTCTTCGATCCAGTTGCCCGCCCAGTTGACGCCGCCATTATTGTTCCCGTAGGACACCGAATTGAACTCGTCGCGCACCGTTTCGATGCTGGTCCCGGTGCCGGCGTCGGCGTGCACGTGGCAATCGGTACAGATTTCCGTCATCCCCTGGCGCAGCAGATAGCCGTCCCCGGCGCCGCCGTTGACCCCGCCCGAATCGGTGCGGTGCAGCTGGTGGCAGCTCATGCACTGGACCTCGTTCGCGGAATCCAGGGGCAGGGCCGTGGGCACCTGAAACTCACCGGCCGGTATCGGCACGCCCACCGGGTGCGAACCGAGATTGCTGTCCTGCACGTCGCGCGGCGCGTGGCAGTCGACGCACATCTGATTGACGTCGTTGTTGAGCCGCTGGAAGTGCCGCCCCTCCCCGGTGCCGCGCCCGGCGTAGGCCGGCGCCGCGGGATCGAAGGGCTGGTTGGCCTGGCTGTGCTGATCGTGACAGGTCGAACACATGATCTTGCCGTCCTTGATGCGCATCGACATGGCGAGCGCGGTCGGCAACTGCAGGTCGGTGAGCACGTACAACGTCCAGATATCGCCGAGCTCGAACGAGGGCGATGTGCCGCCGTCGAGGAAGCTCACCGTGAGCCCGTCGGCCAGGGGCACATCGGCCCCGGTCACCACGTTCGACGCGCCGCTGCCGGCGCTGGGCGTGGTGAACTCGACCTGCACGTTGTCGGCGTAGAAATACTCGTTGGTGCCCGCATACGAATTGGTGATGCGAAATCGCACCCGGGTGTTCACGGCCCTGTAGCCCCAAATATCGTAGCTGCGCGAACCCGAGCTGGCGCCGCTGATGCCGGTAATCGTCTCACGCACGAAATAGCTGCTGCCACCGTTGTCCGAGATCTCGATCGCCACCGCGTCGGTGGCGTCCACACCGCTGGTGGTGCGAAAGTCGAAGCTAAAGGTCGCGCTCGTCACCCCGCCGGACAGATCCACCTCGCGCGCCGCGCTAACGCCGAATCCCGAGAAGCCCTGCTGATCCATGCGCAGCTCGCCGCCGGTCACACGCGCCTTACCGCCAGATGCGCCGCCGCCCTGGGGATCGTTCTCGATCCAATTGCCCGCCCAACTGACGGTGCCGTTGTTGTTCCCGTAGGACGCGGCACCTTCAAACTCATCACGCACCGTGTCGGTACTGTCGCCCCCGCTGGTGTTATCGACCCAATCGAAGCGGGCGACACCGGCATCGCCGGCGGCGCTGATGGTAATCGTGTAAGTCGTGGGGACACGGCCGGTATAGGCGCCGCCGGAGAGCACACTTCCGGGAGACGTGTTGGCCAGGTCCGCCTCGGTGTACCCTGACGGCCCGGAGTCCCAGCGGTGTGACGTGCCGCTCACCCCGGGGACCGCCTGATCGACGTCGGCGAACGGATAGGCCGCCGCCAATCCGCCACCCGTGTGACAGGTGATACATAAGTTGGCATTGCCCGCGACGTTGGTGATGGCCGCGCCGGGCGCATTATGGAGAATATGGCAAGCCGAGCAGTCGTTGGTGTGCGGCGGGTCGATGGCCAGGGCGTCGTCGATCGTGACTCCGTGGAGCAGGCCCAGCACGGCGAAGGGCAGCAGCCAGCGCCACATCGAGCCGGCCGATAGCGTCGAAGGCACAACGGCCGCAGCGGTCATTCCGCGCTTTTTCATTTGGCGCCTCCTGCATTGTTGCTGACCCCGGCACGCCGCATCGCGAGTTGGTGTTCGCCGTCGCGGTTGCGTTGATCGGATGCCGCCCGGCGGTTCGCGGCACCACAGGACGATGCCGCGGCGTCTGCGACCAAATCGGTCCGATGCCGTTCGCTCAGAAGTCCCATGGCGGCAAAGGTCTGCGTATTGTCGGTCACACAGGCGACGTACTGACGATGGGAACGCCATGACCGATCCGTCGGCCGGCCGTCGCACGGACACAGTTGCGCGACACTGCAGCCATTCGTGTCGACGGCGTCTTGGGCATCACTGCCCGGACACATGTCCGCATAATCGGAGACCCCATCGCGGTCGCGGTCGGGTACGGGCGGTTCAGGCTCCGTCGGCTCCGACGTGTCCGCGGTTACCGGGTCGTTTGCCGCCGTATCATCCGCGGCGGCCTGCGTTTCCTCGCGGGCCGCTTGCTCAGTTTTTTCTGAGTCCTGGTCGAGCGCGGCATGACGCTTGTCATTGTTCGTCGGTATCGCCGTGGACTGCTCAACCGCGTCATCGGCTACGAGATCGCCCGGTCCCCGTTCGAGTTGAAAACCGAAATATGCAAGGATGTCCTGCAGCACTCCACCGGTTTGCACGACTTCACCAGCGGTCTGCTTGGCCACTACCGCCGGCGCGCGCGGCGGCGGATTCGATGATGCCTGGCGGAGCGCCCCCCCAACAACGGTGCCGACAGGCCCGGCGCGTGATGCGGCCACATTTGCGCCGCGTCTGGTGCCGGACGCCCGTGCGGCAGCGACCTGCGCGCGGCCTTGTCTGGCGGTGATCAACCGCGCTCTAACAAACAACCGCACTCGCTGGCGCACACAAGCGACGTAGCGGCCATGATCACGCCACGTTCCGCCCGCAACCGGGCCCGTGGCCGGACAATACTGCGCAATGCTGCAGCCGCTGGCATCGACCGGCTGTTGCCCATCGCCTCCCGGACAGGCATCTTGATCGTTGGCAACACCGTCAGCGTCATCATCCGCGTCCGGAATATCGCCTCCGGCGTCATCGTCAGCCTCGGTGTGCACCACCGCCACGACATCGTCCGCCGCGAACTGCATGTTGCCCATGCTGCCGCGTACCGTCACGGTGGTTTGCTCGGCCGTCGGCAGGGTCGCCAGCAGCGCGTCACCGTCAAAATTCACCAGCACGTCGGGTTTGCCGTTATGGTTGTTGTCGCCAATCAATAATGGTACGGCTGTCGCCGGCACATCGTTGGCGGTGACCGAGCTCGCCACCAACTGAGTCAATGGATAACCCGGCACCTCAATCAAACCGGTCACCGTGCCGCCGGCTTGCCCGCGATCCAGTTGTCCAGGCGCGATCTGCACCGTCGCGGGTACATAGCGCTCGGGATCGGTGTACGTGGAGACGCCAAAAATATCGACCCGGGCGCCGTTGGCGGAACTCACGAACAGGCGCCCGCGGGTGTCCATGGCCAGATCCAACGGCGTGCTCAGTTTTCCCCGCGCATGACCAAATTCACTGATCAGGCCCAGTTCATTCCCATCGTGATCCAGGACCACCACGTGCCCCTGGAATGCATCGGCGACCAGGATGCGCCCGCTGCCGTCTACCCAGATGCCGTACGGATGATTGAGCGACCGGCGCCCCAGAGCAGCGCAGAAGTTGCCGTCCAGGTCGAAACGCTGGATGCGCCGATTGCCTTGATCGGCCACCAGCACCGCATCGGCGGTGACGAAGAGGCCGCCGGGTGAGCTGAACTGGCCATCGCGGTAGCCTGCCTCGCCGAAACTCCGCAACCATTCACCGTCGGGGTCATACACGTTGACCCGATGCGCGTTGGTATCGGTGACATAGGCATTGCCGGTTGCCGGGTCGAAGGCGATGTCCCCGGGTTGCATGAACTCACCGTCACCCTGCCCGAGCATGAACAGCGGCTCCCAGTCGCGCGCGTAGACCGTCACGTTGCCGGCGGTTTTATCACCGACATAGATGCGGCCCTGGCCGTCCACGGCGACGCTGTTGGGAAAACCCAGATCCCGCTGCTCATGCGCCACCCGGCCGTCGACGTCGCGCACCACAATGCGGCCCTTTACCGGATCGGCGATATAGATCTGGTCATCGGCATCCACCGCCAGGCGCGCCGGGGAATTGAAGGACACCCGATAACTGCGCAGAAACGTGACTGGCGGCGCCGATGGGATGGCGCCGGCCGCGGGGCAAGTGGCAGCGCGGGCCACCGGACCAAAAAAACTCGACACCGCGAGGCAAAGCAGAAAAAACAGGCGAGCAACGAGGACCACCGGGAGCCGATGTATACCGCCGCGATGGACGGTGGCGTGGACCGGCCATAATGTGCGGGAGCGGCCCACCAACCTTCCCTTCCCGGAAGCGTGGGCCGCATTCCGCATCACTGCCGACAGCGGCTTTGGGACACCTTCATTATAGCGCGACATCACCCACCTGCTTGTTTGTTCTGCATAATCCGTTCGTATCTACAGTATGGTTCAGAGAGCCCGTTTCTCAAGCCAGACTGTATGATTTATGTCATGTTTTCCAGGGCGGTGAGCCGGCTCCGGGAATGCGGGCGGGACGTGGAAACGCAGGCCTGGGAGGGAGACGTCACAAATAATTCAGCGATAAAGTCACCGACTTTGAAGTGATATCTCACACGTTTAAAACGAGCGGCCTACGCTGCGCAGGGACGGGCACGCGCGATGGTTCTGTTCGCGGCTATAAGCCGCTCCCACGAGAGCTTGACGTCAGCCAGGGGGGCTCCAAGAATGATCAGTGCATGTGAGCGGTGTTGATAATGTGGATGGACGCATAAGATGGTTGCTGACAAAACGCGAGCGGATAACGGACCTTTGTCATTCAAGAAAAGGCTGCTGTTCCACGCCGTTCCTTACTTGGCCCTGCTGATCATCTTGTTGGCAATCGAAGGATATGTTCGCGTGTCACTGCCATCGATACCGAGCATCCAGGTCTACGTTACCGGCAACACCCATGGCGACAGCGATGAAGGTGCGCAAACATTCGAAGGCGATCCCCTGCTCGGTTGGCGACTGAAGTCCAATCTCGAGAATCAGTGGTGGGAGTTCACGACCTTTGACACCAATGGCCAACATCTTCGGCATCCTGGTGACATCAAAGTCAAAGCCCCGGATGTCCTGCGCATCGTCTGCCTTGGTGATTCCGTGACCTTCGGCTATCGCGTGCCGGTGAGCTGGAAACAGAATCCCTTGAAATTCAACGACAATGACCTGCCCTATCCACGGTTACTCGAACACAGGATCAACAACGAGGTGATGGGCATCAAGGCCGAAGTCATCGCCATGGCGGTGCCGGGGTATAGCAGCCACCAGGGACTGGCCTGGTTGCAACGAGACATCGAATGGCTGCGGCCTGATATCGTGACCGTCAACTTCGGCTGGAACGACAGCGATTACCGGCCGGCCGCGGATAAGGAAACTTTAACCACCAGACGGATTCAAGTGTTTCTTCGCTGGCTGAGCGCGCATAGCCAAGCAGTTGTCCACGCGGCACGCTGGTTACGAAAGATGCAACCCGGGCGCCGCATCGCCAAGCCCGTCACTCTGGGCCACCGCGTGGCCGGCGACGATTATGTTGCCAACATGTTGGAAATCGCGCGCGTCGCCAAGACCCATGGCGCCAAACCACTCATCATTGCGCAGGTCTACCAAAACGCGAATGCCAATCCACCCCAAGCCAAGGCCATCGGTGCCAACCGCGTGAAGTTGACGGCCGCAGCGGAGCAGGCGGGAATTCCGTTCCTAAACAACGTAAAACTCACCGAGGCCGCCGCTCCGGCCAATCGACATTTGTTCGGCGAACTCATCCATCCTGACAGTCAAGGGCACAAGAGGATGGCCGATGATCTATTTGATTTTCTGATCAAATTTCGCGGGTGGGACCAGGAACGACGGATGACGGTAACGGGGTCGGGAGATATCGGCGCCCCCCTGCGTCATGTCACGTTGCGGGCCAGCATCGTCCCGCCTTGTTCGTCGTGCTGTTCGGTGTGTTCCCGGGCCGGCAGGTAGCGATTCACGAAATAAAGCGGGCGCCTTTTGGTTTCATCGAACATCCGGCCCAGGTACTCTCCGATAATCCCCAGGCTCATGAGCTGCACACCGCCCAAGAACAGTATGACAACCATCAGTGTGGGAAATCCTTGCACGGGGTCTCCATAAACCAACGTCTTGTAGATAAAGTAGAACGCATAAATAAACGCCATGACCGCGGTGGTGAGACCCACATAGGTGGCGATCTTGAGAGGCAGTATCGAAAAGGACGTGATTCCCTCGATGGCAAAATTCCATAAGCTCCAGTAATTCCATTTGCTTTCACCGGCGCGGCGCGGTTCCCGCCGGTAAGGCACCGCCTTGCTTGGATAGCCGATCCAGGAGAACAGGCCCTTCATAAACCGGTGCTGCTCACGGAGCGTGTTGAGCGAATCCACGGCGCGGCGGCTCAGTAACCGGAAATCGCCGGTATCCTCGGGAATGCGCACATTGCTGACGCGCTGAATCAGCCGATAAAACCAGTGAGCGGTCGTTTTCTTGACGGCGGTATCACCGTCGCGGTCCGTCCGCTGCGCGTAAACATTGTCATAACCCGCCTCCCACTGCTCGATCAACGCGGGAATCAACTCGGGCGGATCTTGCAGGTCGGCATCGATGACAATCACGGCATCACCTTTGGCATGATCCAAACCCGCCGACATCGCGATCTCCTTGCCATAATTGCGGCTGAGATCGATAACCGCCACGCGTGGATCCGCATCGCGCAATGCAAACATCAATGCGAGGGTGTTGTCCGTGCTGCCGTCGTTGATAAATACGATCTCGCTGGAATGATTGAAACCGTCCAGCACTGCAGACAATCGCCGATGGAACTCCGGAAGCACTTCGTGCTCATTGTAGGACGGCACGACAATAGAAATGAAAGGACCGTCAGCTGCGGCGCTGGCCACTCGGTTGTCGCGCTCATTGTTCACCGTACCAATCCTCATGCAGCCGGGTCTGTGCGCCAACACGAGTTGCGTCGCGGCGGCATTGTCCTGGTTTAATCGTTAGACCAGCGCCCGAAACCTGAGCTATTCTAAAATGGCGCCCATCACGCCAAGCCGGTGGATAAGCTTGTTGCGCGTGGTGCTGGCTTATAAGTTTAATGCACTATTCATGTTCCAACATTATGTCCTATCTGTCTATTGTTCAACAGGGTATGAGATTCGGACTCGTTGGCATTGTCGCCACCCTCACCCATGTTTTGATCTATATCGCCCTGGTAGAGGCCACGGGCACGAATCCCTCCGCTGCGAATGCGATTGCATTCGTGATTGCGTTCGCGGTGTCTTTTGTGGGTCATTTCCGTTGGACGTTTGCCACAGCTCACGGAGCAAACCGACGACCGTGGGGACGACCGCTGCTGAAATTCACTCTGGTCGCACTTTTCGGTTTCCTGCTCAATGCGCTCGCCGTGTACGTGGTCACCGACGTGGCACAAGCATCCTACCTCTACGCCACCATCTTCATGTTATTGGTTACGCCGATATCGGTGTTTCTGCTCAGCAGGCTGTGGGCATTTTCATAGGCCCGGGTAATCGGCCGGGCATTCGCTATCGCCACGTGGGAAATATTTCAAACAGGAAGTCCACGAGCCAGGTCCCCGTCGCGAAGCCGTAGGTCACCGGGCTGATGCCGACAAATCCCACCATCGCGATGACCAGGTATCCATATACACTGGCCCGTTGCCGCGTCAGGCCGTCCGCACGCAGCCAACCGACGTGATCGAGCCATAGCACAACCGTCACTATGGAAAACACGAACGCGGTGAAATAGTGGTACAAGAAAAGCACGCGGCCGACTTGTGACAGCGGAAGATAAGCGCCGATGAAACCGATCACGGGTAACCATAATATTGGTTTACGCTCGCGATCGGAGACTACCTTGAGGTCACAAACCCGAACCAACACCAGATTCACCAATACCACAACCAGCATGACGCTTGCGGTCCACCAAATGATTGGATTCCCGAACAGATATAACCTGGCCTTTTCGTGCAACCAATAGAACAACGGTGCGTGCATCAATGGCCATGCCCACCACGGGCTGCTGTCTGGATGCCGCGCGGAAAGGTCGATATTCGAGGTCAACATTTTAATTTGCGTGTCGATCATGTCCGCCAAGAAATGGCCAGTCGGCAGGCCCCACATATCGCCCGCTCCCGGCACCGTTAGCAGCGCGAAATGCAGCTGCCAACCGATTCCATAGGTCATCACGAAGCCGGCCATTATCCATAGCGACTTGCGCAGCCAATACCAAACGACCTGTTTGTCCGTGACAGCGCGCACAATCTCGACAACGATGCACGACCCAACAAGGCCAATAGCGATCAGGCCCGTGTACTTACTGCCCGCCGCCAGCGCCGCCATTGCGCCGGCAACAAAACAATAAGCCGACCGTCTGACATGTGATTGCGCGCGCAGCGCCGCCAGTATGGCCACTAGAGACAACAGCGTCGAACTGAGCAAGATACCGTCCAGAGCGATGACCCGAGTCTGCAGCAGCAACGCATTGTCCAGCAGTACGAGCAAGGTGGCGAACAATGCCGCCGGCCGCGAGCCCCCGAGCTGCAGCATCAGTGTGTACACGATGAGCGGGAGAAATGTTCCGGCGAGCGCGGGAACAAACCGCACCGGAAACGGCGAAACATCACCGTACGGATCATCAATGGCGCGGAACTCCACACCGCCGCGATATCCCAATAACCGCGCACCACCGGCGATCAGCAATTTGGCGTGCGGCGGATGAAGATCGAATATGCGTTCGTGGCTGCAGCAATACGCATTGACGAATTTTCCGAAATGGATCTCGTCGAAGATCACGCTGTCCGGATGCGACAGCCATGCAAAATGTAAGGCCCCGCTCACCAGCAGGACTGCGAGCAGCGCCGGGGTCCCATCTTGGACTTTTCCGATGCGGAACAACTTGCGCAAACGGCCCCTCATGATCATTGCAACATTTTCTGTGGCACGTCGGCCTGCGTCAGTCGTTGCCGTATGTATTTGCTCATTGTCAGTGCGTCAGCTACATTGGCCATGAACAAACACACTGCGCCGGGCCAAGTGCTATGATAAGGAGCCGTAGGGTAAGAATAAGCTATCCACTGGGTTTTTTCTTGTTCTCGCTTCATGGCTTCCGCGAACATTCGAGCTCGCAACTTGGGTCCAAGCACCATGGATCTGCCGGCCGCAGTAGATCATTGAACAACCCCCAATGAATATCAATTCCAGCTGCGTTATCCCGTTCGCGAATTCGCCGTTCACTGGTATACATGTCGTTCGATCATGGCAGTGGACTTTGCGAATTGCAATTGCCCACGGCCGATCAGTAAATTACACCACCCAGCCGAACAGCGCACCGGCCACGCAACAATGACGAGAGCGAAAGAGCCCACGCTGATTTATTTTATCGAGGCTGTATTCTTGGTCTTGTTAATATTCATCGTAGGGAGCATCGCTTACTATTTCATCACCAAACCAGAGACCATTGCATCAAGACAACCAGTAGTCTTTCCCGATTTCATTGAAGCACAAGAATTGGCGGTCATTCGCAAATCGGATGCCGTCAGAATAGATATCCAGAACACGGAACACTTCGAAAATGGTGTCTGGTCCAGTGACGATCATCTGTTTGTCCACAATGTCTCCGCAAACGATTCCCTGTCGTTGTCTTTGCCGGTCTCTGAAGAATCGAATTATCAGATTGTGATTCACCTAAGCAGATCGTATGACTACGGAGAGTGGACGATCAAGGTCAATGACGTTCCAGTAAAAAAAGTCGACTTGTTCAGTAGGCTGGTAGAACCTGCGGAACCCGTCGACCTCGGCACGCACCGTCTCGCGCCATCAAAGAGCACCCTGCGATTCGAGGTCGTTGGGCACAATGCGCAGGCAAAACCGCCCTATTACCAACTTGGAATAGATGGAGTGGCGATAAAACGAGTGAATGAAACTCCGTAACGCAAACGCCACCATTATCCTGCTCATCGCCTGGGGTATATTTTTCGTTTTTCTTTGGCAGACTGTCTTCATTGTCGATGAGTACGGCATAAGAACCACATCTGACAAGCTTTGGGCCGATTGGGTCGTTCACCTGACATTTACCCATGTCTATGCGGAGTGGCCGGTTAGCGACTGGTTTGATACCAATCCACTGTATGCCGTAGAGACGTTTCGTTATCCATTTCCGGCAAACCTGGTCAGTAGCTTGCTCCTCAGGAGCGGAATGACGCTGGAATCGGCGATGATTCTCCCCTCAACGGTGTCCTCGGTGCTGTTGGTTGCCGGATTGCTGCTGTTTTTTCGCGTTGCCGGATATAGCGCCGGATGGGCCGGCGTAGGGACAGGCATCGTTTTGCTCAATGGCGGCATGGGTTTCATCGCCTGGGCGCTGGGTGTCTCGTCAACACCGACTGATATCCCTGGAATGGGAATCGTCATACAAAATTTCGTGACATCCGAGTTCGTCCCGCAAAGATCCATGCTGTTCGGCGCGTTCTTCTTTCTACTATTGGTGTCCGCTGTGTATTTCGTCTCGCAACAACCGGTTTCATGGAGGAGCCATGCCATCATGGCTGTGGCGGGGATCGGCGCCGCGGCTCTGCTGCTGTCGCACGCGCATTCCTTCCTGACATTTACGATGGTTTGTGCGGTGTTTGCCATTATGTATCGGCGCGCCTGGCGGGTCTGGTTGACACTGCTTGCCACCGCCGCAATTGCCTGCGGATTAGTGTTTGCACTCTATTATGCGCCGACCAATGTTGAAGGTTTTTTCGCGTGGGATCCGTTCGCGTTGATCACATCCAGTGGCACCGGATTTTTCAGTTTTTTCGTACTCAATTATGGATTGTTCCTCCCTGTCGTAACGATTGCGATATTCCGCACCGCCGCCCTAAAAAATCCCCTGGTTCTTTCCGGATTATTAGTATTCGCTCTGGGATACATGATCAGGTTTCAACCGTGGATCTGGGACAATACCAAGATCCTGACCTGGGGCTACTTGTTGCTCAGTGTCGCGGTTCTGCAATATTTGATAAGACTTTGGGACCAGGGCGGGATTTACAAAACCCTCGTCGGCGCATTGGTGGCCCTCTTGTGCCTATCCGGCACAATTGAGGTAGTCAAGATACTCAGGCCTACGGCTGAACCGCACACCATGTTCTCTGCCGAGGACATGGATATCGCCGGGCAATTTAAGGCCGTTTCCTCACACCGCGACCTGGTGCTCACCACCCTGCCACACAACAACTGGGTCCACGCATTGTCTGCACGACCGGTGTTCAAGTCATACACGGGTTGGTTATGGAGCTATGGTCTGGACGTGGAGAAAGGGGAGGAGTTGGCCCGGCGGATGCTGGCCGGAGACTACGAACTGATTGTCGATAATGGTATTCGCTTCCTGGTAATCGACCGGCAAAATGTCAATCAAGCTGTGAACGAAGCGCTTCTGCGCAAACTAAAAATTGTGCTGCAAAGCAATCGCTACCGCGTGTATGCCGTCAACGGCCAGGCAAAGCCATGAAGGTTGAACATCACATCAACCGGTATAGAGGCTGATCCGGGTTGAAAAAGTGGAATTCGCCTGTACGCGGACGAGCAATCCGAGCGCCCATGCAGACCGGATCGTGCATGCGGGAAACCATGTATGCGATCAGTGCGGCAGGATGGATCGCAACATGTGTTCGCGGTTGGTATGCTCGATACGGACCTCGAACCAATCGAACGCCCGGGTGGACATAATCAAACGGTTGACGCTGACGGTTTGCTCGCCGTCTTCGAATCGCACCGAAAACACCCGGTTGGGATGATACAAGCCGGCGGGAATGATGATCATGGGATCTGTGGCGTCGCCCCCGGGCAGAAACAATCCGAGGGTGTAGCTCCTGCTCGCTTCGTGCGATAAGGTGAAGACGCTCACCGATACTGGACGGGCATCGGTGCTGAGGGTTCGTGCGCCGATCTCCAGCGTGCCGTCCTCATTGTAACGCGCCCACTGGATCAACCCGGTCAACCAACCCATGGACAGGTCCCGCGGCCTGACCGCGATCAATTCGTTCATTTGTATCTGCGCATGTCCGGATTCCCGCAGCATCAAGCGAAAGCCGGTCTGACTGATGTCGGCGATCTGCCAGGATTCTGACAGCCGGACGTCGGCGCGCTGCTTCGCCTGCTGTCCGCCAAAGCTGCCGCGAATCACATTATCACCGACGTTGATTTGCGCCGGTTCGTTATAGACCTCGTACGACTTGAGGCCGTTGACGACATAACTGATCGAGTTCATTCCAATCGCAAGGTCGCAGTAGCCGCTGCGCTTCTTTCGCTCCGACCCGCGCACACGATGCGAACTCCAACGGCCGATCAGCGCCCGCAACATCTCGAGCGTGGCGAAATTGTTGAACGAATCCAGCCGTTTTTTTGGCCGCGCGAATTTGTTGATCAGCAGCCTCATTTCCTCCTTGAGTGAGTTCGCCACGGCGGTCGTGTCAAGAATCCAATGTTCCGCAGACTCATCCATGCCCCGGCGCGACAGCAACGGAATGCCCGGCCGGTCGATATTCGGATCGATCAAAAAGCGGCAGCGATTGGATTGCGGGAGCACAGAGACGGATAGTTGCGCCTGGTCCGCCCACCGCTGCAGCGCTTCGTCCACCGTAAAGATGACTCGAAACGGCAGCTGATAAGGATTGCTGAGCCCCAACAACAGGGCTTGCTTATAGCTACGGCTAATGTTCAGGTCCTTGATTCGATGATCCTCGGCTTGTGATGCGCAGGCATCCTGAAGATCCAGTTGGCATGCCCGCGCGTAAATACGATGGATCGCGTTCCATATTCCTTGCGGCTCGACGCGATAACTTTCATAGGCGCTCAAGAGCGCGTACTTTAGATGAGAGATGGCGCCACACGCGGCGCGTAGGAACTGATCTGTTGCTGTCCGTAAGTGCTCTCCGTGACCCAAATTAGGAATCGCCGATTTGTAACCGTTGGCCAGATGCGTATGAAGCTCGATGGACAGGCCACTCAGTTTCATATCCTCCCGCGTCGGCGGTAATGACAATCCGAGGCGCCGCTCCTGCACGCGCTTGCTCAGACCGGCGTTGATGACCCGGTCGTGATCGTCCAGCACATCGAGCAGCAACAACGGATCCATGTGCGCGTTTTGTAGTTCGTAAACGGCATCGCACATGGTCGCCAGGGCGTCGATGAGTTCGAGTGACGACACGTCCGGCGGATTTACCGCAGGATTCGAGTTCGTCTTTTGCAGCGGCTCCTGCAGCCGCGCCACCGCCTGCTGGTATTTCTTTCTGACCATGATTATCCCCCGGGGCCTTGTTGAATATTTTAGTCGGCCCGCACTGTTACCCCGTGTATGACCCTTAATTAAGTCTAGGTCAGGCTGCAGCGCGCGCAAGCGCCCGCGGGGAATTGCGGCGATGTGTATGCGTCGATGGCGCGCGGCGGTCCCATCCCACTCACCTGGCCGAAACGTCGAACTGTGATTAACAATGCACCACAACTTTTTGTTTTATTGTGAACCGGCGCGAAGATCGTGACAGGATGCCACTCCCACGCCATTGATGTCGCGCCTAAACAACTTGGGGGCAGACCCCAAAAGAAACTTGTGGGAGCGGCTTACTCCCCTGCTATGCGGGGACAAGAGCCGCGATGATCGTGACAGACTGTCACTCCCATATACCGCTAACCTTGTGTCTTCCCGCCGGTTCGTTGTGGTCATCCTCGGGCGCCACGCGCCTGAGGATGACCACCTGAATCGGTTGTTCCCAGTTAAGCC
Organism: uncultured Gammaproteobacteria bacterium; assembly: GCA_947258975.1. Taxonomy (GTDB): domain Bacteria; phylum Pseudomonadota; class Gammaproteobacteria; order Arenicellales; family JAANXG01; genus CALZGZ01. Next base: position 30,613 of record CAMYKK010000036.1, read on the forward strand.
GCGACGGGCCGCTGCTATTTGTTTTTCTTGCCCTTACCGGGCACGCCGTCATCCTCACCAGGGTTGCGGCCGAGCTCACATACTTGTTCATTTTCGGCGGCAAGCTGGTCTTTGGCACCCTCGAATTCACCGCTGTCCCAGGCCTGTTGCACCAGCGCGATGACGTCCGCGGCGCTGAATGCGTAGTCGACACCCGCGGACGCGGCGTTGAGCAGCGCGGCCACCGCGTGGCGTCCGAGCGCCATTTCCTTGCCGCCGCCGGTCCGCAGCGCTTTCAGCAGGGTCTTGTCGTACGGCACGCCAAACACCTCTGCAAACTTGTCATCCTGGGTGTAGCCGGTCCACGAGCCGAAATGATGCGGCTGCTTCCAATAACCGGGGGTGCAGCCCTCACCGCCACCACCACCGGGCTCCTCACCGAAATAATGGCTGGGATCGCTGTCTTCGACAGCGTTGGCCAAAGGATCTGCGCATATTCCGCCGAACGAATCGCCGTCATCGCAGGCCTCGACCCTAGCAACGTTTTTGTACTGACCGGGCTCCGCAACGCCCATGACTATTTCACAATCCATGGACGCATCCGGGATGAGCGTGTCAGTCGGGCACACGATCGGGCCAAGCTGGTCATCCATCACGCTGATAAAAAACAGCGTTGCATCACCATCATTGGTCACCTGGTATGTCCACTTTACCAAATCCCCCACCAGAACCAACGGGCCGGTGGGCGTGTCGGCATCCTCACCATTGGTCGCCTTCTCAATGTCGATCGAAGGAACTACTTGCCCGCCGGCGACACCGGATAATGAAAACATCAGTGCGCTGGCCGCGGCCACCGCCAACCGTTTGTCTGAAAATTTTGTTCGCGTCATTGAGTCGAACCTCCCCGATTCAAAAAGAAGCATCACCAAGCAGCGCCGCTTGCCCGCTGCGTATGCGCGTTGCACCACGCGCCGCTCGTCTTTTCAGTTTCGGGTGCGATGCGTTGCATCCACCCGTACACCCCTCTCTCAGAGCGAGCAGTATGCTCGCGATAAGCTGACGTGGCAATACACACCGCCGGCTTTTTGTGTGACTCAGTCACCGTCCCGTCACGTGAAAACAATTCACGGTCATGCTTGGTTTTGTGCTGTGCAGATCGCGGCGACGACGCATACGTTAGCCGGATCGGTACAGGAATAATCGCGCCACATCAATGCCGCCGGCGAAGTTCGACGGTGCCGATGTGCGGATCGTCCCAGCGGAACACCACCCGCGGGAACGTTCCCAAGATATAGCGCCGCATCACCGGATCGCGGGCGTATACCGATGGCGTGCGCCAGATGGCGATGTCCAGACCGTCTTGCTCCACGGCTCGAATCCACGCCGCGATGGTGCTCTCACCGGCGAGCACGCGGGTGTAGTTGATATCCGCGAGGTTCGCCGCAACGCGGCAATCGCTCACCGAGGCGCCGAACGGGCCAAGCGAATACTCGCCGAACAGGGACTCGCCGGGGTGGCACACCTTGCGCACCCCGGCGATAAACCGGCCGATGGTCGTCGCGTGCCGGGACTCGTGCTGCAGATACCGGGTGATGCCCCGCACCGGTTGCCGCGGATCGCGCACCGCGCGCCAAAACAGCGTTCTTACGATACCGTTCACCGCCTCATGCAAATACGGCGCGGGCACGAAGATGTACCGCGAGCTGCGATCCCCGCGCGCGTCGATGCGCTGCGCCTCGATCGACGCGGCGAATCGCAAGGTTCCCATCAATGCCAACGAAGCGACCACCAAAGGAATCACCGCCGCGCTGTGGCCGGACGTCCGCTGCGGCGCGCCGCGCTTGGCTTGGGGTGTGTCGACAGCCCGCGCGTCGACCTCCCCCGCTTCCGCCTTGTGGGGTAGAAACGCACCGATGAACGTGAGGCCCTGACGAATTGGATCGACGATGGCAAAGGCGGTGATCAGCGCCATGAACGGCATCACCAGCAGGAAGTAATAAGACAAAAACACCTTGAGATTCGCGTAGAAGAAAAAATAACCGCAGGCGAAGATCGTCATCAGCAGCGCGAACCCCAACCGGTCGTCACCCCACGGCGCCAACCACCGCGCGCAGCGGGCGAGCAACCCGGCCAGCCGCGATTCTACTTCCACCGCGCCCCGCGCGCGTCCGGCCAGGCCCCAGCGCGCCACACCCCACACGATCCCGGGAACGAACCCGGCCATGAGCGGCAGATTCAGAAAAAACACATGCTGGAACTTCTCCCACCAGCTGTACGGCATCGGCGCCCGCTGCCAGTTGAAGATAAACACCTGGTCGATGATCGCCGTGCCGGTCAATAGCAAAAAGACGCCGAACACCGACGCGTACAGCAACAGGAACGCGCCGCTCAGCCTCACCGCATCGCGCCACGACCGCAGCAGACTGAGGGCCGCGATCATCAGGAACATCGGCACCACGTACACCCCGCACAACGCCCCCAAACCCAACAGCACCCCGCTCGCTCCCGGCCTTTTGCGCACCGCCTGATAGGTGGCGGCCAGCATGAACGCCAGCGCCAGGTTGGCCCCGGTGGCATGATTGGAGCCGCGCAAGACGTCGAAGGTGAACAGGAACAGCACCGCGGCGATCAGCCCCTCCACGGCGCCGAATCCGCGCCGGCCCAAAAGATAGATATGGACCGCCGAACTCGCGGCCGCGAGCATGGGCACGAGCTTGGCGGTCACCAGGGAAAAGCCGGCCACCGCGAAGAGCATCGCGTGCAGATAGATCGGCAAAGGCGGGTGGGAATGATGAAAATCGCGGTACGGGATCAGCCCGTCGAGCATGAGCAGACTCATGTAGTTGTAAAGATGCTCATCACCGCGCACAAAATGAAACGCAAATAGCTTGAGTAGCGCGAACATCGACAGCGCCGCTATGAGACCCGCCACGGTCAAGGGCGGAAGCCACGTCCAGCGATGATTATCCGCCGCTGCCGTTAATGGACTTATCTTGGATTGCATCGCTTCTCCGGGTGGCCACACCCATCGAGGTCATTATCCCCAATGCGGGCCCCGCCAGGGTCGTGCCGAGATCCGGAACGTCGCGGATCCCGACCCGACACAGGCGGTGACCCGGGTGTAAAGCCACGATCTTCAGATGCAAACAATCGTTACAACCATCAACAGTGGTGCTTGATGTGGATCAATTTCGGGTAGTATGACGGCTATGAAAATTGCCGACGCGCGAGTCTAAAGCAGACCAAGTGGGGTCGCAGCGGAATCGAGGCGGGGCGCGATGAGACCACCCTGCGAACCGGGCGCGGACCTGATGCAAGCATTGGACTGTCCATTTGTAAACATTCTTTAGCGTTTAATAGGGGTAATTCTTGATGCAGATCAAGTTTGACAGGTAGACGATTATTAACAAATTGCAAGGAAACGTGTAGCCTCGGCACTGGTCTTCACGTTAAACTCACGACTTCTCTATTAGGCGACGTAACATATATTTTGGTCGACTCATTCGCGACAGGATTTGTCGGCAACCTTAAACTAGTCACGATGAAGGGGGAACATTGATAATGAAGAAACTATGTGCGAAATTTGCGGGCCTCGCGGCCTTATTCCTGCTCATGCCATACGCATGGGCGGCGCCCGGCGACGGCATTTCCGGGACCGCCCACGACTTTTCCGGCATCAGCTCTCCGCAAACCGGCGCATGCACGTTCTGTCACACGCCTCACCAGGCGCAGGCGCAGGCATTGCTGTGGAATCACACGCTGAGCACCAACAACTTCAGTTGGCTTGAGACCACGACCACCGGCGGCACGCCCTACTCGACGTTTGCCGGCGACACCTACAAGGGTCCCACCGCGAAGTGCCTGAGCTGCCATGACGGCAGTGTGGCCATCGGCGATATCGGCTGGTGGAACGGTGGCGCACCCGGCGCGCCGCTGCTCAATTCGTTCATCACCGGCGGTTTCCAGATCGGTGAGGGTGGCGACATGACCGGCAACCATCCGGTCGCCATGCCCTTCCCGTACGGCAGTGCGGCGAACACGTACAACAGCGTGACCAACGGCGCATCAGCGCTGTTGAGCGGCTGGCAGCCGACTCCGGAGGCCAACGGCATCAAGTTGTACACGGATGACGGCACCAGCGTGTTTGCCGGCGTCACGCCGGGCCAGACCGGTATGGAGTGCACATCCTGTCACGACCCGCACAACGGCAGCGAAGTTCAGGATATCTTTTTCCTGCGTGGCTTGTTGGGCGGCAACACCGCTGACTACATCTGCGTAAAGTGCCACGACAAGGGGTAACAGCCACTTTGAAGTAGCGCACAACACACAGCATGATTGTGTAAGCAAGGCGCCCACTTCGTGGGCGCCTTTTTTTGGGCTAGATCTTCGGCCCCCCATCTGTGGGAGCGGCTTGCTTCCCTGCTATGCGGGGACAAGAGCCGCGAGTATCGTGACAGGATGTCACTCCCACATCCACAAAGTATCTGTGGGAGCGGCTTGCTCCCCTGCTATACCGGGGACAAGAGCCGCGAGAATCGTGACACTACAGCTTGCAATCAGTCAGGTTGCGATCCGTTAACCGTGTGATTCCTTGGACTATCCGTGGCGCGTACCGGGGGTCAAACGGAACCAGTGCATCACGGGGGCGGTCGAAGCACCCTGAGTAGCAACATGTTGCAGGACAAGAGCCAGCGTCGACGCGGTCACCATCAATCATCCACACTGACGACGAAAGGTGTTGCCCTTTCCCAACGCACAGATAGAATTCAGATATGGAACACATGCACAGCGATAAGATAATGACCACGATTACGCAATTCACACTCCGATGGCCGGGCATCCGGCTGCCGGGTCTGTTCGCTCTGGCAGGCGTGATGCTCGCCGGTTGTGTCAGCGTACCGGAGCAACCCGAAGTTCAGCGCCTGGTGTGGCCGCCGCCACCGATGACGACGCGCATCGAGTTCGTGCGCAGCGTCTCCAGTGAGACGGACATCAATACCGACACCACCTTCAGCGAGAAAGTCGTCAACTTCCTGGCCGGCGTAAAACCGCCCCCCAATCGCATCGTCGAGCCCATGGGGATTGCGGTGACCGACGACGGCGGGCGCATCTACGTCGCAAACTTCCGGGGCTCGGTGTTTTGCTTTGATTTCACCAACAGCAAGTTCACCAAGATCGAGGGCCTGGCGCATCCGGCTGGGCTCGATCTGGATGCGGCCGGCAATCTGTATATCGTCGAACAGTTCAAGAGACAGGTGTCGGTATACGACCCGAACGGCACCAAACTGCGAAGCTTCACCGACCCGCGCATTGAGCGGCCGACGGGCATCGCCATCGATCGGGCCAATGGCAGGATCTATCTTGCCGACACCGGACGCAGTGACCTGCGAAGCGAGACCAAACAGGGGCACAGCGTCAAGGTGTTCAATCTCAATGGCGAGCTGATCGGGCAGATCGGTAAGGGTAAGGGTCAAGGCGAAGGCGAATTGATGTTTCCGACCTACGTCACCGTAGACCGCGACGGAAACGTGTATGTCACCGACACCTTGAACAGCAGGATTCAGGTATTCGACCCGGCGGGCAACTACTTGCGAAAGTACGGTGAACGGGGTAACGCATGGGGGATGTTCGACAAGCCCAAGGGGGTGGCGCTGGACAGCTTTGGTAATGTCTACGTCGCCGACTCCGGGTGGTCGAACGTTCAGATTTTCAATAACAAGGGCCAGATCTTGTTGTTCTTCGGGGGTCGTGGACCCATCCCCGGCATGATGAAAAACCCGACCGCTATCGACATCGATGCCCATGATCGCATCTACGTGGCGGATTTCATTAATCACCGGATCAATGTGTACCGGCTTGTCAACACCACGTCCGCGGACAGCTTTCGCGTCCCCGAAGGTGTACGCGAAAACGATCGCCGGTTTCAGAACACCGGCGGTTGATCAAACGTAAGACACCGTTAAAAAAGACTTGCAAAACAGCCAATACGTACTAAATTTTTAACATGAGCCAATAATTGTATTGGGCAACGCGGTGATTGTATTGGAAGAAACAAAGAGGTGACCAGACTACTGCGCAGACCTTAAAAAAATACGATCGCGATAGTTTTTTTGACTACGTAACACGGGGGTGTCTTATGAAAAAATTTCTTGTTCTGTTGACGGGCGTCGGGGCCACGTTTGCGCTCCTGCCCATGGCATGGGCAGCGCCCGGCGATGGCTTGGCGGGCACGTCCCATGACTTTTCCGGCATCAGCAACCCGGCGACCGGACTGTGCACGTTCTGTCATACGCCGCACAACGCCATGTCGCAGGAGCTGTTGTGGAACCACACGGAGACCGTGACCACCTTCTCGTGGGTTGACCCGGCGACGACCGGCGGCACCACTTATCCGAGTTTTGACGGTGATACCTACAAGGGCTCCACGTCGAAGTGCCTGAGCTGCCATGACGGCAGTGTCGCCATCGGCGATATCGGCTGGTGGAACGGCGGGGTCCCGGGGGCGCCGATACTCAACTCGTTTGTCACCGGCGGCTACCAAGTCGGCGCCGGCGGCGACATGACCGGAAATCATCCGGTGACCATGCCGTTTCCACTCGGTGGCGCGGCGAACACCTACAATGGCGTCACCAACGGCGCGTCATCGCTCATCAGCGGCTGGCAGGCGGATCCGGAAGCGTTGGGTATAAGATTGTTCACGGATGATGGTTCCGGCAACATCACCGCCGGTTCCACAGCGGGTCAGACGGGTATCGAGTGTACGTCCTGTCACGATGTGCATAACGGTCCCAATACCCAGGATGTTTTCTTTCTGCTCGGCATGTTGGGTGGTAACACCACCGACTATATCTGTGTTAAGTGCCACGATAAGTAATACGCAGCCCGCTACACAGAACACGATCGCGTAACCAGGCACGCGGTCACGGGTCCCAGCGAGGTTTGGTTACGCCGGATAAGCGGAACCAGACCTCGCTTTTTTTGCCGGTAATCCTTACCGATACTTAATAACATCACAGCGGCCGGTTCGCAGTGGATCTGCACGACACGCGGCGCCCCCGGCGCCCGGGTCAGCGGATTTTCTTGACAATTATCATATTCCTTTATTCTCATTGCGCTATATTGGGGGTTAAACTTGAGTCCGGTAACGGGTGATGGGCTTTGCTATGCCCAATCCCACAAAACGAGCAACCCCCGGAGGATGAATGATGCATGTGTGGGCCAGAAGGGACTTGCGGCTTTTGGTGCTTGCCGCATGTTGTTTCGGGCTTGTGTTGGCCGCGAGCGGTTGCAGTCAGAAGAGCCGCTCCATCTTTTTCGACGGCGTTGATAGCGGCCCGCTCCCCCCGACGACCAAGGTCCGCGAAAGTTTGTTACGTGACATTCGGCAGTTGGAACGCAAGTTAGCGGCGACCCAAAAAGAGCTGGAATTCATCAAGACCCGCCGGGACGGAGACGAAGACGCACGCTTACCGTCCGAGGAGGCAAAGAACTGGCCCGCGGCGTCAGAGCTACTGCCCAAGCACGAAAAGACCGGCAAGGTCGATTGGGGCAAGGCGCTCTATGACGGGACCATAGCACCGCGTCCCGGCCTGGCAGCCGACGCGCCGATCCAAGCGGTCCTCGATTTCAACGTAAAAATCGCGCGCGCCGGCGGTGGCGGCTTCGCGGTTGAGTTCTCACATAATGCGCACACCCAGTGGTTGGGCTGCAGCAGCTGCCATCCGGCGATCTTTCCATTGGAGCGTGGGGTGGAACGGCCGGTAATCACTATGAAGAAGATCCGGGCGGGACAATATTGCGGTGCGTGCCACGGCAAAGTCGCGTTCGGTGTTGACAACGCCTGCGCGCGGTGTCATGAAGCCTCATACGAGCAGAGCAAGTGGGAACCCCAAGGTCCCCCGCGTGCCCCGATCGAACGGGTGGCCACGTGGAACGCGGTAGCCAAGTTGCTTCCCGTCAGCGCCGGATCTCCCGATTGGTCCAAAGCGATCAATGACGGTGTCGTAGCGCCCCGCTATGGGCTGGATGAGTCCGCCACAGATCAAACGGCGTTACCCCTGGATGTCCCATTGATCTCTTCGGGGAACGCGGCCTTCAAAGTGATATTCTCTCATCAAGCACACACCCGGTGGCTGGGCTGTAATAATTGTCATTCCGGGCTGTTTCAGATGAAGCGGGGAGCCAACCCCATAACCATGAAAAACACTGCGTTCCCCATGTCACCGGAATGGAGTTCGAAGGGACCAGCGGGCACTCCTATTGAGCGCGTTGATAGCTGGGACGCGGCGGCCAAATTGTTACCGGTGACCTTGGGGACCGCCGATTGGGCCAAGGCGATCAACAAGGGGGTGGTCGCTCCCCGCCACGGACTGGACGCATCGTCGTCCGCGCAAAACGTTCTCAACCTCGATGTGGAAATGACCGTCGAGGGCTACGAGCAAATGACAGTTACCTTTCCACATGAGGCACATACAAAATGGTTGACCTGTGCGATTTGCCACGACGGTATCTACCAAATGAAAAAGGGCGCGAATCCTACGACGATGGCAAAAATCAATGCTGGAGAGTCTTGCGGCGTTTGTCATGGCAAGGTGGCATTTTCGTTAAAGGCGTGCGGCCGCTGTCACACGCGCTTGGCACGGGGACAAAACTGATGGGGCTGAACGTTCGTGCCATCACCGTGCTCGTTATCATGATGCTGACAGCCAATACCGCCGGCGCGGTGCTCGGAGACATTCAGTTTCAACGCGACGGCGAAGGCGATTCCGCGGACTCCACGCCACCGGCGTATTTTCCCCATTGGAAACACCGCATTCATTTTAAATGCTACGTGTGCCACAACAGTATCTTCCAAATGAAGGCCGGTACGACTAAGATATCCATGGAAGAAATACTAAAAGGAAAATTCTGTGGTACCTGTCACAATGGAAAGCAGGCATGGGCGGCCGGCTTCGACACCTGCCCCAGGTGCCACAAGGAGAAATAAGACAAAATCAAAAATTCATAACCGGGGAACGCCTGTCATAGAGTCGTACACCGCGCGCGATTCAGATGTGTATACCAGCCAAAGAATCGCGTGCGAAAGCCGGTGCATGCAGGTTCCCGTGTATGATCATCAGCAACTGCCATCGGCCTCACCGGCTTGAGAAGATCACCAACAACGAAAACGATAACAGCGGGCCGGCAACACATCATGCGCCGTCACATTGCAATGTGGTCCGCAGTGTGTTTGGTGCATTCCGGCGTAGCGGCGGCAGTTTTGCCTGCGCCGGAGCAAACCCGAAGAACGCACACCATCCCCGCGGCCGCCCGTTTCGAACTTGCCTATCGCACCACTCTCCCGTCCCTGGTGGTCGCGCGGGTTGATCGTTTCGCCGCGCGCCGCCAACAACAAACTCGATGGGTGGACGCGTGGCATCCACCAATCACGGTTGATCCGCCGGGCGTTGGGGTGGCTCTCTCGTGGTATCCGCCAATCACCATTGATCCTCCGGGGGTGCGGCGAACTGCGGCGTTGTATCCACCGGTCTCGGTCGATCCAGCGGGCAGCGCTGCGCAACACAGTGCCGCGATTGGGCGACTGGATTCCGCAGTGATTCCGGCATCTGCCGGACATGAGCCGGCCGTAGTGGCGTGGCCCGCACCGCGGGAAGCGCACAACGAACCCCGGGCGCCGATACCGACACAGCATGCAAGCCTTGGTACGGATTTTATACCCTTCCCGCCGCCGCGGCGGTCGTCCGCGCAGCTCGCGACGAGCAGCGAGCAGCCGGCAGATCTAGAGTTCGCGGGCTACGTCATCGAGATTGCCCAGCTAACACCGAGTGTGGAGACAGCACCGCCAAGCGCAGACCCACCGCCACCCATCGCAGACACGCCGTCGCCGAGCGCAGACGCACCTCCAGCAACCCCACCAGCGCAAACAGGCGCCACCGAGGGAACCGGTACCGGCACCAAATATGTCTGGCGCCCGCGACAAGCCGTATCCGAGTTGATACCGGGATTTCAATTGGGCCGTTGGGAAGGAAAATTGGAGGGGTATTTGGATTACTCGGACATCGATACGGAAAATCCCAATTCCCAGGTGCGTAACGAAAATCGGCTCTACGACACACGGGTAACGCTTCGCAACCGAGGTGCTTATGTCATCGACCCGCGTCTGCTGCGATTGACTCTGGGCGGTACGGTGGGAATCATCAAAAGAGAGCTTGACATCACCAGCGGGAATTCGGTGTTGCAGGACCGCGACGATGGTGACGTGTTGGGCTACGATTTCCTCGCCGAGGTGCTCCCGATCAACTCTTTTTCTGTGAACGTGTTCGCCAATCGCGACCGCGTCACCGAGGGTGGTACCTTAGCAGGGCCATTGCTCACCGATCTTAGCAACGCCGGCGTAACCGTATCAGCGCGCCGACTTTATATCCCCTCTACCTTGAGCTACAGAACTGATCGTGCCGAGACCGAGTCCGGCACCGTAGACCTTGTGACCTCGCGCCGCGACGAGCGCCGCCACAGCATCATCTATGACGGTCGGCGTGGATGGATCAATCGCGCGGTGCGGCTGCGCTATCGCTTTATCGACAAGAGCGATAAATTCACGCCTTCAACCGATTTTCAGACTCACGAAGGTCGTGTTTTCTATACCATGGATTTCGGACCGGAGCTCCACAAGCGATGGGATTCTAATGTTCGCGTACTCGATCGAAGCGGCCTTACGGACGAGACGCGGCTCGATCTGGATCAACTGTTGAAAATTGATCACTCCGATCGGCTGCGCACGCAGTACAGGTACGTCGGTGCGTTTTCCGATCGGCCGGTCGGCGACACCGACACGAACACATTGTCTTTCCTGTTGGACCATGAGTTGTACGACAGCCTGTTTACCACGCTAGAGTTGAGTGATTCCAGGGATAATTTTCCCGGCGGTAAACGCAATGTACGCCGCGGCCGGCTCGAATTCGACTACGAAAAACAACTACCGAAAGCGCAGCTGTTCGCCAACCTTGCTCTGTTCAAAGATCGCCAGGACGATGACTTCGAGTCCGGCCAGGGATTCGTCTCACAGGAGCCACACAGGTTCGACAATTCCTTTGCCTTGCCGATCAGCCTCGTGCAGCCGTTTGTCGAGCCGGAATCGGTGTCGATCATCAAGACGCGAAACGGTCCCGCCGTGCCCGGTTGCGGCAGCTTCTCTGTGCCGCGTCCATTGATCGAAGGTATCGACTATACGCTGCGCACGGTGGGGGCGTTCATCGAGATCGTGCCACTGCCGTGCACCCTGATCAATCCGGGAATCAACCCAGCCGATACGATTACCGTTGACTATACGTTTATGGTGGACCCGTCAGCGGAAATTGACAGTGAAGGATACACGTTCAATTTTGCGGTTGATCAAGGGATTTTCCGCCCGTTCTACCGGCGCGAAAAAATAGATCAGGACCTGGTATCTGGTTTCAATCCCGATATTTTAAACAATCGCGAGACGGAGGCCATTGGGATCGATATTCGATACGACACTACATCAATTCGTTCCCAGTTAAGAGTGCAGAGTGAACACGTACAGTCCCGGGATCAGGACTATGATGCAAACACCGCGTTTCTGTCGCTCCGCTACAATTTCACCCGCCAGTGGCGATTCAGTTTGAACGGCCGGCTCACTGAGCGAGAATTTTCGCGGCCGAGAGACCGCTTGGTTGACCTGTGGGCGCTGCGGGCAATGCTGGCCTACGTGCGTGGTGCCAACCTCAACGTTGAGCTGTTCGGTGAATTGCGCGATCTCAAAGATACATTGGTGCCGGACGAGGAGCACGAAGAGATCGGGTTAAGAGCCCGATTACGCCTCGGCAAACTGGACGTACGGCCGACCCTGAAATACATACAACGCCGCCGTGGTGAGACTGATCTGCGTGATCACCGGGCCACGTTAAGGGTGATCCGCCGATTTTGAGGAGTGGTTGATGAGAGTGCTCGCCATAGCAATCAGCGTGTTGACACTCGGCAGCACAATGACCGCGTGCACGGTCACCACGCACACCCCATCGGCCTCACCAGCGGTGGCGTCGGCACCTGGGCCGGTATGGCCCGCACCGCCACTTGCGCCTCGGATTCGCTTTGTTGCCAGCGTGACCGGCGCACACGACCTGGGAATCAAGGCTTCGTTGTGGAAGCGGTTGCGGCGTTTCATCGCCGGTGAAGAGGAGACGTTCTTTGTGCGCCCAACCGACGTCGCCACCCGCGGTGAAGCGTTGTACGTGGCGGATGCGGGAGGTTCCGCGCTGTGGATACTCGATCCACCGCAACAGCGGATTCGTCGCGTGACCGCTGCCGGGAAACAGCAACTCGTGTCCCCGGTTGCCGTCGCGCCGGGTTCCGGGGATCGCATTTATGTTGCTGATTCCTACCACCGCAGGGTGTTCGTCTATGATGCAAAGGGTCAATTTCTGAACTATTGGGCCGACGATGAGTTCAAACGACCAGCGGGTCTTGCTTTTGATGCCGCAGCGGACCGGTTGTATATTGCCGACAGCGCCGCACATCGTGTTTGGGTGTACACTGCAGACGGCCGCCGCATCAGTTCCATCGGCAGACGTGGCGCTGCCCAGGGGGAGTTCAATTTTCCAACCCATGTCGCCGTCGGTGGTGGCGGCAAGGTCTACGTGACCGATGCCTTGGGTTTTCGCATTCAGATGTTCACCGGTGACGGACAATTTATCGGCGCGTTTGGCCGCCACGGGAACGGTTCCGGCGACTTTTCCGCCCCCAAGGGTGTCGCCAGCGACAGCGAGGGCCACGTGTATGTGGTCGATGCGTTATTCGATGCGGTCCAGATCTTCAACGGCAACGGCCGGCTGCTATTGAGTTTCGGCGAACACGGGAGACAGCCGGGGCAATTCTGGCTGCCGGGGGGGTTATTCATTGACCCCCAGGATCGAATCTTCATCGCCGACGCCTTTAATCGGCGTATTCAAATCTTCCAATATCTCGGAGGAACCGGTCATTGATCAAGACAGCATCGTGTAGGTTATTTTTCCTGGCTGTATTGGCCAACTGCAGCACCGCATCAGCGGGACTCTTTGATAGCGCGCATAATCTGACCGCGACCGGACCCGGACCAATTAAAGCGCCGGGCGTCACCGAGCTGTGCGTGTTCTGCCACACCCCCCACAATGCGAATCCAACCGGGGCCCTTTGGAATCGGGAACTCTCGGGACAGGTGTACACCCTCTACGAGAGTTCCACATCGAAGCTCGAAGAATTCGGCCGCAGTGAGCAGCCCACCGGGTCGTCCCGTTTATGCCTCTCGTGCCACGACGGCACCCTGGCATTGGGTAATCTGCGTGTGCCCCCCCGCACCGGGCGCGCCACACTCAGCCCGCTCACCGGTAAAGCATCCTTGGGCATCGATCTATCCGATGACCACCCGGTTTCGTTCTACTACGATCGCGAACTCGCGCTGCAGCGGGGACGACTGGCACAGCCGAGCGAACTTATCCATGAACTTCCGTTGGATGCCGCCGGACGCATGCAGTGTACGACATGCCACGATCCCCACGACGACCCATATCGGAAATTCTTGCGTATGGATGACCGCGGCGGGACGTTCTGTTTGAGCTGCCACGTCATACCGGATTGGGCAGGGTCGGTCCATGCAAATTCTCCCGCGACGCCGCGGAGACCCGGGGCCGCCCCGTGGCCGGTGGATTCCCCGTTTGCGACCGTCGCGGAAAATGGCTGTGGGAGTTGTCACCGGCCACACTCCGCTCCCGGCGCCCATCGCTTATTGAGCGACGCCAGTCTCACGGGTGTGTGTCTGGCATGCCACGACGGTAACGTCGCCGAGCAGAACATCGAGGACGAGTTTCAAAAAACGAGCGCCCATCCGATCAGTACCGCGGACACGACCCACGAGCCGGATGAGGATCCTGTCACCATGCAACGCCATGTTACTTGCGTGGACTGCCACAATGCACACCGGACGGTCGCGACGTCGAAAACCGGCGTGGGTGGAACAACGCAGTTATGGGGTGTCAACGCCGTCAACTTGTCCGGGGACCCGATCAGCGAGGCCACCCAGGAATACGAAGTGTGCTTCAAGTGTCACGGTATCTTAGAAGAAGATACCCTGGGAATCATCCGCGAAGACAACGTCCGCAATGTGCGCGTGGAAATCAGCCCGGCTAATCGTTCATTTCACCCGGTCGCCGGGTTGGGAGCCAATCCGAGCGTGACCGGATTCGAACCCGGCATCTCCGCCAGCAGTATCATCAACTGCACCGACTGCCACAACAATGACGAGGCGGCCCCCGGATCCACCGCGCCACGCGGGCCCCACGGTTCCCGCTATGCCCCGCTGCTAGCGGCCGAGTATCAGACCGATGATCCTACGCCGGAATCGGCACAGAGCTACGAGCTTTGTTATCGATGTCACAATCGAAGTGCCCTCATCAACAATCAGGGAGATGGTTTCTCGCATGCCGTTCATGTGGTCGATCAACAAGCCTCCTGTGCAACGTGTCACGACGCACACGGATCGCGAAATAACGCGCATCTGATCAATTTCATGCTGGTGGACCGCAACGGCCAGGCGGTCGTGAGCCCGTCCAGCAGTGGTCGCCTCGAGTACGACGAGATGGGAATGGGTGGTGGTGAGTGCTACCTCAATTGTCATGGCGCCGATCATGATCCGATACCCGGGTTGGAAGAGGAAGCGGGCATGACCACCCCGCTGACTCCACTGCGGCGCTAAATCTCGCTGCGCATCAGTTTCGACACCTAGCGACAGCGTTAAGTTTTGCTTGGGCGCGGCGTTGCAGCGCCCAACGCGCGCCCATTATCCGGCCTCCTCGGTGCCGTTGCGGGTCAGCGAAACTCCGCGTGGCACGCGAGGCAACCCGCGTTCCACATTTGCGCCAGTCCCTTCTCGATGATATCCGACTCACCACGCGTTGCACCTTCCTCGATTTTATCTGCCGCGCCAACCAAATTGGCCGCATGCCCACGGAACTTGTTCCGCGCTGCCGTATCCGAGATATTGAAAGTGCTGCGAATTATCGGGTCCCATGACATAATTTGACCCACTGATGCCATGGATCGCGCGCCACGCGCCGCGACCGAATAATCGTTCAGCAGCAGACCGCGATTTATTTCCCGCCATGCGCTCACGAAGCTGGTCATGAATAGAGTCGAGGACTTCAACATGCCCTGGCGATCCCTGAACGCCTTGTGACAAGACAAGCAGGATTTGTTCAGCAAGTCTCCAAGACCCGCCACAACCAAGGTTCCATTTTCGTCGCTGGCGGCGCGGCCAATCTTTTCAGCTATGTCTTCTTGTAGCTTCAGGTAAGCATCGAATTCCGCTTTATCACTCGGCCTGAAGCCAAGCTTGGACACATCCCAGGTCTGAATCTCACGCGCGCGATTGGTCAATTCCCGCGCGGCGTTCGCGACGCCGGTAAAGTCCTCTACAGCAAGGGACTCCCCTATCGCATTCGTCGCTTGGAGGTTCGCGAGCATTGCCCTTGATAGTGGCCGAAGATCGGCGGAAACAACCAACGGTATGGCAATCAAAATAACCGGGAACATCATCACCGGAAAGGCCTTGAAACTTCGGAAACTTCGGAATGTCATGGGTTATCCTCCTTCAGCACGAATATAGTTAAAAACGGGGTCCGGTACAAATATGCGCTAATTCACGGGCCGTGCGGGTTAAATCTGCATGGATTCGGCTCACCAAACCAGCCTTGTTGTTGGCGCATAAATTCACACGGGCGGTTGCAGCGATCACCACCTACGACCTACTGCCGATCCCGTGCTTCACGTGCTACGCACCGGGTCAGTGTCGCCCACATTTGACACCAAGGCAGCGCCGCGATCGCGCAGAATGACAATACCGCTGCACTCGTTCGGAATCACAAGTGTGCCTGTCTTCCTGAGGCATGCAAGAAAAGGACCGCAAGATTTTTCACTCGCCATGCTCGCTCAGAATGACAATACCGCTACACTCGTTCGGAATCACAAGTGTGCCTGTCATCCTGAGGAGTAGAACGACGTAGGATCTTGGGGTTCTTCGCCAGCCTGCGGGATCCCGGTTGCACTATCTCGGCCACCGAGCCGATACGATCGCAGGCGCGGCACGCGCACGGCCGCGGAATTGATATCGTTGATCACGCGTCAGTGGCTCATTGTGCCACAATGCCCAATTCAGTCGTGCTCGTCCGCGGTGCGAAATACCGTACCAGTGAACGTCGCGATCACGCGCTGGTCCGCCTCCCGGGTCACCTTAATGCGGTAGGTCGCCAACCGTTGCGAGCAGGTCTCCTCCTCGGCGGTGGCTCTGAGAACGTCGCCGCAACGCGCGGCCACTGCGTAGGTAATGTGGGCGTCGATACCCGCAGCCACACGGCCCGCGGAATTCGAGGCCAGACCGAATCCATAGTCGGCCAGTGAGAACAGGAATCCACCATGGCACGTGCCATTGAAATTGAGATGATCCTCATCGACACGGGCGCGTACGACAGCGCGCCCCGGACCGCAATCAACCACCTCCGCACCCAGTAGGCGCATAAAGCGGTCCCGGGCCGCCAGTCGCCGCACGCGTGCTGCTGCATCGTCGGTCACAATATGATCCTCGAAGGAGTTGCGGGGACAGTATACGTAATGGCGTTGATGCGTCGTGGGGTCAACATACCTATTTGCGTAATAACGAGGACATTATTTCGAAATGCAAAAAAACTACTTAAGTGCACTGTCCCCGAATTTCGGTCCGAAATCCGAACTTGGGATAATTCTACTGCGGCGGCGGAAAACTCGACCCACTGTAACAATTTCTCTCGTTAACTGGCCCGCTGTTCCCCCGTCAACTCGTATAATTTGTTTGAATTTCCCACCCGCTGTATTTCAATAGTCGTATCCCACGATGTCATAGAAACGCTTCCAGATGGCACAGGCGCCGGCGTGTTCGGTTCCTTTATTCGACACTCCGGTATGGGCAGGCGCTTTCACCACGTCGTTATGCAATTCCCTCCTGACCAACTGCATGGTGCAGGTACCATCAATTGGATCAAAATCATCCAGATGGTGCCAAACAAAACCTTCGGGCGCCAACTTTCCGGAGGGAATATCAGACGCGGGAATATCCGCTACCTCAATTGCGCGCCGGAAGTCCTCATCGTAATTACCGGACATCTTGATCCTGATATTGGCGTTTTCCCGCGCGCCAAGACCATTTCCCGGGTAGATATACTCTCCTATGAATGCATCGTCGAAGAGATTGAAGTCCGGGGCATAACCTCGTCCTCGAACACCGGGCGCGAGACCGATTTCTCCCGGTAGCGGATACTCGACGTCCGGGTAATCTATGCCCGTCGCGTTCTTGAACGCCTCCTTATCGAAACCAAACTTCGCCAAATCATCCTGATACTCATCCAACACCTGTCTAAACCTCGCCATCTTGATCTCAGGCAGCTGCGCGCTGTAGGTCAGAAAATTGTCCATGAATTTTCCCAACGGCCCTCGATAAACCAGGTAGCCCAACTCGTCAAACAGATCGTAGTTTTCTGCCAAAAACCTAACCCCATAACGCAGGTCATAAAGCTTTTGCAGCGAGTCGTACACGGCCGTATCTGGATTCGGCCGCAGAGCCTTCTTGAATGCCAAGACACTCTCTCTCAACTCGCTGTAACCGTCGCCAGCCATATTACGGACGAAGGTTGCAAAAAGCGTCTGCCGTGTTTCCACAAAAACGAGCAGAT
Organism: uncultured Gammaproteobacteria bacterium; assembly: GCA_947258975.1. Classification (GTDB taxonomy): domain Bacteria; phylum Pseudomonadota; class Gammaproteobacteria; order Arenicellales; family JAANXG01; genus CALZGZ01. The sequence goes on from CAMYKK010000036.1 coordinate 48,342, forward strand.
CCTCCAGCTGGAGCGCGCGCAAGTTTCTATGGTTGACAAAAAATGCAAAGCATCCCAGGACTATACCGTTCTCCGGGACGTAGACCGGATTAAAGTTCAGGCGCCTCGCGAGCCATGGGTAAAGGCTGGTTATGCGCAGTTTGATAATCGCGTTCTTAACACCAAATCGGCTGCTGGATGTGCTCATTGCGGCGCTAACGAGTCAGTTTACAAAGCGTACACGTTTTGTTGCTATACGAAGTAAACGCCATGCCCGCATCATCCAATATTCTGAGTTCCTCATCGGTCAGATGAAATACGCGCTTGATCTCTTGCAAAACATCATCAGCGAGTTTTGCGCCATTCCTGATTGCGTCAAACACCGCATCGATCAGCCGAACCACTTCGTCTTTACCCTTTCTCAGCAGATCCAATAACTTTTCAATTATTGACAGTATCGACGCCAAGGAGAATGACGCGGCTTCACCGACTAGCCGGCGCGTGCCCGCGGTAACTACCGCGAACACATCGGTACCGATATTCCCAAATTTCTTCATCGCCGATCCCACAGACGCCAGTCCGCCCGAATAGATCATGCCGGCAACGATCTCGGCAATGAAGCCGACGAAGCCACCGATGAAATACGCCACCTTCTCAACGCTGATCATCCCGGCCAAAGCCATCGGATTCAACTTGCTGAGCTGTGCCTTGACAGCTTCATACGCGTTGGCAAGCAAGGTTACAAAATCAGTCTCGAACGCGGTCTGGATCAGTTCATCGATGGTTTCTAAAGCCCTTGGCAACAGCGTCTGTGCACTGTTGGCACCTTCGCCAACAAGGCCCAGTCCTTTGAACAGGTAGCCCACGAGATCGACAATGCCCAACACCGCTTCGACGATGGCGTTCCATAGTCCGCAGTAAAAGGCGTTCAACGCGTTGAGCCATTTACTACCGACGTTGAGATAGAATTGTACAAAATCCCGTGTGCCGGAAAGCAAACGTTCAACAAGGTCCTCGATCATTTGATAACTCTGATCCAAAAAGCTGCTGATCCCCTCAGGAATCACATAAGAGCCCCCCGGTAATTGAGACAGCGCCGCCCATTGGGATTGGGTTGCCCGGAGATTGGCGCGTAATCCTTGGTCGATGAGCCGGGCGACTTCGTCGATCGCCGCCTCGCCGCCGGTTTCGAGCGCAGTCAAGACGTCCTGGCTGTAGGGGAACAATACCGGTTCGAATCCGGTTCCGGCATCGGCACTGGTTGCTTTTGCTTGCGGGTCCCAATGGTGATCCTTGAATTTAACGTAGTCCCGCAGTCCCTTGGTTACCGTCAGAACGCCCTCGCCTAGGAACTTGTAAACAGGTGTCAGAATGACCGTTCCAAAATTTACCGCCTGGAAGATCCCGATCAGTGTGGATCTGGTTGCGTTAACAATCTCGCCGGTGCGGATCAGTTCATTAATCTGCTGATCCGTGAATTGGATCTGCAGGTTCTGTTCATTTCCCTCATTGGTAAACTCAAACTGGTTGACGCCAGCGCCAATGACATCTGCAATATCTTTGCGCTTGCTCAAATCGTCCCGAAAATCCACACCGATCTTCACGTACGCGCTGCCATCGCTGAAAAAATCCCGGCTGTTGTCTTCCAGAAATAGGCAGACCTCGTTGGGCAATGGTTCGGTCTTGTCGAATGCCTTGCGGAGATAGCTATCGTCCCGGGATACGAACACCTTGGTCGTATAGGGCATATCCGGAGTTTGGTCCGCGCCATACAGACTGCTCATACCCGGATCAATCAGGTCCGTAACGTCTTCCACGTAAAACGCACTCACGTTGGTTTCGGTGACGATATCGACACCACCCAGTGAAGTCGTATCCGCATTGAAAAAGAATGTTTCCTGAGTCTGGGTGGCAGTGTTCGAAAACGGACTTTCCATGAATGCGCTGGGCGACCGATACGGCTCATCCGCCCCGGGGAATAATTCCGGATAGGGAAACACCGGTCCTAGATCCTTTTCGTCGGACAAAGGCCTTATCCTTCCGGAGAGGACGCCTCACCCGGGCCACCAAGAATGGCGCTCGACGAGTCGAGATTTGTGGTGGTCTCACCGTCCTCGACGTCCGGGCAACAGGGCAGACCCCCTTCATTCAGATATACGGAATCCCCCTGCACGATGGTGAGTGACGTGGGCACCCTGGTTTGCCAGGATTCTTCCACCACACCCTCAATCTCCTGAAGCTCCTCGGCAATGGAAAGATACAGATCATCGTCGGTATCCAAAACCAGATCGCCACCATTCCAAATATCACCGGTTTCCATGTAATAGCTCACCGCATCTTCAAATCCCGGGCGTACGGGTGCAGCGACCCTGGCCATGCCGCTTTGCAGGAACGCCTGAAATGTGGGATCCGGGGCATACTCCATTTGCATCAGTTCATACCAGTCGCACGGATCGGCCCAGTAATACGGGTAGAACAAATATGACATATTCGCCCAATCGAAGGCCTGCTCGAAAAATTTCACATGGGAGGAATACTTTTCAAGATTTTCGTTTTGCTTGACCGTAGCGGTACACGCGCCCTTCCTATAAAAATTCTTGCCCACGGGAATGCCGAATGGCTTTGTCAACATCTCGATGCACACGCGCTGTATTTCACGCATCTCCAGGGATCGATTGAAACCTCGGTGAGTGCTGTCGGCAGTGCCATCCTCGGTCTGGGCTTTGGACTGCTCCGCCTCCAGTTCGTCATCGTAAGCCTGAAGCTCATCTTCGTACGCACGCATCACCAAATCGTAGGCATTATTCTGCCAGTCGCTTAAGATGCTGCCCTTCAGCTCCAGAATCGCGAATACGCTGACCATGAATGTGTTGACGTTCTTGCACGAGACCTGCACCGGAAGACTCGTCGACCAGTTCTGGTTGAAGTTACGATGTATGTCTTTGCTGAAATTACGCATACCATCCTTTTTCGCGATATTTTCCCGGCCCGGGTCCCACACGTAGTCCTTATCGCCAATACCGAGATTGAACTTTGTGTTGTGCTCCAAGGTCGAATATTTGTATTCGAAAGTGATGTCGGCGTCCGCGGACACCGCGTGATACTCGGGCGGAAGCAGGAGCTCGAAGTTGTACGAACGGTCTTTCATATCCGGCGGCGTTACCGGAGCAAATCCATCGCTGACCAGACTTTCCAGCGGCAACGGATCCGGAATGGTCACGCCATACAACCGTCCATACTCTAGATAATTATCTTCATTAAACACTGACGGATCGGTGATGCCATTTTCGCTTGGGTGTATCGGCGCCTCGAGCACGGTGGTGTAATTCTGTGCTTCCTCTTCTTTTTTTTCCGCTAACAGTTCCAGCATGAATTTGTAGCCAAAAGCCGGTTCCGGGATCATGAATTCGTACATCAGGCGCTTGCCATAGTTTATTAACCGGTTGGTGTAGATAATATCCACCCAACGATATACACCCGTTACATGCTGATCCCCGGCCCGGTTATCGAATCCATGGCGGTTGCTTTCTTCAAATTCCTTGAGTATTCGCGATGTCCGCTTATCTGTTGTCTTTTGCACAACGCGTTCCAACGCGCGCTGAGTAACCTCTTCGGCGTACGTCTTGGCCGCTGAATCCGATGTCGAAGCGGAAGTTGATGAGTTGAAATCCACATAAGCACCGGTACTGACCTCGGCTCCAAAAGCGTTTCCAGACACTCCCAATGACGCTCCCATTGACCGGCTGTCGTCTTCGCTGAGGACCGTTGCGACCTCGGTTTGCAGTTCGTCTCGCTCCGTGGTTGCGGTATCGGACAAATCCTCGACTTCCAGCTCCGTGGTCAGCTCTTCACTGACTTCGGTGCTTACTTTGTTCCGGGTGTGCCGTTCCTTATATTCGCGCGCGAGGATGTTTTCGATGCGTGAGACTTCGCCGGGCACGTAGCAGCAGACTTCCTGCTCCACTTTCCTATAGACCGCCACACCAACGTCGTTGACCCCGTAATGCTCCACGCCTGAGCCAGCCGGTGCGGCGATCGGCAACATCGGTTCATCTGCCGGTATACCCTTGATTTCCGCGCAGCCATTGGTGAGATCATTTGCCGTATTGCCGGTCACGTCAAAGACCAATTCAGTGCCATCGTCCAATGCCATGTCCCCCGACAGCGTAAAAAGCCCGTTCGCGTTACGACCCAATTTGTTGCCGGGAAAAAGTTTCAGATGTAAATACGCGCCCGACTGGCTTAACGTCTCCATTTGCTTGCCGGCGATCGGCTGTTGGTCACCGAAAGACAGCGTATAACCAGCGGCGGTAACGAACGCGTCCTTGCGGCCCGTATTGATTGTCATGTACAGAGTTTGGTTCTTTACATTGTTGGCAGCTTCTTCAAGTTCGTTGTTCATGAATGAGATCGTGAAGCAGTAGGCATCATCCGCTTTGCGCTCAATCACGTGGCCACGGGACACGATCACCTTGCGGTTCCTGCCTCTCCCACGTGCACCCTTAGAGAACGCACGCTTTGCTCCCGCTCGCAAGTCGCCGCTCACCTTGCCAACGCTCACGTCCGTACTGGGCAGCGCGGCAACGAACTCTTCCGCGGCGGCAGATAGGGTGACTTCCGGGTCACCCTTCAACTCGGCGACGCTGAGTCTGGACCTCGCCCGGCGACTGGCGCCCACGCTCCGACCTTGCAGTTCGGAATCGATCGTCCTGAGCCGCATGTTTCGATCCGCGGCGACGCCCATCTCATGCGTCGCCTGCAAGTCGGAAAAGTTAAGATACTTTTTTGCCTCCGCGGAGTCCTCCTTGATATCCCGCTGCCGGGAGACAGAGAAAACACTTGGTACCACTACTTTTGACCCTGCCATCCGCTTCAATAACAAACGAATCTTTTCTTCTTTGCTGGGCGGCAGCGGATCTCGCGGCGTGTCGATGAGTTCTTCTGCGCGTTGGCCGATAGACTTTTCCTTTAGGATCTGTATGAAGTTCTGCGCCAGGATCATCTGGATGCACGCTTGACGAACCTGCGGCGACACGTGCTCCAGGACCTGATAGAACAGGTTATCCCATAGACTTATCAGCGCACCACCGTCGAGCAGCTTTGTGTCCTTGGCCCGATCAATAACCCCTTGTGTACTTAAAGCGTTTCGTTCTTTCACCAACCAAACGGAAAATTCATACAAACTGGGACCGAGGTCCTTCACCGCGCTGTAATTGCTCAACGCCACGAAACTCTTTGCCATGTTCGCGACGCTCTCACGCGCAGCGTTAATATCCGGCGACGCTAACGCGGCCTCGAGAAAATGACTCCTGTCTGGAGCCGGATGGTGGATAAAGCCAAGCGACTTTCGTCCAGGGGAAATCAATTGGGGGCTTCTGAGTGTAACGAAACGGAAGAGATCGATTTTTATTGGTTCCGGAGTAGTCATCAGGTCGAGTTCGGTTTGGGTTGAGTTAATTCGAACAGCTGCTCTGTCAAGTGACTCGTTTCTTAGGTTTTGGGGAGTCCTTCGGCGGCGTTGAAATGCCTTTTTCACGGCGCCCCGTTCCTTATGACAGAGGCACCATCCTCGCAACTGCTAGACATCCCGTTAGCTGGATCCGCTGTGCGATCCGGCATGATATGCCTAAGTGGGGAGAGAATAAAGACGAGCCGACGACCGCACCGCTTCATACCCGGGAACTGCAGATCAGGCCGACTACTCCCAGGTCGTTACGGACGTTTCTTGGCGCCTCGGGTACTGCCGTTCCAAGGTATAGTACATCGCAGATAGCCAACCCCGGCCCGCCTCGCAAAGCCGGGCCATTCTGCAGTATCATAAATAGACTGGCGCGGTTCGCTGTTTGGAGATGGGAGTCGATGACTATCAAACTGGATTTGGGTTGCGGTAAATCCAAACGCCCAGGTTATATCGGTATAGACCATGTCGACCAGGACGATGTGGACCATGTCGTAAATCTCGAACACGACAGCATTCCGTTCGACGACCGAAGCGTGGACGAGATCTATTCGTCGCATTGCTTCGAGCACATGAGCACACTTGCCAACGTATTCAGGGAAATCAGCCGTGTCGCCAAGGAAGACGCATTGTTGGAGATTTGGACGCCGTTCGCGTGGAGCGACGAGGGATTCATCTACGACCACAAGACTTTCTTTACGCCACTTCACTACCTCCATCCCACCAATCTTTTCCCGAGCGTCTGGTACGAGGACGTTATTAACGCGTACTGGCATCTGGAGGAACTCCGATACAACGTTACGCCGCGCGTGCTCACGCGGCTGGCGCGAAACATGGTGCGGCTGGATTTTGCGCTCGAGCATATGCATAACATTGCATGGGAATTCTGTGCCCGGATGCGGGTGTCTCACGACACCGCGCCAGACTCTTCAAGAAGGCCAAGGATCACTTACTGTACCAACCGGGCCTCCCCAGTGAGAGAGGTGAGCGGTTGGGGGTACCTGGGGGTAGTTGCCAGACTGGCCGCGGTACATCTAAAGCGCCGCGTGATCGGGAGTAGGCCGGGTTAGCACTCGATAATCGGCGGCGGTTTTCGATCGACTGTCTTACCTCGTGATTTCATAGTGGTGACGGTGCGGGGCTATCCCGGGTCGGGCTATTCAGCGAGATCAATTTTTCCAGCTTTCTACGGACAAGCTGAACAAGGGTCTGCCGAATAGGTTCTGAAGCCACCATTCGACTCGACACTAAATCCAGCCTCAACGTGGACCTGTGGCGAAATGACTCCCAGATCGCCGGACGCCATCACGTGCGCAGTGCCCTTTACAGTGACCGAACCGGAGGCGGCGCACTGCTGATCATCGCTGACCACAGCGTCGAAATTCGCGTCATTCCCCGCACATACGTTACTCGAGAACACCGGATCGTCGTGTGGGTGGCGAGTTACTATTCAAGCCGCTAGTGTAAGCCGGACTATGGGTCTATTGGCGGGTAGCCAGGCAATGGACCCGTTGATGGCGGCGAACGGCAAAAATCGACCCAGGTTAAAAAGTCGCCGAGGTTTCGAACGACTGGGAAAACGCTCCACTTTGGTTGTGGTATTGCTTTATACGCTTCCTTATTTTTCCATAGCCATTGTGTTTGCGACCAACATACGTATCGTTTTACCACCGGTTATTTTGATCTCGACTTTTTACACGGCCTGGACCCACACCCGACGGTCGCTAGGAAAAAGGCTCAACGTCCGTTCTCATCTATAGCGAACGTTTCTTTCGGAGTTGCGAAACCCAAGTTCAACTACTCTGTGCATTCAGTTGAACACCTGCAAATACTCGAAGCCGTCATTTAAGTAGTCAAATCGACCGAAGGGACAAAAGGCTGCCTAGGCACAAGTCCCGAGGTTGTCGCTATCCACCGGCGACCAATTCGAGCCGTCGCAAACGCACAGCGTGTTGGCTTGCTCGTCCCAGTAGAACATGCCTTCCTGACCCCCACTACAACAGCTAATGGGCGGCGAACTCAGGCGTCTCAGGGTCAGCTCCCGCAGCTCGGACACGACAGCGCTGCCGTCGGTGAACAACTGCAGCGCGTCGCCGAAGCTGGGCGTGCTAAAGAACATGGTGCCGTCGTCGGTGCTGGCGGTGTCATGCGCGTTGACAACGATTGACCAGGCGTCCCCGAACGTGGGGTCGCCGTCGAACTCCGGGGTTGCGAAGACAAGCTGAACCTTATCCGTTGGTCCAGTACCATCCTCCTGCAGCCTCAACTCGACATCCTCAACAAAAACGCCGCGTGCCACAACCTCATCCTCGGCCAGCCGCCGGCCGGCGTAATAACGGGGTCTACCGCGCTCGTGCGCGGTGGTCGAAGTCAACGCAGTCGTGTCAACCGGGGCAACGGCGGTTGGTTCGGTTGCCGGCGCATCGGCATGCAGTTCCGCCGAAATCAGCGCCGCCAGTTGGCCGTTCGCATTAGGCTGGATCTCCTTGTCCGCCAGATAGCGCACCAGCGCACGTTCAACCGCCTCGCCGATACCGTTCGCTTGTCTTTGTTCCGAACTAACGCCCGTACCGGTATCGACGTCCAACAGCGCTGTGGTCCCCGCCGCGATCGTGCCCGACGCAATGCGTGCACTAGTATCGGCGGTATAGCTTGGCGGCAACTCGCTGGTGACATTGATTACTGCCGAGGCATTCACCAGATCGTCCGCCCCACTAACCGGCTGGCAGTTGTCCGGGTGGCTGAAATCTGAGTTGCCCATAGTCGAAAATTTACTTAAGACCGCAACGTTTCTGCCGGGCCCGGAGAGATCGGAGCGATAGAGAAAATAGTCATCCCCGGGGCCGGGGCCAACACCGTAAGATATGCCGGACATTGATCTCAAACCGGTACGCCTGGCCGGTGCAACGAGGTAGGCCTGACCCACGCAATGAGCGCCGGTGAAATAGACTTCCGGGTCCTCGGCCTGAAAACCGTTCTGATCAACCGTTAAAAAAAAATGTGCGGCGCCCACCACCCACGACGTCGCCATCGTAGGCCACGATGGGCCGCCCGCTGTCCCTGTCCAAACCGACCACCGGCCCTAACACGTTTTGATTGCGATCTTTCACGACCAACACCAAGGGCGTATGCGCCACCTGGGCCGTACCCAAGTTCATTATCAATAGAATCAGCGTCACGACGCCGGCAACCAAGCCAAACACAATCTTACGCATAGGAACCTCCACTAACACAGTGTCTACAGGTTGTGTCGACTAGCTTAGCAACAGAATCATCAAGCCAGAACCCCGTTTCCGCACAGCAGTGATAAAACATATATCTTATGTGCGAGACGGCCGTCAAAGGGCGTTCGTCGACTTGGCCTATCACCTACGAAGATCTGCTCACGCTGTGCATGATCTGGTACTTCACGGCCACAACGACGTCCAGTGAGGTGGAGGCAGACCATTGCCCTCCGTTCAATATCTTAAATCACCCCATAGCAGATTGGGAAGGTGGTGACTTCATCCAATTTAACAAAACGATTATTAAAGACAACCGAGGCCGTTTGACGGAGCGCTCCAGCACCGAGAGCTGTTAGCGAAGCGCCATCGACCCTCATTGATTTACTAGCCGAGCCGATCGGTTATCTCCTGCGCTTCCTCTTCGGTGTCAATATCTTTAGCGAACGACAAGCCATGCATCAACGGCAGGCGTCCCTTTCGGTCTGGGTAGCGCCGGCGATGGCGATACATCACAAAGATATTGTGTAGCCTGTCGGCAAGCTCTTTTGACGTAATCACCCCCTTCCTAAGGCGTAGGGCCAGTGCGATTCC
>CAMYKK010000037.1 GCA_947258975.1 uncultured Gammaproteobacteria bacterium
GCATCTCTTGCCAAATATTGGTGGCAGGAACGCCGCGATGCCGATTCCAAGTTAAACTAGGCCGCGGCAAATAACCGCGCTTTTACTCCGGCAACAACAACGGTAGTAGACAGGCCGTCAGGATGCGGTCCCTCAATTCTCAGGTGTGGAAAACTGCGCGGGGAGGTTACTGGAATAAATACTCCTGGTCTTCATGTAGAACGCGATTCGTGTCTTCTTGGTGGCAAGATCAACCAGATATGCACTGCACAGCAATGATATGAGTGTGGCGACAGCAGCGCCCTGAATACCAAGCCCGGGAATCAGGACAAAGTTTAATACGACGTTGATTGTTACACCCATCGCTGCTCGATACAGCGCGAATTTGTGTAACTGTTCTGCGGCAAGCCATTTTCCGCTTCCCAGGCTCCAGAATACGAAGATCGAGGACCAGATGTGGATCGACAGAACGGTGCCCGACTCGACGAATTCGAGGCCAAATATAAGCGTTACTATAGGTTTAGCCGCCAATGCGAATGGCGTCGCAATACCCAAGGCCAACCACGTCAGTAACCAATAGAATTTCTGTAGGCGGCGGTAATACAGGTGCGCGTCCTGTATTTTAGCCTGCATGATCGCCGGAAACAGCGACGCTGATATCGCCAGGGGGATGAAATACCAGGCTTCGCTGATCTTGACGGCGGCTGAATACAGCCCCACCTCAGCAACGCCGAGCATCTCCTTGATCATGACCTGGTCAATACGCATATAGGTTGATACAAGAATGCTTGACAGGAATAGTGGCCACGATGCACTTAACATGGAAACTGCAAGACTTCGTTGAAACTTCCAAGGGAATGCCTTCGCGTTCTGCTTTGCGTAAAAGATCAACAAGCCGATTGCGAGGATGGTCGCGTCCAACAGAAGCATGAAAACGAAATAAAGTACTTCGGCGCCGAACACCATACCGAGGAGTTTGGCGGCAGCAGAGATGACGGTCTGGGAGAGCCGAGCATACGCTGTATACTTCGATGTGACCTCGGCCTGAAAGTGAAACTCAATGACAGACGTAGCCTGCATCAGAAACCCCGCGCTGACGATAAGCAGCATCAATGTCTGGTCGGGATCATCAGCTGTTAACCGGGAAATCACGTATATCAACACAATAGCGATCGTCCCGCCGATCAATTTCATCACGAATGCGGTTCCAAGCACCTCGTAACGGTTCAACGGTGCGTAGATGAGTTCGCGTACTACGATCGTTTCCAGCCCCAACATTGAAAATGCTGTGAATAAGGCAACGAAACTTGCAACATAGTTTAAGGTGCCGAAATCTGCCGGACCGAGGTACCGCGCGAGAGCGACGCTGACTACGAGTGCGACTCCCATGCTGATCACGCGCTCAGCGACTACCCAGGTGGTGTTGGCGAAGTATTTCTTAAACCCCGTTGTCAATCTAAATTTCATCTACGCATCGAGTTCGGGTTCCAGCTAGAGTATAGAGAGAATAACCTCGCTTTATGAACTACCCCAATAGAAAATCACCAAAGGAGATATCTGTCGAAGGTTGGTTCTTCCAGTTAATCAGGTAGACGTTAATTGAATCTCATTTTCCTGTGCAAGAGGCGGCCGCAACAACGGGATTTGGTGACCAGTCCCTACGGTCGCTTTTACAACATCCCAGACTATCTCGCACGACAGGGGCATCAGGTATCAATCGTATTGGCAAACTACAGAAGGGAAGCCGAGGTGGTCGCTTCAATAGGAAACGTGGAAGTTCATAGTGTGAACATACTCCCACAGCCCCTTCGCTATGTGCGCTACGCAACCCGTTTGGCCATGATGTCGAACGCTGATTGGGTTGTCGGTTTGTCCGATACCTATTTTGGCATTCTTGCAACGCGTATAGCCCGAACTGCCGGTTGCCGCTCATTGATCGATGCCTATGATAATTATGAGTCCTATATACCGTGGGCGAAACCGCTACACTGGGCATGGCGCAAGGCACTGAACAACACCCACGCTATCACGGCCGCCGGACCGGGCTTGCTGAATTTGATGCGAAAGTTTTCTGATCAATGTCATGCACAGGCTGTGATACCGATGGCAGCCGATGAAAAATTTCGGCCAGCTGAAACGCTCGATTGCAGAAGACGTTTAGGGCTGCCTGAAAAACCCAAGCTTGTCGGATACTGTGGATCGGCGGTTGCTAGCCGAGGTTTTGCCGCGCTGATACCGATTCTAAATCAGCTGGCGATACATGATCCCGATATTCAATTTATTGTTTCGGGGCGCAAAGACAGCCACTATAGCCTACCGACCAATACTTTACATCTTGGCTTCTTGCACGACGACCAAGTTCCATTATTCGTCAATAGTCTGGATCTGGCGATTGCAGTCAACAAAAGGGGCGCCTTCGGCGACCACAGCTACCCGGTAAAAATATATGAAGCGCTGGCTTGCGAAATCCCCGTTATCGCGAGTCGAACGTCAGCCACAGAATGGATCTTCGGACAGGACGAAGATTTCCTGTTCGATATCGATGACCACGAACAAACAATCAACAAAATAAGGAAATTCACGTCAACACGTCGACTGCCAAACGTGGACACACCGACTTGGACGGAAGTCGGCGGAAGATTTGCACGGCTCCTCGAACAAACCGCATGACATTCTTGACAAGCCGCATCTGCACCGAAGCACAATGGAAAATAGTGCTCACTCAGTGTCACTGGCACCGGCGCATTTATTTTTATGCGTGACCGCAAGTCTGGCCGTTCAGTCGCCGCTGGGCAGGGATAAGCGACCCCACGGGGCGCCAACCATATTTCTGAATCTAAACAAGCCCTTAGCCTCTGTTTGTGGGTGCGTGATGCGCCGGGCGAGCGTAGACGAGAGAGTGCGTAAAAGCGGGAAAATGACAATGTTTAATGATTCGCGCCGCGGGTCGGGCGCAGACTCGGCACATTTTCTGCTATATTTAATCAGAAAATACCTAATGAATATTTGGAAATATTGATGGCGACACCAAGCACAGCCTTCCAGTTGAGCGGCTTGGCCCTACGGCTCGTGCGGGCCGATCTCCTGTCACGGGATGTCGCTGAAAAGCTGCAGGAAAAAGCGATCCATAAGGGCCGCTCGTTCTTCACTCAGGTTGCGCATGGCAAGATAATCCCCACCGATCAGCTGAGTTGGGCGGCATCGGAAGAGTTCGGTTTGCCGCTGCTCGACATCAGCGCAATAGACTTGGAACAGGCGCCAGTGGAGTTGGTCGCCGATGCTTTGATCGAAAAGCACAAAGTCCTCCCGCTTTACAAGCGCGGTACAAAGTTGTTCCTCGCCATATCGGACCCCACAGACCGGCGCGCTCTGGAAGATGTTAAATTTCACACCGGCCTTGGCGTGGAGCCCATCCTCGTGGCCCAAGACCAATTGTCAACCGCCATCGACCGGGCACAAGAAGCCAATGACAGCACGTACTCCGACTTGGTCGGTGACGATGAAGGACTCGAGGACATCGACATCTCGTCGGAAGACGATGAGAACAAAGCCGAAGAGGGCATCGTTGAACAAATCGACACGCCAATCGTTCGCTTTGTAAACAAGATGCTCCTGGACGCGATAAAGAAAAGCGCATCTGATATTCATATCGAACCCTATGAAAAGAAACTCCGTGTCCGATTTCGCGTTGACGGTGTGCTCCACGAATTGGCATCACCACCGGTTAATCTGGCTGCCCGAATCGCCGCGCGCGTAAAAATCCTCTCAAGACTCGACATCGCAGAGCGCCGCGTACCGCAAGACGGTCGCATGAAGCTGAGATTGTCCCGCAACCGTTCAATTGACTTTCGTGTCAGTACGCTACCGACGCTGTACGGCGAGAAAACAGTGATTCGTCTCCTTGATGGCAGCGGCGCCCAGTTGGGGTTGGAGAATCTCGGGTTCGAAAGTTTTCAGAAAGACAACTATCTGGAAGCGATTAAAAGACCCTATGGCATGATCTTGGTGACCGGACCCACCGGTAGCGGTAAAACGGTCACTCTATACACGGCGCTCGGTATGCTCAATAAACCGGAGCGCAATATCTGTACCGTCGAAGATCCGGTGGAAATCAATATGGCGGGAATCAATCAGGTAAACATTAACGAACGTGCGAACTTGACTTTTGCGTCTGCATTGCGGGCATTTCTACGTCAGGACCCGGATGTCATAATGGTTGGCGAGATCCGGGATCTGGAGACCGCTGATATTGCCGTTAAGGCCTCTCAGACTGGTCATCTCGTATTATCGACCCTGCACACCAATGACGCGCCTTCTACGCTCACGCGGCTGCTAAATATGGGCGTGGCACCTTTCAATATCGCCTCTGCCGTCCATCTGATAATGGCGCAGCGTTTAGTGCGACGCCTGTGTGACGCTTGCAAAAAACCCTTGGATATTCCCGAAAAGGCGTTGTTGGCGTCGGGATTTGAGGAGCATGAAATCGACGACCTGCAATTGTTTGAACCAGTGGGCTGTGACGCGTGCACCGAAGGCTACCGGGGACGTATTGCCGTATTTCAAGTGATGCCGGTGTCCGAGCAGATGGGTAATCTCATCATGGAAGGGTGCACGGAACACGACATCGAGAATATGGCTAAGATGGAGGGTGTGGTTGGCCTGCGTCGCGCTGGCCTGCTCAAGGTTCAACAAGGCGCCACGAGTCTGGACGAAGTGGAAAGAGTAACAAATCAATAATATGGCTAAGCGAACACAAAAACTGACTGCGTTCACCTGGGAGGGCACCGACGCGAAAGGCCGTCGCGTTAAGGGGGATAACGAAGCAACGAGCGCCGCTTATATCAAGGCAACATTGAGGCGGCAAGGCATCCGCGAGATCAAGGTGCGGAAGAAGCCCCAGCCATTATTCAGCATAAGAAAACCGATCAAGCCAAAGGATGTCACGTTCTTCACTCGCCAGTTGTCTACCATGATCAGCGCCGGTATACCGGTCGCGCAATCGATTGACGCCATCGCCACAGGTCATGAGAATCCTAGTGTGCACAATTTGTTGACCTCCATCCGGCAAGAAGTGGAGTCGGGCACCAGTCTTAGTAACTCGATGATGCGCTATCCTATGCATTTCGATCGCCTGTATACGAGTCTCGTCGCGGCGGGCGAACAATCAGGTACGCTGGATGTATTATTAGAAAAAGTAGCATCCTACAAAGAAAAAGTTGAGGCGTTAAAGGGTAAGGTTAAAGCAGCAATGATGTACCCCACTGCGGTACTAGTCGTCGCGGTCATCGTTGTGGCTCTATTATTGATCTTTGTAATCCCACAGTTTGAGCAATTATTCCGCAACTTCGGTGGTGAACTGCCGACGTTAACCGCATCCATCGTAGAGATGTCTCGATGGTTTCAAAAGTGGTGGATAATTTTCTTCGCCGTCTTGATCGGATCGATCGTTGGCATCATGTATACGTACAAACGTTCCGATAAACTGCAGTTTATGGTTGACCGCATCACATTACGGCTGCCCATCTTTGGCGCGATTTTCAAAAAGGCAACCATCGCACGCGTCTCGCGAACGCTATCCACGATGTTTGGCGCCGGAGTACCCCTGGTGGATGCGCTGGAATCGGTGGCCTCGGCCTCGGGCAACCGCGTTTATTACAATGGGATAATCAACATTCGCAATGAAGTCAGTACCGGCCGCACACTGGAGACATCCATGGCGCAAACAGGCTTGTTTCCGAGCATGGTCCTGCAGATGGTCTCCACCGGCGAGGAATCGGGCGAGTTGGAACTCATGCTCGCGAAGATCGCTGAGTTCTATGAGCAGGAAGTCGACGATGCGGTCGCCGCGTTGAGCAGCCTGATCGAGCCAATTATGATCGTGGTGCTGGGGGGGATCATTGGCACCATGGTGGTCGCTATGTACTTACCGATCTTCAAGATGGCGGCAGTATTCTAAACCTCCCACGGGCGGTCGCAGGCCGCTATTTTCGCCGATCGTACACATCGACAACACTTCGTGTTCCAAGCATTTGCGGAAAGCACTCCACTCTTCCTGATCTCCGTGGCGCTGTTGGGCCTGCTGGTCGGAAGCTTCCTGAATGTCGTTATTCATCGTGTGCCCATCATGTTGCAGCGCGCGTGGCGGGACCAGTGTCATGAAGTGTTGCAGATGCCCACCGCTGAAGCTCTGGAAGCGGAGGCTGTATCCCTTGTACGTCCACGTTCGCAATGTCCACACTGCGGCGTCACGATCAAGGCAAGTGACAACATCCCGCTGCTGAGCTTCTTGCTTCTCAAAGGTCGATGTGCAAACTGCGCCAAGCGTATTTCGTGGCGTTATCCCGTTGTGGAAGCACTGACTGCCGTATTGTCTTTGATCGTCGCATGGCGCCTGGGCTTCAACGTTCCCACAATTTGGGCTCTGTTGCTCACGTGGTGTTTGATCGCGCTTAGCTTTATTGATCTGGACCATCAAATTCTTCCCGATAACATCACGCTGCCGGTGTTGTGGCTGGGCCTGTTGGCGAATGTCTTCAATACATTCACGGATCTACAGTCCGCGGTATTGGGGGCAGTCGCGGGCTACGCCTCCCTATGGCTGGTGTTCCACGGCTTCAAATTGCTCACCGGAAAGGAAGGCATGGGTTTTGGCGATTTCAAACTTTTTGCGGTTTTTGGCGCCTGGCTGGGATGGCAGGCCCTGCCACTCATCATCTTGCTCTCTGCATTCTCGGGAGCTGTTATTGGTATCCTGCTGATCACGCTGCGCGGCCGGGATCGTGACATACCGATTCCCTTCGGGCCTTACCTATCGGTCGCCGGCTGGATCGCGCTGTTATGGGGTGAACAAATCACCCGCGCCTATCTGCAGTTTGCCCGACTGACTTAGCCCACTAATGCTCCGGATCGGTCTAACTGGAGGTATCGGCAGTGGTAAGACGGTGGTGTCCGATCGCTTCCGGCATCTGGGTGTCCCGGTCATCGATACGGATGAGATCGCCCATCGCCTGACCACGCACAACTCGGCCGCGGTCCGCGAGATCAAGAGAGAGTTCGGCTCCGATGTCGTTCATGGCGGTGAACTCGACCGAAACACGCTGCGTGAGCGGGTCTTCAACGATACCGCAGCACGACACAAGCTGGAGGCAATTTTACATCCACGCATACGCGATGAAGTGAACAGTCGACTGGACGGGCTGGATGCTCCGTACTGCGTGGTCGTGGTGCCGCTAATGGTGGAAACCGGATTTCAAGATCTGGTCGATCGTGTGCTGGTGGTCGCGGCGCCAACCGAAAAACGACGTCAATGGCTAGCGTCGCGAAATGGGCTTTCGCCCAGCGTCATTCAGCAGATCTTCTCCGCCCAGGCATCTGATAACGAGCGGGCCGCTATCGCGGATGATCTCATACGCAATGATGGAGATATTGCACAATTGGTAAAGCGCGTCGATGACTTACACCGGCTCTACACGGCAGCGGCCGGTTGACCCGCGTATTGCAGCGCGAATGTTGCACCATGGATTCCGGAAGTCGGCGAAGAGACTTGCACTGTGCGTAGTCGCACACGGTCGATGGGTAAGAACGCCGCGCTGGAACGAAACCCATGGCAAGCTATGGGCCGAGTGAAGCGCAACTGCAGGCGTTCGTGACCGAGCCGGCGCCGGGGATGCGGGTCAACTATTTCCGTTTCCCCACAGCGCACTGATCATGGCGATACCCTGAGCACCCGCGCGCCGTGCCTGTTGCAGGTCGTTGGGCCGCATCCCCCCCAACGCATATACCGGTAAATTCGCCGTTGCACACAGGACGCCAAACCGACGCCAGCCCAGTGGCTCGGTCCGCGGGTGGGATCCGGTCCTGGAGACGGGGCCGAGCACGACGAAATCCGCGTTAATGCGTTTGGCCATCATCATCTCCTCCTCGCTGTGGCAAGATGCGGCTACCCAATAACGGTCGCAAAGCGGTCGCTGATCACAAGCCCGTAATCGAGATGACGTAAGATGGATGCCATCGACGCCCATGTCTATCACCGTGCCCGCGCTCGCATTCAGCAACACCTTTGCCCCGCGGCTGCGGGACTTGGCCACAATTTCGCCGACGAATTCCCGCAACTCCGGATGCGCCATGGATTTTTCCCGCACCTGAATGAGCCCGCCACACTCCAACAATGTGTCAAGCCGGGACAACACCTGCTCACTTCCATATCTCTGCGCATCGGTAATCAGGTACTGCGACGGCAACTGCAAGCTGCGCACGACACTCCTATTCCCTTCTAAAAAATCGACTTCTTGAAGATCCTGAGGCTGCAGCCACTGCAGCGCCTGTCCTTCACGTCCCGTGGGCGCCCCGTCATAGCTCAACACCCGCAACACATTGAGAGCAATAGGTCGATCGGGGTAATCATGATGCACCGTAACCCACGATTCCGCCCGCCCGACACGTATTCCCAGCTCCTCCTCCAATTCACGTCGCAACGCCTGTCCAACAGTCTCACCGCGCTTCAGTTTTCCACCTGGGAATTCCCACTTGCCGCAGTGGTGGTCCGGATACTTGCGCTGCGCGATGAGTATCCTTCCGCCGCCATCCGTCACAATGCCGGCAGCAACCTCAATCCGGTCAGGTACGGTATTCGGCGTTGATGCGCACATATTCGTTAGATAAATCGCAAGTCCAAATCGCCGCCTGTTCATCACCGGCGCCCAGATCAACGGACACCAGCAACTCCTCGTCAGCCATCGCCGACTGACCGAGCGCTTCGGTATATGTCGGCGCCACTTCACCGCCGGTCACAATGGATTGATTGTTGATGCGGATACTCACTTTGCTTATATCGAGATTCGATGCTCCTGATCGTCCCACCGCCGCGAGCAGCCGGCCCCAATTGGGATCGCTTGCATAGAAAGCGGTTTTCACCAGCGGGGAATGAGCAATCGTATAAGCCACTCGCAAACAGTCCGCTTCGGTGGTCCCACCAGTCACCGCGATCTCTACAAATTTTGTGGCCCCTTCCGCATCACGGACAATAGCCTGGGCCAAAGTGTTGGCAACCGATGTGAGTGCCTGAGTGAATGCAGGATAATCCGGATGGTCCAGGGTCGTGATCGATGACTGGCGCGCAGCACCGGTGGCGAGGAGGACGCAAGCATCGTTGGTGGACGTATCGCCATCTACAGTGATGCGATGAAAGCTTTGCGCAATCACGTGCTCCAGGCAGGTTTGCAACACGCTTTGCACCACCGATGCATCCGTAGCGATGTAGGCCAACATCGTCGCCATGTTCGGGCAAATCATTCCCGCGCCCTTCGCTACACCGGTAATAGTAACGGTCTTCCCTCCCAGGACGGTCTGTACGGAGACACCTTTGGGTACCGTATCGGTAGTCATGATTGCGCGCGCCGCGTGCAGCCAACCGTCGGCCCGTAACCGTTCACCACATTGACGCACACGCGCTACGATACGATCAACCGGTAAGCGCTCGCCGATTACCCCCGTTGAGAACGGCAGAACCTGCTCCGTCGCCACATTGATCTGCTTGGCCACCGCCTGGCAGATCCGTTCCGCATCGTGGTATCCGGCCTCCCCGGTGCCCGCGTTGGCGACACCGCTGTTAACGACCAGCGCCCGCGGTGATTGAACCTCGAGGTGAACACGGGCCAGCTGTATCGGCGCCGCCACAAACCGATTCCGCGTAAACACAGCGGCAACCCGGGTTTCCGGTATGCACTCTAGCAGCGCGACATCGTCCCGTTTCGATTGACGAATCGCGGCACACGCTGTCCCCCATCGCACGCCCGACACCGGCAGCAAAGTTTCAGGAGCGCGTAGTCCGACGGGCAAGGTTACAGACCTCAGGCGTTGAGGCGGCCGTGACACTGTTTATATTTCTTTCCTGAACCACATGGACAAGGTTCATTACGACCGATCTTGCGCCCCTCGCGAACATAGGGTTTAGGCGGGATCTTGACCGCGACATCTGCAGCGTCCCGTGATAGAGCCAAAGGCTCTTCACGCATTTCGGGATGAACAAAGTCCATCTGTTGCTGAGTGCGTTGTTGGGCCTCCATTTCTTCGACCTCTCCTTCAGTACGAATTTGTATCTTGGACAAGATGGTGATCACATCGTGCTTCACTCGGCCCAACAGGTCCTGAAACATCTCAAACGCTTCACGTTTGAATTCTTGCTTGGGGTTTTTTTGCGCATAACCACGCAATCCGATTCCCTGCCGCAGATGATCCATCGATGCGAGATGCTCTTTCCATTGCGAGTCCAGCACTTGCAACATGACTGCCTTTTCCAAGTGACGCACAACCGGTTCTCCAACCTCCTGAGTTTTAGCCGCATAGGCGTCGGTAATCGCGGTTTTGATTCGCTCGCGCAACGTCTCTTCATGCAATTCCGGATCATCCTCCAGCCACTGTTTGATGGCTAGGTCAATTCCAAGCTCGCCTTCCAGATCACGCTCCAGGCCATCAATGTCCCATTGCTCCTCGAGGCTCTGCGGCGGAACGCTGCGGTTTATGACACTGGTTATGACGTCACCGCGCATCACCTCAATGCTCTCGGAAATATCCTCGATATCCATGAGCCGATTTCGCTCTTCGTAAACAATTTTGCGCTGTTCGTTCGCCACATCGTCGTATTCGAGCAGCTGTTTGCGGATGTCGAAATTTCGACCCTCGACCTTGCGCTGTGCGTTTTCGATGGCACGGGTTACCCAGGGATGTTCGATGGCTTCGCCTTCCTCCATGCCGAGTTTCTGCATTAGTCCGGACACCCGCTCGGAACCGAATATGCGCATTAAATTGTCTTCTAGCGACAAATAAAATCGCGACGAGCCGGGATCACCCTGCCGGCCGGAGCGGCCGCGTAGCTGATTATCGATACGCCGTGACTCATGCCGCTCAGTGCCAACGACATGCAGGCCACCCGCAGCAACGACCTGTTCGTGGCGTATCTTCCACGCATCGCGAGCCTGCGGTTTCGCGTCCTGATCCTCGCCCAATTCCTTGAGCTCCATTTCCAGGTTGCCTCCCAATACGATATCCGTACCGCGACCCGCCATATTGGTGGCGATGGTGATCGCACCGGGGCTTCCGGCCTGGGCGATAATTTGCGCCTCTTTCTCATGGTGTTTGGCGTTTAATACTTGGTGCTCCAGTTTTTCGTCAGTCAGCAGGCTGGATAACACTTCGGACGCCTCGATCGACGCGGTGCCCAACAGCACAGGTTGACCACGTTCATGAGATTCGCGGACACCGCCGACAATTGCGGTGAACTTCTCTTTTATGGTTCGATATACGAGGTCCGAATGATCGTTGCGGACCATGTCCTGGTCGGTGGGAATCACTACGACTTCCAGCCCATAGATCTGCTGAAATTCAGCGGCTTCCGTATCGGCGGTACCGGTCATCCCAGCGAGCTTGCCGTAAATGCGAAAATAGTTTTGAAACGTTATCGACGCAAGCGTCTGATTTTCTTGTTGCACCTTAGCGCCTTCTTTGGCTTCCACCGCCTGGTGCAAACCCTCGGACCAACGCCGACCGGGCATCATACGGCCGGTAAATTCATCAATAATGATCACCTGATCGTCGCGAACGATATAATCGACATCTCTTTGGAAAAGTGTGTGCGCGCGCAAGGCGGCGTTCAAATGATGCAGTAAAGAGATATTCGTTACGTCATAAAGACTGCTATCCTCCGATAACAACCCGACCTCGGTTAGCAAACGTTCTGATGTTTCATGACCCTGTTCGGTGAGAAATACCTGCTTATTCTTCTCATCCACACTGTAATCGCCGGGCCCCTCTTCCACCTCCTGCCGGGTCAACCGGGGGATGATCTTGTTCATCTTCCCGTATAGATCCGTACTTTCCTCCGCAGGACCCGATATGATCAGTGGCGTACGTGCTTCATCGATGAGGATGGAGTCGACTTCGTCGACAATGGCGTAGTGCAATCCTCGCTGCGCCCGATCCTCGGCTGAGAACGCCATGTTGTCGCGAAGGTAGTCGAATCCGAATTCGTTATTGGTGCCATATACTATATCCGCCGTGTACGCATCGCGTTTGGCGATTGGATCCTGGCCGGTCGTGATCACACCCACCGTTAGTCCCAGAAACTTGTATATCTCGCCCATCCATTCGGCGTCGCGGCGCGCCAGATAATCGTTGACCGTCACGATATGCACAGATTGCCCGGCCAGGCTGTTCAAGTAAGCCGGTAGCGTCGCTACGAGGGTTTTACCTTCGCCGGTGCGCATCTCGGCGATCTTACCCTCATGCAGTACGATACCGCCGATAATCTGCACATCGAAGTGCCGCATCTCCAAGGTGCGCTTAGCGGCCTCCCGCACCACGGCGAAGGCTTCCGGTAACAAATCCTCCACCGTTTGTCCTTGTTCAATACGTTCACGAAACTCGGCCGTCTTCGCGGCCAAATCACTGTCCGAAAGTGCGCTCACCGAGGGTTCCAGCGCATTGACGTCACTGACGGTCTTCGACATCTGTCGGATCAATCTTTCATTTCGAGTACCAAAGACCTTTTGCAATAACGATCCGATCATTCCCAATCCTTACCTCGCTCTAAACATACGTGGCAATCTAACCGCAATACGGCACCAAGGATCCCAAGATGCTGGCGCAGGGACCTGTGCTGCTCGTAGTCGCAGTGTCGGGCGGCTGGAGGCCGCGCTGGAGCAAAAAGCATACCGCTGCTAGCTATGCGTTGAATGAAGCCCAAGTCCAGGCATTCGAGACCAAGCCAGCGCCGGATAGGCGCCAATTCCGCCACGATGTGTTACACAAAATCTTAATCGAATTACCGATGCGAAACACTAATGTTAGCTCCTCTTTTCGCCGCCTTGGTGCAGTATGCGGGCTAAAAGGGTTAGTATGAAGGGTAACGCATCCAATGAAAACTCATTGGATCTTCGAATTGAATCAATGACGCTGCCGGGGAATTTATGAACGCGAGCGGGAAGCTTTCAGATAGCGCCGTGGATTCACCGTCTGGCCGTTTATCAAGACCTCGAAATGCAGGTGAGGTCCGGTGGAGCGGCCGCTGTTGCCCACGACCGCCACCACCTGTTCTTTCGCGACGCGATCTCCGACCTCCACCACGGTTGCCAGGGCGTGGGCATATCGGGTCGTGTATCCGTTGCCATGATTTAGCTCAACCATCAACCCGTAGCCGACCTCGATCCCGGCGTGGGTGACAATGCCAGAGGCCACGGCCTTGATGGAACTTCCGGCCTTGCCGGCGATATCGACGCCGCCGTGAAAGTCACGACGGCCACTAAAAGGATCGGTGCGGTAGCCGTACCGCGACGACAACCAGCCCCCGTCCACCGGCCAACCCCGGGGAAACTGCCGCTTGTGTAATGTGCGGTCCATCATCAAGGATTGCAGAATATTCAGCTCCTCGTGCTGTTCCTGCAAGCGCTTGTCCAGACGGTCAAGGGCATGGATAAGATCGGTTTGCGATTGATTTTGAACCGCGATGGGTGACTCCGGCCCCCCCAACGCCGGCTCTTCATTAAAACTGAATTCAGTTGGATCTAGGCCCGCCATTTCCGTCAACCGCTGTCCTAGGGCGTTGATCCGCGACACCTGCGCCTGAAGCCGGCCAAGATTCCGTCCCAACGCGTCGAGATGGTTGCCTACTTCAGATCGTGCCTTGGCGACGTGTGTTCTTTGCTCCTGAATCCCTTCCTCTATCAACCCTGCATAGTATTTATAGTCCGGCATTTGACTCGGCGTGCCTGCAACTTGGTGGCTGGTTTTGACATAGTAGCCGGCGATGGCGGATACAAGAGGCAGTAGGAAAAATACCGTTATCATCAGCGCTGTCACTTTGCGGCGCGTGAGGCTGGTGCTGCGACGTTTACCCGTACCACTGGGAACGATGATTATACGCATAGGTTGACGTGACCGTTTATCTATATAATCAGTGATTCACTATGTCTTCAACAACAAAAACCAAGACCTTTCAGTCCGTCGCGGCTTTGCTCGAAACCCGTCATGCCGCGGGCGTCTCATTATCGAGCCTCATACGGCAACTCAACAAGATCCAAGATATCTGGGCCACCGTCGTGTCCGCGGAATTGGCGGAACACAGCCGGCCTACATTCTATGCGAACGGCCGGCTAACCATATCCGCTGACTCGCCGGTATGGGCCAACAGCGTCCGGCATAATCAAACTTCCCTCGTCCGGCTGCTCCGTCAGCATGGATTACCCGCAGTCACAGCGCTTCAGATTCGTGTACTGCCCGCGGATCAGCAAAGGCGGCGCGTTCCGGTGCGCCGCATGGATCCGTCATCCGGCACGCAACAGTTGCTACAAAGTGCCGCCGCGGGAATCCAAGACGTAGATCTTAGAACCGCCTTAATAAAGCTTAGCAAAATACGCGGCTAAAGGTCCGCACCAAAGCCAACAGATCCATCATCCTAAAAACGCTCTCTTGACAACACATGTCCACGGCCGACTTGCTTGTTAACGTGGCACCCGCCAATAGTGTGGTTTATGTCGTCGCGGGCACGGTATGCACAAACGCGATTGGCGCTATTTCAGGATCATCAAAGGAGACCAACTCCCAGGCAGAAGTGTCATGGACCAAAGTTCGAAGCAACTGATTATTTAATGCGTGTCCGGATTTATACGCGCTGAATGCGCCAATTAAAGGATGGCCAAGCAGATATAAATCGCCAATCGCATCTAGAATCTTATGCTTGACGAACTCGTCCTCGTAGCGCAAGCCATCATCATTCAAGATATGATATGAATCCATCACGATGGCATTATCCAGGCTGCCTCCACGGGCCAACCCCGCATCGCGCAAAGCTTCTAGATCCTGCATAAACCCAAATGTGCGCGCCCGGCTTACTTCCTTCACAAAGGAAGTCGTAGAAAAATCAACGCTCGCTCGTTGGGTAATATTGTTGAAAATCGGGTGATCGAAATCAATGGCGAACGAGACTTTGAAGCCATCCAAGGGATCGAAGCGAACCCATTTGTCCCCTTCTTCAATCTCCACCTTCTTGGTAATGCGCATGAACTGTTTCGGCACTTCTTGTTCGTCTATGCCCGCTGACTGAATCAAGAATACGAACGGCCCGGCACTTCCATCCATGATCGGAACTTCACCAGCAGTAAGATCGACATAGGCATTGTCTACGCCGAGACCGGCGAACGCTGACATAAGATGTTCAACGGTGGAGATCTTGACGCCCTCATTCTCGAGGGTGGTGGATAACCGGGTATCACCAACGTACTCGGAACGCGCGGGAACTTCCACCGGCGGATCCAAGTCGACTCGTCTGAATACGATACCGGTGCCTGGCGCCGCTGGCCTTAGCGTCAAATAGACTTTGTCCCCTGTGTGTAACCCGACTCCGGTCGCCCGGATAACGTTTTTCAGCGTGCGTTGTTTGATCATTGGATTATTCTTGAGCCTTTTGTTATACGACACGCGGCCGTCTACGGGCGTGGCGAGGCCCTCCCCGAAGCGGCGCATCGTACACGATTCTTGTGGATTTGTGTAGTCATAGCGGTGCCTGCTCTTAATCCGCCTGACGCCTCAAAAACGCTGGGATATCCAGGTAATCCATGTTCTTTTCATCCGGCATCGCCGGCAAATCCCGGTCCTCGCGGCGATTCCGGATCACCGTGGGGGCCTCGTAATCCTCGTAATTGACCGCCTTTTGGACAGAATGTACCACCCGGCAGGGTTGCACCTCTGCTTTCGCCTCGCCGATACCCGTGGCCACCATGGTGACCCGCAGATCCCCCTGCATCTCCGGCTCCAACACGGTGCCGATCACCACCGTGGCATCATCGGCGGCGAATTCCCGCACCACATTGCCGACTTCCTCGAACTCGCCGATGGACATATCCATCCCAGCCGTGACATTGATCAGGATCCCACGAGCACCGGAAATACGCGTGTCCTCGAGCAACGGGCTGGATACCGCCGAGCGTGCCGCATCGGCAGCACGCTCAATGCCAGTGGCCGTCGCCGAGCCCATCATCGCCATGCCCATCTCAGCCATAACGGTGCGAACATCGGCGAAATCCACATTGATGAGGCCGGGACGAGTAATGAGTTCCGATATGCCTTGCACCGCATTGCGCAGTACCTCATTGGCCTTTGCGAACGCCTCGAGCAACGTCGCCTGTTTACCCATCACGTCCAAAACCCGTTCGTTGGGAATGGTTATCAGCGAGTCCACGTACTCGGATAGTTCGTCGATACCCGTGGCTGCCACCGACATCCTCTTACCACCCTCGAATGGAAATGGTTTGGTGATCACGGCAACCGTCAACGCCCCTTGCTCACGCGCGATCTGCGCCACGATGGGTGCGGCGCCGGTGCCCGTGCCGCCGCCCATACCAGCAGTGATGAATACCATGTCCGCTCCTTGAATTGCCTCAGCGATGCGGTCACGATCCTCCATCGCCGCCTGTCGCCCGATTTCCGGATTGGCACCAGCACCAAGCCCTTTCGTAAGATTGGCGCCAAGCTGCAGAATGGTGTCGGCATTGGTGCGATTGAGAGACTGCACATCGGTGTTGGCGTTAATGAACTCCACACCCTCTATGCTGGCGGAGACCATATGATCCACGGCATTACCGCCTCCACCACCAATTCCGACTACCTTTATTACCGCCTGTTGATCAACTGTATCTATTAGTTCAAACATATGAGTACTCCCATGCCTGCGAAATTCTGGTTATATTAGGACTTCCATCTCGCCATCTGTGAATTGTGCTTGCGTCGCATCGACCCTTCTAAAAACTCCCTTGAAACCAACCCTTCATGCGTTCGAATACCGCCTTGAACCCAGACCGGCGTGGTCCTTCGTCGAGCTTCGGGCCCTTGTGACGATTTCCGAATTGAATCAGCCCGACGCCAGTGGAATAAATCGGGTTCTTGACCACTTCATTCAGCCCACCGATATATTTCGGCATACCAAGCCGCACCGGTACGTGAAAAACCTCCTCGGCGAGCTCGATCATGCCGTCCATCTTGGAACTGCCGCCTGTCAGGACGACCCCGGAACCAATCAGCTCTTCAAAACCGCTGCGGCGCAGCTCCCCACGCACCAACTCATACAATTCCTCAATGCGAGGCTCGATGACCTCCGCCAGTGTTTGCCGAGATAACTTACGTGGCGGCCGATCGCCCACGCTGGGGGCTTCAATACTTTCGTCACTACCGGCCAACTGAGTCAAAGCTGAACCGTACTTCTTCTTGATCTCCTCGGCAGACTGGGTTGGCGTGCGCAGTGCCACGGCGATGTCATTAGTCACTTGATCGCCGGCGATGGGGATGACCGCGGTGTGCCGGATCGCGCCTTCGGTGAAGATGGCGATGTCGGTGGTCCCACCCCCAATGTCTACCAGGCACACACCCAGGTCTTTCTCGTCCTCGGTGACCGTCGCCTGACTCGAAGCCAATTGTTCGAGAATAATATCGTCTACTTCCAGGCCGCAGCGACGTATACACTTGATAATGTTCTGCGCGGCGCTCACCGCTCCGGTAATGATGTGGACCTTGGCTTCCAAACGTACGCCGCTCATGCCAATGGGTTCGCGGATTCCTTCCTGCCCGTCGATGATGAACTCTTGTGGCAGAATGTGCAGAACCTTCTGGTCGTTGGGAATCGCCAGCGCGCGCGCCGCTTCGATTACGCGCTCAACGTCTTGACCAGCCACTTCCTTATCGCGTATTGCCACCACACCGTGGGAATTGAAACTACTGATATGGGCTCCTGCAATCCCGGCGTAAACGGAGTAGATTTGACATCCGGCCATCAACTCCGCCTCTTCCACCGCCCGTTGAATGGACTGCACCGTGGACTCGATGTTTGCGACTACCCCTTTGCGCATACCACGCGCCGGATGATGACCGACGCCTATTATTTCTATTTCTCCTGCAGGATCGACCTCGCCGACAATCGTTAATACTTTCGACGTTCCAATATCGAGCCCAACGATAAAATGATCATCGTTTTTCTTGGTCATGTTTTTATGTCCGGGTCTGAATTGTTATTTGATTCCGGTACGGAACGCCTCGCTACCGCAAGCCCATTGGGATACCGCAAGTCAACCCTGGCCATGGCGTCAACCTGAGCATATAAAGAAGTACGGTACGAGTAGATAAAGCGTTGCAGCCGAGATTCAACTTGCCGAGTGCCGAGCAATACCTCGAATTCGAAAACCCCGCTCGAAAACGAATCGTTCATTGCCGTGGCCGCTGACGACAACGTCAATATCCACGCATGGCGCTGTGTCAACCTGGCGCCTTTAATCTTAAGGCCAGACTCCGCAAGAATGGATTGCCAACGCCGACAACGAGTCAGCATCTCGCGAGACACTTGTGGCGGTCCATCGAGGTGCACTAAATCTTTCAGGTCTGACGACGCCGTCAAGGTAATCACCTCGCCATCGGTGTTCAACCAGTTACCGCGACCCCACCGCGCCACCGGCTGTTGTTCGCGAACCTGTACGTGAATGCTGCCCGGCCACACTCTCCTTACCGTCGCTGCATACACCCAATCCACGGCGAGGACCGCCCGCTCTACGTGTTCCAAGTCCACGGCAAAGTAGTTTCCCTCCATGGCAACCAATACCTTGTTCCGCAGCTCTTGCGGATCAATATGCACGAATGTTCCTTCAAGACGCACTTGGTCCAATTGAAACGCACTCGGCAAAAACAATCGATCCGCCACCACTGCCACGAGCGCGGACACCATCAATAGGGTTGCAGTCACCAACAGCGTGGAGCGCCGAAACCGAATACGCCGCATGGTCCTCCGTTCACGTTCCCGCTGCGCCAAAGCCCGCTGTGTCATAGACTGATCTCCAGGACCCTTCGGACCAGCTGGTCGAACTCCATCCCCATGGCCCGAGCCGCCATGGGCACCAGGCTGTGATCGGTCATCCCAGGCACCGTATTGACTTCGAGAAAATAGGGTGCATTGTGCTTATCCAACATCAAGTCCACACGCCCCCATCCCGAACAGTCCAGCACCCGGAATGCCTGCAAGGACTGCCGCTGGATCGCAAGTTCGAACTCGGCGGCGAGTCCGCTCGGACAGTGATAGACTGTGGAATCTGCTTCGTATTTTGCGGTGTAGTCATAGAAGGTACGTGGGGTTTCCAAGCGAATAATCGGCAATGCCTCGTTACCGAGGATGCCAACGGTCAACTCCGGACCCTCGATGCAACGTTCTGCAAGCACCGCGTCGCCGTACTCCTTTGCGGTACGCCAGGCATCTGTCAACTGCGCTTGGGTGGTAATCTTGGTCATACCGATACTGGAGCCCTCCAAAGATGGTTTTACAAACAACGGCAGGCCCAGCTCACGCACCGCGACATCAAGATCGGTTTCTTCGCTGAGCAGTCTATATGCGGGCGTGGGAATCCCCGCGCCTTGCCACATGATTTTGGTGCGCAATTTGTCTATCGCCAAGGCCGAGCCAAGCACGCCACTCCCGGTATAGGGAATACCGGCAACTTCCAACGCCCCTTGTATGACCCCGTCCTCGCCCCACCTGCCGTGTAACGCAATAAAGGCGCGGTCGACCGCGAGTTCGTGCAAGCGCCGCAGGACGGCACGATCAGCGTCCACGCCCACTACGTCTAGGGCATGGGCCTGCAACGCCCGCAGAATCCTCGCGCCGCTCTTTAACGAGACCTCTCTTTCGGCAGACAATCCACCCATGAGCACTGCTACTTTTCCGATATCTTCATTCACTGGTGTTCGCCGATAATGCGTATTTCGGGTTCGAGCAAGACGCCATATCTTGTTTCCACCTCCCGCTGTAATCGCCGCACCAAAAGCTCTATTTGTTCTGCGCTCGCCCCACCGCGGTTCTCGATAAAATTGGCATGTTGTAGCGACACACACGCCTGACCTTCACACGCACCTTTCAAGCCGCAAGCCTCGATCAGTCTTGCGGCATAGTCACCCGGCGGATTCCGGAACACTGAACCGGCACTGGGGACTTGCACGGGTTGCGCTAGCGCGCGCTTGGTGAGAAGAGACTTGATCCGCTGCCGTCCGGCATCCGCCTCACCAGGGGTCAAACCCAGCTCGGCGGCAATAAACCACTCGTCAGGCCGCGGCATGATGACGGATCGGTACCCGATGCGGAACTCAGCGGGAAATCGCCGGCGCACGCGCCCGGATCGGTCCACGGTTTCCGCCGATGTCACCACCTTCCACGTTTCCGCACCAAAAGCGCCGGCATTCATGGCAAGCGCGCCACCCAAAGTGCCGGGGATTCCCGCGAAAAACTCGGCCCCGGTAAGACCGGCGCGCACACTGTAGCGGGCAAGCTTCGCGCCCGGGACCCCGGCCTCGGCATAGATTCCGTGATCACCGAACCGTCGAATGTCACTCAGACCTCCGTGGGTGGCGATAATCACACCGCGGATACCACCGTCGCGCACCAGCAGATTGCTGCCCAATCCCGCCCACGTCACCGGTACGGCCGGTGAAACATCACGTAGAAACGATATTAAATCGTCACGATCCGCCGGCACGAAGAACTGGTCCGCCGGGCCTCCCACACGCCAGCTAGTGTGTTTCGACATCGCTTCGTTATGCCTCAGTTCACCACGGATCATCGCTGGCTCATCCACTTGCTGATTGTTTGCGGATTGCAACATTGGCGCTAATCTCCACAGCCCTCGATAGCCAGCTTTTTTGACGCTTGCCCAATGTCTCCGGCACCCAAGGTCAGGATCACATCTTGATCCTGCACGATGGACGACAATGCCTGCGGTAAATCCGTTAACGACGGAATGAAAATTGGATCGGCCCGTCCCCGCGCACGAATGGCCCGGCACAACGCGCGCCCGTCGGCGCCGCTAAGCAATGGTTCACCCGCAGCGTACACCTCAGTAACGATGAGCGGATCATGGTCGGCCAAGACCTGGCTGAAGTCATCGATAAGATCCCGCGTGCGCGTATAACGATGGGGCTGAAATACAACCACCAACCGCCGGTCCGGCCAACTATCGGCAGCGGCGCGTAAGGTCGCATAGATCTCGCGCGGATGGTGGGCGTAATCATCCACCAACAACGCCGAACCATGTTTGACTTTGATCTCGCCACGTATGTCAAATCGGCGGTCGATGCCTTGAAAATCTCGCAGCCCGTCCATGAGCGCCTGCTCAGAGACACCCAACTCATCCCCGACTGCGATCGCGGCCAATGCATTGCGAACATTGTGCCGCCCCGGTATCGGCAATTCGACAGCCAGGGGCGTCCTGCGGCCGGGCCGCATGACCTCGAAACGCATCGCCGGTCCGTGTTGTTGAATATTAGTGGCATAAACATCAGCTACCGACGTCGTGCCGTAGGTTCGTATTGGTTTTCGTACCTGCGGACTGATCTCACGCACCACTGGATCATCAATGCATAAAACCGCAAGACCGTAGAACGGAAGATTCTGAATGAAATCGACAAAGGTTTGCTTGAGCACACCGAAGTCGCCTTCATAGGTATCCATATGATCCGCGTCGATATTCGTTACTACTGCTATCAGCGGTTGCAGATGTAAAAATGAGGCATCGCTTTCGTCAGCCTCGGCCACCAGGTATTCGCCGCTTCCCAACTTGGCGTTGGACATGGCGCTGTTGACCTGGCCGCCGACTACGAACGTCGGATCCAAGCCACCGCGGGCAAGGACGCTTGCCACCAGGCTCGTTGCGGTGGTCTTTCCATGCGTACCCGCCACTGCGATGCCCTTTCTAAATCGCATCAGTTCTGCGAGCATCTCCGCCCGTGGGATGACCGGGATCTTGGCGTTCAAGGCCGCGTCGACTTCGGAGTTGTGTTCCTTCACCGCCGTGGATGTGACGACCACATCACAACGACTTACCGCAGCGGCATCATGACCAATACGAATATCGGCGCCAAATTTCCGCAATCGCCGGATGGCCGCGTTCTCAATCAGATCAGATCCGGAGACCCGGTAACCCAAGTTGATCAGCACCTCGGCGATACCGCTCATGCCGCTGCCTCCAATGCCCACGAAATGAATTCGCTGAACGCTGTCACGCACGCAGGACCTCCATGCAGATATCCACGACCCGTACCGTCGCCTGGGGCCTGGAAAGCTGCCGCGCTCGCCGCGCCATGTCCACGATTTCTCCCCGCTTTTGGCTCCAGCGGCACAGTGTCTCGGTTAATCGTCTCGCAGTAAGATCTCGTTGCGGAATGACGATGGCCGCGTTCTGTTGAGCGAGGTAATTCGCGTTGGCTGTTTGGTGGTCACCCACCGCGTAGGGAAAGGGAACAAAGATGGTCGCAACACCCGCCGCACTGACTTCCGCCACGGTCATTGCACCGGCCCGGCAAAGCACCACATCCGCCCAGCCGTACGCTTGCGCCATATCGTCAATGAACTCATCGACCCGAACCGCAAGCCCGAACCGTTGATACGCTGCATTGACGGAGTCGGCGTTGCCGGCCCCGGCTTGATGCCAGACTTCCGGCGTGGGCTGCAGCCCGTTGATCGCTGCGGGGACCAACTCATTGAATACCTTCGCCCCTTGACTGCCACCTACGACCAGCAGCCGCAGTTCGCCATGACGATTCGCGAGCCGCGATGTGGGGTCCGGAAGTTGGAAGATCTCTCTGCGCACCGGATTGCCGACGCATTCCGCGTCAACCCCCTTGGGGAAGGTGTCGGGAAAACCGGTCATAACTTTAGATCCCAGCCGCGCCAACACCCGGTTCGTGAGACCGGCTATGGCATTTGCCTCGTGAATCAGTAACGGGCGGCGAAGCAACCATGCGACGACGCCACCGGGCCCGGCGACAAACCCGCCCATCCCCAATAACGCAGCCGGGCGACGGCGCAAAATCACGCCGATGGTTTGCAGCATCGCGGTGAGCAGCAAAAACGGCGTGCGCAACAGACCCCACATGCCCTTGCCGCGCAGCCCACGAATGCTGATCCATTCGATGTCAAATCCGGCAGCGGGTACGGAACGGGCTTCGATACCGGACCTTGTGCCCAACCACACGATGTGGACGCCTCGGCGGCGTAAATTCTCCGCTACCGTGAGCGCAGGAAAAACGTGCCCTCCCGTTCCGCCGGCCATAATCAGCAATGTGCTCATCGCACCGCTCCCGGTTTTCGGTGCGATGCGCGGTCAACCGCGAGCAATAAGCCGACCGCGATACAACTGGCGAGCAGGCTTGAACCACCGTAACTCAAAAACGGCAGCGTCAAACCCTTGGTCGGCAACACCCCGGTGTTCACACCGATATTGATCATAGCTTGAATCGCCAGAAGCAATCCGATCCCCTGGGCGAGACGCGCGGCGTATATTTCTCCAAAGCGTTCTGCACGGCGGGCAATTGCGAATGCGCGCCATAACAGGACACCGAACAACATGATCACGAACAACACGCCGATTAGGCCCAGTTCCTCGGCAATTACCGCGAGAAGAAAATCTGTATCGGCATGAGGCAGGTAGTAAAGTTTCTGAATACTGGCACCCAAGCCCACGCCAAACCATTCGCCGCGACCGAATGCGATCAACGCTTGCACCAGCTGAAATCCGCTGTCAAAGGGGTCCGACCATGGGTTCATGAAGCTCATGACACGTTCGGTCCGGTACGGCGAGATAACGGTCAACACCACCATTGCCGCAACACCCAGCAATACACACAACAAAAAATGCCAGAATCGAATGCCACCTAGAAATAACATCATGAATCGGGCTCCAGAAGCAATAACAGCGCGAGCACCGCTAACACGATGCCGATTACCAATACCCCTTGACTGAATTCCCCTAACGCCTCACGGTTGCGTGTGAGATAAGCGGCGGCATAGATCACCGTCGCCACTTTGGTGAACTCGGAAGGCTGAATCCGCAGCGTGCCCAACTCGAGCCAGCGAACGCTGCCATTCACCTCGATCCCTATACCGGGGAGCAGTAACGCGGCTAACGCCAGGAT
Source organism: uncultured Gammaproteobacteria bacterium (assembly GCA_947258975.1). GTDB lineage: Bacteria > Pseudomonadota > Gammaproteobacteria > Arenicellales > JAANXG01 > CALZGZ01. Next base: position 23,962 of record CAMYKK010000037.1, read on the forward strand.
ACATAAAATCAATAACGGTTTGCTGATTCGCTCCCACCAGCTAATCCGCGTCAACGCGACGAGCAAGATCAGCGCTATGCCAACGGCGGCATGTATCGCGTGCCGCGTAAGATGCTGAAAGCTGGTAGCGAGGGACTGGCTTCCACTCGCGATTGTCGCCGAATAGACCATCACCATACTGAAACTCAACAGTGCTAGAATCACTCCCGCCAGCCAGGGGTCAACGCGTGGCGCCGGGGCCGTGTCGTTGGCGCGGATCGCCTGTGAAACAGCGGACGTCATGCAGCCAGCTCCTTCACCAGGGAGCAAAAAACATCGCCCCGTTGCTCGAAATTCTCAAACATGTCGAAGCTGGCACATGCCGGCGACAACATCACTACATCACCGGCTCGCGCCAGCTTGCCCGCAACCTGTACAGCGTCGCGTAGCGTTTTCACGCGATGACAATGCGTCACGTCGTCAACAACAGCCTCGAGGTTGGCGGCATCCTGACCGAACAGCACTGCCGCGCGCACGTGTTGCGCGACCACATTTCTTAGCGGAAAAAAATCTGCCGCCTTTCCGTCACCGCCGGCGATAAGAATCACCGGTGACTCACAACCCTTCAATGCCGCCACCGTCGCGCCCACATTGGTGGCCTTTGAATCATTCACCCAGCGGATCCCGTCTTGCGCCAACACCATCTCGGCACGATGGCGCAGCCCGGCGAAGTGACGTACCGCATGCACCATTGCGCTTGATGACACGCCGGCAACGCTTGCCAATGCCATCGCCGCCATCACATTCTCGAGGTTGTGGCCCCCGAACAGCGGTACTTGTTCGCGCGGCATCAACTTTTCTGCGCCCCGCACCAACCACCACGTACCTCCGTGCGCTATCAATCCGAGCTCATCGTCACGTTGCGGAGCGGAGCACCCAAAGGTGCATGTGGATCTTTGCGGTGGCACCAGCGCCAACGTCGCGGGGTCATCGCGATTCACCACCGCCACCCCGGCGCCGTGAAAGATCCTCGCCTTGGCCTTTGTATAGGCGTTCAAATCGGGATACCGATCCATATGATCGGGACTCACATTCAACACTGCCGCGGCCTTGGGCCGTAGACTCGATGTGGTTTCCAGTTGAAAACTGGATAACTCGAGCACGTACCAATCCGGCACTCGCTCGGCAGAGGTGAGGAGGTCCAACACCGGCACACCGATATTGCCGCCCAACGGAGCATCCAGCCCAGCCACGCGGCACATTTCGCCGATCAACGCCGTAACGGTGCTTTTTCCATTCGAACCGGTGACCGCAATGATCGGCGCGCGCACATGGCGTGCAAACAATTCCACGTCGCCGGCCACTTCCACACCGCGTTCGCGGACTTGTTGAATGGCCGGTTCATGAATCGATATCCCGGGGCTGACTACAACGATGTCCGCGTCCGCCATCAACTCGGGTTCAAAACCAATGTGCAGGGGAACATTCGGATGTAGCGCCGTGAATTGAGTCTTCATCGGCGGAGTCGTGCGGGAATCCACCACTTTGACATGATATCCATGATCCGCCAGAAAGCGTACACAACTCATGCCCGTCTTACCGAGCCCCACCACCACCGCGGATGCCTGGGCGCGCGCCACGTCAATCGCCTCGTCGCAGCATTGAAGCTCCGCGGTCATACATCCGCCCTTGGCCACAATGTAAATTGCATCGCAGTTATCACCGAATCTTCAACGTTGCCAGACCCACCAGCACTAGAATCAGGCTGATGATCCAAAACCGAACACTGACTCGCGGTTCGGGCCACCCCTTCAGTTCAAAATGATGATGCAGCGGTGCCATACGAAATATGCGCTTACCCACCAGTTTGAATGATGCGACCTGCAGGATGACGGAGACCGTTTCAATAACAAAGATTCCCCCCATGATGCACAACACGATCTCCTGACGGACTACCACCGCCACCGCACCCAGCGAAGCGCCCAACGCCAGCGCTCCAATGTCGCCCATGAATACCTGGGCGGGATAGGTGTTGAACCATAGAAACCCCAGTCCGGCTCCCACCAAGGCCGAACAAAACACAAGCACCTCGCCAGTTCCCGGGATGAACGGTATCGCCAGATAATTCGAAAAGATACTGTGGCCGGTGACATAGGCGAATATACCCAGGCCTCCGGCGACCAGGACCGTGGGCATGATCGCCAGTCCGTCCAAGCCGTCGGTAAGATTGACCGCGTTGCTCGAGCCAACGATCACCAGGTAGGTTAGCAAGATGAACCAGGGACCCAGGCTGATCGCCACCTCCTTGAAGAACGGCACGATCAGTGTGGTCTCCAACGGAGATTGTGCGCTGAAGTACAAAAATAGAGCGCTTACAATGCCCGCGATGCTCTGCCAGAAAAATTTAGCACGGGCGCCGATACCACGCGGATTCTTATCAATCAGCTTGCGGTAATCGTCGACCCATCCGATCAGCCCAAACGACAAACACGTAAACAACACAACCCATACGAAACGATTCGTCAGATCCGCCCATAACAGCGTAGTGGCGATAACGGACACTAGTATCAATGCGCCACCCATAGTGGGCGTGCCGACCTTCTCGAAATGGGTCGGCGGTCCGTCTTGGCGAACGGTCTGCCCAATCTGATAATGACTCAGCTTGCGGATCATCATGGGACCGAGCACAAAACACGCAACTAGCGCGGTGATGACACCGCAAATACCGCGGAAAGTGAGGTAGCGAAATACGTTGAACACGCTGTATTCTTTGGCCAGGGCATCGAACAAGTAAAGCAGCATCAGTGGCACCCCTCGTTCGACACGGTGTCGTATTGTTGCATGATCTGTGAAACAACTTGTTCCATGCGCATACACCGCGACCCCTTTACCAAAACCGTAGTACCGTCGTTTAGCTCATCGCGCAATGCACGAATCAATGCGTTCCGATTCTGAAAATGAGTACCGCGATCACCAAAAGCCCGCACCGTTTGCTCGCTCAGCGGGCCCAGCGCAAACAGTCTATCAATATCATTCTCGCGGGCGTAATTGCCGATCTGGCGATGCAGCGCCGCCTGTTGCTCTCCCAATTCCGCCATGTCGCCCAACACCAGCACTGTCTTACCGGCGGTCCGGGACAGGAAATCGATGGCGACTCGCGCGGAGGCAGGATTGGCGTTGTAGGTGTCGTCATAGACGATCGCACCGCGTATTCCCTCGCGCCGCTGCAGGCGTCCGGAAACCGGCGTCATCGCACCAAGACCGTCCTTGACCCGCGCCAGCCCGACTCCGACCGCAAGTACCGCGCAGGTCGCGGCCAAGGCGTTAACCACGTTGTGTAAACCAGGTAATGGCAATGTTACATCGATATCTCCCGCAAAGGTCCGCATGCGCAGCCGCGACGTCTCAGCCCCCAATTCATACTCAGCCATAACATCCGCTTGCTGATGCACCGCAAAGCACAGGCAACGCCGAGGGGCGGCTCGCTGCTTCCACAATGGCGCATACGCATCGTCCGCATTGATCACGGCGATGCCCGCATCATCCAGGCCATTGAAAATCTCCCCCTTGGCTGCGGCCACCGTCTCGATGTCACCCAATCCCTCCAAGTGCGCGGCGGCCGCGTTGGTGATAACCGCGACTCCAGGTCGCGTCATGCGGCTGAGATGGTCGATCTCTCCAACATGGTTGGTGCCCATCTCGACGACCGCGTACCGATGCGTGTCGCGGAGACGCAATAAGGTCAGCGGCACCCCGATTTCATTGTTTAGATTTCCTGCGGTGAGCAGTGTGTCGTCTTTCGTGTTGAGAATGGACCCGATCATTTGCTTTACGGTGGTCTTACCATTGCTTCCCGTGATACCGATCACAGGAATAGCAAATTTGGCACGCCAGTGTGCCGCCAGTTCGCCCAGTGCGGTTTTGGCGTCGGCAACTCGAACCGTGTTGAGACTGGTCTCAACGGTTTCGTCGATCAGTGCGCCCGCCGCTCGGCGCCGCGCTGCTTCGTCAATGAACCGATGTCCGTTGAAGTGCGGGCCACGCAGGGCGACAAAAAGATCACTGGAATGTATCGCCCTCGTGTCCGTCGAGACGCCTTGGATCACGATATCGCGGCCCATCAACTTACCGTCTACTGCCTTGGCCACTTCATGTAATCGCATCACGCCGCCATTCCCAGTGTCTGCCTCACAATGTCACGATCGCTTAGCGGTAACTTTCGATCGCCGACCTGCTGCACCAGCTCGTGACCCTTGCCCGCCACAAGAACCCAGTCCCGGGATTCCGCATTGTGAATCGCCCAGCGAATCGCTTGGGATCGATCGTGGATTACTTTGGGTGCCGCTTCCATACCGGCAATAATCTCGGCGACGATGGCCTGCGGTCTCTCCAAACGGGGATTATCGTCGGTGAGGACAACGACATCGGCAAGCGTCTCTGCCATCTTACCCATCATCGGCCGTTTGGCACGGTCTCGATCGCCGCCACACCCGAACACACACCACAACCGCTGAGCGCAGTACTCGCGGATAGACCGCAGTGCGTGGGACAGGGCGTCTGGTGTATGCGCATAGTCGACGACGACGGTGGGCGTCTCGTTGACGCTGCGGAACAACTCCATGCGTCCGGGAACGGGCCGAAGGCGCTCCATCACCGCGACGACATGATCTGTGTCACACCCAGACGCGAGCAACACCGCGGTTACAGCCAACAGGTTCGCTGCGTTGATACGGCCAATCAAAGAGGATCGCACGGTGAATACCTGCTCGCTGGCTCTCATCACTACAGTGAGACCCGCATCGTCAGGCGTTACAGACTCGGCGCACACGTCTCCGGCTTCCAACCCGAAGGTCCAGCTGTTTTGCGCGCTGGTTCGGCGGCGCAATGTATAGCTGAAGGGGTCATCGTGATTGAGCACCGCAATTTGCAGCGAGGCGCAATCAAACAACAGTGCCTTGCTGCCTCCATAGGCGGCCATATCCTCGTGATAGTCCAGATGATCATGGCTGAGATTCGTGAACACCGCGGCATCGAAGGCAACACCGGCTACACGTCCTTGATCCAAGGCATGAGAAGACACCTCCATGCATACGTGGCTGGCGCCGTTGTCTCGAAAACGCCGCAATTCACGGTGTAATCGCACCGGATCCGGTGTCGTCTGCAATCCTGGCGTAATGTCATCGATAAAACCTATGCCCAGTGTTCCGATTAAGCCGCACCGTCCTCCGAGAGATTCAAGGGCTTGAGTCAGAAGATGCGTACACGTGGTTTTACCGTTCGTTCCAGTTACCCCGGTGACCATCAGTTCCCGGGATGGATTTCCGTAAAACCGGCTCGCAATAACGCCGATTTTCTGTTGCAGACGAAATACCGGATAACACGCTACGCTGGTTTGCGGGGCGATCGCGCCGTCGGCTTCGTAGATCACTGCGGCTGCGCCTTGATCAACGGCCTGTTGCACGTAATCGCGGCCATCACGGTGGTTTCCGGGGTAGGCGAAAAACATATCCCCCGCCCTGACCTCACGACTATCCAGCGTGATACCGGTTATCATGATGTCTGCGGTGGGTGCGATCGCAGCGAGGTCTCGCAGCAGTTCGCCCAAACGGATTTTCTGCCGAGTATCGTTCATACTCCCGCACCTTTTATATCGGCCTGACGCTCGGGTTCCGCGTGACGATCCGGGGGTAGATTCAATAGCCGAAGTGCACCCGCCATGACCTTTGAAAACACCGGAGCCGCGACCTCGCCGCCGTAATAGTTTTCGCCACGCGGGTCGTTCACGACAACGACCATGACCAACCGCGGGTCACTCGCGGGAGCCATGCCGGCGAATACCGACATATACCTATCTTCCGCATAGCCGGACTCGGTCACCTTGTGTACCGTACCGGTCTTTCCCGCGACTCGGTAGCGGTCAACACGAGCCGCTCTCCCGGTGCCATGGTCACTCACCGACTTCTCCAGCATTTCCCGCATTTGCCGTGCGATCGTGGGCTCCATTACACGGTCACCCACTACCGGTCCTTGCACCGGTGCGATACTGACCGGCAGCAGAATACCGTCGTTGGCCAACACCGCGTAAGCGCGCGCAAGCTGTAATGGGGTGGACGACAGCCCATATCCGAACGCCAGGGTGGCCTGTTCGATGGGACGCCAACGGCGGCGCGCAGGCAAGGTGCCGGAAACCTCGCCCGGTAGCCCCACGCCGGTGGCATAGCCAAAACCGAGCGCCTTCAAGGCCGCGAACAGGCGCTGCGGTTCAAATTCCATGGCGATCTTGGCCGCACCGACGTTGCTGGACTTAACGATCACCCGCGACACCGTCAACAATCCATAATCCTTCACGTCACGTATGCGATGGCGGCCAACCAGGAGATGACCGGGCGCGGTGTCGACACGTGTATCCGGTCCGAAACGACCACTCGCGAGCGCCATCGCGACGGTAAACGGCTTGATCGTGGAGCCCGGTTCAAACACATCGGTCACTGCGCGATTGCGAAATCGGCTACCACGGATATCGTCGCGGTTATTGGGATTGAAACTCGGGGCATTGACCATCGCCAATACTTCTCCAGTCTTGGCATCCAATACCACAACCGACGCGCTTTTTGCTTGGTGGCGGTGCATCGCCGCTTGCAGATAGCGGTGGGCCAGAAACTGTATACGGGCGTCGAGGCTGATACGGAGGTCGCGGCCGTTTATCACCGGCTGGATACGTTCGACGCGTTCCACGATGTGCCCCAGCCGATCTTTGAGTACCCGGGTCGTGCCGGCGACGCCGGTCAAATGCGCGTTGTGCGCCAACTCAATGCCTTCCTGACCTTCATCGTCGATATTGGTGAAACCGAGCACGTGACCGGTATAGGGTCCAGCGGGATAGTAACGCCGATACTCCCTCACCAGATCCACGCCGGGTATTTTCAGGCTCATGATGCGCTTGACGGTGTCGGGAGGAAGATGGCGTTTCAGGTACGTGAACTCTCGTTGTCGATTTTTTCGGCACAGCTTTTTTAAATGCGCGGGCGACACCTTCAGCAAGCGCGCGAGCTTGCGCCACGAATGACCTTGCTTCAGCAATGTTCCCGGATGCGCCCACACCGAATCGACAGGCGTACTCACAGCGAGCGGCTCACCGTTTCGGTCAATGATCATTCCACGGGTGGGCGGTGTGTGCACCACGCGCAGGTAACGCGCATCGCCCTGGGCTTTGAGATAATCGGTATCGACGACCTGCAGGAACACCGCTCGAGCGGCAAGTAATCCAAGGCTCAAGAACAATACAACTAATACCAGCCAATGGCGGCCGGCAAACGCGATGGGTTGCTGCCGCGCGTTCATTGAGGCGGTTCCGACAATATCAACATGTTATCGGAGCTCGGAATGATCATGCCCAGTTTCTCGTGGGCGTTTCTTTCCACCAAGCGGTGCAACGACCAGGTACTTTCTTCCAGCAACAATTGCCGCCATTCAATATTCAACTGATCGCGTTGCAATTGTGCGTCAGTGAGGGCAATAAACGTCAATCGATGCTGATGACGAACATAGACAACCGCGATCCCGCTGATCACAACCACCGCAAGCAACACCAGCATCGCGTTACGCATACGCCACCTCGGTTCGCTCGGCGACGCGCATCACTGCGCTGCGCGCGCGTGGATTTTGCGTCACTTCCTGTTGGCCCGGTCTGATCGGCCTACCGATTAAACGTAATCGCGGCGTCAACCGGCTGGCAGGTATCGGAAAATCCGGTGGGTAGGGATCACCCTTTGACTCCCTGCGTAAGAACCGTTTGACAATCCGATCCTCCAATGAATGAAAACTTATGACGACGAGCCGCCCCCCGGCGGCCAACATTTCGACAGATTGGGGTAACGCGTCACGCAGTTGTTCCAACTCTTGATTCAAAAAAATTCGAATCGCCTGAAACGTCCGCGTGGCGGGATGTTTATGAGGATCCCGTTTGGGAATGGCTTGTTCTATAATCGCCGCAAGTTGCCGCGTGCGCTGAATAGGCTGCTGTTGACGGGCAGCCGCGATTGCGAACGCGATCCGTCTTGCATAGCGCTCCTCACCCAAGTTACGGATCACCCGTTCGAGTTCCTTGACATCCACGGTTTCCAGCCATTCGTTTGCCGGAACTCCGGTCCGTGTGTCCATACGCATATCCAAGGGGCCGTCATCTCTAAAACTGAACCCACGCGTTGCATCGTCCAATTGCGGAGACGACATTCCGAGGTCAAAGACTATCCCGTTTACTTTGCCGGTAATCGACAGTGACTCCGTGGCCCGCTTCAAGTCCGAGAACCGGTGATGAAGGATGATCACGCGACAGTCCCGCACCAGCAATGACCGCGCTGCTGCAACAGCGTCGGGATCCTGATCAATGACAATCAATCGGCCCCGGTCCGCAAGCAAGTCGAGGATCGCACTGCTGTGTCCGCCACGGCCAAATGTCGCGTCTATGAAAATTCCGTTCGGCTCAATGTTTAGTGCTTTCACCACTTCACTTGTCAGTACCGGATTATGCCTTTGTGTAACCACGGCGATATAACATCGGCGTCATAGGGACAATGATTCCAGTTCCACAGGTAACGGGCCTTCTTCTTCCATGTCCCTTGACAGCCATTCTTCGCGTCGAGAATTCCACAGTTCTTCGTTCCAGATTTCGAACTTGTTGCCTTGTCCGATCATGACCACACGCTTTTTCAGCTCGGCAAAATCACGCAGGGGCCCGGGCAGTAGCACACGGCCACTGGCGTCGAGGTCGCAATCGTTTGCGTGGCCGATTAGGATGCGTTTTAATCGCTGCGCGTTGCCGTTGAGACTGGGCAGATTGACCAGTTTCCGCTCGATCACTTCCCACTCGATCAGCGGATAAAGCCATAGGCAGCGTTCGTTGTCGTTGATGGTGACCACCATCCGGCCTTCGGTTTGCCGAAGCAGGCCATCCCGATAGCGCGTTGGGATTGCCAGCCGGCCTTTGGCATCCAGGTTAAGCGTGTTGACGCCGCGGAACATTGCCCCTCACCTGCCCGATTTATCCACGTTTTCCCACTTCTCCCCACTAATAAACACACTATAGAGAGGTCAAATGGCCGGTGTCAAGCAAAAAACGGTTCCGATCCAACCAAGATTCTCCCTTATCTGACAATCGGTTACGTCGTTTTTACTCGAGCCCGCGTGCACCGCGCGGCACACCTCAACGGCGGCGGGAAGCTCCCACCGCGCTCCAATCGCGAATCCCCCGCGATAACCGGACCTAGCCTTTTGAAATTAATGGGCATTTTGGGCACTGACGCGCGCACGGCGGGAGTGCCCGCGCGGCGTGCGCGGATGCGGCGTGCGCGAGAGAGGGGATGAGAGTCAGCCTGTAAGCCGGGTTCTGTCGGGGACAATCATTCATCTGGGACAGGCGTCGCCACCTGCCTCGAGCGACCTACCCGGACCCGGTGCGGGCCACACCAAGGGGTCCCTATGCGGTCTTGCTCCAGGTGGGGTTTGCCCTGCCACGGGCGTTACCGCCCGCGCGGTGCGCTCTTACCGCACCTTTTCACCCTTACCGGCCACCTACCCTCGGACGACCCAGTACAGACCGGTACACCGTCTCTCGCGCCGTGTACACGGGTCCTGACGCGCCCCAGGGTAGGCGACCGGCGGTATATTTTCTGTGGCACTTTCCGTCGGCTCGCGCCGCCCAGGCGTTACCTGGCACCCTGCCCTATGGAGCCCGGACTTTCCTCCCCCGAAGGGGCGACTGTCCGGCTGACTCTCCAGTTCACGATACAAGATCGGGACCACTTGATACAAGTGCTTCTTAACCCCGGGATTGACGGAGCGCCAGTCGATAGACCTCGTTCCTGCTGGCGCCGGTGATATGCGCCGCCAGGTCCACCGCCTGCTTCAACGGCACGGCGGCCCGCAACAACGTCAGCACGCGCTGCAATTCCGCCGTCTCCGGTGCAGTATCCGGTCGTCCGTGCACCAGGAGGACGAATTCCCCCTTTTGCTGCCGGGGTTCGTTCTCCAGCCATGCCAGCAGGTTTGCGAGCGTATCGCGCTTGACGGTTTCGAACTTTTTTGTCATCTCGCGCGCAATGACCGCTTCACGATGCGCATCGAATATCGACACCATGTCGCGTAGCGTGGCGAGTATGCGATGCACGGATTCATAGGCGATGATCGTGCGTGATTCGTCTTTCAGGGCCTCGAGACGGCGCCGCCTGGGCGCCGCCTTGGATGGGAGAAACCCTTCGAAAACAAAGCGATCAGTTGGCAACCCGGCAATTGACAATGCGTTAATGACCGCGCAGGGACCGGGCGCCGCAGTCACGCGGATGCCATGTTCTTGCGCCAAGCGCACGAGGTGATAACCCGCATCGTTGATAAGCGGTGTGCCGGCATCGCTGATCAGCGCAATTTCCTCTCCGTGCACCAACCTATCCAATAATTCCGGGGCCCGTCGCCGCTCGTTGTGATCATGGTAGGCGATCATGGGAGTGTCGATGCGGTAGCGATCCGCAAGTTTACGGCTGACGCGCGTGTCTTCCGCGGCAATCACATCGACTTGCGAAAGAATGCCAATTGCCCGCGGGCTGATGTCTCCCAGATTCCCGATCGGTGTTGCCACAATATATAAGATTCCACCTTTGCCTGGCTGCTTGGCCACTCGCTATACTCCGTTTGCCCTGGTTTCAATAAGATCCTGCTCAATTGTGAACATCCGACTCATTACAACCGTCGCCGCCTTTGCTATCGCCGGCTGCGCATCGCACCCGGCACCGCAAATCCCCGCAACGCGGACCATAGAAATCAATGAAGTGCCGGGTTCCCCTGCCGATGAATCTGCCGCCAAGACGCCGACGGCACAGGAACTCCTCAACTCCGCCTCCGAGTACCTTACCCGCGCTGAGGGCGCGTTACCACCAGAGCGCGCTGACTACCAATTCAAAGCCGCCGCGGCATTAATTCAATCGGGACGCCATGATCCGGCCTCGCGTCTCCTAAACTCCATGGATCTGAACGGACTGGCGCCCGTCTATGAAACGCGCCGCCAATTACTCAGGGGGCGCATCGCGATAGGTACAAACCGTCCCAATACGGCCTTTGTACTATTGTCCGGTGTTGAAAAGCGGCCCAACCTCGACCCCCAACTGAGCGCCCAGTTGTGGCTGCTGAGAGCGCGGACGAATCTGCTCGTGGAACGCCCGCTGGAAGCGGTTCGCAATTTAATCATGCGCGAAACATACTTGGTCGATCCGGAGGAACTGCTGTTCAATCAACGTCGGATTTGGGCCTTGCTCAATCGGACAAGAATGAATCAACTGCTCGACGTACGCCAGACTGTTCCCGATGAGGAATTGTCCGGTTGGATCGATCTCACCCTGATCCATATGGAGCATGGCCACGATGCATTCCGCCTCGAAAATGAGATTCGGCGATGGCAGTCGCTGTATCCACAACACAGCGCGCGTCTGTTCTTGCAACGACGCGCCAGCGCGTTCAGTGGAGCATCAATCATTGCGGCCCGACAGGTTGCGTTGTTGTTGCCGCTAGCCTCGGAATATGGACGCGCAGCGCAAGCGGTGCATGACGGGTTTACGGCGGTTCACAATGCCAATGGCGATCCCAACAAACCGGAGATCGTTGTATACGACATCGGGTCTGAAGCTGGGCTGTCACCGATCTATTATCGGCTGGCGGCGCAGGAGGGCGCTGACTTGATCGTCGGACCGCTGGGTAAAGAGGCTGTCGCTGCGTTGCTTACAACCGAGACACTCGCAGTCCCCACTTTGCTGCTTGGCGGTACGCACGGGGGTGAATCGCTTCCTAAAAATGGATTTCAATTTGATCTGTCACCGGAACAAGACGCGGAACAGACCGCATTGCGCGCCTATCTTGATGGACACCGTACCGCGGCGGTGCTGTATCCGGAAACGACGTGGGGCCAGCGCGTCCAAGACGCCTTCAGCGCGCGCTGGCAGGAATTGGGGGGAGTGGTGGTGGAAAGCCGTCCCTATGTGGAAAACCGGCCGGATTACTCCACGCCTATCAAGGAGGTCTTGAATCTCGACAACAGCGAGGGGCGCAAGCATGCACTGTCAGCGGTGATAAAAACGAAACTGGTATTTCAACCTCGACGCCGACAGGACATCGACTTTCTGTTCGTCGCCGCAAAGACAGCAACTGCTCGATTATTGAAACCACAGATCAACTTTTTTCAGGCGCACAACGTGCCGGTGTACGCGACCTCGCATATCTATTCGGGGAAGCCCGACCCGGTGAACGATGTCGACCTGAACGGCATCGTATTCGGTGATATGCCATGGCTACTGGGAAATGATGGGCGGATTCGCAATGCTCGCAAGCGCATTCAGGGTCCTTGGCCATATGCCTTCAGCCCACTGGATCGGCTATTCGCCCTAGGCATGGACAGCTATGCGATAATCCCGGCTCTTGCGCGATTGCGTGAAGACCAAGATTTACTCATCGAGGGCGTCACCGCAAATTTGAGCATGGAGCGGACAGGACGGGTCATACGTCACTTGAGTTGGGCGCGGTTCGAAAATGGACGACCGGTATTGCAGGAGCCTGCGGTGGGCGAGCGACGCGCTGATTTGTACGAATCTGGGAACGAGGCACTTGGCATTCCATTTGAAACGAGGGCAGCAGGCGGAGCGCAAAGCCCGTGACTTCTTGATCCGAAAAGGTTTACGGCATATTGACTCAAACTACCGCTGTCCCTGCGGGGAACTCGATCTGGTAATGGACGATGGGGAGTACGTCGTTTTCGTGGAGGTCCGTTATCGGAACAGTAACCAGTTCGGCGGTGCGTTAGACAGCATCGATTCACGAAAACAAAAAAGATTGCGCGCCTCCGCCGAACATTATCGTCAACGCCACAAACCGATCAGCAAACGTCCGTGCCGTTTCGATGTCATATGTCTTACCGGTAATATCGACTCTGTGAATCCAGATTGGATAAAAGATGCATTTTGATATAGGGCATGCACCGCCGGATAAAATTTATCATAACCATGTGCGCTAATTGTTATGACCAGTGACCCGATACAGCGTGTTCTTGGTAACTTTCAAGAGAGCATGGACGTTATTCGCAATGCCATGGATAACATTGCCGCCGATATCGTCGCCGCGGCGCAGCTAATGACAGACGCACTGTATCAGGGCCGTAAGCTGCTTTGCTGCGGAAACGGCGGTTCGGCTGCAGACTCACAGCATTTTTCGGCAGAGATGCTGAACCGTTTTGAGGCCGAACGCCCAGGTCTGGCGGCGTTGGCGCTGACCACCGACAGTTCCACGCTGACATCAATCGCCAACGATTACAGTTATGATGACGTGTTTAGAAAGCAAGTGATGGCTCTGGGTCAGCCACACGATATATTGTTCGTGATTACCACATCGGGCAACTCATCAAACATCCTGCGCGCGGTGGCTGCCGCGCATGAACGCGAGATGCCATGCGTCGCCTTGAACGGAAAAGCAGGTGGCGAACTTACACACCTGCTGGACCACAATGACGTGAACATTCTGGTGCCCGGACCGTCCACCGCCAGGATACAGGAAGTGCATGGCATAATAATCCACTGCATTTGTGATTTAATCGATCGACAACTATTGGGCCAATGATGACTCTCCGCTGTACTTCAATAATCGCCACCCTATTAATTTCCATCGCACTCTTGACTTCTTGTGTCGCCACATTGGTCGGCACCACAGCGGTCACTGCGGTAGACGTCGCCCATGACCGGCGCACTGTGGGCTCGTACATCGACGATGGCGCCGTTGAAATCAAGATCAGAGAATATGTGGTGCGCGACCCAGAATTGCGGAAAAACGCACATATTAGTGTCACCAGTTTGAATGGTATCGTGCTGCTGACCGGCGAAGCGCCGACGATGGAATTGCGCAACAAGGTACAAGCCGCAGCCAAGAAGGTGTCAGGCGTGCGCCAGCTCGTTAACGAAGTTCGCGTCGCGGGGAAAACCGCCTTGTTCAGTCGTGCCAATGACACCTGGCTGACGAGCAAGGTCAAGACGCGCCTCATCAAAGACACCGGACTCGACGCCAATCGCATAAAAGTGGTTTCCGAATACGGCAACGTGTACCTGCTGGGAGTCGTCACCCGGGCGGAGGGAGCGGCTGCCACCGACGCGGTGCGCAGGGTCGGCGGTGTGGTGCGCGTCGTCAAGGTGTTTGAGTATACGGATTGAGTTCCAGCGCCGCGAAGATTGTTGACGATGCGGCCCAGTTGGCGCAACTGCTGGACACGCTGGGTCGCCCCTTCGTGTTTACCAACGGCTGCTTCGATGTCCTTCACCGCGGACATGTCGCGTATCTAGAACGAGCCGCGCGATTGGGCAACACCTTGGTTGTCGGAATTAATGACGACGCCTCGGTGCGGCGCCAGAATAAGGGCCGCGGCCGTCCGATTAATCCCCTTGCGGACCGGGCCGCAGTGCTGGCTGCGCTGGCCTGCGTCGATCTCGTGGTCCCATTTGGCGAGGACACGCCATTGACATTGATTATGACGGTACAACCGGATCATCTGGTGAAAGGTGGGGACTGGCCCGTGAACCAGATTGTCGGCGCACAGCAAGTACAGGAACGCGGTGGGCAGGTGCACGCGATACCGATTCAGTACCAACGCTCCACCACCGATCTTATCAAGCGTATTCGTGGCGATGCCTGAGTTACCCGCCTCGTTCGTCAGCCAGATACAGGCGGTTACCGGAGCGCATCAAGTGCTGAGCGATCCCGCCGACACTTGGACCTATGGATACGACAATTCGCGCAAACACCAGGCCCCGGACCTGGTGGTGTTCGCAACATCTCATGATCACGTCGTGAAACTAGTTCGCTTGTGCAACGAGTTCAATGTACCGATCGTCGCGCGCGGAAGGGGCACGGGCACCACCGGTGGTTGTATCCCGTTGCAGCACGGTGTGGTGTTGTCGCTGGAGCGCATGGACAAAATTCTACACATGGATGCGGCCAACCGCGCGCTAACCGTGGAACCGGGGGTGCTCAATCAGCGGGTACAGGAATGCGCTGGGGAGCATGGCTTCTTCTGGCCGCCGGACCCGAGCAGCGGCGCTTTTTGTACCGTCGGCGGCAATCTGGCGTTCAATGGCGCGGGGCCACGAGCGGTGAAATACGGCACGCCACGCGAGAATATTCTCGGTCTGAAGGCGGTGACCGGCGCCGGCGCCGAAATCCGTACCGGCGTGCACACCACCAAGGGCGTGGTGGGTTACGATCTCACCCGATTGATTGTCGGGTCGGAGGGCACGCTGGCAATCATTACCGAAGCGACACTCAAGCTGACGCCGCTCGCGGAGGCCAAACGCACGCTGCAGGCGATCTATCGTGACATCGGCAGCGCCGTGCGAGCGGTGGTAAGGTTGATGAGTCAACCAATCACGCCGTGCGCCTTGGAGTTTATCGACGGCCACGCGATAGACGTCATTCGGGATTATTCCCATGCGTCTCTTCCCGACAACGCCGGCGCCATGTTGATAATCGAAATCGACGGGCCCGCGGCTGCCATGGATGCCGCATCCCAAGCTATGTCGATCGCCGCCAGCGGCGACGGATTGCTGTGGCTGAAAGCCGCCGCAAACGACCAGGAAGTTGCCGCGTTATGGGAGACCAGAAAGGCCCTGTCGCCGGCATTGCGCAACATCGCGCCGAACAAACTGAATGAGGACGTCGTCGTGCCGGTGACGAAGATTCCTGCGCTAATTTCCGGGCTCGATGAATTGAGCCGGGAATTCGGTATTGCCATCGTGAATTTCGGACACGCCGGCAACGGCAACATTCATGTAAATTTACTATACGACACCCAGGACCCTGAACAACAACGTAACGCTCGTCCGTGCCTGGACCGGGTTTTCGATCTGGTGGTCGGCCTGAACGGGACGCTATCCGGCGAACACGGTGTGGGACAAGAAAAGCGCAACTACATCACGAAAGAGATAGATCCCGTCACCCTGGATTTAATGCGGCGGATTAAGCGCGAATTCGATCCCAAAGGACTGTTAAACCCGGATAAGATATTTCCACACACCGATCAGCAGTCAGCCCTCTGAGCGGAAATACGCCTCGATCACCTTACGCGCCACAAAAGCGGATTTTACGGTCCAACGCTCTTTGTTGACGGTCAGCGATGCGTACGCGATCTTACGCTGACCCAGGCTCGCATAACCCACAAACCATTCGTTCCTGCCTTTTGGCGCAGTGCCAGTCAAGGATCCGGTCTTGCCGCCCACGTCGACGTTCTCGAATTCGCCGCGAAAAAACCCCCGGAAGCCTCTGCGCGCCGATCCTCGTTGTACCGTCTCGCGCATTAATCGTCTCAGCTTGCCGGCGGACTCGGGACTGATAGAGGGCGGTAGCTCGCGGCGTTGGTGAGTGTAAAGCGGCAATCCAAATTCATCGGTAACCGCCTTGACGATATACGGTCGTACCATAATGCCGTTGTTGACCGCGGCACTCGCCAACATCGCTCCATGCCAGGGACTCAATCTATTAGCGCGCGTGTATCCGGAGGCGGCCTCGGCGAGTGCCCATTGGTCGTCCGGAGACAACGACATGGTGCTCGCTTTAATCACCAGATCGCCTTCGAATTCCTGGTTGAAACCAAAGCGTTTCGCGTAGTTCTGCAGGGTCTGAGCGCCCAACTGAAACACTCCGATCCGCGCGAATACCGAGTTGACGGATTCAGCGAACGCCTTGGCGAGGGTGGGGCGCCGCGTCCATTTATTATCGCGATGCCGAAAGACCTGTCGTTTATATAAGCTGGATCGCTTACCGTTAAACGGCAGGATTGTGTCCGGCTCGACCTTGCCCTGATCCAGCGCCGCAGCCGCGGTGACGATCTTGAATATGGAAGCCGCCGGATAGTCACTGCGCAGGGCCAGATTGCCGAGCCCGCTGCGTTGCTTGTCCCAACTGCTCAACGCGATGACTTCTCCGCTGGTTGGATCCAAGGCTACAAACGCGGCGTAGTCCGGGCGGTAACGGCGATAGAGTCGCTCCAACACCGCCTGGATATCGGCATCGAACGTATATTCGATGCGTCCCTGATATTCTTGATGACGGCCCGACAAGGTGAGCGTGTCGGGAAATTGATTGCGCTTGGCATAGTCGGTGAGCACTTCGGCGATGACCGACTGATCGATACCGAATAGGTCCAATCGATCAAAACGAACAGCAGCGAGTTCGATCGGTAGCACCGAAAGGTAGATAAACAAAGCGATCGCGCCTAACCCGATATACCGAGGCATTTTCGGCTGATCACTCCGTGTCATAAAGCGCGAGATACACCGTTTTATCATCACTGGTGAAACAACAAACTATGATTTCATCGAAGCGATCATCGTAGTGGCGCATTACGTTCAACGCGATCCTGGCTGCTGCTTGTTTGGGATAACCATAAACACCAGTACTGATCCCAGGGAAGGCAATTGAGTGAATATCGTGAGCCCATGCGGTCTCCAATGATTGCGTATAACAGGATTCTAGCAAATCCGCTTCTCCCTTATCACCTCCGCGCCATACCGGACCCACCGTGTGAATCACCCACTTGGAAGGTAATGCGAACCCAGGCGTTATGCGCACTTCCCCGGTGGGACAACCACCGATTTCCCTGCACGCCATCAACAGATCAGGGCCCGCTGCGCGATGGATCGCACCATCCACCCCTCCCCCACCCAATAAAGTGGTGTTAGCGGCATTAATAATCGCGCCGACGTGAAGCTCAGTAATGTCCCCTTGCACCACCCTGATCATAGAACATCATTTAAACGCAACTCGCGACTAAAGTGAACCGCATTCGTGAGTTATCTCGCAACTGCCTGCTATACTCAATTCGATGCCATCGCGAACTGTGACTACGTATAAGATCCGTTGGCTCGCGTGCGCGCTGAATTGCTTGTTGTGCGGCGTGAGTATTGCGCAGACGGCGCCTGACCAACCCGTCACGCCGGCCGATCTGGTCCTGCGCTACCTGCAACAAGACATGTTCTTACGCCCCGGCAGCGGATTCCAGCGGATCCACATCGGCCAAACGTTCACTCAAGCCGCAAAGACATGGGGCAATCCAAAGCGTGCACAACGCAAACGCCTGAGTAAGACCAATAAATGGGTCTACGAGGCCGCCGACGGCACGACGATGATTCTGAACGGAAAACACACGATCCAAACGATCACCGTCGCGGGCGCATCGAGTTCACTGTATCAATCTGCGCAGGGGGCACGCTTCGGCATGACGCCCGCCGAGGTCGCCCGGCTATACCCCGGACCCCCTCCGCGAGGCAAGGTAAAACAGCTTTCCTATCCGCGTCTGGGCATTTCCTTTAGCTTCACCCACGGCACCTTGGCCGCAATGCAGGTGTTCCCGCCCGGCAGTCCGTAGCCCAAATGCCGTTCCAAGGTATGTGGGAGCGGCTTAGTCGTGGGAGCGGCTCTCAGCCGCGAAATATCGTGCCTGCAGGCACTCCCACAACAGAGCATGACCAGACGATGGGTCGGAATCCGCGCCGCGACGCTACCGGTTTCACCGCGGTTGACGATGACCAGGAACGCGGGGCTTCGGTACCGTCTCCGCACCCGCAGCCGGCGACATGGAACTGATACCGGCGCGCCGTATTTGATGAACCAACAGGTACACTGCCGGGACCAGCCCCAGGCTGACAATCATTGCGAATGCCAGCCCGGCGACGATGGTAACCGCCAGCGGTTGCAGCATTTCCGCACCTTCGCCAAGCCCTAACGCCAACGGCGACATCCCTACCACCGTAGTCAAGGTGGTCATTAGAATCGGACGCAGGCGTAGCCGTGCAGCATGCGCAATGGCGTGCTGCAGTGCCTCGCCGCGCTCCCGCAGTATCTCTATATATTCCACCAACACAATCGAGTTGTTGACGACGATGCCGGCGAGCATGATCAAGCCCAACCAGATCGGCATCGATAACGGCAAATCTGCGACAACCAGTCCAATCGCCACCCCAATTACGGTAAAGGGCACACATAACATAATCACCAGCGGATTGCGCAGCGATTCATACTGCACCGCCAAAACAACGAACACCAGAAACAGAGCCAGCGACAACACAGTAGTCGCAATTCCTTGCCCCTTTTGTAACGACTCCTCGGCCCCGCCAAAATACATCGCGTAACCAGGTGGAAAAT
This sequence comes from uncultured Gammaproteobacteria bacterium, assembly GCA_947258975.1. GTDB lineage: Bacteria > Pseudomonadota > Gammaproteobacteria > Arenicellales > JAANXG01 > CALZGZ01. The sequence goes on from CAMYKK010000037.1 coordinate 43,153, forward strand.
CAATCATGCTCATTTCGTCCCGCACTGCTTCAATCACCTGGCCCAAGGTGAAGCTTGCCTTGGGTGCGGCGGTCACCTCGATGATGCGGTGTTGATTATCACGATGCAGTTCCAGCGGCGCCGGTACCAATTCAACTTCGGCCACGTCACCGAGGTAAATGGCCGAACGCGCAGCGGCGACTGGAAATAACAGCACCGAATCCAAATCTTCGGGATGCTCAAACTGCGTGCGCGGCAAGCGCACCAAAATCGGATAGGCACGATCACCTTCGAGAAAATCACTGGCGACCACACCTTGCAAGGCAATGCGTACTTGTTCTCCCACCTGCGCCACATCAACACCGAGATCCGCTATACGTTCTCGGTCTACGGTAATAGCAAACTCCTGCCGCACCTCCTCCGCAGTGTGTTCGACGTTCTTGAGTCCGGGAATCGCGTTTAGGCCGACGGCAATCCGTCCCGCGAGCTGATTGAGAACGCTGAGCTCTGGTCCTTGGACGCGGACGCTGATTTCCTGTTCGGAGCGGCCGAATCGCAACCCGCGGATGCTTCGCGCCCGGGATCGCATCTTGATGCCTGCGATCTCGGCGTTGCGAAATGCGTTGCCGAAGCGGCGCACCCACTCGCGGTTGCTCACCGGCCGATTAGCGCGGGATACGAGCTGAACCTTTAGCGTGGTGCGGTTCGAGACCTGCCGCTCGGTGCGGCCAAAGATATATCCACCGACAACGGTGAACACCGATTGCACATGATCTTGATCCCATATGAGTTGCTCGATCCGCCGTACCTTGTCATCCATATCGTCTACCGAACGGCTCGGATCGGCAGTGATATCGACTCTGACCCGTCCGTCATCCAATCTTGGCAGGAACTCTCTTTTGTCGGACGTGAAAACCGGTATTACGAGTACCAGCGCGAGCACCGCCGTTGACAACAATATCCAATAACGGCGTCCGGTCAGTATCCACACGACGAATGCGCCATAACCGCCACTCAATCGGTTCATGAGCCGGTCGACCAGATCACGAAACCACCCGCTTCCGGACCGTTCTATGTGCGCCGCCAAACTAGGCACCAAGGTCAACGCTACGACCATGGACGCCAGTATTGCCGCAGAAATCGTAAAGATCAGCTCGCGAAACAACAGCGCGACCAATCCGCCAATGAACAAGAATGGCAACACCGCGGCGAGATTGGTCGAGGTCGAAGCCACAATTGCGCTGGTCACTTCCGCCGCCGCATTGCGTCCGGCCTCGAGCGGTAGTTCTCCCTGCTGTTGGTGACGGGTCATGTTTTCCAACATGACGATCGTATTATCCACCAACAAGCCGACTCCCAACGCGAGCCCGCCGAGGGTCATAATATTCAGTGTCAAACCACCGGCACCCATGATCGCGAATGTGACCATGATGGATATAGGAATCGCGGTGCCGATAATCAGGGTGCGGCGAAGACTGCCGAGAAACAGATACACGACGATCATCGCCAGCAGCGCGCCCATCACCGCGGCATAGGTGGCATTGCGCAACGCGTTTCGAACATAGGTGGATTGATCCGCCACGATGTCGATGCGCATGTCCTCCGGGATCAACTGGTTGGTGCGTAACCACGCCATTCGCGCCTGCACGACATCGGCAACGTCCACAGTGTTGGCATCGGGCTGCTTTTGTACTGAAATCTTCACTCCCGGCACGCCGTTCAACCGTACTCGCAGACGGTTATCTTCATGGGCGTCAATAACCTGAGCTACCTCGCTGAGCCGCACGTGCTCATCTGTGTGTGTGCTGATCGGTAGTTGCCTCAATTGTTCCAGGCTTTCCAAGCGCCCCGCAGTGCGGCTGCCAAATTCCAGTCCCGGCAAGGTCAATCTCCCACCCGGTTGGTCCACGTTGCCACGGTCTATGGCGTTGACAACATCGTTGATGGTCAAACCGAGTCCGGCCAAGCGATGTTGATCCGGCACCACGTGGATCTCGCGTACGAGGCCGCCGCCCACCTCTATCGCGGCCACCCCCGGCAAATTCAAAAAAAATTTCGCGAACACATCGTCAGCCCAAGTACGCAGCGCTACCGGATCGCGCTTGATGGAACTCAGCACATATTCCGCGATTGGTATCTGACTGGGATCTAGCTTGTAGATAATTGGCGAATCTATGGTATCCGGCAGGAAGCGTTTGGCACGATCAAGACGCGTGCTCGCGTCCCGTAACGCGACATCAATGTCCTTACCATAGGGGAAGGACAGACTCACTGTGCTAGTGCCCTCGATGGTTTTAGACTCCACATGTATCGCATCTTCGGTGATCGCAAGTTGCTCTTCGAGCTGCCGGGTTACCTGGTCCTCCATGACCTTGGCCGATACGCCGGCGTCGATGATACGCACCCTGATCTGCGGGTAGATAAGCTTTGGCAGCAGATCCACCGCCAATCGATCCAACACCGACAGGCCAAGGATCACCACCGCCAGCGCGATCATGACGGTCCCGACCGGATGGCGTATCGACCAAACCGCTAGGCCGCCGCTGCGTAACCTGCCGTTAACCGCCATCAGTCACTCGATGCGTCACTGTCGAAGGCACGGGTTTAACCGTTTGTCCGGCCCGCAAACCCAGGAACCCCGTTGTCACCACCCGCTCCCCGCTATTCACCCCAAAAATAACTTCCACTGAATCCGACAGCCGCAATCCAGTGCGGATCCCCCGGCGCTGGATTTGCAGATCCGCATCAACAACGAACACAAATTCCCCTTGTTCATCGCGTCTTAGTGCGGGCAACGGTATCGTGATTGCGTTCGAGCGCCGGCTGGTAATGCGCACCCGGCAAAATTGGCCGGCCCGCGCTGACGCCGGGACCTGTTCCAGAACCACCTCCAGCTTTCCCCTGCGGGTCTGCGGATTGATCGTGGGATAGATGCGACTGATCACACCCGGTAATCCCCGCCTCCCCAAGGCATCAATACTAACCACCACTTTGTCACCCGCTTGCAAACCCGGTAACAGCAACTCCGATACTCCAACATCCGTGACCAGAGATGAGGAATCGACCAGCGTCAATAAATGTTGATGTTTTGCTGCGACATCGCCCACGTTCACGAGGCGTTGCGAAATGGTGCCGGCGAATGGCGACTTAATCGTCATATATTCGTGCCGCGTCTCCAGCAGTCTTTCGTCGGCTACCGCCATGTGCAGCTCGGTTTTCGCTTTAGTCAATGCTTCCTCGCTGGACAACTTCTTATTGCGCAGACGCTGCAATCGCTTTACGTCACTGTCGAACTGCCTGCGTTGCGCTATCGCCTTGTCCAACTCAGCGGCTAAAACCCGGTCATCCAAACGCACCAATACGTCACCGGCTGCGACGTCGTCACCCTCACGCGCCAATACCCGCAATACAGCGCCCTCTTCCTGGCTGATAATGCGGGCTTCACGCAACGCACGTAACGTACCCGAATGCTCGAAGTCATGACTGAGGGTCTGTTGCTTCACGTCGTTCACTTCCACCAGATGTGGTGAATCGCGAGGCTGGGTTTTTACTGCTCCCGCAGGACTTTTGCTGTCCACAGAACATCCGGCCAACACCAGCATTAACGGCGCCCATAACCATCGGATACGACGGTGTCCGATCAAGATTGTCACGACGTAGTGCCTAATCTAGCGGTTGCGGCGGGAACTGAACGATAGGTTGGGCAGAAAACACTCGAGCTCTGTCAGCGCCATTTCGTATACCTGACGCTTGAAATCCACGATCTGATCCACGGCACGCCAGTAATCGATCCATCGCCATTCATCAAACTCTGGTTTGGACGATGCATTGAGACACACCTTGGAATCTTCACACAGCAAACGCAACAAGAACCATATTTGCTTCTGACCCATGAAGTTTTCGGTCTTTGAACGCTGTCTGCGACGCAATGGATACGGCAGGTCGTATTTCAGCCAGTCCTGAGTTCTGGCAATCACGCGAACCTGGTCGCGGGTCAGTCCGACTTCTTCGTACAACTCCCTGAACAACGCCTCCTCAGGCGTTTCATCGGCGTGCACCCCTCCCTGCGGAAACTGCCAGCCGTCATGTGCGCGCCGCCGAGCCCAAAGTACTTGATTATAACGGTTAAAAAGGATGATCCCGACATTGGGCCGGTAGAATTCTTCCTTAGAGATACAATCGTAATCCCGGTCAACCATAAGCGTTTAAAGTCATGGGAACCAGCCGCCATGCCGCCCCAGGGATCGCGGATAATCGCGGTGAGAACGTAAGTCTGGACGCGGCGCTGGAACGAAATCCATAGCGGGCGGCTATGGTTGAACTGCGAGTCAAGCGCGGGTGCGCGAGCACCCGCCAGTGTCGGAATGGGCCCGACGCAGGGCACAAAAGGCGGTACGGAATGATTATCCAATTCCTCATCTAAAACAGACTGTTAGCCCCTCTTATCGCGGTCTTGGTGTAACATGCGCGCGACGCCTACATTGTTTCATGAAGGGCACCTTGCCGCAATCGCCCGATCACGGCACTTTAATTTACAATCGCGCGACGGCCGCTATGCGGAGGAAATTTGCGCTACAACAGTCTCATTTATTCATGACGTTAGCGATATTCGATCTCGACAATACGCTTTTGAGCGGTGACAGCGATCACGCTTGGGGACTTTTTCTGGCTGAACTCAACGTCGTTGACGCCGATCATCACCAGCGGGAACAGGAGCGTTACTATGCCGATTACGTTGCCGGCACTCTGGATATTCGTGAGTTCCTGCGCTTTCAGCTCCGGGCACTCAAAGACAACGACCCGAGGGATCTAAGACAATGGCGAGACCGCTTTGTGGCGGAGAAGATCCTGCCGATGATCAGCCAGCATGCTTGCGATCTCGTACAACGGCATCGCGTTCCGGGTCATACGCTGATGATCATCACTGCTACAAACCGCTTTATCACGCAACCGATCGCTCGCGAGTTCGGTGCCGACGTATTAATCGCTACCGAACCGGAGATGGTCAACGGCCGTTTTACCGGCGAGGTAAGGGGCGTGCCGTGCTTTCAAGATGGTAAGGTACTGTTACTAAAAGCATGGCTTAGGGAACATAACGCGGACCTTGATGGCAGTTGGTGCTACACCGATTCACACAATGATCTGCCCATCATGCGGGTGGTGGATCATCCGGTAGCGGTAAATCCCGATCCCGTCCTCACCGCGGAGGCCGAGCGTCACGGCTGGCCGATCGTTGAGTTTCGACACGACTACGATCACGCTTAACCCGTGTTCTCACCAGGATGCCGGATGCCGGCGCACACTGCGAGTGCGCGGGGTCGGTGCGTGACGAAAGGGGGTCAGAGTCTGTGACTCCGACCCCGTTTTTTCGTAACACCCTGTAGTTCGCAACTGCGACACCATGCCTTAAGTTTCAAGACGTACTCAGAGTCTGGCACCGCCTGGTGAGCCATGCGGGTTAACTATTATTTTGAGCGCGCGTTTTATCGTAGTGTTCGCGAAATAGCTGCTCGAGCTCATCGATGATATCCAGCGCCGCTCTACCGCGCATGACGTGCTGTGTCATGAGGCTCGATGCTTGGGTGAATAGTTCTTTGGTTTCCAACATCGGATAGGTCTTGGTCAACCGTTTCATTGCGCTCACCACACTTTCGTTTTCGGGGCGCGGAATACTTAGTGGCTCCGTCGCCGTTGGCGTTTGGTCAACGCAGCGTGCGCTCAAGAATTCAGCGAAATCCAGCAGGCTGTCTTGCTCACCGCTGCCGAGGCGACGAAACAGATTCAGGAGTCTCTGTTCCCGCGAGTTCAACCGTGACGACCAGTGCCCAGGTTGATCATATTTTCTCACAGTGCTTTGCAGCGAAGTTCAGGAATTCTTCCATCGCCCGCAGCCGAAACTTTTGTCGCTGATAAACGATGGAGAAAGGACGTATTATCGGTGGATCCAGCGGCACCGCTGCCAGCGTACCCAGCTTGAGCTCCTTGTGGAGCGTGGACTCCGAAATGAGGGTGATGCCCAGCCCGGATTCCACAGCACTCTTTATCGATTCCGGACTACCGAACTCCATGATCAGGTTCAAGTCATTGAGCGTCAGTCCGTGTTCCTTCAAATAGCTGACAATGACGTCCAGGGTGCCCGAACCTTCCTCGCGGCATATAAACGGAAACGTCAGGATTTCCTTGATATCGACGGTAGCTTTGTTTGCCAGAGGGTGATCCGGCGGAAATACCGCCATCAACTGGTCATGCCAACACACCTTGACCACGAGGTTTTTATTGGTCACCGGCGCTTCCACTATTCCCACGTCGATCTCGTTGTCTTCCACCATGTGCACGATGCCCACGGTATTGGAGACCTTCAGACGCACCTTGACGTCGGAATATTGCGCCTGAAACCGCCCCAACAAACTGGGAATCCGGTATTCGGCAATCGTAGTACTGGCACCGATCACCAACACCCCAATGACATCGCCAGTCAAGGTGCGGACCTGATTGTCCATCTCGTTGTACAGGCCGATGATGCGTTCGGCGTAGGTAAAAACCTGCCCCCCGGCCTCAGTGAGGCTGATCTTATTATGGGTGCGGTCGAACAGCCGGGTATTGAAGTATTCCTCGAGTTGGCGAATCTGGAAGGTGACTGCCGGCTGAGTCATATGCAATGCCTCCGCGGCCTTGGTAAAGCTCAGTAACCTTGCGACCGTATAAAACACCTGAAGACGACGATCCGCCATACCCGTCATAAACCCAGTCTGTGGAAACAGGCGTGAATTATAAAGAATTTTTATATAAGGCGCGAACGCGGCCCGGCGGGGGTCGCCAACCGCTTAGCGAGAGCGCCGCAGGGTCGCGGCGAATTAAAAACCGTCCAGCTTCAGCCTCAGGTCGGTGGCACTGCTCGCATGTTGCAGTGCCGTTTCTTCGGTGATATCACCGCCGCGGCACAGTTCAAACAAATGCTGATCGAATGACAGCATGCCTTCGACCGTCGATTCCTTGCGTACCAGGTCGGCGATTTCTTTTACCCGCAGCGGATCGAGTACCAGTTCACGTACCCGGCTGCTCACTGTCAGCACCTCACAAGCCACGGTACGTCCCTCCCCATCGGCCTTGGGTAATAATCTTTGCGCGACGACAGCACGCAGGTTCTGCGCCAGTTTGGAACGAATCGTCGGCTGTGCATCGGGCGAGAACGCGGATATCATACGCGTCACCGTCTCGGCGGTGGCTGGCGCATGTAAGGTCGAAAACACCAAGTGGCCGGTCTCCGCAGCCGTGAGCGCGGTCTCGATGGTCTCTGGATCGCGCATCTCACCGAGCAGGATAACGTCGGGATCTTCACGCAGGGCCGCCTTCATGGACATCCCGAACGTGGTCGCATCGACCCCCAACTCCCGTTGCGAGATGATGCATCTGTTCTCGTTGAAAATGAATTCGACCGGGTCCTCGATGGTAATAATATGCTTGGCGTAATTGAAGTTGATCTCATTAATCATCGACGCAATGGTCGTCGATTTACCTGACCCCGTCGCGCCGGTCAGAATCACCAACCCCCGCTCGAGGCGGGTAAAGTCAGTGATCATTGCGGGCAGCTTGAGGTCTTCGGGTGTCGGGATCTGGGTCTGAATAACACGCAACGCCATCGCCACGGTTCCACGCTGGAAATAAGCGTTGACACGCACGCGTCCAATTCCTTTCAGACCAAACGATAAATCGACTTGATAATCGCGCTCGAACACCGCCCAGTGTCTCGGACTCATGATCTTTTGCGCCAGGACCTCCATATCGGTCACGGATAGAACCGGGAATTGACGCAACGGGCGCAGGACACTGTCGATCCGCACAATGGGATGGTTTTTGGCCCGAAAATGGATGTCGGACGCACGATTTCGAACAGCCGTCGCCAGCACCAAACCCAGATATTTCAATGGCTCACCGGACTCACCCGAGGGTGGCGGCACGTCTGGCTTAGGGATTTCCGACACCATGGACACCGTGGGAGTTTTTGGGTTTTCCGTGTTTTCCGTGTTTTCCATGAGTCAACCCCAGCAGATTATGCGATGTGCGTTCATGTTACGTGCAAAGCTGGCAATCACCAACCTGGCCGATGCGCTACTACACCTACAGAATAGCAATTGCCAGGGATTATGGAAGGATTTCTCGGGTGGTAATGACGGGGATGGACATCCGGGGCCGCGCTGCCGGCCCGGCCCCCTGTTTCACTCAAGGACAACCCTCGGCTGATGACGGCACCTGACCCACCAACAGCAGAAACTTCTTGAATGGACCCATATTGTTCATGGCCTCCATCTTGGGGCCTTTAAACTTGAGGCGAAAGCTCATCATCGCCCACATCGGGCCGTATTCTCCGTTACCCATTTGTACCCAGCGCTCGGTTTTCGCATGCATGATGTAATCGACATCCAGGTCGGGATCAGTTTCCACCTTACCTCCGTAGACACACTTGGCCTTGCCGTCTTGTTCCGCGATGCGCAGTTCCACCCGCGGGCTGTCGGCACAGTCGGTGCGGTACACGTGCATGATCTTATGGCCATGATCCTTGTTGTTGGCCACCCAACCGGACTGGGCCAACTCATCCGTCAATACCGGTTCAGCGTTCCACGCCTCACACGCTTTGACGCCCCAATCTGTGGACATCAATACCGTCTCGGCGTGCGCCACCGAGGTAAGTACCAGTATCGTTGCGGCAACACCCCCCCAAACAACCCATACTCTCATATGTACTCCCGCTCATATCGATATGTGACTGATATATGTATATGAAACAGAGCCATGGGCCCGTGCCCACGGCTCTGCGCTGGTTGTACGATTAGAAACCTTTGGTGTATTGCACCGCGACTTCGTATTGCTTCATCTCAATTTCAATCGTCTGCGCACCGGGCGCCTCCAGCGGATTAGGTCCCGACGCCGAGTTCGACGGGGCGTACATGAACGACACATCGAGCCCGGAATTGTCACTTAGCGCTTTGGTGAATCCAAACGTCAGATGTTCCTTGATCACGCCGGGCGCGAGGATGTTGAACTGCACCTCCGACGATGGAATCGGTTGCCGGTTCGCGACGCTCCCGCCGACCCGCCACGTCCATCCGCCACTCGTCTCCCACTGGACGCCAAGCTTGTAAACCGTCATGTCCCGCCAGCCAAAACCGATACCATTGCTCCCGCCCAGACAGCTCGGATCGGTCGGCATCGCCCGCGCGGAACAGGTGGCAAACTGCGGAAACTGCGGATTGGCGATGGCCTTGACATCGCTGTAGTCAATCCATTGTACGTCGGCCATGATCGTCGCGCCTTCGCTGATATCATAAGCCAGGCCCGCGGTCACCGTCTGCGGGATATCGAAATCGCCCTGCTCGGCAAACAGTCCGGAGTAATCGATCTCGTCCATGTAAATCTTGCTCTGATACGAGGCGCCGAGCCGGAAGCCGGCTCCCACTTCGCCCGTTACGCCCAACTTGCCTCCGAACCCGAATGAATCTTTGTGCCCCAAGTTCGTGAGACGGCTGGGATCGTTGGACACCCCCGCGAAGGTGGCCACACCGTTAGCCTTGAACCGATGGTAGGCCATGATGGCGCTGGCGCCCCAGGACGCCTTGCCGCCGGCGAACTTGCGCGCATACGTGCCGTTGACGAACAACTGCGAATAATCGACGCCTGCATCGCCGGCGCCGAACACGCCGGTACCGCCACCGATCCCGGACGCCTTCCAGTCGCTATTCATGCCGCCGTTGCCGTAAATCGACAGACCGAGCGACGCATCCTCGCTCAGCATCCAGTTCGCACCGAAATTGGGGATAAAGAAATGGTCGCTGTCGCTTTCGAAGTTTCCGGGCACCTGGCCGAAGGTGCCGGGAAAGCCCGATGGCGCGCCCGCGACCGAGTACTCGCGGCGGGGGCTGAACCATGTCAGGCCAATATTCCACTCCTGACCAACCATCACCATATTGGCGGGATTGACCGCCGCATCCATGGCATCCATGGGCATCGCCACACCGGCGCCACCAAGGGCCTTGGCCTTGACACCATACCCATGGGCGAAATACCCGTTGGTGGCGCTTGCGCCGAGCGGCGCCAACAGCCCGGCCAACAACACGCCGGTGCCGCCAAGTACTTGATAATACTTTGTTTTCTTGGTCATTATTACCCTCTCTCGTGTATAGTAATGCGACTCGGTTGTAAATCGTTGCTAGTATAGTCGGTTAGAAGGTTACTGCATTCTGCGCCAAAGAATAACCAAGGATTTTGATGGCGGAACATAACTTGCGTTTATCGCCTCCCGCCAGCGCATGATAGCTGCCATGATCAATCCCCGCCATGCCGCAGCGGAAAGAATTCGACAGGTCAACGCCAGGCATTTCCGCATGGACGATCCGCCGTGCCTGTTGGTTTACGCACCCGTTGGGGTGCCGCTATGATCCACCCGCTTATTCTAACCCGCATATTGCACCAAGGCGGAATTAAAGGAGCGCGACTGATGCCTGAGACCGACGACGAGATGAATCTAGCCAGCGGAATCGCGGCGTTCGAAGCCAAGCACTTCGCGCGCGCCCTGCAACTGCTCGCGCCGATTGCCGACCAAGGTCACCCCGCGGCGCAATACCGGCTGGCGATCATGTATCAAAATGGGCTGGGGACGGTGCGCAATGAGATCGCCGCCCGCAAGTGGATGCGGACGGCCGCCGAGCAAGGTCTGGGGCTCGCCCAGCACGGCCTGGGATTCATGTTCATGGAGGGGGACTGCGTGGAGCGGAACGGGGATGAGGCAGTAAAGTGGTTCACCAAGGCCGCTAATCAAGGGCTCGTAGGCTCGCAGACCACGCTGGCCATGATTTACGAAGAAGGCCGCGTGGTGCCAAAGGATCTGCAAAAAGCCAGACAGTGGTATACAAAGGCCGGCTTCGAGGACCAGGTATAACGGGGGCATGTCCGCGGCATCTTGCTCCGCGGCAGCAAGCCCGCTCCACAGCGCTTAGTGCGTGTATGGCATCAAGGCGCCCCACCTCTACGTCTTGCCCAGCAACCTGGAGATTGGAATGTCGCCAATTCATGGACGACACGCTGCGGCGCTTTCCGCTGCGGACCGTGAATAGAGGCGGGACTATCCCGGCCCTGGCTGGTTGTCGCACATCTGCACTTGGCAATCACTCGTGAAGCTGGCGCAGCGAATCTGTCAGTTCAATTGGATCCGCTGTCCCCAGGGGACATGGGTCTTGCCTTTGATCACCCAAAGCACGGGATAGGCCGGTTCCTGTTCCGGAAACGCGCCTTGGGCGTCGGTAAAGTACACCAACAAGTCGGGCGGCATAATCCGTGCCTCGACCCAATCGAATACCGGGATAAAACTCGTCCCGCCACCGCCCTGGATGTTGGCCGGTAACCGTAACTGTTCCCACGCCTCAAACGTCCATGGTGCCCCCGACGCCAGCTGCACGTCACAAGGCAGCAGCGTGATGCGTGCCTTCATCTGACCCTTGATGGCGTCAACTTCGGACAGGAACTGATCCATCTCCACTTGCGAAATGGAACCGCTGGTATCGACTCCCACGACGACATCCACTTGTGTGCTTCTGAGGCTAGGCAAAATGGCGTCCCCTTCGCGTCTGGCCGGCCGCGCATAATTGAAATCCTCGCGACCCTGCATGGTCATGTAGCGTGCCAGCAACATGCGCCACGGCAACTGTGGTTGCAGCAGGTGATCGACCATACGGGCCATCAACCCACTCAGCTTTCCGGCCCGCATAGCCTGCTGCGCCGCCCCGGCCAGGCGTTGCTGCCATTGAGTCTCCAGCCGGTCCCGCTCGTCGGGCTCCAACGGTGGTGGCTGTGGTGCACCAGCGGCATCCTGGTCCAACTCGGCGTCACGGATGTCACAATCGCTCCGCTTTTGCCCGCCAAGCCCCCCGCGGTCCGGTGTCTGCTGGTTGTCAGCATCGTAAATATGCCGGTCCTGCGGCTGCCGGTCGGTGTTCTCCTCGATCAACGGATAGATTTCCTCCGCGGTCATGCCTTCGTATGCTTCCAAATACAGCGCATTGGGCGGCGGTGACAAGCCATCCTGAATCAGCAACGGATTCACCGCGAAGTCACAAGCCAGATCCCAGCGCTGCTTTTCGCGGTGCCGGCGCCGGGCGAAATGAGACAACGCGCAGTGCAGCGCCTCATGCGCAAGTACGAATTGCGTCTGCTCCAATGACAAGGCCTCGATATAGGATGCGTTGTAAAAAAATCCCCGCGCGTCAGTGGCCGTCGTTGGGCACCACCTGGGATCGGCGGATGTCATCGTCAGCCGCAGCACCAGTGCGCCGAGGAACGGCTTATCGAGGATCAGCCTGGTACGGGCGGCGCTCAGCTTGGTGTCGATGTCGGCCATACAATCTTCGCGCTCGAAGCGCCGGGCTACATCTCAAAAAGCACGACATCGGCCACCGCCTTGGCCCAATTCGCAAACTGCGGCACGGCAAACAAATCCTGTCCAACCGCGCGGTGCATATCGGAGACCAGCATGACCCCCATCTCACGCTGCGGAAACCGGCCCGCATAATCGATGATGCGGCCGTACACGCGTTCCTCGTTCCCGTTCCCGCTTCCCTTGGCCTTCGCGGCGCGCCCAACCAAGGCGCTCGCCACCGCGTACTGCAGATCAATCGCATCGGGCACCTGTGTCTCGGTGCCAGCGAGGATTGCATCGATGTCCGGAAGATTGTCGAGATTCTGAATATAGGCGTTCAATTCAATGCCCGCGGCCGGTCCGACACAACCCTGCAGGGCGCCAACCAAAATAGCGGGCAAACGCCCGAACTTCCGCAACGCCCGGTGCGTAAACTCCCATGAACGGGGAGATGGAAACGCGACCGGGTTGTGGGCGGGATCGAAGTCGAATAACAGCTCAGGCCGGAAGCGTAGAAATGCGATGACCCGTTCGTCGATGCCGCTGGCGTACGCCCAGGTCACCCAGTCGTCCAGATTTACCTCCACTTCAAAATGGGAGAACCGATTCGCCAACGGCGCCGGCATGCTATAGGTAACGCCGCGGTCCCCCTGGCGATTACCGGCGGCAAAGATCGCCCAACCGCTCGGAACTTGGTAAGCACCAAGACGTCGATCCAGAATCAGCTGATAGGCCGCGGCAGACACGCTGGGCGGCGCCGACGTAATCTCGTCCAAAAACAAGACACCATTGGCGCCGTGGCGTGTCGCATCGGGCAGCATTGCGGGCACTGCCCATTCCACCAGGTCGCCGACGCGAAACGGGATGCCCCGCAGATCACTGGGCTCCAACTGCGACAAGCGGATGTCGATGACCGGTACATTATGGTGCCCGGCCGCTTGTGCAACCATTTGTGATTTACCGACACCCGGCGGACCCCAGAGCATGACCGGCGTGTGGTGTCCGTGCTGGGCGCTTTGAAATTCGTGGTCGAGAATCTGTAAGATTTGTGCAGGACGCATGGCCGATCACCGGTTTCTCTCTGTGCTCGAGTCCCCACTTCTTAGAGAAGAGGTATCCTCGAATCGGGGCGCATGATAATAGGAGCCGCGTGTATCCGTGTCCAGGCGCAAATTCGGTTATGCTATAACACCGCTTTTTTGAATTTGCGTATCGTGTCATGCCAGGCCTAGTCCGTCTTCAGCCCAGCGGTCATCAATTCCATGTTGATGGTAATGATTCCATACTCGACGCCGCACTCCAGGCCGGCTTGCCGTTGGATTACGGTTGCAGCAACGGCAACTGCGGACTGTGTCAGGCACGTCTGCTGTCCGGCGAAGTCAGCAAAGTCAGTCACCACGATTTCGTCATCGGCGACACCGAAAAACGCATGGGCAACATTCTGCTTTGCTCTTATACTGCAGTGGGCGATATCGTAATCGAAGTCCCCGAAAGCACGGTGATTCCACAGCAACGAATTACGACTCGGGTAAAGAAGCTGACAGCACTCACTGGCGACATCGTGTTATTGCACCTGCAGACACCACGGACTCAGCGGCTGCGTTTCTTGGCAGGCCAAAGCGTGCGGCTGGAACTGGGCGGCGAAGTCTCGGCGTCCCATCCAATTGCCAGCTGTCCCTGCGACGACCGCAACATCCAGTTTCATATCCGCTTGATCGCGGAGGATGCGTTCTCGCAGCGCATCACATCGCTCAAGCCGGCCAACACGGTGCAGATCGTTGGACCATTCGGTGATTTTACGCTCAACTATGACTCTAACCGTCCTATTCTGTTTTTGGCGTTTGACACTGGCTTTGCACCTGTTAAAAGCGTGATCGAGCACGCCATGCAATTGGAACACAGCGAGATGCTACACCTGTATTGGACCACCGACGCCGAAGAAGAACATTACCTGCAAAATTTGGTGCGGTCCTGGGTAGATGTATTCGAATTCTTCTCTTACACCCCGTTAGCTGCCAACGATCTTTGTCCACAAGATGCACAGGTGAACCCGGACGGCCGGTTGCCGGCCGCCGCTTGGCAAAACGTCTCGCTGGCACTGCTCCAGAGAATCAGTGGCGAACGGGACATGTTGTGCGACTATGACATTTATGTCGCAGGTCCAGATCCCGCGGCACAGGTCGTGCGCGATTTTCTGTTGCGAAATGGCTTTCCCCCGGAACAATTTAAATCGACATCGACCGCGTAATCGTTCTTGCTCCCTCACTAACATGTCGCGCGCGCACGTGTTATGTCTAACAACATCAACATATCGACAATAGGATATTCCAAAATTTCCTCTTAACCGATTCAATTAGCAACGCAACAGACCGCAGATCAATGAAGTTTTTTCCTATTTTCCTGAATATCAAAGACCAGCCGTGCCTGGTGGTGGGCGGCGGCGACGTCGCCGCGCGCAAAGTCACGCTGCTTTGCCAGGCCGGCGGGCAGGTGACAGTAGTGGCCCCACGTCTATGCGATCGCCTGTCGGGGCAATGTCAACGCGGCGAGGTCAAATACCAGCAACGAAACTTTGAACCGGATGATATCGTGGGAAAGCTCATCGTCATCGCCGCCACCGACGACGGAGAAATCAACGGGCGCGTATCGGCATTGGCAAAGCAGCGGAATATTCCCGTTAACGTAGTCGACCAACCGGCGCTTTGCAGTTTTACCATGCCGTCGATTGTCGATCGCTCGCCGGTAGTAATAGCCGTATCCACGGGAGGGGCCTCACCGGTCCTGGCCAGGCTGCTGCGGGCAAGATTGGAAACCCTGATTCCCACCGCATACGGCCGCCTGGCGAGGCTGGTGGAAGGATTCCGGCAACAGGTCAAACAGAAATTCGCGACCAGCGATGAACGCCGGCGCTTCTGGGAAGGCATACTGCAGGGTCCGATCGCCGAGATGCTGCTTGCCGGGCAGGACCCGGCAGCGCGCAGGGCCTTGGAGAAGGCCGTGGCCCAAGCGCATACCGGCGAGGTGACCGGTGAAGTGTATCTGGTCGGTGCAGGGCCCGGAGACCCGGATCTTCTCACCTTTCGAGCCCTGCGCTTGATGCAACAGGCGGATATTATTCTTTACGACCGTCTCGTAAGTCCGGAAATACTGGAACTCACGCGTCGCGACGCCGATCGCATCTATGTCGGAAAGGAACGATCGAAACACGCGGTGCCGCAAGCAGAGATCAACGAACTGCTGGTTGAGCTTGCGAAAAAAGGTAAACGGGTACTGCGCTTGAAGGGGGGCGACCCATTCATATTTGGACGCGGTGGCGAAGAGATCGACCGTTTGACCGATGCAGGCATTCCATTTCAAGTTGTTCCCGGCATTACCGCCGCCGCCGGATGCGCATCCTACGCGGGCATCCCGTTGACGCACAGGGATTATTCGCAATCCTGCGTATTTGTCACCGGCCACCTGAAAGACGGTACCACTGATCTAAACTGGGACACGCTTACCCAACCGCATCAGACGGTGGTGATATACATGAGCCTGGCGGGCCTGGAGTTGATCTGCCGCGAGTTGATCGGTCACGGCCTGCCTGATGCCACGCCGGCGGCACTGATCGAGCAAGGCACTACCCAGCAGCAACGGGTGCTCATCGGCGACCTCAGCACTCTACCGGGGATAGTCAAGGCCGCCGACGTGCATGCGCCGACCTTGGTCATCATCGGAAAGGTCGTCGAGCTACACAAAAAATTGTCTTGGTTTCATCCAGCATAACTAACCCGCATATTGCACCAGTATCCGGGCAGCTGGCGCGCACTGCGACTTCGCGCAGCACAAGCACTGCGACTTCGCGCAGCACAAGCACTGCAACTCCGCGCAGCACAAGCACTGCGACTTCGCGCAGCACAAGCACTGCAACTCCGCGCAGCACAAGCACTGCAACTCCGCGCAGCACAAGCACTGCAACTCCGCGCAGCACAAGCACTGCAACTCCGCNNTGCAACTCCGCGCAGCACAAGCACTGCAACTCCGCGCAGCACAAGCACTGCAACTCCGCGCAGCACAAGCACTGCAACTCCGCGCAGCACAAGCACTGCGACTCCGCAACGGCGGTCGTCGCTTCACCGGAACACCGGGACCGCCTCTTATTAGTTATGGGTTCACAATCTCTCCCCATTTTCATCAGCATTTGACAGAGGGAAAACCGGGTCAGAGAACATTTTTTGCTTATATTCAGCGGTCGGTTTGCAAACGCCGTCGTGCCGGAGCGGATAGAAGGTGAGGGTGACGTGTCCCTGGCGAATTCGTAATTTTGCCTTAAAGCCGGTTGCTTGAGCAGTCTTGTTACGAACAGCGATACGCCCTACCCTGCCGTCGCATGAAAGGATTATTCCTGCTGTCGGCTCATCTCTTTACCCTAATCGCTAAGCTGATCGGTCCCGGTGGCGCCAAGGCCGTGATTGCTGAGAATCTTATACTCAAGCACCAGCTGCAAATCGTTGCACGCTCCCGCCAGCGTGCGCTTAATCTAGTGGCAGCCGATCGTCTCTTCTTGGGATTCTGGTCGTTATTCCTTCGACCAAATCGGATCCGTAAATCGGCAGTGATATTACGCCCATCAACGTTGTTTCGATTTCACCAGTATTTGGTTCGACGCAAGTATCGTCTCCTATTTTCTCCTCGAACCCGATCAAAACCTGGACCCAAAGGACCCTCCGAGCAATTGATTAACGCCATCGTCGAACTCAAACGGCGAAATCCAGACTTTGGCTGCCCGCGAATTGCCTTGATCATTTCCAGGACATTTGGCGTAGATATACATAAGGACGTTGTACGACGCGTGCTCGCCAAACATTATCACCCGCAACCGGGCGATGGTCCTTCCTGGCTGACGTTTATCGGCCATATGAAAGATAGTCTTTGGAGTATTGATTTTTTCCGGTGCGAGTCCATCACGCTCAAAAGTCACTGGGTCTTGATCGTCATGGATCAGTTCACTCGCCGCATCATCGGATTTGCGGTCCATCCCGGCGACGTCGACGGTATCAGCCTTTGCCGGATGTTCAATAGCATCATTGTCGGGATCAGAATGCCCAGCTACCTCAGCTCCGACAATCATCCTCTATTCGAATATCATCGGTGGAAAGCAAATCTGAGCGTGCTCGGCGTGGATGAAATCAAGACTGTGCCGTATGTGCCGATCTCCCACCCATTCATCGAGCGGTTGATTGGGACAATTCGTAGAGAGTTCCTCGATCATGTCTTATTCTGGAACTTGACGGACTTGGAACGAAAGCTGGAAGAATTTCGGCAATATTACAACGATCATCGCATCCACGCTTCACTCAATGGAAACACCCCGGCGGAGTCAAGCGGGCATATCGTGCCTAAGCAGGCCAAACTCCAAGACTTCCGCTGGAAAACA
>CAMYKK010000038.1 GCA_947258975.1 uncultured Gammaproteobacteria bacterium
TTCTATACGTGGCACTACACTTGAGCAGAATTCAAGATCCGACCATTGATTTTATTGGCCTTTTCCCTGGAGACCGATCTTCCACTGTAGAAGATGAGTCTGAGGCGTTTCGGCCGCACCCATGAAGGGCGTCGCGGCGGGGCGCGGCCTCCGCTTCAACCGTGCGACCACTGGATAAGCCTATGGATTGATGGCGTTCAAGCCCACGAACGTGCCGCCGTTGCGCTCGCTGAGCAGGCGCATCAAGGCCGCGAATCGGACGCCGGTGGTGTCCAATCCGTCGGGACGGGTCAACTGAACCGGGAAGCCGACCGCATGAATGCGGACCAGGCGGTTGCCCTGCGCATCCTCACGATTAATGCGGTCCACGGTGCTGACCACGTCTGCGATCGAGCCGGACGAAAACTCGTCACCGAACACGTACAGACTG
The DNA here is from genome assembly GCA_947258975.1 of uncultured Gammaproteobacteria bacterium. Classification (GTDB taxonomy): domain Bacteria; phylum Pseudomonadota; class Gammaproteobacteria; order Arenicellales; family JAANXG01; genus CALZGZ01. The sequence goes on from CAMYKK010000038.1 coordinate 431, forward strand.
ATTTTCTTGTCCGGGGCGTAATACGTGCGGATGGCGCGGGTGATGCCTTCGACCGGACTGCTGTTGCTGAACGGGTTCCAGGTGGCGAGTCTACGGCGGATCGCTTTACGCCGCGCGGGCGTATCGACAATCCATTTACCCGCATACTGCGAGAACATGAACTCACCCATGTCATTCATGACTTGGATGCCCTTGACCTGGGGATAAATGCTCAGCGTTTCCTCGACTTTTCTCAGCATCAGCTCCCAGGCGTAATTGAACATGCTCCCGGAGGTGTCGATGATGAATATGATGTACTCGCTGTCCACCGGGATGCCGCCCACGGTCGCATCCGCAGGCGGGCGTCGGTATCCCGCGCCGAGCAGACGCCGCATCTCAGCACTGAGTTCCTGCTTTGCCGACTGCAGCCGCCCACTGATCGCACGCTGCACGTCCAGATCGCGCTGCGCGGATGCAAACTCGCCGCGAATAGTGTCCAGATCTCCCATCAACCGCGCAAGCCGCTGCTTGATATCGGACACCTGCTCTTGTTTGCCGTTGAGCTGCCGGTTCAGGATCTGCGTGTCTCCGCGTATCTCGAAGATTTGCTGGACGAGGTCGGCGACCACCTCTTTGAGGTCGGCGCGTATTGCCTCCAGCACCCGCGGCTCAGCGGTCTTGGACAACACCAGGACGAGGATAATGGCACCGAATGCACAGCAGATCACATCGAGGAAGGAGATGCTAAACGCCTCCACGGCGCGGCGGCGGCGTCTCATGGCCAGTCCCGCGACGGCGCCAAGAATGACCCCGAGGTCGATAATGCCAGTTTCCAGAACTCGCTGGCGGCAAACGGATCGCCTTCTATGGGGAACAATATGGTGTTCACCGGAACGTTGGCGGGCAGGCGGTCGATGGCGCGGCGGAACAACTTGCGCCGTTGTTCGCCGGAAACCCGTGATCGTGCCGGCTTGGACTTCCCCTGGGTGGGCAGACCATCGCTGATGAGAAATATGTTGTCAGGCCGCGGTGTCAACGAGCGCGTCACTTCGAACGCGTGGTAAAGACTGGTGCCACCGTCCGGCGCCACCGCGCGCAGCCGCGCAACCGCCTCATCGAGCATGCCTTTGTCCCGGGTGTCCAACCACTTCCCATCGGTGCCCGCAATCACCGGCCGCGCCTTGGTATTAAAGGCAAATAATTGATACTGGCCGTTCTCAGGCAGTTGTGCGAGCAGCCATTCGACCGTGCGCACCGCACGCCGCCACTTGGGCGCGTCGCGTTTTAACGCGTCGGATAGGTTGCGCAGGCGGATGATGTTGACGATGGTTTCCTCCAACATGCTCGCGGAAGCATCCACCAGAATCAGTACGCGCTTACCGCCCATCTTCAACCCGGTCAAGTATTGACGATCCCCTTCGCCGATAAAACGCCTGACCTTGGCGCCTTGCGCCTTTTCCCGTTCCCGTTCCGCGGCCAGCTTTTGCTGGTCCTGATCGAGCTTGTTTACATCCGACTTGAGCCGGTTCACGTGCTCGCGCTGAGACTGCGTCTCCTTGGTGAGCGTGGCGATCTCGGGTTGCACCCGTCGAATGTGATCGAGCACCTCGCGAGACCGGCCTTCGGTGACCACGCGTTCACGCTCGATCTCATCGAGCGTGTTTCGCAGTTCGGCCAGATAGCGTTCGCCCGCCGCCACCTCGGTCTCGAGACGCGACACCTCGCCGCGCAGATCCTGATGCACTTGCGTGCGCCGCGTCAGGGTATCGGCGTTCACGATCATCACCAATAGGATGACCGAGCCGAATCCACAGAACATGACATCCAAAAACGAGAGCCCGAAGACGCTGATGTCTCGTCGTTTGGTGCGTTTGCTGAGCGCGGCCACCGGATCCCCGCGGGGTGATCGCTAGCGTCGCAAGCGGCGGATCAGCCGCTGATCGCAATAGCCCTCGGTCTCGAGCACGACCCGCTCCTGGGCAAGTTGCAGTTGATGCACGAAAAACATGACGACAATGCTGATCACCAGGGCGATAAACGTCGAATTGAACGCCACACCCAGGCTTTGGGTGACCCCGGTGATGTCACCTTCCACCGCCCGGTGCGCCTGTGACAACGCATCGCTGATGCCGCGCACGGTGCCGATGAACCCGATCGAGGGAATGGCCCAGGCGATATAGCGGATGATCGACAATTCCGACTCGAGACGTTCGGCTTCGGACTGACACACCTCGCGTGCGGCTGCGGAAACACTTTGTACATTGTCCGCTGCCGCGAAGCGGTGCAGGGCCGCGGTCAATGCCCGCGGCAGCAGCAAACCGCGGGCACGCGCCGGCAACGCTTGAATGCGGCGCGACAGACCGTGAGTGTCGTCCTGGGTGATCGGCGCGTCGCTCGCATCGCCAATGAGATCCGCATCGAGCAAGCGCCGTTCGCGATAGATCAATGTTCCCTTATATCCCATGATCGAAAATGCCCACAGCATGAGTACAAAGCATGCTTCCTGCTCGAAGTCGCGTACCACAACGTATAACGACCGTTGCTGTACGTATTGGGGATCGGCTTGCATCCTTTCCGACTCGGCGTACAGGAACGCCTCGGCGTTGGGTCTGATCATGGCAACATAGAGCGCATGGATTAGGATTACGGCGACGAGTAGTGAAAATATCTGATAGATAAATTCCACGGGAATCGCCTTTTTCATGAAGTTCGCACTCATCATTGATCCTCGCTCAAATATCAGTAGGAAAGGAAATCACATTGTCAGGAGAAATCTTATCGGTGGGCACAAACCGCTCGGGCAGCTTTTCCGCTCGCTGCGGGGATCCGGATGGCAATTTGGGGACGGTCTCGGGCTGCGCTGCCGCGGAATCCGATTCCGGCGCGGTTGCTGGTGTCTGACCCATCGCCGACGCCGCCAGCATCAACGCGGTCGCTATCATTAGCCGGCTATTCGACATAACGTGCGATCCGGAATCCAAGATCTTGCCGTTCTTTGTCACTGTAATCCCGAAAACTCAATCGCAATTCACTGATGGTCGAGTGTTTCCAACCGGCACCGCGCACCACGTGGTGGCGCCCTGACGCGGGTCCAATCGGGTCGGTTACCACGCGCGCACCGGTGACGTGGACATCGTAGAAGTCGTGGCACCACTCTGCCACGTTCCCACCCACGTCGTGGACGCCCAGGTGGTTCGGAGGAAAGCTGCCGACCGGGGCGGTGACCGCAAATTGGTCGTTGTAGGTCGAGAGCGTATTGGGAAGCAGGCCGGTAGCCGAGCGGTCGGCGTAGTTGCCCACCGCACCGACCGGTGGATAACTGTTTCCCCAGTCATACTTGTTGGGGCGCGAACGCTCCGCGTGGCGCGCCGCATATTCCCATTCCGCCTCGGTGGGCAGACGATAACCGTTTGTGGGCGGCCGCACCGCGACCAGCTTGCCGCCCTGTTCCGCGTATGCCGGGGCCAAACCGTCCTGCTTGCTCAACCAATTCAGGTAGGCGGCCGCCTCGTCCCAGCGCATGTTCACCGCCGGTTGCAGGTCGTCGTCGAGACTGCGGCCATAGGCGGCACCGGAGCTGTGCTCCGACTTGAAACGGCGAAACTGTCCATTGGTGACCTCTTTGATGCCGAGATAGAACGCGCGGGTCAGCGCCACCTGGTGCAATTGCTCGTTTGCCCGTCGGCCCTGTTCGCGGCGCGATGCCCCCATGGCGAACCGGCCGGGCTCGATCAGCCGCAGCACTTGGCCCGCGCCGGTGGTGACCGTCTTGGCGGGGGTGGCCCTCGATGAGCTGGCGTTTTGCCGGTTTAGCGTCACCGTCAACTCTTTGCTCACTCCCGCGCGGGGGGTGACGGTCACCCGGTAGGGTTGGTAGCCGGGCTTTCTAAATTCCAGCTGGTGCGGCTCGGTGGTCAACTGCATACCTTGGGTCCCCGCACCGCGTTCCTTGCCATCGACGAAGAGCCGTGCATCAGGGGGCTCGCTGACAATGAATAGCGCGCCGTACTCGGCGGGCAGCTCGACGTCCAGAGACTCGGTGGCCGCGGGTTGCAGACTCACCGTCTTGCTGACCGTCTTGCGGCCCGACCTGGCTAACACGATATGATGCTCTTGTCGCGGGCTGAGCGCGAGTTCCAGCGGCGTCACCCCCTGATACCTGCCGTCCATCGTCACCGATGCGCCAACCGGCTCGCTGCTGACGGCGAGCAGTCCGTTAGACGGTGTGAGCACGAACGGTTCCGGTGTCACCGCCTCACCGGCGACTACGGTAAGCTCGGAGCGGACGGGATCGTGCTCAGGCAACCGCAGTTCAACGGCGTGCTTCCCCGAAAGCAGGTCCACCGTTGCGGGTGTCGTGCCTACCTTCTCACCATCCACCCACAGTGACGCTCCGGTCGGACTCGATGCGAATGATACCGGGGCCCAATCGGGTTGCAGCGTAATGGCAACTTCTTGCGAGCGGCCCATGCCATCGACTTTCAGATCAAGCGCAACTGGTTGGTAACGAGCCGCAGTCACCTGAATCCGATGCGCGCCGGCACGCAGTTCGAGATCCCGAATCGGCGTGGTGCCCACCGCTTGCCCATCGACGCTCACGGTCGCGCCCGACACCGGATCACTGACCAGCGTGATACGACCGGGCAGCTTTTCCATATTGAACACTAACGCCTGATGCGGCCCGCGGCGGATGTCGACACCATCGCGCAGCGGCTGATAGCCAGTCTTGCTGGCTACGACCTCATAGGTGCCGGGATAGACCAGATAGCGATCCCGGAACTTAATTGCCGGCAGCGCGCCGCGTAAATCGAGGCGTTCCGGCGCGGGGGTGATCGTGACCGATACCGAAGTAGCGGTGATCACAAAGACCGCGGCCGCGAGCAAGATTAGGAACATCGCCAGCACACCGAGCCGCAGCATGCGGCGGCTGCCGCGTCTCACCACCGGGGCTCCGGCAGCGGTCGTGAAGGTTGATGGTTCGGCGCTGCGTTCCTGTAGTTGCAGCGTTTGCCCCGTAATGACACACACCAGCGTCGCGGCGCCGATTCTGACATGGTCCCCATCCCGCAATGGGGCGGGATCCGTCACACGCCGCTCATTGAGCAGTACCGTGATCGTCGGCACACCGGGTACCAACCACGGGTGGCCACCCCGGCACTCGACGTATGCGTATTCATTCTGGCTGTGGTCACCGGATAAGGGAATATCCGCGGCCACACCGCCCAGACTCAGGCGCTCACCGTCGTCGCAAGACCGGTCTGCCACGTTGGTCCCGGTAATCGTGATCGTGTTCAAATCTGCTCCTCGCATCGCACGTCTATGGTTTGCAAGGCCGGACCGGCCGTGACCGTCCATTCCACGCGCACATCGCGGTATCCCGCTCGCGTCCCGCGCACGCGGTAGGTGCCGGGCAACAACATCGTCCGCGATTCCGAGAAACGGCCGAAACGGCCGACCCGATCGATGGACACCTCGGTTTCGTTGTCGGAGCGCAATAACACCGCCACCGGGGTGCTTGTGAGCCTGACGAGTTCCTCGAGGGCAGCGAGTTTTTCCCGCAGTCGCGGCCCGTTATCCGGCAGCGAACGTTCATGTGTTAGCAGACGTTCGGCGTTAGCCCGCGGTTCGGGCGACTGCAGGCGATCGGGGGCGTCCAGATATGCATCCAACTGCGCATGGAATTCGGCAAGCTGCTCGGCGCGCTGCAGCCCCTGCAACGCAAATTGCGCCTGCGCGTCGATCGCCAGCACCGCCTGATACTCGGAAATCACGTCCTGCCAGCGCTCCTCACGCTCGCCTCGCTGAGCACGCGCGCGATGCTGCGCAATCGTTGTCGCCTGTCGCGCCCGCGTCAACCGCCGTTGTGCATCGACGACGTCCGCCGATTGCGGATTCAGTCCGCGCGCCCGCTCCAGTGCGCGGCGGGCCTCCGGCAGCGCCCCACTTTCAATTGCGGTCAGCGCATCAGACATGGCGTCACGGAATGCGAGTTGTTTGATTGTCGCCCCTACCCGATCCACACCCGCGCGTGCTTCTCGCGACTCGGGATCCAAGCGTTGCGCCGCGCGATACTGCTCCTCGGCCGATGTCCATTGGCGGTTGCTCTCGCGCTCGCGTCCAGACGCCAACAAACCGGCGAGGCGATCGAGGATTTTCGCTCGTTCCGCGCCCCGCCTTGCCTGTGCATGTCGTGGGTCCACGGCCAGGGCGATCATGAATTGCTTCTGCGCGGATTCAGCGTCGTAGGTCTCGAGTGCGTGCGCCCCCTGTTCCAAGGCCGCAGCCAGCCGGTCGGCCTTGGAGGCGTCCAGCGCCGCCAACATGGCGGTGACGTCGCGATAGGTATTGGCCGCCGCCGCGAAGTTCCGACTGGCGAACTCGGCGTCGCCCTCGGCGAGGCGCATGAGCGCTGTTTCATAATCCGTGTCACCCCAGATCCGAACCTGCTGCGCCTCGAGCACGGTCTGACGTTCAAGCAGTTGCTGTAATGCGTGCTCAGCTTCGCGTTTGTCCCGCGCGAGCTGTATCTGTTCGGCCTTCGGCGCGACCGGTGCGGCCGCGTCGGGAACCGGCCTGTCGCTGGACTCTTCGACGACCGCGCGCCGATCCACGATATCCGGAAGCACCCACACCACGAGCACGACGGCGGTCAATAAGATGATGAGCGCCGTGAGCAGTGATATCCGGACCCAAAGAGGAGCATGCATCCGAGCGCGGGTCACGCCGCTTCCACTCCCTCACCCCTTGGGGTCATTTCACCGGCGATGTTTGGGGCTGATCGTCGTCCGCAATGTGGATCGCCGGCGCACCGGTCTCGGTTGCATAGATCTCGCTGAGCAGACGGCGCCACTGGTGAAACTGTTGCTCGGCGGATCCAGTCAATTCCACCGTCTGCCCCTCGACGTTGAGCACCAATGGCGCTACCTCGGCGTTGAACGACTCGCCGAGCTCACGGATCGCATCCTCATGGATCGCTTTCTGTGCACTGATGTCCATGCCGCGCTTAACGTTATACGCGCCGCCGAGAACCATCACATCCCGCACCGACTCGGTACCAGAGCCTCCACCCATTGCCTCTATCGCGATGGCGCCAACGATCATCGCGGCACCCAGTAGATAGCGGTTGGCTGCCTTCTGCTTTACTTCGCGCAACGCTTCGGCTTCGTCGCTGCGGGCCTTGCGCCACTCGAAATACGGACCCGCCATTTCGGCATTGAAAATATCGTAGTAGCCGTTAACGACATCGATCAACATGTGTTCGCGCTCGCGAACCTTCATCACTCGATCGAGCATCGGATCTGCTTGCGCGGGCAGCCTTTGTACAAGATAACGGCCGTCGTCAGCGGCGGTAATAAAACCGTCGAACGCTTTCGGCGCCAGTGATTTACCGAATCTAAGTTGGGCGACGCGCTGAATTTCCAAGCTCCGCTCCGCCGGCAATCGCGCTTTGTGGTGGTACAGGTCATTGGCGATCCGATTGTAAATATCTTGAAATATCTCGCTTTCGTCGGCGTCGAGGTAGGCATCAGCATCAACCTGTTTTTCATATACGGTTCGAAACCACCGGTTTCCCGAGGCGTCGGATACCTTTATCTCCAATTCCAGAACCTCGCCATCGGAGTCCAGGATCTTTCCTTCCACCATGACATCGACGGCATGGGTTTGCGCCGGCACCACGCGCACGGCCCCCCAGTGACCCGTTTTCTGCAAGGTATCACGCAGCACGAGTGGCATATAACGCGCCTCCGCCGATCGGATCTCGGTAGTGAGACCCTTCTTGTCCCGGTCCTTCTCGCTGATCTCTCCGGGATCGAAGACGCGAATGCCGACGTCAAGGAGTTGTTGCTCCTTTAGCTCGGCTTGGGCGTTGATCACCGGCGTGTCTTCGACCTGTTCGGCAACGGTCATGGTCTGGCATCCCGCGGCCAGCATGGCCGCGATCGCCACCACGATCACCAAACCACTCGATCTCACCGCTGTCATTGCGCCTGCACCTTGCCTGACTTGTATCGCTTGTACTCTTGCCATAGCTTCTCTCGAAGTTCGGGGTCGGTCTCGTTCTCCGCCGCTTCGCGTAGCTGTCGCGCGACCACGTCGTCGTCACCGGCATCGGGCACATCGTCCCTAACCACCGCGCCGCGTCGTTTGGCGTCTTTCTGCGCACCAGCGTGATCAACCTTCGCGGTTTGACCCGCTTCGCGGACACCACCGGTGGTAGTCCGGTCCGACGACGCTTCCGAGGTGGTCCCGGCGCCGCTGTCAACTGCGCTATCGGTTTGGTCTCCCGGTTTTTCGCTACGCGCCGCTTGATGATCACCCGCGCCCGCACCGCCCTGCTGTCCTCCGGTTCCCGATCCGGAGCCGTTCCCGGCGTCGGGCGACCCGCTTTGCGTGCGCGCCAGTTGCTCCATCTCGCGCAGCAGCATGTCATCGAATTCTGACAGCGACGAACCCAGTCGCCGCTCCAGTGCCGCTATACGTTCACCTTCGGTCTGCTCGTTGGGGTACGACAGCGGCCCTTGGTTCTTGAGCGCGCCGCGATCACAGTTGGGTTCGGGCGCAGTGTCGCCGGTATTTTCCTTGATACGCGACACCGCTTGGCAATTCACTCGGACCATCCGCTCCAGGCGGCTCAGGAAAGTGCGGTAGTCATCTGATTCAGCCGGCGATAATGTGCCCGTTTGCCGCAGCCTCTGGTATTCCGCCGTGGCACGCGCCTCGGCGGCAAGCGCCGCTTGCAGCGCCTGCCGCGCTGCCGGCAAGTCCGTCGATGCGTCCTCCGCCGCGGCGGCGGCGCCCGCCAGCAATCCCAACAAGGGCCACAACATCGCGGACAACACAGTTAGGGAAGCGTTATTACCCATGCCCTTATTCGAGACCGCACGCGAACGGAAGTTCAGCTTGCCCATAACAAATCCACGACCCTTACTTAGCATGGTATTGCGCCTGATTACCTTAGATCGCAAGAATACCACCGGCCTCGCCTGGAAAGCAGTGGGATCGGTCAAAGACTGTGAAAAACGACGTCCTTTATAGTTGCGGCAAGGTCGCGAGCCGACGCTAATAAATGTATTTATTTCAAATAGTTATGCAGTATTTGCGCACGGACGCATGGCGGCGGGTCGGACCCCTGGATGCAGAGGGCTCCGCCCCCCATGCTTAGGGATTCAGAGGGGGCACAGCCCCTGTTCAGGAGGTCTGACTCCGTGGCATCGGGGGAAATCAGCCCCCCGGCGGCATCAATTGTCGTATCCCGCCGGATAGGAGCGGCCGAAACCCCAGCGCCAGTGAAACGGAACGATGTGATGACCGCCGATCCGCGTGCCAAGATACATCAACGTACCGATCCACGCCGCGGAACGATTCGCAACACACGCACGCAATTGCCGATCGGCATCCCGGCGCTGTTGGGCGCTACCGCCGCACCAATACGGAATGTCGTGCGCCACGCAACATTCTACCCACTGCCCATCCGGCCATAGCGAACAACCGTCGGTAATGAAGGGCGTGGCCGGTGGTTCCACATTTCCGCTTTGTCGACAGACCTGTTCCGCGCTGCGCTGCAGTTGCGCCGCGCTCTGTGTATCGCTGCGATAGGGCTCCACCGTGTGTCGCGGGGGCGCGCACCCATTGAGCGCCAATGCCGACAAGGTTACGGCTACGTAAACAGGTTTCATAAACTTTCAACTGTTGTTGTCATCCCGCGCCACAAGCGGCTGCCTTGCCTCCCCACAGCCGGGGGAAAGCCGCTCCCACAGACAATCTATCAATGTGGGAGTGACATCCTCCCCTGCTGCGCGGGGACAAGTGTCACGATATTCACGGTGACCACTATTAACGCGGTTGCATGCGTGCGCCACCGTCGAGGCGGATTACCTCGCCATTGATCATTTGATTGTCAATAATGTGCAGCACCAGCTTTGCGTATTCGTCGGGGCGACCGAAACGTTTTGGAAACGGTGCCTGCTGGGCGAGGCTTTCCTGGACGTCCTCCGGCATCCCCAGCAACATCGGCGTGGCGATGAATCCCGGGGCAATGGTGACCACGCGGATTCCCTTACCGGACAGATCACGCGCCGCCTGGATGGTCAACGCCACCAAACCCCCTTTGGATGCGGTGTACGCAGCCTGTCCCACCTGTCCCTCGTAGGCGGCAACCGACGCGGTGTTGACAATCACGCCGCGTTCCCCGACGTCATCGAGAGGCTCCTCCGCGTACAGGTCCGCCGCCACCAGGCGCAGCACATTGAACGAGCCGATCAGGTTCACATCAATGACTTTTTTGAAATCCTCCAACGGCATCGGTCCGTCACGGCCCACAATGCGCTTTGCCGGCGCAATTCCGGCGCAGTTCACCAGGATCCGGGCGGCACCATGGGCATTTTTCGCTGCGGCGACTGCGGCCTGTGCACTATCGCTGCTGGAAACATCGCATTCCACCGCCAGCCCGCCAATGTCTTTCGCCACGCCATCCAATGCCTCCTTGTTCACGTCCATGACCGTGACTCTGGCGCCGGCCGCGGCCAAGGCGCGGGCGGTCTCGGCCCCCATCCCGGATGCGCCGCCGGTGACTATCGCGGATTGTCCCGCTACGTTCATTTTTATGTTCTCCTATTCAAGCAGTCCGGTTAGTGATTGTTGGTTACCGTAAGCGCTCACTGCGCTTTTCCATCGCCGCGTATGGCGTCGATCGATACTCCAAGCTGCATGGTAACAACGGAGGCGGGGCGCGTTGAAGCAATATGCGGATTAGAGGTTCACATACAGAATCATTTGCGTACAGCGAAACAAAGCAATCGTTTTGTCGGTTTTTTCGTGTTTTACCACCGCGTCCCACACCTGAGTGGCGCGCCCACCGTGACGCAACACCGCGTCGCAAGCAATCGTCCCCTCGGTGGCGGTCCCCAAAAAATTGGCTTTGAGTTCGATCGTCGTGAAGCTATGCGCTCCCTCCGGCAGGCTGGCCAGTGCACCGAAACCACAACAGGTATCGGCCAACGCGATCACGCTCGCCGCATGGAGGAAATTGTTGGGCGCAAGGTGTGTAGTTTGCACATCTATATGCGCCCGTGCATGGGCTGGTTCGACTTGATCGAATTCGAGCCCCATAAGCTCCACCAGCGTCCCTCTTGCGCGCTCGGTCACCTCTTCGAGGCTGTTTATCATCGTTGTCTCCTAGCCCGTATCTGCAACTGACTGATACGGCTCGGTGTGGACGTAGCGCGTAACCATATAATAAAACCGGGACTTTTAACATTTGTGGGAGCGCCTTGGCCGCCCGAATGAAAAGTCGCGGCTATAAGCCGCTCCCACAACGGATCTGGCTCTGCAAAAGATGCCGCTGACATGGGTGGGAGAGACTTGGAGGCTCGAATGAAAGACCGCGGCTGTAAGCCGCTCCCACAACGGATCTTGCTCTGTAAAAGATGCCGCTGACACTTAAATGTCAACTCAGGAGGGACACCGATGATATTCTCCCTTAAACTTGCGACCCGCCACTTGGCACCAACGACATCACCACAGGGCACATTATGGCTGGTCCCCGATACCCCCGTTTCGACACCCTAACCCTTCACGCCGGGCAACGGCCTGATCCCGCCACGGGCGCCCGCGCGGTGCCGATCTTTCAAACCACGTCTTATGTGTTCAAAGACACTGATCATGCGGCAGCGATTTTCAACGGTGAGCGCCCCGGGCACGTATATTCGCGCATCTCCAATCCGACCAACGCCGTGCTCGAAGAGCGCATCGCGGCTTTGGAAGGTGGGGTCGGCGCAATCGCCACCGCCAGCGGCCAGGCGGCGATGCATTTGGCGATCACCACACTCATGGGTGCCGGGTCGCATATTGTTTCGTCGCGGTCATTGTACGGCGGTTCCCACAACCTGCTGAGCTACACCCTGCCCCGCTTCGGCATCGAAACCACCTTCGTAGACCCGCGCGCACCGGCGGCGTTCGCCGACGCACTGCTGCCCAATACCCGCTTGATTTTTGCAGAGACACTCGGCAATCCGGGACTGGATGTGTTGGACATTCCAGCCATCGCGGATATTGCCCATGACGCCGGGATACCGCTGTTGATCGACTCCACGTTCACCACCCCCTACTTGTGCAAACCCTTCGAACACGGCGCCGATCTATTGTTTCATTCAGCCACCAAGTTTTTGGGTGGACACGGAATCGCCATCGGCGGCCTGTTGGTCGACAGTGGCCGCTTCGACTGGCCGGGCACGGACAAGTTTCCGACGCTCACCGAACCGTATGCAGGCTTTCACGATCTGGTGTTCGCGGAAGAGTTCGGGCCGGCCGCCTTCATCGCTCGGGCGCGCAAAGAGGGCGCGCGGGATTTCGGCGCTTGCATGAGCCCAACGACGGCGTTTCACATCCTGCAAGGCATCGAGACTTTGCCGCTGCGCATACAGCGACACATCGACAACACCCGCAAGCTGGTGGCCCATTTGGACGCGCATCCGGCGGTGGACACCGTGATCTATCCGGAGCTTGCCGGACACCCCGATCACGAATTGTGCAAGCGCTTGTTACCTCGGGGTGCGGGGGCCGTATTCAGCTTCGTTATCAAGGGGGGGCACACCGCGGGGCGCAAGTTTATCGAGGGCCTGCAGGTATTTTCACATCTCGCCAATGTCGGCGATGCGAAGTCGTTGGTGATCCACCCGGCGAGCACCACCCACCACCGCATGGACACCGATGCGCTCCACGCGGCCGGAATTTCGGCAGGTATGGTGCGCTTGTCGGTCGGGCTGGAAGACCCGGACGACTTGATGGAGGACCTCGATCGGGGCCTGTATGCCTCACAAAAATAGACACGCACGGGGCGGTGGTTGTCTCGCCAACGCTTATGCTGCTTTACGATCCAGCTGCGCAACCATCGATCCCAACGTATCCGTGGGCGTTTCCAAGACCGGAGACATTGCTGTAGATGAAACTCACAATTAACAACGAATCCATTTACGTATACACCGGCGCCAAAAGTTTGGCCCCCGACCGGGACACCATTGTGTTCATTCATGGCGCCGGACTCGATCACACGGTATGGCTGCTCCAGAGCCGGTATTGCGCCCATCACGGATGGAATGTAATGGCGCTGGATCTGCCGGGACACGGCCGCTCAAACGGACCGGCACTGACCGATATCGAATCGATGGCGGATTGGGTGGTACAGCTACTGGACAGCTTGGATATCGAGCAGGCCGCAGTGGTCGGGCACAGCATGGGATCTTTGGTGACTTTAGAAACCGGTGCGCGGCACCCGCAGCGGGTGACCCGAATCGCGCTGCTCGGCACATCACTACCGCTTGCCGTGAGCGAACCCCTGCTGACTGCGGCTCAAACCAATGATCACCATGCCTTTGACATGATTACTCTGTGGGGCCACGGCCATGCAGCACGCTTGGGCGGTCATCCGGTGCCGGGGATGTGGATGATCGGCAACACTCTGCGGCTCCTGGAGCGCTCTCGACCAGGCGTGTTGTATGCAGACTTACGTGCCTGCAACCAGTACCAAACTGGTCTTGATAGCGCCCAGCAAATTTCCTGCCCGGTGCTGCTGGTGATGGCGCGCCAAGATCGCATGACACCGGTCGCCGTCGCTGAGGAGCTGATTCACAGTATTCGCAATCCGCACACCGTAATCTTGGATGATTGCGGTCACCTGATGCTAGCCGAGCAGCCCGATCAAGTGCTCGATGCGCTCAAGTCCTTTCTCAGCGCAGGACCAAACTGAATTCCGTTCCCGGCCCGCGTCGTTCCAGCCCATCTTCCGCTATCCAACCCGCATGGCACCTAGCCCCACATTGCTCACCGGGAATCCCGGATGCTGGCGCACACTGCGACTAGGCGCAGCACAAGGGACTCGTGCAGCTGAGCCCCCTGCTGTGCTTGTGCTGCGCGTAGTCGCAGTGCGGGGACAGAGTCTGTGACTCCGACCCCGTTTTTTTGGCGGGGCGTAGTGGTGCAGTGTGCAGGCTACGCCTCTCGCTCCCAGGGTGGAGCCGGCGTGAATTTATCACTGAGAAAGTCCACGAACGCCCTCACCTTGCTAGACAAATGCCGGCGATGAGGGTACACCACCAGCAACGAAGATCTGTCGTGCACGTAGTCGGTCAACAACGGCACCAGCCGGCCGGCGGATAGATCGTGGCCAACCAGAAACGTCGCCAGCCGCGCCACACCGATTCCGGCCAACACCGCTTCATACAACGCCGTCGCACTGTTGGCCTCAAAGTTTCCGGAGACATGCAGTACCTTGGTGCCACTCGGGCCCGCGAATTCCCAGTCGTTAAAATGGACGAATGAGGAGTGGGTCAAGCAGTTGTGCTCGAGTAGATCATCCGGCGTTTGTGGGATGCCGTGCCGATCGAGATAAGCAGGCGCCGCGCACACCAAGCGGCGATTGGTGAACAATTTTTTTGCCACCAGTGATTCGTCATGGATCATCTCGCTCAGCTGCAGCGCGACGTCGGCTCCGGCATCGATCAAGTCCACGGACCGTTCACTAAGTCGAAGCTCGACCCTGAGCTCCGGATACCGTGCCATGAACTCGGGGAGCATGGGCAGCAAACGAGCGCGTGCAAACGCGGCAACCGCCACCACCCGCAGCATGCCCCGCACCTGTCCATGCAGGTCCGACACCGCCTGCTCCGCTTGTTGGATCTCATCCAACAACGCTACGCAGCGCTCATAGAATGCGCGGCCTTCCTCGGTGAGGCTCAATCGCCGGGTGGTGCGGTGAAACAGGCGCGCACCGAGCCGGTCCTCCAGACGGCTGATCTGTTTACTCACCGCTGAAGGCGTGAGCTGTAATTCACGCGCGGCCGCTGAGAACCCGCGCCGGTCCACCGCATATACGAAGGCGGTCATCTCCTCGAGCTTATTCATCCAGTCTATCTGTGAATTATATTCAAAAGTATTGTTACAGAATGATGGATTATAAACTCCGTGGCAATAAACTACACTTCCCATTAGTCAAGGCAACCCCATCCATGCGGGCGGCCTTTAGGAAACAAACTGAGTACAGGAGAATTGTGATGAACACGAAACACGACAGGACACCCGACGAGATGACGTTCGAGAACATCGAACGCGCCATTCAGCGCGCCCGCAGGATGCGCGGCGAAGCGATAGCCGATATGGGGATCGCGTTGCGGTCTGCCGTGCAGAGCTGGGTTCACTGTGTGCTGTTGCACGTGCGTGCCGCGGTCAGTGGCAACACGGCAGAGAAATGCGCCTGAACAGCAGTACAGCGGTCGGTGGCGGGCACGGCCACCGGCCCCGGCAGCAGCGTGAATCAGGCTTCGAGCGGTACCATTAACACCGGCAGCCGACTTCGATGGACGACCTGGTGGGCGACCGATCCCAGGAACATCTCGCTCACCCCCGTACGGCCGTGGGTACCCATGACGATCACATCGGCTTTTACGTCGGCGGCCTGAGTGAGGATGGTGGACGCGATTCGCCCCTCGACGACACGGGCATCGGCAATGACCCGGCAGTCGTCCGGCTCCATACCCAGTTCGTCTTTGCAGAACTGTTTGAGACGCCCTTCAATCTTGTCACGTACCCGTTGCATCCCCTCCTGACGTAACGATTCCGGCATTCCCTCGGGAAGCACACTGGCAACCAATGACTGAGCCGATGGGCTGAGCGGCTCGATAACGTGAAGCAACACGATCGTCGCGCTGTAACGCTCAGCTAGACTGACGGCATGACGAAACACCGGCCGGGCATGCGGTTCGAGATCGGTGGCGTACAGGATTGTCTTTAGTGTAGGAAGCATCGTTAATGTCTTTCCATCTGTTAATGGGACCCGAATCTTTCCTCAGGCAAGTATGATTTCAGCAAACGTTTCCGGTTCGCGCACAGTGCTATATTTACTGCGCCACCCAACCTCCGTCAATATTGATCGCCGCACCACGCATCTGCGCGGCGTCCGCGGAGCAGAGAAAGACGGTTAACGCGGCGATTTGTGCCGGCGTCACGAACTCCTTCGAGGGTTGTTTTTCCGACAGCAGCAGTTCCTTGGCCTGTTCGAGCGGGAGGCTGTCGCGCGCGGCGCGATCATCAACTTGCTTTTGAACCAGGGGCGTGAGTACCCAGCCCGGGCAAATGGCATTGCAGGTAATCCCGGTGGTGGCGGTCTCGAGTGCGACAACTTTGGTCAAACCCAGTACGCCGTGCTTGGCCGCAACGTATGCCGCCTTGGTTGGCGAGCCTACCAGACCGTGAGCAGACGCAACGTTGATGATACGCCCCCAGTTGCGTTGCTTCATCCCGGGCATCGCCGCGCGGATGGTGTGAAAATTGGAGGAAAGATTAATGGCAATAATCGCGTCCCATTTTTCGACCGGAAACTCCTCGATTGCTGCGGTATGTTGAATTCCCGCATTGTT
Organism: uncultured Gammaproteobacteria bacterium; assembly: GCA_947258975.1. GTDB lineage: Bacteria > Pseudomonadota > Gammaproteobacteria > Arenicellales > JAANXG01 > CALZGZ01. Next base: position 16,819 of record CAMYKK010000038.1, read on the forward strand.
AACCAGAATGTCCACACTGCCAAATGCGGTGCCTGCCTGGTCAATCATGGCATAAATTTCATCGGGTTTGGACATGTCGGCACCGCTGTAAAGCACATCCACCTTGCAAGCTTCGGACATTGCCACTCTTGTCTTTTCGATCTGCCGCGCATCACCAAACCCATTGAGCATGATGCGTGCCCCCTGTTTCGCCAGCCCACGTGCGATCTCGAGACCGATGCCGCTGGTAGAGCCGGTCACAATCGCGTTTCGTCCATTCAGCATGATTGTGCCACTCCCCCGCTAAGGCTCGCGCACAATCCAATCGAGAAATAGTCCAATCTGGGGTAAATGATAGCCATTATTGCTCCTGCTGCGTCGGTCTGAGTACGATCTCATTAATGTTTACGTGAGCCGGTGCCTGCACGGCGTAGAGGATCGCCGCGGCGATATCTTCGGCCTGCAGCGCCTCGATGCCTTTGATATGTTTCTGGAATGATGCCAGATCCGGATCGGTGATGGCATCGGCCAACTCGGTGGCGACGATGCCGGGTTGAATACATGTCACGCGGATATTCTTTCTCGCACTCAACTCCAGCCGCAGGGCATCGCTGAATGCGTTGACGGCGAATTTTGTGGCACAGTACACGCTACCCGAAGGGATGACACGCTTACCGGCAATGGAGGAGATATTCACGATATGCCCCGTTCCCCGCGCGAGCATATGTGGCAATGCGGCGGCGGTACAGAATAACACTCCCTTGATATTCACGTCGATCATGCGCTCCCACTCGTCAACCTGCAAATTCTTTACCAGGCTCAACGGCATAATGCCGGCATTGTTAATCAGGACGTCAACACCTCCCCAGCGCTCGATCCCCGCCTGCAGCAGTGCCTCGCAGTCATCGCGCACGGTGACATCGCAACGCAGCGCGAGGGCCTCGCCGCCGCGCGCAATAATCTCATCTTTGACGGCCAGCAGGCGATCCTCTCGCCGCGCACCCATCACCACCTTTACTCCGGCGGCGGCCAGCGAGCCGGCCGCCGCCGCACCGATGCCGCTGCTGGCGCCGGTTATCACCGCGACTCGTCCGGTCAGCATCGGCCTGATCCATAGATCGCACCAAGGATCCCGGATGATGGCGAAGGGACTTGCGCCGCACGTAGTCGCAGGGTCGGGCGGCAGTAAAAAAATGGGTTCGGAGTCTGTGACCCCGACCCCATTTTTTGGATAGTTTCAATTCTATGAAATAACAATATCAGATTCTCCGGTCTATTTAGCGAGAATAGTGGCGGGACGCCTTGGTACAACACACGGGCTAATCCTGCGATCTGGTCAACGCCTGGTCCAGATCCCACAACACATCGTCCAGGGTTTCGAGACCGACCGAGATGCGAATCATGTCCGGCGTCACACCGGCGGTGCGTTGTTCCGCTTCCGACAACTGGCGGTGGGTGGTCGAGGCGGGGTGAATCACCAGCGTCTTGGCATCGCCGACGTTGGCTAAGTGACTCAGGAACTGCACCGATTCAATAAATTTAGCGCCCGCCTGTTGGCCGCCCTTGACGCCAAAGGTGAGAATCGATCCCGGCCCCTTGGGGAGATATCTCTTCGCCAACTCGTAATACTTGTTGTCCGGTAATCCCGCGAACTTGACCCAACTCACCGCCGGATGATCAACAAGAAATTCCGCGACCGACTGGGCGTTGGCACAGTGGCGATCCATGCGCACGTGCAATGTCTCCAGGCCCTGCAGGAACAAGAACGCGTTGAACGGGCTGAGGGCGGGACCCAGGGTGCGCAAGGTCTCGCAGCGGGCCTTCATTGTGAAGCCGAAATCCCCAAAGGTTTCGTAGAATCGCACGCCATGATAACCCCGTGATGGTTCGACCATACCGGGAAACTTGCCGTTGTCCCATGGGAAGCTTCCCGATTCCACCAACACCCCACCGATGGAGGTGCCGTGCCCGCAGATGAATTTAGTCGCCGAATGCACGACAATGTCGGCCCCATGGTCGATGGGCCGGCACAGGTAGGGCGTGGCAAAGGTGTTATCGATCACCAAGGGTACACCCGCATCTCTGGCCACCGCAGCGACGCCTTCGATATCCAGGACATTGTTGAGCGGATTGCCGATGGTCTCCGCAAAGATCGCCTTGGTCTTGCCGGTGATCGCCTGAGCAAAGTTCTCGGGTTCGTCCGGATCCACGAAGTGCGTGTCGATTCCGAGCCTGCGGAAATTGACATCGAACTGCGAGTAAGTGCCACCATATAGCGTGCTGGCCGACACGATCTCATCGCCCTGCTCGAGAATCGTCAACAGCGCGGTCATCTGTGCAGCCATGCCGGAACTCACCGCAACCGCGGCACGGCCCCCCTCCAATGCCGCCATGCGCTCTTCAAACACGGCGTTGGTGGGGTTCGTCAATCGCGTGTAGATGTTGCCAAAGGTCTGCAGATTGAACAAACTCGCGGCGTGGTCGGTGTCATCAAACACGTAAGCCGCGGTTTGATAAATCGGCGTGGCGCGCGAGCCGGTGGCCGCATCCGGCAGCTGTCCGGCATGCAGGCAGAGGGTCTCAATACCGAAGTCTCGATCCGCCACGTTACTGCTTTAAATGACTAGTGCGGCACCCACAGCGGGCGTTTGGATGAAATCAGCTTGGTGTTGACGCCGACGAAACTCAGTCCGCCGAACAAGCGCGCGTATTCGATCTTCATGCAACGATCCATGACCACCTCCAGGCCCGCGGCGCGGGCCTTGCGCGCCGACTCCTGGTGGACGATGCCGAGCTGCATCCATACCACCTTGGCGCCAATCTTGATCGCCGCATCGACGTGTGGCGGGACATCCGCAGCCCTTTGGAACAGATTCACCACGTCCACCGGCTCCGGGACATCCTCCAAGCGCGCATAGCATGGCTCACCCAGGATCTGCTGATAAGTCGGTGTTACCGGGATCACACGAAAACCATGATCCTGCAGGTACTTGGCGGCGAAGAAACTCGGGCGGTACCAGTTGGCTGACAAGCCGACCATCGCCACGGTCCGGTTTTCTTTCAGTATCCTGCGTATCGTTTGAATGTCGGGCACGGGTTGTCTCTTGCTGCTCGGCACCACAGCGTAAACAAAACCCCGACACGCGGCAACTTTATAGTGGTTTACAAAGGTGAAGCCAGTCCGTAGATTATCGTCCCTGTAACCTTTTCCACTGCAAGATTTCCTGAACCCCGCCCCAAGGTCCGCGTTACCTTGGAGCAGACTGGATTCACAGCTGCGAATCTGTAATGAGTCGACAATGAGCAAAAAACCGACCGTGCTGGTCACAAGAAAACTCCCCCCAGCAGTAGAGGAGCGTCTGGCGCGGGACTATAAACCGCATTTCAATACGCATGACCGTTTGTACGGCGCCGATGAACTGGTAACCCTCGCTAACGGCGCGCAGGCCCTGCTCGCTTCGCACACCGAACATCTGTCCGCGGATGTGATGGCACAGCTGTCCCGCACCGTCAAGGTGATCGCCAATTTCTCGGTTGGCGTCGATCACTGTGATCTTGCCGCGGCCGAGAAGCACGGCATCATTGTGACCAACACACCCGACGTGCTCGCCGACGCCACCGCCGAACTCACCATGCTGCTGATACTCGGCGCCGCGCGGCGCGCCAGTGAGGGTGAACGGCTGATACGGGCTCGCAAGTGGGACACGTGGAGTCCAACGTTCATGTTGGGGACCCAAGTCACCGGCAAACGGCTGGGCATTATCGGGCTGGGCCGCATCGGACGAGTGACCGCCCAACGCGCACGTGGTTTCGGCATGGAGATCCATTATCACAATCGCTCGCGGCTGGATGCCGCACGGGAAGCGGGCGCAATCTATCACCACACGCTGGACTCGCTACTCCCGCAGTCCGAATTCCTCGCGCTGCATTGCCCCAACACCCCGGACACCCAGAATCTATTCAACGCCGAGCGTATCGCGCAATTACCGAACGGCGCGATCGTGGTGAACTCCGCGCGCGGCAACATTGTCGATGAAGACGCGCTGATCGCCGCGTTGCGCTCCGGCAAGATCCGGGCCGCGGGTTTGGATGTTTACAAGGACGAGCCGTATATCCGCCCCGAGTTCGCGGAACTGGATAACACCTTCCTGCTCCCGCATCTTGGCAGCGCCACTCACGAGACGCGGGACGCCATGGGGTTTCGCGCTTTGGACAATCTTGACGCGGTGTTCGCCGGTCAGGAACCCAGAGACCGGGTCGCCTAGCGAACGATGCCCAATCCTTGAATTTATCCGGGCTCCCAACTTCGCACTGCGAACTTGCGGATCCTATATGGTGTCAGACCTTAGTAGGGTTAACCAAGCGGCATCAACCTCGGAGTCAACCCGATGTACTCGAAAGTGATCCCCATTGAAGATGCGATCGCCGACGCCTACATGGATCTCGTCAAGTACGTCGAACAAAACTATTACATCAAGGTGTCACGATACACGACCAGCAGTTTTCTCAGCGTTAAACTGGGTAAGGAGTTGGGGAAGCGCGCCGTTACCTCTCAAGTCTTCGCGTCGGACGAGGAGGCGCGGATCAATGTGCGGCGATAAAGCACGCGCGGCAAGCGTCGCGTCATGCAGTCATACTGCCCGACTGTGGATGTTCGTCAGGCGCTCCCAGTTCATCTCCACCAGTACCGCGCCGCAGATGACCCCTATCGCCGCCCATTGCATCAGGGTAACGGGCTGACCGAGAAACAACAGCGTCAGGCCCACCGCAATCGCGGGCTTCAAAAAGAACAGATAGCTGCCCCGGGTGATATCCGGAACGGCAGCCAACCCACCGATCCACAGGAACTGCGTGATCGCGGTATTCCAAAGAGCAATGGTGATCAGCGCGCTGACCTGCTGTGCCGGGCGTTCGAACAAGGTCGCCGGATTCACCCACACGTCCCAGCTGACGCCGACGACCAACCAAAGCCCCACCGAGCCCAGCGCCAAGGTGATGGCGGTGATGCGCAACGCACCGTATTCGGCGATCAACGGTCGCACCCACACCGTGAATGCCGCAACGGTGGCGGCGCAACCCATAGCCAGCAGGACACCGAACAGGTTGTTCACATTACCCGCCAGCCTTGCCAGATAGCCGTCGGTGAGCAATAACGCCACTCCGATGACCGCTGCAATACCGCTCACCCAACGGCCGCCGGTTATCGGCTGCCGGTTGATCCACAGATTCGCCAAGGCGACGAAGATCGGAATCGTCGTGACGGTGGTGGCCACTTGGGGGACGGTGGCGAAATCCAGCGACCAGTGAAACAGGAGATAACCAATGGTGATGCCCAACACCGACAACCCAACCAGGCGCGGGCCATGAGCTTTGATGGGCGCCAGCAGGTTGCGGCTGTCGGCAAACAACAGCGACAACACGATCAATCCCACGCTGCCCAGCGTGAACCGCCATACCGACAGCTCCGGCCCCGACACCCGCGACACCACCGCCACGAACTCGCTCGAGGCATGACCGCAAACACCGAGGAACACCGCGAGGTAGGCGAGCCAGGCGTGCCGCCGCCACAGTGACGTCACAGGCGCTCCGCGAAGTCGACGAGCGTATCGATCAGCCACCGGGGACACTCGGCAGGCAACATATGTCCCCCATCGGGCTGGTCTTTCCGCGCGACGTTGGGGATGCGCGACACCAACGCCGCGACGTCGTCCAAATCCAGAAATACGTGGTCCTGAAGCCCGGTCAACACCAGCGTCGGCACTGTCAAGCGCTCGTAGGGCAGGTCCCAGTCAGCGGCGGCCGCGTGTTGCAATAAATGATAGATGCCGCTGGACCGATCGATCGGAGGATAACTATCCTGCACCAGGAACTTCGCGCGGTTTTCGGCCTGCCAACCCTCGTTGAACAACAGCGGACAAAACAAATCGCGAAACAGCTCCAGGCCGCCAACCTCCGCGCAGCGCACCAGCGCGTCGTTGATCCACCGCAGCCGCGGACCGTTGCGCCGCAAGGTGTTGATGAGCACCAACCCGTCCGCGCCGGCACCGCGTATCATCGCATGCGCGGCAAACAATCCTCCGATCGACAGTCCCACTAATATCGGTTTGGCCGGATTAATTTCGCTCAACAACCGTCTCGCGTCGCCGATGATGTGGTCACAATCCAAAGATTGGGGATCGCTGAACGGACTGTTGGCCTGGCCCCGCAGGTTATAGGTCAACGTGCCGTACCCCCGCTGGTTCAGCGCCGGGACCACCTCCGCATTCCACATGCCGACGTCGCCGGTCAGGGCATTGAAAAACACAAACGTGTTGCGAGCTTCCTGTGTTGGGGGCTGGTGTTCGTAATAAAGGGTATTGTCAGCACCGAGTTCGAGAGCACTCATGATCCTTGATTCCGTAACATCTGTATGTCGCGTTGTGAGCCGCGAAACCACTGAATATCATTCGAGCCCGAGCAACGGCGGCAACTCATCCAGCGTATTCAACTCCGCGTCCGGCTGCGCGGTGAGCCGTTCGCGCCGCTGGCCAAAGCGGTTTACCCACGCCACCCGCATGCCGAACGTCGCTGCGGCCACCGCATCCCACGCATTGGACGATTGGAAACTGATCTGCGCCGCGGGGACCCCGAGCCGATCCACAGCCAATTGGTACACCCTGGGATCAGGTTTGTAGATGCCGACATCTTCGATCGACAACACCGCATCGAGCAGATCCGCGATCCCGGCGCTGGTCACAGCGGCGTCCAACATCATCGGGGAACCGTTAGAGAGAATCGCGGTGCGCATACCGTGTTGCTTCAATCGCTGCAACACCGTCGTCACCTCCGGGTAGGTGTTCAGATTGAGATACGCCTGCATTAGATCGTTACGTAACGCCGCATCGTCCACATCATGGGCGTCCAGGGCATAGTCCAGGGCATCGCCGGTGACCTGCCAGAAATCTACATGATGTCCCAGCAGGCTGCGTAGCCAGGTGTATTCGAGTTGTTTGGTTCGCCACAGTGCAGAGACCGCGTCGGCGTGTGCCCCCAACCGCTGCTGGTGCCGGCCTACCGCGGAATGGACATCAAACAACGTACCATAGGCGTCGAATACACACGCCTGAATGTGGGAAAACCGCTCGTTTGCCATCATGGGTGTCCTCTGCGTTACAGATACAAGAAATTAAAACCGTATACCAGCACGCGGCGATGTTCTATCCAGTGTTAAGGCGCCTCATCGCCGTATTCCGGCGGGATCGAATAAGTTGCGGTCACATGGGCCACCATATCGTCATCGTCTTCGAGAAACAACGCGACCTCGCCGACCGCCAGCCGCTTGCCCAATTTCAACAACTTGGCCTCGGCAATAATATCTCCCGGCAACGGGCGTCGGAGAAAGTTGATGTTCAAATTGGTGGTAACCGCAAGTTCGACCGGGCCGATCTTACTCAGTACCGCGGCGTACAGCGCGAGATCGGCAAGCGCCATCATCACCGGACCGGAGATCGTGCCGCCGGGGCGAATAAAATCGTCACGAAACGGCAGCCGCAGCCGCGCGTCGCCGGCACGGATGTCCTCCACGATCACACCCAACTGCCCGACAAAGGGCACTCGGTCCCGGGTGATATTTTCGAATTCTTCTGCGCTGATTCGCGACATCAGTCGCTATTGTTTGACGTCTTTGGCGTGGCCACTCAGTATAAACCCTGTCGCCCCCTGGATTGCAACTTCATGCCATGAAACAGGCCGAATGGTTCTTCGACTTCATTTCCCCGTACTCTTATTTCCTATGTGAACGCTGGCATCGCCTGCCGGCGGGGCTGGCGGTCCAGTGCCGCCCGGTGCTGCTCGCGGCCTTGCTGAATCACTGGGGTCAAAGCGGTCCGGCCGAGATCGCACCCAAGCGAGTCTTCATTTACCGCCAGCTGCAGTGGTGGGCCGCACAACACGGCATTCCGTTGCGTTTCCCTAAGGGTCATCCCTTCAATCCGCTGCCACTATTGCGGCTCGCCATTGCGCTTGACAGCGACATCGGCGCCATCCGCGAGATGTTCCGTTTTGTATGGCGCGATGGGCACCTGCCCTCAGATCGACAGCCCTGGTCGCGCCTATTGGACCGGCTGGGGGTAACAGACGCGGAGGCGACACTGGAATCGCCCACCGTCAAACAGCAACTTCGCGATAATGGCGAACGGGCGATCGAACTCGGCGTGTTCGGGGTGCCCACCTTCGTGGTCGATGACGAATTGTTCTGGGGCGCGGATGCTCTGGATTTTTTTCTCGATTACCTGCGCAATCCCGATCTCTTGAACGATCCCGAGATGAAGCGAGTCAGCAACCTTCCGGTCGCCGCGGCTCGAAAACCGAAAAAGGACCCGTGACAATCTTGTAACAGCGGCTAATGTTCATCGTTCTTCGATAATCGTCCCCGGCCGGTTTTTACTTTCTTAAAAAACCAGCAACCCACTAGATCATGTAATCTCCAGCCACGTAGTCATGCCCCCCGCCCGATGCTCAAGCATGTGACAGTGCAGCAACCACTTGCCGGGGTTATCGGCAACGAAGGCAATGCTCACCGATTCACCGGGTTGCACCAGCTCGGTATCGCGCCATGCGTCATCATCCACGGCACTACCCTCGCGTTCGATCACCTTGAAATGATGCCCATGCAAGTGCATAGCGTGGGGCCAACGGTTCTGATTGCGCAGATCGATGACCACCGTCTGGCCGCGACGGGCGGAGACCAGGGGAGTATCGGTCATGCCAACAGTCTCGTTGAACGCCCAAACCGCCCCTTGTTTGATCAACTCCTGAATCGACCGCCGCTCGCCTTTCAGGATCGCGCTTTTCATCCCGCTCATTGCGCCGCCTTCCATGAGCAGCCCGGTTCGCACCGGATCGGTAAGATCCAGCGCGGTGGACAAAGGATTGGCGGGCAATCTTGAAATGAGCGGTGCACTCAACTTGGCGTTTGCGTCCCTGGTGTGGCCATACACAAACTCTGCCACCTGAATCACCTCGCGGCGCGTAATCACGTCAACGGCAGCGGACTCACCGGGATCAGCGGCCATGTCGATAATCAGATCGGCCCTTTGTGCCGGCGCGATAGTCAAGAACTTACCGAGCGGCCGGGGCGTCACCGGCTGGCCATCAAAGGCAATTACATGAGGCTTGAGCGCGCCGAAACTGAGCGTGAAGACCCGGGCATTGGCGGTGTTTACCACCCTTAACCGCAGGCGTTGTCCATCCTCGACTGAAAACTTCTCGTGTGGCTTGCCGTTGACGGTCAGCCATTGGCCCAAGCGACCGGCATGCGACCAGTCGTGCAACGAGCCGAGGCTGGCTTCGTGAATCTGCGCATCCTGACCAAGCCGCCAATCGTCGATGACCAAGACATAGTCGTTATCCACGGCAACCGGCTCGGCCTCGTCAACGATCAGCACCCCATACAGCCCGCGCGCCACTTGTTCCCACGAACGGGTATGTGCGTGATACCAAAAAGTACCCGCATCCGGCACTTGAAATGCGTAATCGAAGGACTGACCGGGCTTAACCGCATCTTGGGTTAACCCGGACACACCGTCCATCGCGTTATCGATGCGGATGCCGTGCCAGTGAATGGTAGTTGCCACCGTTAGGCGGTTGGTCAACCGAGCGCGGACCCAGTCGTTCTGTTTCACTCTGATCATCGGACCCGGCACGAGGCCGTTATAGCCCCAGATACGCGTACGCGGTCCGCCTTCATCCGCCAGTTGGGCAGTGCCTTCCCGCGCCGTAAGCTCTAGCATCGACCTGCGGCCGGCAGGCACGGCCGCAATGGCCGCCGGGACCCATGGCAATACACTCAAAAGTGAAGTCTGTTTTAGAAACTCTCTGCGATCCATCGGTGCATTAAAAGTCAATCTTGTAATATCAGTCAAATAGCATGATGTGATTATTTCAACATCCAGAATCTATCGCGGTACCAAGTGCCTCATGTTGGCAACCATATTGTGAAATCCACAGCGCTCCGCTATCGGGATTGGTGACCCCGGTCCCGCGCAACAAAGCAGCGGTTGCCACATCCCCGCTCGTCGCCGCCACGGTCGTGGCGGCCTATTTCATCGTCACGAACCATTATCCGCCCCTTGAACTGGTTTTCTTGGCGTTCTTTTACTACGAGCTCAACGATTACCTTGAGGCTCGACGTTTAAGACGCCGACTTCGTTCGAGCATCTCCGTTTCGATTCCTCCGCATGAGTGAAGAGTCCTTTGAAACAACCGGACCCGGCCGCGCCGGCAAAATGCTGATCAGCCAAATCCGTCTTGCCAAGCGTGAATGCGACCCCGAATCCCCACAACTCTCCTATATACCCTCAGAATCCTCTTGAAGGATGCTGAGGGCCTCTTCGCGACCCTCAAGACGGGAACAAGAAGGACAATCTATCTCGACCCTTTCTCTGACGTGATTCATGACGGCCAAAAGGTTCTTCCCGTTCGGATCTACAAACCGGATGTCACGATCCTCCGGCTTCCGTAGTCTCACTGTCCTGCGCAGTCGACCTCGAAAATGGCATTGGCTGTCGTCAGGACGTATGAACCCATCCTTTCGTTTGGGTGGAGACTGTTCCGGTATGTACAGCAGAAAAGTGCTAACGTTGACAGCGAAAGAAAAGGTCGTGCACTCGATACTTTCCGCACGGTAGCTGTTGAACGATTGAAAATTGATAAGCCATGACAGGTTGACTTTGTCCGACTGCAGCGTGTCGTTGAACGGAGCCACAACGCAGCAGAAAAACATGACGCCTGCCACCCTTAACGGGCTCGTTCAACAACTGGATAAGATCGTGGATCGCTTCGCTCTCACGAGCTATCCTCATTCGCCAGGCACCATCATACGGCAAGCTCAATCACCTCAGCATCGAGGTGCTGCTCTGAGACTTCGAGTTTGGCCACAGCAACTGGCAGAGTGAAACGTTGGGGCCCAGCACTACCCGGGTTGAGATAGAGCACGCCATTCTTCTCGCCTACGGTAGGCCGGTGAGAATGGCCAGAGATAACAACGTCAAACCCTGCCGCTCCCGGATCGAGATCAAGTTCATTCACGTCGTGCAGAATATAGAGGTATCGGTTCTCAACCCTAAGAACTTCCGTGTCTGGGAGTGAATTCGCCCACTTGTCAATATTGCCTCGGATTACAGTCAAAGGAGCAATCTCTCGAAGCTCATCCAACACACCTGGGGAGCCGATATCTCCAGCATGTACGATGGCGTCACAGCCAGAGAGCGCATCCTTCGCCTCTGGCCGAACTAAACCGTGGGTATCGGAAATGACGCCAATAGTTTTCATGGGCCGAATCTGCGTGCCTAACGTTTGAAGTGAACGGCACGCGCGAAACGAGCGTCCGTCCCGCCTTAGGGTCGGACGTACTCGACTGATTTGTTATGTGCTCTGTATCTAGATCGGCACAACATTATTTGCACATGGGCCTTTCTGACCTTGGCCAACTTCAAACTCAACCGCCTGACCGTCATTAAGCGTTGCGTATTCACTGCCGCTTTTTATTTCTGAATGATGAACAAAGAGATCTTTTCCTCCATCTTCGGGTGTGATGAAACCATAACCTTTAGCAGCATTGAACCACTTAACTGTACCTTTACTCATGTCTAATATTCTCAATATTAATGGTGAATCATAATAACAATTCCACATTCGAATTCACCGTTTCGAAGTAGAAATAGAGTGTCGCCACACAGACACATAATACCTTGCAAAGCCCCTCCCCGAAACACCGTGTATGCTGTCCCGCGGAGGCCGCGTATTTTCGCGACCGGAGTGTACTTGAGCAACTTGCAATATTCAATTTAATCAGGCATCTGCATCAACTCTGACACCTCAAGTGAACCGCCAATATCAAGAAAAGGGCAACCCTTTGCAATCAACAGCGCCGCCTCCATGGAATCAGCTCCAATTATTGTGAAACCGGACATCGACGTTGCGCCTCCAGGGGTAACAGTACCATCAGAGTTTACTGTGCTCGTATTCTTAAGCGGATTAGCAGGACTAACCGCTGAGTCGCCCAATGAAGATAACCAGGCGCTATATTTCGACATATGTTGCTTACCTTCCTCTGGGCTAGATGGCTTATCGCCGCCTAGATAAGCGATAAAGTATTGAGGCATTTCGTTCTCCATATTTTAGTAATTTGCTCTAGCAATAAACATAATGGTTAAGCTCACCAGCGCTTGACGGCGAACGACCGAAGCGGCAGTGAAGGCATGAAGCCTCATAGCCCTCATTACGCACGCAGATACCAAAATAGTTTCAATCGCTCATAATGAATCTAAATAGCGTTTAATTTTGTACTCCTTCCTCCCAACTCCAGCAGCCTAATACCAATGAAGCTCGGCAGTATGCTTAGAACCGTCGTTTAAACGAATCCGCGGCATCCCTTTTCGCTTAAGCCAACGGCCTCGACCGTAAATCTTGCGAAGGCGTGGAACTTCGCAGATGCTCGAACCAGACGCAAAGGTTTCAACGTCCGCGATCTCTCCAACAATCTTGAAATGCATCTCGTAATTTTACTCTGTCTTGATCATGCAGCATAACGCTGCGCATCCGCGGCAAAGGCAAGCTGGCGTGACTTTTGCGGCAGCAAGAGGCATGACGGGTTGTGTTTGGCCACCTGCAGCGCTTTTTGGGGAGCCATTTTCCCAGAAATCCTCCTCACTTTGGAGAAAGCGTGCTCACAAACTGCTCGCAACGCCCTACCCAGGATTCCAGGTCTTCATCTGCCGCAAAACCCTGAACACCAACATATACAAAACCTCGCAAGGGCTTGCCTGTAAAATCCATTTCTCTCACATAAGGCTCCGTCAATGCCTTGATATATTGCTCGGGTCCCACACGGGCCATTAGTTCTTGTCCGAGCACACCGCAACACATATTTCCGGACACCATAAACGCAACACCACCGAACATTTTCTTTTCTACGACATCGGTTCTGTCCGCGAAGATCTCTCGCAGCCTCTGTGCTACACCTTCGTCAAAAGGCATCTAAATTCTGGCTCCCAACGAGCGTGTAGAATAAAGTCGTTGCGGATAGGTTCTTATTGCGTGCACTGTCATTTTCAGGCTGAAGCGGAACGGTCCGTCAGATGTTGTTGCGAGTCGGTGTTGCCATTGTCATGTTCCGCATACTTCGAACATGGATCCTGCGATAGACTCCGCCCTAATCATTACGCAAATCCCGCACCAAACCGATGAATCTTTCCCAGATTGTGCACCATACAGTATAAGTTTCCATTGCACATCCACCTTGCACTGGCCTCGAAGGGTGAACCGATCGAGCCGCTTTGTGCTGCGGATGTTCGCAAATACCGGTTCCACCACCCCCAAACGTCGGCCGTAGATCGTGCGACCTATGGTGGAATCAATCTTACGCTTCATCTTGGCGGTAAACGTCTCCGGTGCGTTGGCGGCCTGACCTTGGAAAAACGCGACCTGCCGCGTCTCGGTGCGCTCGGGATGTCGTAAACACCGAGCACGTAATGCACAACCGCGACACGCACCCTTGGGCGCTCGAAACTTCACCGCTTGATATCCCCTAATCATCACATTCGATCCATTCCGGGCCCTCGTGCCCAATGGCCCAAAAGTTCTCCCGGCACAATCGCTCGATCTCCCGGCTCGTAATCACGCCCCGCGAATACGCGTATAGAATAATCTTCAGCAAAATCGCCGGGTCGTACGCTGGCGCACCTGTCCCGTCGTTCCGATATCGGGATTCGAATATCGATAAATCGAATTCGTGGTCGATCAGATAATTCAGGGTGTATTCAAAAGTCCGGGGAGGATCTGCTCTTCGAAACTGACCGGTATCAGCTTCGTCTGCTTGTAATCGTAGTCCTTATAACGCGCCATCCAAAGCTCCTTATTCTTTGTCATTCACTTCCTCGTATTTTCCCTCCTCAACACCACAACAAGGACTTTTCCTACAGGCTTCCGCGGTAGGGATGCCGGTTACCCGGCACCCCCCGCACAGTCCCCGGCGTGCAGTTTTCCCGCACCGGGTTCCTCGGTCGTACTCTCTTGCGCGCGATTGAAAACTCTATGCATACACCACATGCTGTCGCTTCGCCTCCGTAATCTGCGGAGCCACACAATGCCGAACCGTTTGATCGCCCGGTTGAAGGCTTTCCAGGTGAAACTCATGCGCTTGCCGCCGCGTCGATTGAACCATTTGTACGCACATCGCACGGCCCAACCATAGAAGCGGTACAGCGATCGTGAGCTGCCGCGGAGCCCATAGTAGTTATAGTGACCTCGCAGCCGCCGGTTAAGATCGTCCATAAACACTTGGCCCTGCAGATGGCGGTTCTCCTTGATCCACGTCTTGATCCGTTTGCACGCACTTTGCAGCTTGTTGCGCGCCGTGCGCCGCTTGACTCGCGGTACACCCAGGCGGTCTTTACACCTGCATCGACACGAGTGTGTATACCCATGTTGATGATATTCGACGTGGTCAACAACTGGACAAGATCGCGGATCGTTCCGCTCTCACGATCTACCCTTACTCGTTAGAACTCATTATAACTATGCTGCATGCGGCCTTACTTCTTTATCCAATCGCTTATCCAGTTCATCCTCTGTCTTAAGGAGATCATAGCGAGACTGCAGATTCAGCCAGAACTGGGCCTCCATTCCGAAATAGCGCCCCAATCGCAGCGCAGTATCTGCGGTAATCGAACGCTTGCCTTGGGTTATTTCACTGATCCGACGCTGGGGGACACTGATTTCCTTTGCCAGACGATACTGGGAAATATCCATCGGACGAAGAAACTCTTCCAAGAGAATCTCACCTGGGTGGATCGGATCAAAATCTCGCTTTCTCATCTCACACCTCTAGTGGTAGTCCACTATTTCCACATCATGGGCGTCTCCGCTCTTCCATACGAAGCAGATGCGCCACTGGTCGTTTATCCGGATACTATGCTGTCCGGCGCGGTCTCCCGTAAGTTTCTCAAGTCGATTGGATGGAGGAATTCTCAAGGTTTTCAATTGGCCTGCTGAAGCAAGCATTTCTAGCTTCCGGGCCGCCAATCGCTGAATATTTCGTGGGAGGCGGCGGGAAAATCGCCCTTGATAGATCCGTTCAGTTTCACGGCACTTAAAGGACTTAATCACACAATAATACTAGCGTTACACGTTACTATTGTCAAACGTTAGCATTGGGACCAAGTGAGTTCTCCGCGGTAGGGATGCCGGTTACCCGGCACCCCCCGCACAGTCCCCGGCGTGCAGTTTTCCCCGTCTGGCAAAAAAACTCCAACTGATTGAAATAGCATAGTGTGTCCAATGCGACACCACGCATGGAATTCCCTTATTACGTGTTGTGCTTTATCCATCTCGAGAGTCGCAGAGTTGGGGTTTCGGGTATCACACCGCATCCGAATGAACGATGGATGAAACAAATCGCCAGAAACGTGACCATGGATGAGTGGGGTTTTCTCGATAATTGCCGTTACCTCGTCCATGACCGCGATACGAAATTCACGGACATTTTTTGCGCGATCGTGAAATCGAACCAGGTCGAGCCACTAAAGCTTCCAGCCCAGAGCCCGAAAGGCAAAGACAACTTACTGTTATTTCCGACCGCGACGAAAGCAATGAATCGTGTTGGCGGTTCAGTCGGCTGTAAAGAACGCTTGGGTGGGCCGTTGAAATATTATCATCGGGAAGCAGCATGAATATTTTGACCCCACGCCGAGCAATTAATCACTACCGAACCTAAGCCGATTGCAAACGACCAGTGGCAAGCGCTGTGGCGGTTCGGCGGGTTTCCGGAACCGTTTCTCAAATCGAATCAACGTTTTTATAACCGCTGGCGCACGCTGCGCACAGCGCAGCTACTCAAGGAAGACCTGCGCGATCTGACGCGAATTCAGGAACTGGGTCAGGTCGAAATGCTGGCTGAACTGCTGCGCACCCAGGTGGGACAGCTCACCAGTTATTCCTATCTCGCGAAGAATGTCCGGGTATCGGTGGATACTATACGGCGTTGGATAGCCACGCTGGAATCTTTGTATTTCTGCTTCGCGGTCAAACCCTGGCACCGGAATGTCGCCCGGGCGCTGCGCAAGGAGCCCAAGTACTATCTGGGGACTGGTCACAGGTAGGCGATCCTGGTCCCCGCGGCGAGAATCTCGTCGCCAGCGCCTTGCTCAAGGCAGTGCACTGGTGGACCGAAACAGGCCAGGGAGAGTTTGATTTGCGCTTTATCCGTGACAAACAAAAACGGAAGGTGGATTTCCTAATCACGCGTGATCAGAAACCTTGGATACTAGTCGAGGTTAAGAGCAATGAAAAAGCGGATCTGTCCGCGTCACTGAGCTATTTTCAGCAGCAGACTCGAGCCGAACATGCGTTTCAGTTAGCGATGGATGCCGGCTTCATCGAGCGCAATTGCTTTGAACATCATGCTCCGATCATTGTGCCGACCCGGACGCTTCTCGCACAACTCGTGTAGTTCCACGCCGGCCGGTGAAGAACAGTACGGCGTTGAGTTCTGAAGAGAGTGTCCTTAATAGCGATGTCTTTAAATTATTTTATTGTCGCGTAGGGCTCTCTCAAAATGCGCTTTAAACATTAGCCGGTTGTTAGGCGCTGTAACCGCTCCTCTATACCGCCGGTGATGGAATCTCGCAAAGCTTGCGGGAACACTGCCGGCAACGCGTTGCGCACGGTATCGATCGCGAGCGGCACTTGTGAACGCAGCTCCTCGACGATGTCTGGTATGACCGCTGGGTACATTCCAGCCTTTGCTGCAGTTTGCGCGAAGTGCCGTGGCGTGATGTCATGGACTCGATAATGGCGGTTATCACCGACAGCCATGGCAAGGCGCATTTGGTTTCTGCGGGGCTGCCCGGTATCGAACAAGGGCTGCGTTGACATGACATCATAGAGTGGCGTGGATCGAAAGCCGCCACCGGGATCAAGAAAGACACTGAAATTCTTGGCATGACCGTCGGTTGCACCCATAAACCAAAACACAATCTGGGTCTTTATGAAAAGAGTTTGATCGCGCCCTGGATCATCACTGCCTTTTAATAATTCGAGAATGTCGACGATACCTGGTCCTCCATCACTTTCATAATTTACGGGAGGGCGGAACCGATAGCGCCTGACAGCAATCCTCCTGCGGGAGACGCAACAGCCGGTGATCACTTGTCCGGTGTCGGTCGAACCGCTCAACCACCAGCGCACGCTGGCCGTCAAAGTCCGCAATGCGGGTCTGAGTCGTCGGGAGACCCAGAGCATCGAGTATCTGCATACATAGATATTCATTCTCGACACTTTGCGACAGATCGACACCGGCCTGCTGCCCGATTTGCGGTTTTAGAATATGAGTTGTTGCGGTCGTGCCGTGTGGCCTATGCCAACCATCTTTCCAGTAAAGAAACGCTGTTTTTTCCTGCACGCCGGCAAGAGAAATCCGGAATTTCTCATCGTCTCCAAGACCAAGCGGCGCACCTTCGAGACCGGCGAGTATCTCGGCAATGACCGTATCGGTGATCGCTTCGGCTTTAACCAAGCCGGACGGGTCGGGTTCACAACCATCAGGAAGAAATTGCAGCGCCCCGATGCAATCCCGACCGATCGCCGATAGCAGGCTGTAGGGATCGGTGCCGCCAGCATCCATGCGCGCAGCGACGCGGCGGCGGATGTCATCGTTATCGGGAAGCAGATTGTCGAAGACGGCGATCACCGGTTCACCGATAAAGCGATCTTCGCGCAGCAGTAAAGAGAGTGACACCGGAAAACCGTGTTCCCACTCAAGCCAGGTGGGATCGTACTGAAAGTCGATAGCCCCGGAGGTCTCACGCCTGAGCCACCCGACCAACCGGGCGTTAAGATAAACATTCAGGGGTATGCGAGTACGCGTCCGGGCCATCAGAACAGGCGTTCGATCTCATCCACTGAGGTTTTGCCGCGTTTATCGATAAGGACTTCCAGGCCTAGTGCGGCCAGGGTGTCGAGAAACGTGCGCAGCTGTGTCGCCGGCTCGCCGGCTTCCAACTTGGATATGGTAGCCTGGCGCAGACCGATCTTTGCCCCGAGCTGGGTTTGGGTAAGACCCAGCCGTCGGCGCTCGCGTCGGATGATGGCGCCAAGTTGCTTGGTGGTCCGAGCTGTTTGCTTCATGAATAAACCTATACGCTGATGCGTATATATTGATAATATACGCGGCCGCGCATGAGAGTGCGGATGGATTCGAGACACAGGATACGCACGCTCAATCGTTATGAAAGGATAAGGTGTCTGTCCCGAAAAAGCGTGTCAGTTGATTATATTGAAGTGCTCCGTGCAATACGTAATCCTTGCTCACATGGCCTCACTGAGAGGCTGCATGACTGTTCGGGACCCACAGGCGGTCCGCCTTGCAGCTGCGATCATCCCGGGGGTCGTGGTCAATCGATCCAAGCACCGTCATAATACTCCTGGCCCAACACATTGAGAATGTAGTGTCGGGACCTGCCTTTATGGTTGGCAACGTCGCAAGCCCCCACCGCTGCGCGGAATTTCTGGAAGTGGTCTACCTGAATGTGCCGATATGAAGACATGAGCCCCGAGATCGGGTGGTCAAGGGTGACTTTTTTTGGACTTCATGAGACGGTACATTGACGACTCCCCTCGCGCTCGAGATCGGATGCGCTGTCAGGGCCACCGGTCATGGCGTGAGCCCAGGAATTCTTAGCAATAAAAGGAACGACATCCCCCGCTGCTTATTCCGATTGAAGTACGGACCCGGAACCTAGGCCTCCACAGGCCCGAAAATTTCCAGTCTTGACCCCGCTGCCCGGTGCAAGTCTAATATGCGACACCGCACCGTCGCACACATCTCCTCATGGCCAGGTAGCTCAGTCGGTAGAGCAGGGGACTGAAAATCCCCGTGTCGGCAGTTCGATTCTGTCCCTGGCCACCCATTTGCCGACCGTGACCAAAACGTGACACATTATCCAAGCGTGCCACCGCAGCGCGCACATTTTCCGGTGCCAGATGCGCATATCGCTCGGTCATCTTCACCGTGCTGTGCCCTAGAAGATCACGTACTTCTGTTAACGGCACACCCGCTGAAACCAACCATGCGGCGCATGTGTGCCGAAGATCATGAATACGAAAGTCTTCAATGCCTGCCCGCTTACACGCGGTCATAAAGCTATTTCGCACCAGACCTATCCGCTCTCCCTTCTTGTTACAAAACACCCAAGGGCTTGTTGGACAATATTCCGCGCGAAAACGTGCGCGGTTTATCAACGCCCTTCGCGCGTTCTGGTTCAACGGAATGCTGCGCCGTCTTCCTGTTTTGGTGTGTTCTCCTTCCAGATAAAACAAACCACCGGCCAGATCGACCCGCTTCCATTCCAACCACAGTAACTCACCTGACCGACATCCTGTGTGCAATGCCAACCGGATGAAATCCGGTAGATGCCGTGCCTTGGATTCAATCCCCGCAGCGCGTATCAGTGCACCCGCTTCCTGCTGGGTGAGCCAACGTGCCCTACCCTCGCCCTCCTTAAGCTTCCGTCCCTGAATGACGTTTGGTAGCTCCCAGTCCCACTCTCGGTTCGCGTAGTTAATCGCCGCCGACAGCAACGATAGTTCCCTGTTGATGGTCGAGTTCTTCTTGCCTTCGGATTTACGAAAAGCAATATATGCCCGCACATCCTTGGGGCTAAGCTCGTTCATCACCCGTCCCTTTAAGAACCGCCGTAAGTTTCGTGTCCGACCACGATCCTTAAGGTGCGTCCTTTTCTCATTTCGCGTTGCCTTGAGATACGCAACCATCAACTCTTCGAAACTCCGCGATGGCTGTGCGTCCCATTGCTTGACGCGAAACGCCTCCAGCTTCCATTTGGCCTCTAAGGCCGCGGCTTCCCTGCGGTTGTCTGTCCCAGTAGAGCGTCTAATTCTCTTGCCGCTTGGGTCGGCGAAACTGACCCACCACGCGGCTCCGTCTTTGCGCTTGTATGGCATGTGCTACCTCCTTCACGCACAGCCGGCCCCGCGCAGCCGCTATTATTCGGGATCGCGGTGCAGGTTTCCACCCACGATTCCAATGCGGCCACTGGGATCCGGACTGCGCCTCGTACTCGTACGACCGGCAGCTCCTGTCGTTCAATCATGCGGCGTATGGTCCGCGCCGATACGCTAAGCTGCTGGGCCGTATCTGCAATCGATAACAACAACCGGTTCATTACCCGAACCTCCATTCAACGCCCTAGGTAGACGTTGACGATGTCAATGCGGCTGTGACCCAGTTCCTGCGTGACCTGCATTCTGGCCCGAAAGTCGGTCTCTCGTTGCATTTCGGTAAGTGCCGCCCTAAACGGCCCGCCCGCCGCCGGTGATTTCCAGCCGGTGAGTTCTTCGTACCGGCTTTGCGCGTAGGCGTGTCGCAATCCATGTGTTCTGGAGATCCCCGCCTTGGTGGTCTCGTATTGCCACTTCGCCAGGTGCTCCCGGTAGGATTTGTGCGGCGGAATCATCGAGTTATTCCCAGCCAGGCGTTTCGCCTCGTCGAGGACCACCCGTTGCGCCGGGGTGCGGATCGGAATCTGCCGTTCCCGGCCGCCTTTGCACCACGAACGCTTGAGCTGCAGATAGCTGCCACAATCGGCCCACACCGGTTGCAGCTTCATCGCCTCTTCTCGGCGCAGACCAAACTGCTGCTGGAGCTTGAGCGAGATTTGCGTGTGCGTATCCTTGACCAGTGCGATCTTGGCCTCCGATCCGTTGATAGCCTTGGAGACGTTGGTCTTGTAGGCTCGCTTGCCGATCCCAAGCTCGGCATTGGTGCGCGGGACGATGTTGGGTTTGTCTATTTTCTCGGCCGTCCAGCGTAAGAACGCTAGTCGGTTCTTGAGCGTGGCGTCACAGGCGGTCTTTTTCCAAGTTTCGACCGCCGCCAAGATGTGTTTCGGTTTAATGGAGCGTTCGTTTTGGATCGTAAATCCAGCCTTGTGGACCGCGCGCGCAAACAAAGATGCCATGCGCCGTCGATCGGCCTGGGTGACCTTGGACCCGTCTCGGTTGCGTCGGACCAGCCTGATCAGTCGATATTCCAGATCGTTCATTAGATCTCTCCTCGTTCTCGAGGCCCTCTTTGCAAACACCGAGATATTCAAAGTGTGAAGAGCAAGTCGGTTAGTGTTGATCCGCCATTGTTCGGCCGTAGCACAAGAACAATCTTTATCGGCGGGTTCGGTCGCTCACACGGCACGACCGTGTCCGTTATGGACCGCCAATGTGGGTTTTCTTGTGAAAACCCAGCATCGACCTTTCGGTTTCTCAGTGTTTTACGTCGATAGCCTCCTTTTGATTGATGAAAGGGTTTAACGAGAGACGTCCAATACACGAGGAGTGCTCGATCGGATGCAGACGCACGAATGCGCGCATCGTCGATCGACACTCGACATCGCGAATGGATGATGGAAGAAATCCGCCGCAGCACGAGCGCATCGACCAATGCTTAGGCTCGGGTCCGTCCCTTAATCCTAAATGAAAGAGATCCGGTTGGCTTACGCCAGAGGACGCCTTACAACCAGCATGACGTCTCGCCGATTTTGCCCCGATAGGAGCCACGATCGTGCAGCGTGTTTAGAAATCGGTCAATCCGGCTTGCGCCAGATTGGCGTTACTTTATGCCCATAGAAAATGCCTGACAAGCCCTATATCGTCACTTACTCGGCGCTCTTTATTTTGACCTCCAAAGCCGCGCCACACTTACGTTTCCCAGCGCGTCACTACCCGCTGAGGCTGGGTAGTGACGCGCCTACCACACACCAAGAATCCAGCCTTCGAGCTGACACCGGCGCCGCTCCGACAATGTCAGCGGCGGCTGAAAGTAATTATCTAAGGCCCCAATCGAATCCATCGATTTCATCCACGCAGCAATAGACCAAGCGTCGTGCTCATCGACCGTTCTGTCTTCGCGCGGAAAGCGACGTCGGAAGATGGAGGGATACACCTCCGCCACAACGGACTTATCGGCGGGGATCTCGAATCCGTCGAATGGCCAAAAGTGGAGTTTATCCCTAAGCCGCGGGTCCTCACGTAGGTAGAGAAGCCACGGAATCCCCGCGTGGGTCGACTTACCGACGGTGCCCTGGCCATCCAGTTGGAAGACGCTTTTCGTAGAAGAAGTCCACTTCTCACAGAGACGAAACTCGCTCGAATCACCGATTCGCCGATTATCCTCGATGAGGAAATCCACATAGGTGTGGTCATCCGCCGTCGGCCAGTGCATTAGAAAGTCTCGCAGGAACTGGTCCCAGCCCTCGATCCCATAACGCTGCATGTAAGTGACCGGGAATGAGAAACCGTGATCTATCCCGATGATTCCCCGTTCATCCTCAGCCAGCTTCTCCGCGCACCACTGCGCGATTTCCTTTCGGGTCCAGTTCTTCGCGCCTTGTGTCGGTGTCCTTAGGATCGCTGGTTGCGAGTCTGGGTCAGCCATGCAAATCTTCAAACCTTTGAGTCGACTCGTCGGTGTTTCGGCACCCGAGTAATCAATACCTATGTGCACTGCTGTCCCGTTAACTTTCACAGCAAAGGCATCTGATTGATGGCGAATTGATTATCGCGGAGAGGATTACCTCGTAGCAAGGCCATCAGGTCCCGT
>CAMYKK010000039.1 GCA_947258975.1 uncultured Gammaproteobacteria bacterium
TCGTCCCGGTCGCACCATCTGCATAGGTAAATGTACCGGATGAAGCCAGCACATTGTCGCCAGTAAGCGCTGTGTTTTGCGTAGTACCTGAAGTACCAATAGACTGAATGCCTAAGTCTGTCAGTGTGAGCAGCTCGGCCGCCTGGCTAATGCCATCCTGATTCAGATCTTGCCAGACGCGGAGATCATTAAACTGCGCATCATTCACATCAATCTGACCATCCAGATTTGAGTCCAAATCTGACAGCGCATCATAACCATCAGCCGCCAGGGTGCCATCAGATTTGATAGTATTTTCGCCAAACAGCTCCAGACCATTATCAATCAGACCATTGCCATTTCGATCCATAACCAATATACCGTCATCTGCACCGACCCAACCTGTGGCGTGTTTAATGCCGTCGCCATCATGGTCGAAGAGCGTTGTGCCATCTGCGGCGGTGGTTTCTATGCCATCGCCGTCGAGGTCCAATACAAAAGGATCACGGTAAACTGGCTGTATCCAATTAATTAAATTATTGAATAATTCATCAACATTAATATCAATATCTACTTTAGATAAGTCTTCAAAGGAAGCCGTACGCAAGTCCTGGTGGAACCTGCATACGACCATTCCTAAGATTCGATCATTTAGATATTACTTTCATCTCCAACACTCCAACTAAGAGGCGTTCTCGAACCCCTTGGTGATACTCTGATGTATCCTTGCATTTCTTGGTGCAGTGCAGAACAGAAATCGGTGCAATAGAAAGTAAATACACCTTCGAATTGTGGTTTCCAGTACAATGTTTCTGTTTGACCTGGCATCACAAGAAGTTCAGCATTGTTCATACCCTGTATTGCCAATCCATGCGGCACATCAAAGTCCTGTTCAAGATTGGTTAAGTGAACGTAAACTTCATCTCCAACTCTAATACCTTCGATATTGTCAGGAGCAAAGTGAGATCTGATAGATGTCATGTATACATGCACAGTGTTTCCTGATCTCTCCACTCTTGTCTGACCCTCACCTAAGGCTCTGTGTGGATGTTCGTTTTCTTCAATTTTGTAAAACTTCTTACTCTTACTAACTATCCTGTCGGCTGAGATTCCTTGAGCATAGTGAGGTTCTCCAACAGTAGGGAAGTCTAATAGCAGTTTCATTTTATCTCCTGATATGTCATATAACTGAGCTGAGTGATTCATTTCAGGCCCTGTAGGCAAGTAGCGGTCTTTGGTTATCTTATTAAGCGCAACCATGTATTTGCCCTGAGGCTTTTTAGAATCACCACCTGGTATCATAAGGTGACCCACAGAGTAGTAAGTAGGTACTTTGTCAAGTACTTCCCATGTTCCTACTTTCCACTTAACTATATTAGAAGAGATGAAGAAAGTAGTGTACGCATTGCCTTTGTTATCAAATTCTGTATGAAGAGGCCCTAAACCTGGCTTCTTAACAACACCACCAACAACCTTATCATATTTAAGGACAGGTACACTTTCTATAATAGTTTCAAATTCTTCGTTTTCAATTGCAGAAAGCATGTTGGTAAATGAGTGTGCAGTTAGATCAGCAGAAAGTTTACCACTTCCTATGATGTATTCTCCAGTTGGGTCAACATCTACACCGTGAGGTGACTTAGGAGTTGGAAGAAAATACACTAATCCTGGGCAATCTTCAGGAGTCAATACAGGAACTGTCTTAACTTCTGTTGATGTAGCCATATGCGTCTTTTCATCATAACGGTTAACAAAATGTCTTCCTGGAATATTTTTGGCCTTACCGGCAGCTAAATATTCTTCGGCTTTCTTCCAGTTTACTGCAGCTATGAAATCTTTGTCATTTTGAGAAGCATTAACTTCTTTAAGTGTATGACTCTTTTCTGTATTGTAGGTAGTAAAGAAAGTCCATCCGTGAGATTTCCCTTTGCCTGAATGGGCAAGATCATAATCAAAGGCAGGAAGTAATATCTGGAAGGCAATATTCATATGTCCTTCGTCATCAACGGTTAGGCATTTTTGTGGGGTGAAATGCGCCGGCGCCGCGCTCACCGTGACCGCCGCCTCATGATCGCCTTGAATAAGCGTCTCGACGGTTCTTCTTATGTCCTCCGGCCGCCTCAATGGACTCGTCGGCTCCAACAGTACGGATATGTCGTAGCGTTCGCCATAGTGCCTTTCTGATTCGACCCACGCGTGCTTCCACATGTCGATCGAAGTTGCGAAATCGCCTGCCAGTTCGGGCGGCCGCATGAATGGCACATCGAGTTTATACTTGGCCGCCTCCGCTGCGATCGCCGCATCGTCCGTGGAAACGATTCTCCGGTCTATCCATTCGACATTCGCCGCTGCTTGCGCCGCACGGCCGACAAGCGACACCCCGCAGACCTTACACAGATTTTTACGCGGTATGGATTTACTTCCCCCGCGCGCCGGAACAACCGCCAAGATGGTATGAGTTTTGTACGCCAAGGAAACTGATGCGTAAAACTAGCTTACGACCACGACGCGGCGGCTGTCATTGCTCTCCCTCGCCGCCTCAATGATGGACAGCACCTGAACGCCGTCATCGATTCCGCATGTAGTCACAGGTTCCCCCGCCAGGACGTCCAAAAACTCCCTTGCCGCCGCCAGGAACATATCATTCCTCTCGCAGTTATACAGAGTGTGGTTCCAGGTCTCCTCCATGTCATGGCCCACCGCCACCCGATTGGGGTCGACGGTCCATAGTATCGTTCCGTTCTCACCGATAAAGCGGATGTATTTTTGATGCGGCCGTCCATACAAATCCAGATGCATGGTAACTACCGGGCCATCTTCATATTGAATCACCATATCCACGTTGTCGTCCGTGCTTATATCAAGGTCGCTCATTTTACCGATGCTTGCGTAAACACTTGCAGGTTTGCCCAACAACCAAAGCATCAGATCTACCCAGTGACTTTCATCTAACAGCGCCCCGCCGCCAAGCTCCTTGCTCGCCATAAAGAAATCCCGGTAGTCCTCCCAAGGATGCCAGTCCGCCAGGTGGGCCGACATCACGAACTGTACGCTCCTGAGCTGACCGATCTGGTTCTGATCAAGAAGCTGTTTCACCTGCGTTAACGGCTCCCACCACCGCCAGGTATAGCCCAACAACAGCGGCGTATTGGATTGTGCTACGGTTGCCTGCAATCGGCGCGCGCTTTTGTCGTCGGGAGAGACGGGTTTTTCCAGCAACACCGGCAATCCGCTTTCCAGCATCTGAATAGCCTGATCTACATGAAACACCGGGGGCGATGCCACGACTGCCCCTGCGTAATCGCTGCTCTGCTCCAACGCTGCATCAACATCGGTATACACTCCCTTGACATAGCGCTCGGCGCTGACTTCATCCAACCGGTCCTGCCGCGGATCCACATAGCTGATGTCGCAACCAAGAGACGCGAGGTTGCTCCCATGCCGTTTTCCGGCACTACCGGTGCCAATCACTAATATATGTCCGCCACGCATCCTGCCGCCTGTTGTAGTTTGTGCCTGTCTATCTTATCCCGGCCACCATGGCCTGATAGGGTTCAGGATCGAACGGTAGCTCCAAAAACAACGGACCGTCCGCCCTGTTCCAGGCCCCAAGGGCACACTGCAACTGTGGGAGGTCTTCCACCCGCTCAGCGGCCATACCCATACCGTGAAACACGCTGACCCAGGACTCACGCGCCATTTTCACTGGTTTTCGGGAAAGATGATTTTTGATTCCCCGGGTGTATACCGATCCGAAATATCCGTCGGTCATAAACAGAACAAGCAACGGTAATTTTCGCGTCACCGCAATATCAAAGTCGGAAAGAAACATACCCACGCTGCCGTCACCGACCGCCACAACGGTTGGAGCGGTCGCATCATACAAGGCAGCGCCTACCGCCAAGGGTACGCCGATGCCCATATACCGGCCTTGACCAGAGGACAGGTAGTAATCTGGCCTCGGAATACGACAGGCATGTTCGCCTATGGTGCAGAAATACCCTGTATCCAACACGATGCGAACGTCGTTTGAGAAGAATTCCTGAACCGCGTTGAACACCGTAGCCGGCAGAAATCCCTGTCCCGCCATATACGCATCAAGTCTTGTCTTGAGCAGCTTCAGTTCTTGATCGCCCCAGGCCTGGCGGCTCAGCAGGGCGAATAATTCCTCGAATGTTTGCGGAGTTCCAGGAGCGCTTAATTCAAAACCAAATCCTGAAAATTCTTTCTCGTCGGCGGAGTCCACATTGATCGAGACACACGGGAATTCCTTAACGGCAAGCACCTCGTTGTGCCGTAATCCGATACCCACGATGAGGTCGGCCCGATCGATCAAGTGCGCTTCCGGCACGCGTTCCAGGCCGACGCCGGTGTATACACCGGCCGCGTGAGCCAATGTCTCGTCCACCACGCCCTTTGCAGCCGCGGTGCTGAATACCGGCACCCGCAAGTCGTTTAACAACGAACTCAAGCCACTGCGTATAGCGTATGTACCAGCAATAACAATCGCCCGTTTACTTCGTTGCAGATTCTTTTCCAGTGCAGCCAGATCATTGCTATTGGAACCAACCGTAACGGACTGCGATATGTCACTGTCACGACCCCCGACCAGCTCCAGGTGCACCGGCCCCGGCACTTCGGACTGCGCTTGTTCACACAAACCAGGAAATTGGCGCCGGCGATCTGATAGATAATGCCGGCACTTGGTGACGGCCTTGAGCATCGCCGCGTGGTCCATATTCTTATGGGCCTTGGTGGCCGGCGTATCGGGCGGGTAGCACTCAGCCATGGACACGATCGGCAGCGCCTCGAGTCGACACGCCGCCAGTCCGGGCAGCATATTAGCCAGACCCGGGCCCTTGATACTCAACGCAACCCCCGCCTTGCCGCTCATCCTGCCGTACGCGCCCGCCATGACTGCAGCAGAGGCTTCATGGGATACAATCGTGAAGTCGACGTTTCGTTTTTCCAAGGCATCCAGCAAGGTATAGCTGGAACCACTGCCTGGAATCCCGAATATGCGATCGATGCCGCTGTCGGCGATCTCGTCCGCGAGTTTTTGTAGATCACTCAAAGAGACTGACCCAGCGTCTCAATCACTTTTTCTGCGGCGCGGCGGCATACTATCCTGACGGCATCCGGTGAATATCCGCCACAATGCGGCGTAATGAGCAAATTCTCATGCGTTTTCGCGTACATGAGTAATGGGTTGCCGGCGATATCGGGTTCCCCGCCCAACACGTCCAACCCGGCCGCCCCCATCTGTCCAGATTCGAGCACTTCAAGAAGGCCAAGTTCGTCAATGACCGCCGCCCGCGAAGTGTTGATGAATATCGCGCCGGTCTTGACCTGCCGAAATAAATCGCGGGTCACCATTCCCTCGGTCTCCTCATTCAAATGCACGTGCACTGAAATGAAATCGCTGGCCCGGAAAACGTCCTCCAAAGAACTTCTTTCGCAATTTTCCGGATATTCACGCACATACGGGTCGAAGCCGACGACCTTCATACCGAATCCCGTCGCATACCGGGTCATCCAGCCGCCGATACGGCCGCAACCAACGAGACCGAGTTGTTTTCCGCGTAACATCACCCCGGGAAACAATTCCCGGGTCCAACTGCCGTTGCGTACATGACTGCAGGCCGCCGGCAATTTTCTGGCGCAGGCCATCAATAACGCCCAGGACAGCTCTGCCGCCGGCGTGATGTTTCTCAGCAGTTCCCGATCCTCCTTCAGCGTCCTGACGGATATATTGCGCGCATCAAGGCCGCCGCGTGCTATATGGTCAGACCCGGTCGTCGCGCAAGATATGATTTTCAGTTTCGTCGCCCTCTCGAGCATATCTTCGTCGAACCGAACCCGCATCGAAGCGTCGATGATGGCATCGGCGTCACCAATCACTTGTTTCACTGCCGTCGGAGTAGCGTCTATATGGGTAACATCGACGGCGGAAGGCATGGATGCGGCCACCGCTTCGTAGCCCTCGTCGGCACCGAGGTACAGCACCTTCATTGTTTGCGATCTTCGCGCCCGTGCGCTTTTTTCAGAAAATAATACAGGTAATCACCGACGCCTTTTTCCTCCAGAAATCGTTTCCATACGTCATCCATCAACGCACTCTCGAAATGCTGCAATGGCTTGTTCCCGGTGGGTCTTCCGTCGCGCAACCAAGCCAAGGCATTGGAAACTCCAAATCGTTGAACGCAACGAGCGTCCATCACTTCAAATCCTGCATGCTGTGCACAATGGGCGAAAGAATCAGTATCGAAATACCAACGATGCACCGTTCTGTAAAAAAACTTGGGATATTCTTTTTCCAACAGATCCATGAGCACGTCGGACCGGTTCGGCGTGCTCACCACGAGTATCCCGTCGTCTTCAAGCAGCTTTCCAATGTCGGCGAGAAAATCCCGGGGATCGAACACATGTTCGATCACGCTGAAACTGAAAGCAAAATCCACCCTTCCACGCCCGTCGGCGGCCGCATCCGCTGCAAACGGATACACGTGGTATCCCCGCGCGGCGAGTGATTCGTGATAGACCTGGCATGGCTCGACGGCGACGACACGCTTTGCTAAGCCACTGATATGATCGAGGAAACTGCCTGCCCCGCAACCAATATCCGCGACCGACTTACCTCTTAACGAGTGCGGCCAAAGCGCTGACACATTCAATAGCTGTAACTCGTCGTGCCGTGACCAATAACCGCCCACATCCGTCGGCTCCTCGAGCAGTTTTCGATATTCCTCTCCCTCGTAAAAGCTCGTATCCACGCACGCCTTTTCCTGCAGGCGCTGGACCCGGCACATTTCACATTGCCCGATGAGACATTCTCCGCCGGTGAGATTTCCGAATGATCCGTTGCGAATCGGACCGCTGTAGACCACTCGCCAATCGTTGTTGCCACAAATTTCGCAGGTGTGTTCAAAGGCATCCATCTGACCGGACCTAGTACGCGAGTCGTTTTTGAATTCTGATATCTGCAGTTGCGAGATGCTCCGCGATTCTTGTGCCGGCGTTGCCATCGCCGAACAACTCAGAGCGCTCAAACACACCATGATCTATCTGCTTTCTCACCGCCGCCTCAATCTCGCCGCTGTCATACGCCGTCCATATCACATTGTCACCATGCTCCCTGCCCAATTGGCGCGTGCCGATGCTTACCGCCGGCACCCCAAGAAACGACCCCTCTCTGAGGGCGGAGCTGGAATTACCCAGCAAACATTTCGAGTTTGCAATCAGCCTCGCATAATCCTCTACCGAGAAATTGCGATAGAAATGAATATAGTCCGGATTGTTCTGTTCTCGATACACTCTCAATCCTTTCGATACGTCGTCCGAACCCGCATCAACATTGGGCCAAAGCCACACGGTTTGCATTCTAATTGCCTCGACCGCCTTTAATGTCTTATTGATTTGTACGAACCCCTCTCCATACTCGGTGGTAACCGGATGCTGAAGAACTGTAATGTACGGTTTGTTTGGGTCAATCGATGGTCCCACCCCTTTATATCTCTCGAAGATATCGTTTGGCAGACTCAGGTCCAACTGCGCCACAACATCTATTGCCGGACACCCTGTCCAAAAAACGGTGTCCGCCTGCTCCCCCATACGCACGAGGTTTTCCGCGGATTTCTTGGTTGCAGGAAAATGAATGTGCGAGAGTTTCGTCACGGCATGTCGCACGCTCTCATCGATTGATCCGGTGACTTCGCCGCCCTGCGTATGTGCCAAACGAATATTCATGTAGCTCGCTGCCACCGCAGTGGCCATTGTTTCAAATCGATCCGCTACGGTGAGAACGATATCCGGCTCCATGTTCTCGAATAAGGTAGCCAACTCCATAATCGCCATTCCGGTTGATTTAGCCATCGTCGTTGGCGTCTCACCCTCGACTATTGAGTAAACAGTCGCGTCCGGAGTGAACCCGTCGTCCTCAATGATCTGCCTGACATTCCCGAAACGGTACAGTAATGCCGATGCACCGAGGATTATCCGCAGTTCCAGCTCCGGGTGTTCCCTGACAGCCGCCATAACCGTTTTAATCCTGCCGTAGTTCGCCCGGCTATTGACAACTACGCACACTTTTCGCTTGTTGGTTGCTGTTTTCATAAAACCTTCATCAAGAGCATCCGGCCGTTCATTCGTTGCAGCAGGTGAGTGCCTTCCCGCCTCCCACGCTTGAAATACTTGAACTGATCACATCAGCCAGAAGAATTTGAGAGAAATCGAAATGGTCCACCTATTCCTTCGACCGCCGCCACGCATTGCGACAGCCGGTAGATTTTATTTGGGCGCTCTCGTTATACGGGATTGGTGCTTCAGTCCGCATGAGGCACGTCACATGCCTTTGCAGCGCGCAATCGATGCGGGTATCCTACATGCATTAAACGATGAAGAATCGTGGCTTGGTCACGCCTCGACGTCCTCCCATTTCAATAGTCTTTTCATACTCACATCACGTACCAGTTTTCTGCCTATGAGAGCTTCCAACTTGGAACCGGGAATACCGTCACCGGGCTTTTTCAGCACCAGCATATCCGGCGCCAGGATTGTTCCCGCGTCCAAGTCCCTGGACACTGAAATACTTTTATTAAATATCTCCCGCATGCTCTGCATCGTTTTGGCTTGCGTATCCTTATCAATCTTATTTGCGAGCATTTTGTGGAATGCTTCCGCCGCCTCCACTATGACCTTCAATTCATCGAAAGTTATCGATGCCGGGGTGTCAGGCCCAAACATCCGCTTATCGAAAACAACATGCAACTCTATTACGTCGGCACCCAACGCCATTGCCGCCATCGCCGGGTATATCGAGCCGGAGTGATCTGACAGGCCGACCGGACAGTCAAACCTGTTTCTCAGCTCGTCAATTACGTTCAAGCCTACGTCATCAACAGAAACCGGATACTTACTCGTACATTGAAACAGGGCTATGGGAATGTGCGCTCGCCGCAAATGGTTAACGGTCCGCGCGATTTCATCATAGCCGCTCATCCCTGTGCTCAAAAGAACCGGCTTCTTGGTTTGGATGATCGCATCTAATATGTCGCTGCTTGCGATTTCTCCGGAACCTATCTTCCAAGCGGCAACCCTCACTTCCTCGAGCAACTGCACCGCTTCAACCGAAAACGGTGAACTTAGAAACACGAGCCCTTTTTGCTTCGCGTATTCGGCCAAACCGTGCCACTCCTTCGGCTTGAACTCCATGCGCTTCCAATAATCGTATCGGGTCTCGTCTTGTTTGCTGAACTTGACTCTAAATGGTTCGTCGACGGTGGATTCGGCACTGGCAATATGTGTTTGGAACTTGACTGCATCTGCACCAGAATCTGCTATTGCATCGATATATGCATAGGCGGCGCCCAGCGAACCATCGTGCGCTTGGCCCACTTCAGCGATAATAAAGGTCCGCTCACCCGCCCCGATATTCTTATTCCCTATGGTTATGCCACTCATCTTGCCATCGACCCCGCTGCTGACTGATCTCTACCGTCCCCGCAAGACCATAGCGGTTCCATACACCGGTGCCTCCCCGCAGATAGGACCAAGTACTTCGCCGGCTCTGCATTTCATTTGAAGCCAGCCGCCATCAATCTGAAATTGCTGTCGCGCTCGGCCAGCTCTTCAAATTTACCGGCGTCCTTCAGCCGTCCACGCTCGAACAGGAAGATAACATCACATTCCCGCACCGTACTGAGCCGGTGGGCAATCAGTATGATGGTCTTTCTGTGCCCGAGATTATGCACCGCGCCCATGACTGCTTTTTCAGTGAGGTTATCCAAGGCGCTCGTGGCCTCGTCCAGTATCAACACGTCCGGGTCGTGGTACAGGGCCCTGGCGATTCCGATGCGCTGCCGCTGACCGCCCGACAAACGTATGCCTCGCTCACCTACCATGGTCTGGTAGCCTTTGGGTAACTCCTGCGCAACGAAGTCGTGGAGCTCGGCGACACGTGCGGCCTGCTCGACCGCTTGCTGATCGATCTTTTCTGGCCGGATACCAAAGGCGATATTGGCGGCCACCGTATCGTCCGTGAGAAAAATATGCTGGGGCACGTACCCAATGTTCCGCTGCCAAGCACGGATAGCTTCCCCCTTTATGGGCACACCATCAACGCGCAGTTCGCCCTCCTGGGGCTCAAGCAGAGCAAGGATGAGATCGACTGCGGTGGTCTTCCCGGCCCCGGTAGTCCCCACAAAACCCACAGTGGTCCTGGCCGGGATAGTGAGAGTCAAGTCGATTAGTGCGGGATTTTCGGCCTGCGGATAGGTGTAAGTGATCTTATCCAACTCCACTACCCGATGCAGTCGCACCAGCTCGCGGGATTCGTTTTTGTTACCACCCGGCGCATCTCCCAGCGCACCGGTCTCTACTAGATCCTTGTGCAGAACATCCAGGGCAGGTTTGCCAAAACGGAGTGTCGTGAATGCTTTGTAGAGCAATTGCAGAGCCGGATTGAGACGTGAACCGGCAAACGCGTATAACGCCATGAGCGGAAGTACGGCGCCCAAGTCTCCATCCCGGGCGATCAGAAGAATCAGCAATAGTACTAACATGCCTCCGTAAACGACGGCCTGCATGACAATCTGTGGCACCTCACTGATGAGTTTTTGAGTGGAGGTGATTCTGGCTAGTCGACTCGCCGGATTACGGAAGCTGTTGATATAACCATCTTCCAGGCCTAGGATTTTCACATCCTTAATGCCACCCAAGGCCTCTTGCGTGATCTGGAAGCGCTCCTGATTTGCTCGCACCCGATCTGCGCCGATTCGGCTCAGGTAATTTCGGAGCAAAAAGTAGACCAAGGCATAGGCACCACCCAACACGGCGAGGCCAACGATGGCCACCACCGGGCTGGCCGCCACAACCAAGCCGACAATGAGGACTGCAACAACAGCATTAGCCACCAGATCCATGACAGGCATCAGCCCTTTGTTGATCACGGCGCCCACCTCGGAGAGAACCGATTTTCCCAAGTCAGCGCTGTGACGGTTAAGGAAAAAACTGTAGGGCCGGTTCAGATAACCCCTAAGTAAACGGCTGCTCAAGCTATAGTTGCGCATTTGCACATAACGGGCCATGGCCCATTGAGTGAGAGCCCGAAAAGCGAGACCGCCGACTAGTAAAATGAAGAGCACAATGCCGAGGAAAAGCAAGAAGTCATTGGTGTTTGTAAAGCCGAGACTCTGGTAAACAGCGTTCAAGTAACTATTCGTATGGACGACCTCGGGTTTTGCGAGAACGGCAATGAATGGCATGACAGAAGCGACACCGACAACCTCCAACAACGCCATGATCAGCATCAGCCCGAACAGCAAGACGGCGTTGCGGCGCTCTCGGGCGTCGAGAAGGTCGCGTATCTTGCGAAAAACATCGATCATGCTTGTATACGCCAGATAATAATGTCAGTGACTGTGATCATTCAGGGACTAAGCCGTTGTCCGCGGCTGCACCACAAGATCAGTCGATTCGTGAGGTCGCGATCGTGAGGTGGCTCTTGTATTAAGTTTGCTTCGCGCGTGTTCGGAGCCTGGCAACAACATCGATAAGCAGCGTTTTTTCAGTTCCAAACGCCGCCGCCGGCCCGGGTACGTTGTCAGTGCTGGGTGAACCCGTAGTATTCCTTATACCACCTCACGAATTGGGGAATACCCACCTCGACGGACGTAGTGGGCTTATAACCGAGTTCGTTTGCCAGGTCGGTGGTATCCGCGGCGGTCACCGGCACATCGCCGTCCTGCATCGGTAACAGATCCAGCACCGCTTTTTTTCCAAGACTTTCCTCCAGGACTTCGATATAGCGCATCAATTGGATCGGATTGTTGTTGCCGATGTTGTACACCCGCCAGGGCGCGTAACTGGTGGCGGAGTCCGGGCTTTGTCCGTCCCACCCCGGCGATCCACGCGCGGGGGTGTCGATCACTCGTATCACGCCCTCGACGATGTCGTCGATATAAGTGAAGTCACGCACCATATTGCCTTCGTTGAATACCGGAATCGGCGCACCCTCGATGATCCCCTTGGTGAACTTGAACAAGGCCATGTCCGGCCGGCCCCACGGCCCGTACACGGTAAAAAACCGCAAGCCCGTGCACGGCAACTGATACAGATGCGCATAACAATGGGCCATCAGCTCGTTGGCCTTTTTGCTCGCAGCATACAGCGACACCGGATGATCCACGTTATCGTGTTCGGAAAATGGCAGCTTGGTATTCGCCCCGTAGACGGAACTTGAGGATGCATACACGCAGTGCTTGACGCCGCTGTGACGACAGCCTTCCAGTATGTTTCCGAATCCGACCAGGTTGGCGTCGATGTAGGCCGCCGGGTTTTCGATGGAGTAACGCACGCCGGCCTGGGCCGCCAGGTTCATCACCGCATCGAAGGCATGCTCCTCAAACAGTCTTTGCATGACACCGCGGTCTACAATATCCAGGCGCCCGAATTCGAATCCGTCCCGCTGCTGCAACTGGGCAAGGCGCGCTTTTTTCAAGTTGACGTCGTAGTAGTCGTTCAAGTTGTCGATGCCGACGACTTCATCCCCCCGTTCAAGCAGGCGCAGGCTCAATGCTGAACCGATGAACCCGGCGGCGCCGGTTATCATGATCTTCATTGTCTATGTTCCATACGTCAGATGTTCAATCGACTCGCAGTCCTAAAAAAAGCACGCTACCGCCCTGCAGAACACTTTTTGTGCGTTCCGCATACCTGGATCCGGGCGGTCCTTGCCGCTTGGCTCCTTTAATATCTAGCGCCCGTTGTCTCCGACGATGCCCTTGAGTCCCAATACCTCGGGAACCAACAGGCGCTCGGCGCCCACCGCGCCCACCAGCGATTCATAGGTAGTGAGCGGCGACTTGAGATCGGTGAGCACACACGCATCGAAGGGTTCGGATTCGCAGAATTCCCGCCATACCGGTTTGGAGAAGAATTGCTCCTTCCCGCAGTCGCGATCGTAGATGCCGATGATTTCGACGGGCGAATTGTTAGCCCGCAGTATTGCGATCTCGGCCAGGTCGGACAGACCGCACAGCAACAAGCGGTGCCAATGCGATTGCTGGCAATACGCATAGATTGCAGTGCAGGACTCGGCGGCCTCGCGATAAAACACGAGCGACGACGACAGATACTGCGCGGTTAGACGCGCCTTTTCGGAAAATCCCTTGGGCGTCAGGTAGTAGAGATAGCGATTCGCCGGGGCGTCATGGATCTTGACCAACCCTTTGCGCACACAGCGCTTGAGGTAGGAATTGGCCAAACCCAGGGCCACACCCATGTGGCTGGCCAGGCGGCGCTGGCTCAGATCACTGTCTTGCTCGATGGCATTGAGCAGTTCCAGCGTCAGCCGGTCTTCCTTGGTATTTCCGTTGTTCATATTATGAACACTATAAATCAAACAACAATCTTGCGTCAACCTATTGAAATTATGAATAATATGTCCGAAAAACCGCCGCCCGAGACGGCCTTGTATGTGCGCCCGTAGTCTGGGAGCCTTTTCCCCGTGGTGCTTAAGGTTTAATGTTCATTAGTTGAACACTATAGGCGTCCCTTATCTTTGGGCCAACTCACGAATTCCACCACCGGCCGGGGTCGCGGAGCCGTAACCAAAGGCGCCAACCAGCGCTTGCATATTCCACGCGACCCCGGCAATCAGGCCGCTCGTCCGGGTCGGGAGAAGGCTGATGCAGGACACTGAGGTACCTTTCGCTCTTTAGAATTGTTTGGAGAGGCGAGGTGCCGACAAAGTAGAGTGTCCATGCGAAAGAATAAGAGAAGTGCTGCGGCTGTGGGCTGCAGATAAGAGTCGACACCAGATTGCGGCCATCGTAGGTATCGGCCAGAGCACAGTGAACGACTATCTGGTTCGCGCTCGGCGGGCCGGCATCGATGTCGCGAGCGAGGTGGATGATGTCGCGTTAGGGGGAGAAAAAGGTGACCCCTTTTCTATTTTCTACTATGAAATCGGCACCCTGGCCACTATTGCGGATTGGCGCACCTTGCCCGACGGGCTGCTGGGCATCGTCGCCGACGGAGGGGACCGTTTTACCATTCAGACCACCCAGGTACAGTCCAATCAGTTGCTAACCGCGGGGGTGGCACTGATTCCCGGGGATCCGGTGGTCGCGCTGCCGTCCCAGTACGCGAAACCGAGTCATTTGCCGTCCGAGACCATAGAAGAGGCGGGGCCGCTCCATGCTTCTATTACAGCGGCATTTTAACCATGCAAACTGGGTCAGCTATCGGTTGGCGGAAATCCTGCCGCTGGACACGGTGGTAAAACAGCATCTGCTCGAAATGAGCAGCCCCATCACCCACCTCACCCATTTGCAATCCGCGCTGCGCAATTTATTTGACGCCTGAGGGACGCTTCAGCATTTATCGCGACTGGTCTACAATACCCACCCTGCCGGCACGATATACAAGACAACATATGGGGCAGTAGCTCAGCTGGGAGAGTGTCGCGTTCGCAACGCAAAGGTGGGGAATTCGATCCTCCTCTGCTCCACCATTATCCAGCCAATCCCTGCCGATAGCTGAGCCGACGCCTGGTGGTGATGTATGCAGACAACGGCCTCAAACCAGGCTTGTTATCCGGTTTTCTACGGTTAGTTTCATGTGCCACTTAATCTGTTATCGCTTGTTTAAATGATTTTCGAGGAGCCCCAGGTATTATTGTGGTGAGACAATCCCCAAGGCCGAGCAAACAATTGCTATGGCTACTCTTACAGCGAGACATGAAGCACTCCCAAGGATAGAAAGTAGGCGTGGATGTTGGTTGCGGAAAAATGTGGAATTATCCACTGTTTCAGACGCAGCGATATATAGGTGTTGACATAGATAAAACAAGCCTCGATCTGGGCCGAAAAACATATCCGCGGGCGGAAGCCGTTCGTGTGCCGATGGAACAGGCTACACATGTGAAAGGGGATTATCTTCTTTGCGTTCAGGTATTCAACAACGTTCACTTTGATGTCAAAAGGACGATTGACGCGGTCGGGGCACTTTGCGCCATGGTAAATCCCAAGGGCACGCTCATATTCAATATCGGTAAAGACAGCAAGAAGTATGAAGAAGATATCGATGCATTACTGTCGTCGAAATTCGGAACTGTAGAGAAGATAAGATACGGGTCGGTTTACTCCACACGTCAAAGACCCATGATAGTGTCTTTAATTTTCGCCCTGGCAATGTTGAAATTTACCTCGTTACGGGGAATTGGCGGATATCAGAAGGTATATTACTTTTGCACCAACCGACGTAGTTGAAAAGTACCTTATTTCGCCTTTGAAGACGCCCGGCCGGATATCGAATAGTCATACGTCTCGAGAAATCCGTTGATATTATGAAAAACGTTTTAACGAGGTCCAGCTACCTCCCGCGAGGACCGTCACGGTAACAAGCGCTGTAATAGTGATTCGTTTTCCATTTATTCGTCGGTTACGGTGAAGTACCGAAAGGAAATCGACGGCCTTCGTGCCTTAGCTGTTGTACCAGTAATATTTTTTCATGCTGGCTTTAAACCGTTCAGTGGCGGTTTTGTTGGTGTCGATGTGTTTTTCGTCATCAGCGGCTATCTGATTACATCGATCATCCTCACAGAGAAACAACAAGGCAACTTCACACTTATCGGATTCTATGAGCGCCGAGTGCGCCGCATATTACCCGCCTTATTTTTTGTAATGCTCGTATGTCTGCCGTTTGCCTGGCTGTGGATGATGCCCGGCGATATGCAACGTTTTTCTCAGAGTGTCGCTGCCGTGTCCGTCTTTGCCTCGAATATCCTGTTCTGGAGACAGAGCGGTTATTTCGATACCGCGAACGAACTCAAGCCTCTGTTACATACCTGGAGTCTGGCGGTCGAGGAACAATTCTACGTGCTGTTCCCGCTGTTTCTTTTGATTACATGGCGTCTGGGAAAACGCTGGACAATCGTAACACTCGCGTTGATCGCGGTAATAAGCGTGTCGTTAGCGCATTGGGGCTCTATACATAAGCCGGCGGCGGCGTTTTACCTGCTCCCGACCCGAGGATTTGAATTGACGCTGGGTGCGCTGGTTGCTTTCTATGCGAACGACAAACAGTCGACTCCGGCGACCCAGTCAATCAGCGAATTGAGCGCTTTTATCGGTTTAGGTTTAGTTGGATACGCGATCTTAACGTTCGATGACAGCACCCCATTCCCGAGTCTATACGCGCTGGTACCGACACTTGGCGTAGTGCTGCTGATTCTGTTTGCGACACCGCAGACGTTTGTAGGGAAACTATTGAGTTACAGGTGGTTGGTGGTAATGGGCCTGATCAGCTACAGCGCGTACCTGTGGCACCAACCGATGTTCGCTCTGGCCAGGTACCGCACTTTCGACCAAGCAAATGGGCCGCTGCTGTTGTTCCTGTCGGTCCTGGCGGTTTTTTTGCATACCTGAGTTGGCGCTATGTGGAACAGCCGTTCAGGAATAGACAGACCTTTAAGGCAAAGACGGTATTCACCCTTGGACTCATTATGAGCATGAGCTTCTTTTTTCTGGGTGCTTATGGTCACTACAACGGCGGATTTATCGGGCGGTTCGATCCCGAGATCGTGCAACTCCTCTCGCAAAATGCAAGGTCTTCCTCTCTGACCCTGTATCGCATGCGCGAATGTTTCCTGGTTCTGGATGGATCGCAGAATTACAAAGATTTCTCTGCAGAATGCAAAGAGGCCCTTAACGATGATACCGCCAGTTTAATATGGGGCGATTCACATGCCGCAGCGCTGTCAGTGGGATTGCGTTCCACTATGTCCAACGTGGCCCAATATACCGCCAGTGGATGTCCGCCTTTAGTGGGATTTGTTATCACGGAAGACCTGGTTTGCAAGAACGTTAATGATTTTGTGATGCAGGAAGTTCGGCGCATGCAACCGAAACAAATTTTCGTCCATGCAAATTGGAGCAAGTATGACCAGATCGATCGTCCTAGTTATATCAAGGAGACCATTGCCGCCATTCAAAAAATTGCGCCATCATCGAGAATTTTTGTTGTAGGGAGTGTTCCTCAGTGGAGACCAAACTTGCAGGCGGCTATCCGGTCAAGATTGATGTCCGACCGGGCGAACATCGTTGATTACCTTCCGGTACCGCGCCTTGAAGGTTTAAGGCATATCGACGAGGTCCTGAGAGAGGCTGCCGATTCCAACGGCGCGCGATTTTTGTCCGCCATTGACAGCCTGTGTAAGGAAAACGCATGTAAGACCATCGCCGAACTCGACGGTAAACGCGACCTGACCACTTGGGACTATTCGCATCTGACCAAGGCCGGGAGCATTTTTCTGTCGAAGAGACTGTTGACACAAATCGCGCATTAAGCCTGACCGGCAACGGTAAGGAGGCAAGATCGACCAACACGCTCACGGACATTCAACTCCAACGGCGTGGTGAAGCGCCCTGTGCCGCTACGCTTCTGTTATGTGAATTTGGTCCGCCCGCGCACCGGCGCCAGCTCCTCTCTCCTAGATGCAAATATCCAGACCGGGTTCGACCTTGGAAAAGGGGCCTTGAAAAAGGGGGCGGTACCCACTCCTCTCCGATAAACGCAATTTTAAGAAAGGCTTGGTAAGTTCCTGCTTGTTGGGGAAAAGGGGTCAGCACCCTTTAGCGTAAAGGGAAAAGGGGGCACCCATAAGCCGTCTCCGGTCAAGGGGGCGAACAAAAAACTGAGCATTCGTCCATTGAGTTCCATGACAACGTTTGGAGTCTGCGCCCGCGATCTTGGCATGGTAGCTACTTTGCCGTTGGCAATGAGCTTCAGTCACCCATCTGGATCAAGGCCTGGAACGCGGATAACAAGAAAAGGAGCTACGGTCAAATTTCGAAAAGGGGTCAGCACCCTTTGCGAGTGTGATCGGTTAGCATTGTTATGAGTAACAAAGAACAAGGAGGTTCCAATGCCACGCAAGCCGCGGTTTTACTTACCCAACATTCCGGCACATATCAGTCAACGCGGTAACAATCGTCAAGCGGTCTTCTTTTGCGACGACGATTACGCAGCGTATCTGGCCTGTCTCGACGCAGGAGCCAAGGCACACGGGTGTGTTCTTCATGCGTATGTGCTGATAACCAACCATGTACATCTTTTGGCGACGCCCGTCTCGCGGCTGGCCGTCAGCCGGATGGTTCAGTATCTGGGTCGTCACTACGTGACGTACACCAATCATCAGTATCGCCGCAGTGGTACGCTGTGGGAAGGCCGGCACAAGGGCAACATTGTGGCGCAGGATGAGTACCTGAAGCCATCAATGGGGGCAGGTCTTTCATTACCACATTGGGCAAAAATATGAATGATGAGTATTTTGGTTTCGACAAAAAACACCGTCGTTGCGACCGAGGCTCAGTGGCGGTGAGATTGAAACGCAGTCAAGTTATCCGCCTTTGTGCTATCGTAGGACCTGGTTAAGGTACTGTCGCTGTGTTTGCGTGTTGCAATTCAAGACTTGACTCCATCGCCGCCGTGCTAATAGCCGCCGCGGCATTAATCACCATGCCCGGGCATGCATCGGACTTGACGCACAGTCGGCAGGTCATCTTTCGCGACACCCTGGCAAACGGCCACCCTTGTGTTTTTTGCCCAGAGCTGGCGCTAATTCAAGGCGGCCGGTTCTTCATGGGCTCTTTACCCGGCGAAGGTCATAACGACGAGCATGGGCCCAACGATCTTCCATTCGGCGTGAAGATTGGAGATCATCTGGCGGTCAGCGTGTATAACATCACGCGGCGCGAATATTCCGCTTTCGCCTCCGCTGCCGGGCGCGTAACCCAGCGTTGTGCCGGACTGATCGATGGCGTGTTTAAGCACGATCTCGAATTGAGTTGGCGCAATCCGGGATTCGCGTAATTGGACGATCATCCTGTCGTGTGCGTGACTTGGGATGACGCGAATGCCTATGCGCGCTGGTTGTCGCGGCTGACAGGGAAAAGATACCGCCTGTTGACGGAGGCGGAATGGGAATATGTCGCTCGTGCCGGCACGACTACTCGTTACTGGTGGGGGGAGCATATGTTGTTCGACCGGGTAAACTGCCTCAATAAATGCGATAACAGGTATCTGTACACGGCACCGGTAGATGCCTTTCGCGGTAACCCGTTCGGGTTGTTCAATCTGCTGGGGAATGTCTGGGAATGGGTGGAAGATTGCTATCAAGCGGATGCATATAAGACGCATCCCAAGATCTACCCGCGATCCGTGTCCGGCCAGCAAGCATGCAAGCGGGTCATCCGCGGCGGCTCCTGGCAGGACAACCCATGGAGCCTGCGGGCGGCCAACCGGGAGGGATGGAAGGCGGCCACTCCGCTCAATGATATCGGTTTCCGGGTCGCACGCATCGCGCCTGACATACCGATCTAGCCTGAATCATGGCGAAGGACTCGGACGCTTGAATGGGGTCAGAATAATATTCTGACCCCAGTTTGACTCCATTTTCATACGCTTAGTTGGCGCAAAAATTGATGTAAAGACATTATGCATCCGGACAATATGAAACGATAATATATAGATACGGCGCCCGGGCTAGAAATACTTGCATCTGAAGAATGCATGGCCCTTGATATTGCTCGCTTCAGTTGAACCGAAACTATCACACAAATCTATGGAGAGGCTGGTATGAAAAAAATCTTAGTGGCGGTAGACGGCACCAAAGGTTCAATAAAAGCTGCGGAGATCCTCGCCGAATGGGCTGCCATGATCCAACCGGAAACGATCATACTACTCCATATAGAACAAATGCTGGGGCGATCGTTGATCGGCGAGAGTCTGGAAAGCGACATGGATTTGGAAGAAATACGCACCGCCTTGGAGGGCACTGACTTCAAGGAAAAACTGGACAAGCGGGCCGGTAACATTCTTGCCTACCACACGCATATTCTAGTGAGCGCGGGCTTTTCAAATATCAAACCAATGATTAAACAGGGACATGCGGCCGAGGAAATACTCGCAACGGCCAAGGAAGAAAACGTTGACCTGATCGTCGTGGGTTCTCGCGGGAAACGTCGCCACGACTTCTTGATCGGCAGCGTCAGCCGGGAGGTCGCTAACAGTGCGACGGTACCGGTTCTGTTAGTCCACTAGTCGCTAGTCCTAGCACGGATTCAACGATGATTGGGGTCGGAGTGCATTTTTTTAATGCACTCCGATCCCATTACTGCGCAACCCGAATAGACCCCGTTATCCGTGATTGAACGCCTCGCGAGGCGCGACACGTGACCAAGCAGTACGCTTTGCACGGGGAGTCCGGACCGCGCAACCTCCCGTGAGCGAGCCCCTTGAGTCGGCGCACGAGAAGATAGATGATCGTGTAACCGGCTTTTATGGCGATAACTGGCCGGTGGTTTGCAGCGAATTTCATCCCGTGCCGGCT
This sequence comes from uncultured Gammaproteobacteria bacterium, assembly GCA_947258975.1. Classification (GTDB taxonomy): domain Bacteria; phylum Pseudomonadota; class Gammaproteobacteria; order Arenicellales; family JAANXG01; genus CALZGZ01. Next base: position 20,372 of record CAMYKK010000039.1, read on the forward strand.
TTCGAAAATTGAGGTCATTGCCCTTTCAATGATGACGCGATCGTTACATTCTCGGATCAGACAGTTCAAGCAATTTCTGTGGCGGTTTATGCTGGACCACAAGCAATCAAACGCCCTCGAGCTCGAACGACCAGCAAAGATCCTCTTTGATCAGAAAGAGGACCTCATTGGGGACATGTTGGTCAATACCGTTGCCTTCCGGGCGATAAAAAATGCCTATCCGCGATGGACCATTCATGTCCTGGCCGGTGCGGCCAATCGCGAGGTCGTTTCCAGCAATCCTGATATTGACAAGATCATCCCGTTTGCCGGGTTGTGGCGGACAATCAAGAGTTTGCGGCATGAGCACTATGACATCTATTACTTTCACAAGAACAGATTGACACTGCAGGATTTTATTCTTTTGAAATATGCTGGTGCCAAGGTCAACATCGGACGCGATAAGGCCGACTTCAAGCTCTTCGACTACTCGATCGTTGCGCCCAGCGAAACTGAAGTCGAAAGATTCGCACGTTTGCTCGAACTGTTGGGCGTCAATGAGATTGACCGCAGTTACCAATTCCACCTTACCCCGGAAGAGCTGTCGCGGGGCGCGTCACACATCGCCACCCTGTCCGGGAGGCCGGTCATAGCATTCAATCGCTACGGAAACCATCGCGGGAAATTGTTCAGCCGCTCCCGAGCAGTTCAACTCATCCGCGAGATCAATCGTGTGTACAAGGGAGCGGCGATTGTTTTGCTATGTTCCCCGGCAACGAGACACGAGACCATCGGTATGCAAGGCGAGTTGGCATTGGATAATGTCCTTGCCGCCGCATGGATCCGGACTATCAGAGATTCCGCGGCGATTCTGCGTCACGTCGATCTAGTCGTGACACCGGACACATCGATCGTTCACATTGCGTGTGCTTTTCATAAACCGCAGATATGCGTGTACCGGGACCAAACCGAGTTGCAGCTCTGGAGACCCATGTCAGGCCAAGCGATCATACTATTGCCCCGCTCACCGAGCCGCCAAGTGGATGACTTGGACTTGACGGAATTCGCCCGGGCTCTGGAGAAAGCAAGGGCATGGGTGTCCTTTCAACCAACGGAATAATAGATCTCGCGCAAATTGCAGGCTCGTGATCTCATTCAAGAAGGCGGGCAAGGATGTTCAAGCAAATCAAACGGCGCAGACGAGTAAAAACTAATTTACAACGAAATCCTGCAGCATGGGCTGCAGTTTGCTAATCACCAACTCTGGCGTGATCTTTCTGTAGTAACGGTGTCCATGACTGCGAAATTCTTGTGCGCGCTCGTACCAGGTCTGCTCGTCAATATCCAGCGCGTCGCACATATCCACGCCGCGGTGCCGGTTACCCATGTGCGGAATCCAGGCGAACTTCCCGGTGAACGGCGAAAAGATGGTGAATGTAGGTATCCCGACGGCTTCGGCAACATGTCGCGGCCCGCTGTCGTTGCCAATAAACAGGACGCAATTCTTTGCCAAGGCCGCCAGTTCGCGTAGATCAGCGGTCTCGATGGTCGCAAAGACACGATCCTGAGATTGGGCCCGCTCTGCCAAACGCTGAACGCCGTCGCGTTCACCGGGCCCCCATATCAAAACAGCCTGCGCATCAAACCGGCTCACGCAATAATCGAGCAGTGATACAAAGTAGTCTTCCGGCCACGTTTTTGAATCAAGGCGGCTGATGGGGGAAAACAACAAGATGGGTTTGCGCAAGTCAATGCCGGTGGCGGTCATGCGTTTACGCATCGCGGACACCTCGCCAGGGGTCAGCACGACATCGAAGTTTCGATCTATCTCCACAGGAAACGGCATGCCCTTCAGAATGGCCAGTTTCGCGTCGAGACTGCCGCTCTTTTCCGGGTGCGGCACCTGAACGTTGTACAAACGCGAGCGCCATTTGCCCTTATCGAAGCCGATTTGCCATTTGGCGCCCGAAAGGCGCGTCGTCAATACTGTCACCGGGACGGTCATTAGATCGATGATCATGTCATACCGCGCTCGTCTGATAGCAAGCATCTTTTTGAAATATTTCCATCTGCGGCGCCGCTCTTCCGGCGTGATCACCAGCACGTTGTCAATCGCCGGATGGTGGTGGAAAAGCACGGCGATGTGCTCGTAGAGCAGATAATCAACCTGCGCATCGGGAAAAGTCTTTTTCAGGCTCTTGCAAACAGGAAGAGAAATTAAGGCGTCTCCGATCTGCTTTAATCTGATTACGAGAATTTTCATTTATGAGCACACATCCACCAGGTGTGACCGCTTGCACGGCTTTGCAATAAGCGACTCAGACGGGCCGCAACTCGGAAAGCAAGATCGTGAAGCGCCGGCTCTTATCCAATACCGAGCTGATCTTGATACTTAAGTGATCCGCCAAGGCCTTTACCAGCGACAAGCCGAGGCCGGCGTGACGCCCGCCGGTGCGGGCCTCGTCTTTACGCCAGAAGCGCTCGAACATCAGCGGCAGATCCTTCTCGGCAAGGTCAACGGTCGGATTTGACACCGCAAGCCGCGCGCCGCCCCTACCCTCTGCCGCTTCCACGACAATCGCCGAATGGTCCGGGCTGTACGACACGGCGTTGGAAAAAAGATTCGTCAGGATGAGCGTCAGTTTGTCTTCATCGCTGCGCACCTTCAGATCGCCCCGGACCCGATTGTCCAGCCGCACTTGCTTGCCGTTCGCCTGGGAGGCCAGGCGTTTCCAGGTCTTTTCGATCAACCGGGAAAGGTCAATTGGCGCCATCTCCACACGCTGCGTGCCCGCCTCCAGCTGACTGAGCATCATCAGGTTGGTGACAGTCCTCTCCATATCGTCGGCCAAGTGCACCAGCTCGCCAAAGAAATCCTTGACCATATCGCGGTCGGCGGGCCACTCCTGACCGACCTCCGCCAGGCTACGCAGTTCCGCAATCGGTGTGCGCAACTCATGGGCAACATTACCCGAAAATCGCTTTTCGCGTTGAAACGCCGCCTCCAGACGTTCAAACAGTTCATTGAGCTGCCTCGTAATCGGCGCCAATTCGTCGCTGCCGGACGTGTCCGGCAGCCGTGTGTTCAGGTTGTCCACCTCCAAGTTGCGAACCTCATCGGCGATTTTGTTCAGCGGCTTCAGGCCGCGGTCAACGGACAGTCGCACGAGCAGTGCCGCGGCTCCCATCAGCGCTATAAAAGTCGCCGCCAGCGTGGTGCGCACGATCAAGATCAAATGGTCGCGGTCTTCCGTCCCGCGCGCGACGGCAATGTCCGCGCGGATCTCGGAGGCCGGCACCCCGGCGTCACCATCTGGCTGGCTCCCCGGATGCTCCCGCTCGCGCGCATCCTTGCCATCTTCATCCGCGCCGTCTTGGTACGGGACAAAACGGACCGCGACCAGTCTGCCGGCACGGCCATCGGGCAGTGTCAGATCGGTGAATCTAGGTGTCCCCAGGGGTGGGCCGGATCGCGGCAAGTCCGCCTCGCCCAGGGAATCGGAGCGCTCGATTAGCGTGCCGTCCGCCAGCCACAACTGGAAATACTCCGGACGTTCGTCCACCGCGAACTCCGGCATGAACCGGTCGACAAAATCGAATTCGACTTCGCCTTCATCCTGCTCGCTCAGGGTCACCAGGCTCATCGCCTTGGAAAGCAAATTGCGGTCAAACTCTGTCTTCAGCTGCCCGCGCAGCAGATAATCGATGGTAATGCCGGCAATAATCATCAGCACGGCCATCCCGGCAATGATGAACGTTGTCAGCCTGTTTCGGATTGAACTCATGAAGTTGCACTATCAGTCGATATAATATCCGAATCCACGTTTCGTCTTGATGACTGTGTCTGGATTCACGGCGCTGATCTTTTTGCGCACATTACTCACCAACACCTCGATGACATTACTCACTGCCTGCGATTGCGCATCAGCAAGCCTATCTTGCAGTTGCGATTTCGAAACCACGTTGCCGCGTCTTAGCGCGAGATATTGCAGTAGATTGTATTCGGCTGGCGTCAAGGACAGGGGGCATCCATTGACCCTGGCCTGACGTTTAGATGTGTCAATAACCAACTCACCGATTTCGATGCCCGGTTTTTTAACTTCGTACCGGCGCCGTATCAGGGATTTGATGCGCGCCAACAATTCCTCGAATGCGAACGGCTTCACCAGGTAATCGTCGGCACCCAGCTCCAAGCCGTTTACCCGATCCATTACTTGGTCTTTCGCGGAAAGAATCAGCACCGGGGTGAGACTTCGCCGGCGACGCAGGTTCTTGAGTAATGTAAGTCCGTCTATTCCTGGCAGCATAATGTCCAGCACGATCACATCGTACTCAGTGGCATTCGCGAATTTCAGGCCCTCGATGCCATCTCCAACGAGATCCACAACGAAACCCGAACGGCGCAAACCTTCCCCAAGCGCCCGCCGTAACCGGTCGGAATCTTCCACTACAAGTATCTTCATCCGCGCTCAATTCTACATCTAATCACGCATGAGAACCCGACAAGTCAGGGTACCAGACGTATATTAATAGTTCCTTAATGTGACGTGGAATAAACGCCTGATCTCGCCGGCAATTCACTGCACCAAAATAAGCATCGATGGCTTCAGCAGATATTAAGCATCACTACCCAAACTTGCATGCGCAGGATATACAACAATCATCTTGTGTGCGTGGATGGGCCACAAGGTGTCAGAAGGAGGAAGCCGTCAAAAAATCGGACATAGATAATAAAACAGAAAACGATTCTAGCGAGTCCAATTGCGCTGACTTGTGTGCCCGCGGCACTTGGTGTTATCCGCATCGTTGTGGATAATTCAAGAAACATGCATCCGTTGGAGTTCACGCCTGCCTGATCAATGGTTCGGTTCCACAGAAACGCCGTCGACTTGTTGCTATATTGCCTGCATGAGCACCCGAGAGACCAATGACCTGTCGATCGACAATAGCTGGAACCGCGCGACAACACCCCTTCTCACTCTCATCCGCTGTGCAGGGTGGTTACGGCTCCTAAGCGTCGTATTGATTGGTGCCGTATCTATACCCCCTTCTTTGGGCGCGACCGTTGACGATGAGTCCGTTCGGCTCTACCGCACGCGAGCAGAAAAACGCGAAGTCGGCTTACACACGCCGTTGACACCCTGGCTCACTCTTTCCGGATTGGTCGAGTTGGAGTGGAACAAGGATCGTTTCTCCGTGGCTCGCAGTGCCGATGTCACCCGTAAAGAGGATCGCGCGATGAAAGTTCAAACGGGGTTGATTGCGACGCCCGCGGAGAACGTACGGGCTGAGTTGATCCTCGAATACGATACCGACACCGATCGAGTCAAAACCGAGGAATTCACCGTGCGCCTGGAATCAGATCCGTGGGAATTTGTCATCGGCAAGCAGTACCTGCCGTTTGGGGAATATTTTAGCCGCTTCGTTACCGACCCGCTGATCGAGTTTGGCGAGACCCGTGAGGCGGCAGCGACGCTGACTTATGATTTCAGCGACCGGTTGGATCTCTCGATGTCCGTCTATCATGGCGCGGCCGGCGCGCTCGATCGCAACAACCGCGGTCTGGATTGGACATTCGCGATGGCGGCGTGGGCACACCGCAATGTTGCGCTGGGCCTCAGCTATCAGACCGATCTGGCCGATGCCGACAGCCGTTTGCTGGCCGACAACGACGACCGCTTTGTCCGCAAGGTGCCGGGCTTGAGCGGATACATCTTATGGATCGAAGATAACTTCGAGCTGACCTTGGAAGCGCTCGGTGCGACACGATCCTTTAGTGATTTCGAGGACGATCGCGATCAACCCTGGGCTTGGAACTTGGAACTTGGGCTGTTTCCACATCCTCGCGTCGACTTGGCGCTGCGTGTCGAAGGCAGTCGCGAGTTGGAAGACGAACCGCACCTACAGTACGGTGTCGCCGCCACCTTCCTCGCGCATCGCTACGTCACCTTGACGTTCGAGATTCTGCACGGGCGCTTCCATGACGACCTCGCCAGCGACGATGACGGTAATCCACTCGATCATGTCAATCGCTTCGGCGCGCAATTATCCGTTGCCTTTTAGCGCCAAATTGATGTAACGATCGTGAATCACGACATCGCCGGCTTGGGTGGCGAATTCAAGACCGCGCATCTCCGCGCTGGCGACTTCGCAAACACCACCGGACACCGGCACTGGTGCCGGGCGCCGCGGGTTTTGTTGAGTTTTATATGACTTGCGTCAATGCAGCGCAAATTGAGACCTGCCAATTTGTTCACTGTATTGAGAATCTATGTGAAATGGTCGATACAGGCCAAACGCGTGAATCCTCAGCGCGACAATAATTTCCTTGCTATCCTTTACGCAAGTTCATTCGCAACAACAACAAAACCATGGGTCCGAAAACCCTAAAGCTGAAAGTGGGTCTTTACTTGGCGATCGCCCTGACGTTGGCCATGGTGGCGTTTGTTGTGCTGGTAGTGCGGCACCACCGCGCCCACCTGCTGGATGGAGCGATCAGCCACGTCACACAACTTTCCGAAGTGGTCACCAAGAGCACGCGTTTCGCCATGCTGCAGAATCAACCGTCCTACGTGCACCGGATCATCGAGGACGTCGGCAGTCAAGAGGGAATCGTTAAGATCAGGATAATGAGCAAGGAAGGAACGATCATCCATTCGAGCTTTCCCGAGGAATTTGGGCTGCAGGTGGATACAAAGGCGGAGGCATGCTTTCACTGCCACGAGAGCGAGACGCCACTGGCGCAGATCCCCAAGCACAAGCGGGCGCGTATTTTTGAGGATTCGAACGGGGCCAGATTGCTGGGCAGCATGGAGGTAATCCGCAACGAACCGTCGTGTTACACGGCCAGTTGCCACGTGCACAGCCAGGACCAAACGGTGCTTGGGGTGTTAGATATTGTCTATTCCCTGGATGAGATCGACCACAAGGCGTGGGCCGACACCCTCACTATCGCCGGTTTTGCCGTCGGATTCGTAATCATCGCCTCCCTTTTCGTGAGTTTTTTTGTGCATCGCATTGTCTATGTACCGTTGCGCGACCTTGAGTCCGGCGCCGACCGGCTGGCATCGGGCAATCTGCAACAGCCGATTCCGGTGCGCAGCATGGACGAGTTTGGTCAGCTGGCCATCTCTTTTAACGCCATGACGAACGCGTTGAGCAAGTCCCAGAACGAATTACAGGAGTGGGGCCAAACCCTGGAAAACAAGGTGCAGGAAAAGACCAAGGAATTGCAGGCCGCCGAGGCCGAATCCGTGCATCGAGAAAAACTGGCTTCCGTCGGGCTGCTCGCGGCCGGCATCGCCCATGAGCTGAACAACCCCTTGACCGGTGTCCTTACCTTCTCCACCTTGGTACGTGAAAAGATGGCCGAAGGAAGCCGGGAAGCGGAAGACCTGGACCTGGTCATCCGTGAAACCAATAGGTGCGCCACCATCATTCGCAGACTGCTGGATTTCGCGCGCGAGAAGACCCCGGAGAAGAAATTCGCCAACCTCAATACGATCATCGAGGATACGGAGCAGTTCATGCGACGGCCGGCGTATTTTGATGATATCGAGATCACCATGGACCTCGATCTAGACCTGCCGCAGATCTGGCTCGACGAGGATTTGATCAAGCAGGTCATCATGAACATTCTCGTCAACGCCCAACAGGCCATCGAGGGCTCCGGGCGCATTACGATCCGCAGCCGTGTTGTGCCGGAGGCGACGAGCCCCGAGCTGAGTCCCGGACCCATGGTGGAGATATCGATCACCGACACCGGATGTGGCATCTCGGACAAAGATCAGCAGCGGATTTTCGATCCCTTCTTCACCTCGAAGGGCGTGGGGCAGGGAACGGGGCTGGGATTGTCCGTCAGCCATGGTATCGTCAGGGCCCACGGGGGGACGATCGAGGTGGACAGCAAGGTCGGAGAAGGATCCACCTTCCGGATCTACCTGCCCCTTGAGACGCAAGACACCGAAGTAACGAGTATTGAATATGAGCGGCAAGATACTGGTAGTTGACGACGAGGAGATCGTTGTAAGAAGTTGCCTGCGCATTCTCGGCGAGACTGATTATGAGGTCGACGTGGCGAGAAGTGGTTCGGCGGCGCTGCAGCAAATGGATGAGACGCACTATGACGTGCTCGTTCTTGACATCATGATGCCGAAGATGGATGGGCTGGAAGTGCTGCAGAGGGTGAAAGAGGCTCACCCGGACGTCGACGTCATCATGGTCACGGGATTGTCCGAAATCGAAACTGCGGTGCAATCCATGAAGTTAGGGGCCCTCGACTATCTGCCCAAACCCTTCAACCCGGACGCGCTCACGCTCGTGGTCGAGCGCGCATTCGAGAAGCGGCGTCTGCAACAGGAAAATCTCAACCTCAAGAGCGAGGTGAGCTCCAAGTATCGTTTCGAAAATATCATCGGCTCCAGCCCGCAGATGCAGAACGTGTACCGTCTGGTTGCAAAGTGCGCGCCCACCAACAGCACGGTGCTGCTCAGAGGGGAGAGCGGAACCGGCAAGGAGTTGATAGCCCGCGCCATCCACTACAATAGCCTTCGCAAAGACAAGGCCTTTGTCCCGATCGACTGTGGATCGCTGAGTGAACAACTGCTGGAGAGCGAGTTGTTTGGCCACGTCAAGGGTTCATTCACCGGCGCGGTGGCAAACAAGCAGGGGCTATTCGAGGTCGCAGATGGGGGCACACTGTTTCTGGATGAAATAGGAAATATTTCCTTGTCCACCCAGGCGAAGCTTCTGCGCATTATCCAAGAGCGGGAATTCAAAGCGGTGGGGGATACCCGGATTCGGGCCGCCAATATCAGGCTGATCAGCGCCACCAACAGAGATCTCAAGGCGATGGTGGCCGAGGGATCATTTCGTGAAGATCTCTACTACCGCCTCAATATCTTTCCCATCGAGATACCACCGTTGCGGAATCGCCGGGAAGACATTCCGGCCCTTGCATTTCATTTTCTCAAGCTGTTCGGTGAGGAGTTGGGTAAGGAAATGGTTGAATTCTCGGTGGAGGCGATGAATATGCTCGTGAACTACAACTGGCCGGGGAATGTCAGGGAGCTGGAAAATACGATACACCGCGCAGTGATCCTCGCCACCGACAAGGTCATCCGCCAGGGTCACCTGGTAACGATTATCGACATGGGAGCGGCGCTCGATTCCCATGTGCCGAAGACAAGCGATGAGCTCAAGCAGGTCAAAAAGCTTGCGCGAGAAAAATCGGTGAAAAATATCGAGAAGCTGTTCGTACTCGAAGCACTGAAAAGAAACGAATGGAACGTTACCAAGAGCGCCGAGGAAACCGGCATGCAGCGTACCAACTTCCAGGCGCTGATGAAGAAATACGATATCCGGATAAGAGGGGGGGAGCGGGATTCCAGCGAAGTGGAATCCACCGGTTCCTAGCAATCTTTGGGAGCGGCATGTTGCCGCGATAGTCGCGACAAGAGGTCGCTCCCACATCAGCACAATATCTTGGCGAGCGGCACGTTGCCGCGAAGATCTTGACACAGGTCCGCGTCTTGTGCTGCGCGTAGTCGCAAGTGCTTGTGCTGCGCGTAGTCGCAGTACGGGGGCTGCCCGCTCGTCAGGGACGACGATACAAGCGAATTCGACACCCGAGAATGAAGCTGCCGCCTGCCCGGGGTGTCGTACCGGCGCCCCGGACAGGGTGGAGAGAACTACTTAATGGATGTGCAGTGGAGATGGCGGCCCACTGATAGGTATCGATAATTTCTTTACTTTGTCCTTATCTTGTTTTGCATGCGCCGGCTCTTCTTCCTCTACTTCTTCATATCCAGTAAACATTGCCTTGATGTGCGCCATTGCCGTGTGGCCAAGTGTCGCTAAATAGACGTGAATAAACAGAAAAAACGTAAAGAAAATGAGTATCAGGACGTGCACGGTATCCACAACCCGCACGCCGCCCAGCATCGTCACGATTCCCGAAAAGCGTTCCACGTCCCAAAGCAGAATCCCCGTTGCGATCTGGATGGGAAGGATCAACAGCATGATGATCTGGTAAGAGACACTCTGTAATGGATTGAACTTGTTGAAGGCAGTCATGCGGTGCGGATTCCGCGCACCTTTGAAAATACCCCACCCGTAATATTGGGCCTGACGGAAGCTGTCGCGATAGTACTTTTTCGGGTTCAACTCGGGTTGATAGATCCTGATGTTGTCCGAAAACAGATAGAGGGACAACCAGACAAGCAAGTTGCCGAGCAGCAAAAATCCAAACCAATTATGCACGGTGACCGCGGCCTCTAAAGACATGACGTCGAACACCCCAAGGTATCTGATCTGCAGTCCGGTGAGGATCAACGCAATGACACTGCTGGCGTTGATCCAGTGCCAAATTCTGACTGGAAGTGGATGAATGTATATTTGTTTCATCGTTTGTCTCTCCTTATTTATCTTTCCTGAAAAATCTGCGCATCGTCAGGTGCACGATCGGCACCGAGGCACCGCCGACCAAAGCGAGGAGCAAGAGAATATCCAGCAATTTAATTCTTGTGCCACCCAAGGCGTAAAATCCACCCACGGAATTTACCGACAGCGCGGAACTCAATACCTCTTTTTCAGCGTCGTAGCTCACCCGTTTACCGTCGGCACGAATCAGAGACACGGTGACGTTCTGAAACGGTTCGGCGCCGGCGCGGTGACAGCTCTCGCAGTCCCTGAGTGCTTTCTCCTTCGACGCCATTTGATGGGCCTGTTCTCCGGTCGCGACTTCCATGCGACCCCTTAGGGTCACTTCCGCCGCCATACCATCGCGGTTGATTCCGCGCACCAGACTCCATAATTCTTTCGCGTCCAGACCATCCTCGCTCGACTTCCTCAGACCGGGCAGATCGCCCAACCGCGGCGCGATCTCGTTCTCGGAAAGTGGGCGCTGGGCCACACTGTCGAAAAGCATAAGGTCAACCCGGCGCCGCGCCGCCGGTGCATGGCAAGCGGGGCACGACACCGCCTGCAGATGCAGTCCGGCATTCGGCAGCCACTCTTTGTGGGCAAGCTCCGCACCTTGGTGACAACCCAGGCATGCGTCTTTCAACCGGCCTTCGATTGATGCCACGTTGACGTCATGCGCACGATGGCAACCGGAGCAAATGGGCGCTTCGATATGTCCCAGCTTGCTCCGCGCCTGCCCATGCATGCTCTCGAGATAAGCGTCAAAGATATTTTCATGACAATTCTTGCAAGGGGCGCCGGTTAATGTTTCGTAGGCCGCTTTAGTTTTGACGTTGTGAGATCCATGACAATCGGTGCATACGGGAGCCGCCAGGTTGCCGGACTTCACCAATGAGGCATGAATACTTCCCTCATATTGAGCGGATTTGTCCCCGTGGCACTCATGACAAATCTTGGCCAATGCGACGGAGCGCTCGCGTTCGTTGGCGTATGGTTTTTTGTTCGTGCTCAGCGTGTGCGTGTTGAGGTTGATGTCCCGATGACAGTTCGTGCAACCGATCCAGTTATGCACTGACTTTGCGAACATCTCACCCGGTACGTGAAGGGGAAGCGTTTCACCGTTTTCCAGGGTCGTCGACAACCGCTCGAAGGAGTGGCATTTCAGGCACTCCCCGTCATCCGCCGATAGCGTGTCATCAGGAACGCTCGCCATGGCGGTGGATGCGAACACTAAAAAAGCCCAAGAACTAAGAAAGGTTGCCACCGCCGGTCGCCAAAAATGCGTATGTGCTCCACTCGTTGGGTTTTTTCGTGTTCTGCTGGAAATTGTCATAGCTGCTTCCGCCGTTGTGTACTCTCCCGTTCTACCGGGAGGCTGTTTTGCCCCCCGGTGATTGGCTCGATCAAGGTTCGTGACACTTCCCTTTCAGCGAACATCGCTGCCGGGCTGCGCTACTTTTCCGACACCGATCGTCCGGTCAGCGCCTGAAAGCCGTACCATGCGAGCATGCCGAGACCGATGAACGGAAATGCCATGAAATAGGCCAGCCCGATGAACGGCGACGCGAAGAACAGGCCGATGTTCTTCAGGGTACGGCCGATGCTTCTCGGTGCGCTTGCCTCTTCTGCGACTTCGGGAACCTTTTCTTCGATAATTGATTTCCGGGTGATCCTTTCCATCACCTCCTCTAACGCCCCCGGTAAGAGAGGTTTGTGAAGAAAGTCCGCGACTCCCACCGCTGCTGCCGCGGCCTCGTTGGCAGGTGTGCCGTAACCAGTCACGACTACCACCGGCGTCCAAGGACTCTTTGCCTTGATACGCTGTGCAACCTCAATACCGTCCATACCCGGCATCTTTATATCGGTGAAGACGACATCATGTTTTCCACCACTGAACTTATTGAGCGCTTCGTGGCCGTTCATTGCGGTACTAACGGCATATCCCTTTTCCGAGAGCACCCGGTCGAAACTCTGGCCAACCACCGCGTCATCGTCTACTACCAGAACTTTTGCTAAGGCTTGCATTACTACCTCCTGGCCTCTGTTAAAGAAGCCAACTAGTTTTCCCAAGGATATCGATACTTAAAACTTTCGCCGCCGTCGTAACCTGCTCGACAAGTTTGCAGGCTCCACTTCTTCTGCAGCATCGCTGCGTTCGCGGCTTTGATGACATCATCCGGGCCGACCGGCTTGGCGAGGTAATCGTAGGCGCCGAGCCGAACCGCCTCTTTGGCGGTTTCGATGGACGGGTAACCGGTAATGATGACCACCTGACTTTCGGGCCATCTCTCCTTAATGATCTTGAGCACCGACATGCCGTCCAAATCCGGCATGCGCAGATCGAGCAGTATCACGTCGAACGGTTGGCGCTCCATTGCGCGCAACGCCTCTTGTCCGTTCCAGGCCGCTTCCACATGGCAGTGCAGGCCTGCCAAGGTCCTGAGATGACTCATGCGTACCACTTCTTCGTCATCAACAATGAGGATGTTCGTTGTGTCGTACATGCAGACCTCCAAACCTTTGCCCAATCGAATTATGTCCACTCTTGGCTAAGGTAGGTTGCAACCATCGTGCCAACTTTGATCCGGGCATCGAAAGATCGTTATTTTCCTAATGTTATTAATGAGTTAGGTAAGGGCTGCGAATATGTCCTTGGCCCCCTGGGCGGCGTGCGGAAGGCCTCGAAGAACATTATTTTTATACAACCAGACCGCAGTGCGGATGGTTTTCCTATAGTTATCAACTAGTTACCTCCTTACAGGATATGTACGTTTCCAATGTACATTCTTGAGCCGACGGTATATTACTTTTTAAAAACAAAGGCTTAGTACGTATATCGCGCCTATGCGTAGCGCCCTAACCTAACCACATGCAGTGAAAGCCGGCTGTGATTGAGTTGGCCCGTTTGTTCATCGCTCCAGGCGCGGCACTCAGCTGCGCGAGTCGCTTGTGCTGCGCGGAGTCGCAGTATGCGCCAGCATCCGGGATCCTGATGAGAAATGCGGGCT
>CAMYKK010000040.1 GCA_947258975.1 uncultured Gammaproteobacteria bacterium
ATGCAAAAGCCTCCTGCGTGCTTAAGTATTTGTCAGAAAACACTATTTTCGCACAATCGAGGCTTTTGCTTTACCTGTTCATGAATAATCCGGGCTAGTGATGAAAGCAGCCACGGCAGCACCAGCTTAGCGCTGGCCAACTCATCGGTAACCTTGCTCAAAAAGTTGGCGCCGAGGTAGGTAAAAAAATGTAAGGCTGATCGTTACAGGCGGATTCCGGGATATCCTTACACACCCGTGCATCTTCGTCTCCGGTGATCAGGTCATACAGACTTTCGATCCGGTTCTTGTGATACATCTATGATTGCAAGGTTTAGGAGGCGACTAAGAGCAGCAATGTTCACCAAGTCCGCGACCAGCCCCGGTATCTGACTACCGCCGGTCAAAACGTCAGCAAGATCCATATTTGCTGTAATGCACGCAGACATTACAGCTAGCGAGCGGATTTTTGAAGGTTTGTCTGTGTTAGCAGGAAGTGACGCCAGTTGCTAAAACTTAGGAACCACTGATTAATTCAGGGGTTCCGCCGGCACACGGATGTGCCGACATGGTTTAATTACGCAAGTGACTGAACTATGGAGAAAAACGAGAATCGCACTTTGCGTTTTTCGAGCTCTGATCATCGAGGGATGGATTATTCAGAGCTTCCCTAGGTAAATACGGGAACGATTTCCTTCCTCGTAACAATGTTCCAGTCCCGGTGCCAGCCGTGGCCCGATCGGTCAACGAAAAACCAACGCTTACAATGTCGATGAAAAATTCAATGCGTCAATTGCCCGCGCCCGCTATGACTCTCCCGCAGAGCTATACCGATATTTCCGCCGAGCACTTGGTTCTCGCGCAGGTGACTGCGGTTAGAGTAGTTCCGTGAACGTGGAACACAAATATTCACGGCGAACCGGGGATCTTGTGATTAGAGTTTTTCAAGCGTACGTTTTTCTTGCTCCAATCGCTCTCTTTTTTCCGTACCCTTTTCAGAATATTTGATGACGTGTTGGATCGATCCTTTGTCCCCCCAAAGTGTGGTGGAAATTCTCGTTTGCCCGGTCTCCCACTTTGCCGTGTACAACAAGTGCCCAAGCCTCACAGCCTCGCCCCAAAGATTGGAATCGTTTTTATAGCGCGTGTCTCTCCACATCACACGGTCTTTCAGCGGTGGCCCATATTTCTTTCTCAACAAATCTCTGAAGGCCGCGAAATTTTGAATATAGTCATTTCCACTGCCCGCATTACTCTGATTATGATATTCACCCTCAATCAGTTTCCCATTCTTGAATGTGTAGACGATGTATACATTGATCCCGGCGAGTTTCCCTGCATATATGAGATTATTGGAGTGATCCCCTACCAAACTTTCAGACTCCTGTTTTTTAACGGAGTCGATATCGTCACCCCAAGAGGCTCCTCTGAAGTCAGCTGCCAGTGCGACTTGGGACAGTAGTAACGCTGCGAAGAACCCTGATATCACAGTTCCCACACCTACCTCACCACGTCTATGAATTCTCAGTCGACCTAGATTAGTGCCAGACTCTGCGGTTAGTTTCGCTATCCCAATCACCTCGACCATGTCATCTGCTCTACCAATACGTAGCAATTTATACCGGTCCACTTTCACGTACCTGATCGAAAATGGAACAACGTATTAAAACCACGATCCGATGTCGGCATTGCGCGTTTGAAGCGCCCTAACCGTGCACCGCGTAACTACAAGGATAGGTGCGGGAATCAACGAAGGTCAAGCAACTCGTGGGCACACAATCACTATTCCAGCGATTGTTACCCACATGATCGTTCCAGTGCGGCACGCGATACATTTCCAGACACTCATGAAAACGAGCGCTTGTTCGGATGCTACAGCTGGTGCATCCCCTTACCGGAAACCAGCAGGACACGCCGCAGCGAATACGGTTTGTAACATATTAGTTACATTCCCTTTCACGGAAGTCTGTTTCTTAAGAACGACAGCCAACTATCGGGAAAAACACGTTTTCTGAGCAACGGTGCTCATGACAGGCCCGCTTCTCCAGCGGCCGTTGTAATAGATCTGCTACACACACAGACACATGTCGCGAATGCCCGAAATACAATCCCTAAGATTTTCAATATGATACGTCAATGGCATGGTCTGTGCATTTATGAGTTGCGTGGCAGGTGCGTTTCGACAATTCAAACATGGTTACAGTGATGCTCTATGTTTCCGAACGTTGAATCACGTCTTCCGCACTTTACTTTTATTAACCAATCACTGCGAAAGGAGCGATCATGAGGACATTGCATGTTAAAGCAACTTGCCTGAAATGGAAGCTGAAAGACAAGCAAAAAGGGCTGACCACCGTCGAATACGCGGTAGCAGGAGCCCTGGTAGCCGCCACTTTGGTTGCCGCTTTCCAAGGATTAGGCGCCCAGGTTGAGGCCGTCATCACGTTTCTCACCGGCGAAATCACGGTGCCTTAGAAGTCAATTACGGCTGCGTTGGTGGGGCGCCAAGTCGTGATCCTGCGGTTGACGCCCTCACCAACGTTCGCCGCGTAGCTGTGACGCGCATCACTACTCGATAGGCCGTAACAAGAGCGCGAGCGTGATTCTAGGATGATCGGTTCATAATTATTCGTAAGTTGAGGGGGCAGCAAATTGGAATGGATGGCGGGAAATGACCCAGCGAGGGTTACCTTGAGGCGGATCCGGCTTGCGTCTTTCTACAATCAGAAAGGCCTCACCACTGTCGAATACGCAATGGCCGGGGCTTTGATAGCCGCCGTATTGGTTACGGCTTTTGATGGACTGGGTGCTCAGATCGGCGTGTTAATCAACTTTCTAATCGATGCGTTTTCGTAAAGAAAATGGTCAATCAAATGTATGAACCGGCGGTTCCGACAAAAATCGACACAATCCAAACTTCACCGGATGCCCCATTGGTCAATTAGGTGCCGAGGTAGTCGATAAATCATGCCGGAGAGCGGACAGGAAACACGATGAGTAAGGGAATGACGACGCATTCTATTCCTATGTCGGTAGACCAATCGTTGACCGAGATTGCGGAAGAACAAGGTAATGCACATCCCGCGGTCGAGCTGATACCAAGACCTACCGATATTGCGGCGAGCGGATTGACCGAATCCTTGCTCTCGGACTTGGTACTCAAGCATCTGTATCAATCCGGTACATTGGACGTGCTCCAGTTAGTGGATCGAGTGAAGCTTGCCAGTTCCGTGCTCGAGCCGGTCATCTCATTCTTGCGTAACGAATCCTATTTGGAGGTCCTGCAGGCGATGGCCAATGGCGCGCCACGCTACGCATTAACCGATCGGGGGCGTAGACATGCCATGGACGCGTTGGTGAAATCCGGCTATATCGGCCCCGCCCCGGTTCCTCTCGAACTGTATTCCCGGGTGGTCAAATCGCAGTCAGTTCGCGCTGTGACGTTGACACGATCCCATGCGCGGCAGGCCTTCGACGACGTGGTGGTGGCTCCCGAATTGAGTGATCAGCTCGGGACCGCGCTCAATTCGGGACGCTCAATATTTCTCTATGGTCCCGCGGGGACGGGCAAAACCTACCTCGGCAGTCGGCTCGTACGTATGCTCACCGACACTATTTACTTGCCATACGCTATTTTGGTCGACGAGCGTGTTGTGCAGTACTTCGACCCTTCGATCCACCGGCGCGCGGACGATCATTCCATGAACAAGCTGATGCTAAACGAAGGAAATGATCCTCGTTTTATTCGCTGCCATCGACCGGAAGTGGTTGCGGGCGGGGAACTCACCCTTGATATGCTGGAGGTCGAATATGATCCCGCCACCAGACAATATCACGCCCCCCAGCAACTCATGGCCAATAACGGTTTGTTTATGATCGATGATCTGGGACGGCAGCGCGTAACTCCAAGTGCGCTACTGAACCGCTGGATTACACCCATGGAAGAAGGTCGAGATTTCCTGACGCTCGGTGCTGGACAACGTTTCGAGGTCCCTTTCGACGTCATATTGATCTTCTCCACCAACTTGAATCCCCTCGACCTCGCGGACGAGGCCTTCCTACGACGTCTCGGGCACAAAATCGCGTTCCACTATGTCGATCCAGATCAGTACCGGACTATTTGGGAAAGGATGTGCGCACACTTGAATCTCGCGTTCGATCAAGAACTGCTGGCCAAGGCATTCGAGCTCTACAGAGCCGACAACCGCCCGATGTTGCCATGCCATCCAAGAGACCTTCTCACCAGCATGGTCGATCGCCTAAATTATGAGGGCTCGTCGCGCAACGTTCGCATGAATACGGAGCACTTGCGCGAAGCCTGGACAACTTACTTTGTATCGCTTGATTACGATCAGGAGCACGAGCGGAGGCTGTCGACATGAAACTCAGATCTTTCTCTATACTTACCCTTGCCCTGTTACTCTCAGCCGGCGCCGCTTGGTTTGCGAATCGCTGGATTCAGCTACAGGTCACGCCGGTCTCTGCCGGCGACAATCCGACGGCTTTCATTGTCGTTGCCGCACAAGCAATTCCAATGGGGCAAAAGATCGTCGATACCCACCTCGAATTGGCCGCCTGGCCGGCGGACAGAATACCCGAAGGTACGTTCACTGAAATTGAACCAGTAAATGGTCAGGTGGCACTGCAGACGATATATGAAGGTGAAGCGATACTCGAAAAACGCATCGCCAAACACTCTAAAGGCAGTACCCTTTCGGCCATTATCAGCAAGAGCAAACGTGCCGTATCGGTACGCGTCGACGACATCATCGGGGTCGCGGGATTCGTGCTGCCTGGGAATACAGTGGACGTCATGGCAACGCAAAAGCGCGGAAAGAACAATATTTCGGTTAAGACCGTATTACAGAATGTGAATGTATTAGCGGTTGATCAGACAACGGGAGATAAAGATACCCCGGTCGTGGTCCGAGCGGTGACACTGGAGCTCGATCCCGATGAGGCGGAGGAGCTGGTAAAGGCACGCTCCGAGGGGACGATCCAACTGGCGCTGAGAAACAGTCTTGATTCCGAAGTATACAAACCGCCGGTCCAAGCGGCACCGAAAGCCAGGCCAAAGCCAAAGCCAAAGCGGCGCCGATACGTCACGATTATTCGAGGCACAACGGTGAGTGAGGCAACACAATGACAGAAAATGAGATGAAGACCCGTATGTAGGAACGACGATCAAGCGTGATGCTTTGGGGGGCAGTTCATGAGAGCAACAAGCCGAGGAAGTTCGATGTACAAGAAGACAGCGAGGTTATTGATCTTTGTGATCGGAGCGATTATGGGGATGGCACCGGCAAACGTAATAGCGCAACCATCTACGGTAGAAATTCCGCTCAATAAATCCTGGGTTGTTCCAGTTGAGCGAGCGGTATCGCGCGTGTCCGTCGGCCAGCCGGAAGTCGCGGACATCCTCATTCCCGGACCCAAGCAGTTGTATATCCTCGGTAAGTCGCTGGGGACCACTAATGTCGTGTTGTGGGACGAGAACGGCAGAAGTTTTGCCACGTTTAACGTGAGCGTGACACATGACCTCAATGCGTTGAAAGCGCAACTATACAAGTTGTTTCCCGATGAACGCCCGGAGATATTTTCATCGCAAAAACATCTGGTCGTCAGCGGTCAAGTCTCAAGCATTACAAAAATGGACGCAATCGCACGCATAGCCAGCACCTTCGCCACCAAGGAAAAGAAAGACAAGTCGGTCAAGTTTATCAATTTGATGCAGGTCGGCGGCGTGCAGCAGGTCATGCTGGAAGTGAAAGTGGCCGAGCTGGCTCGCGCCGTGTTGAAACGCATGGGAGTAAACCTGGCCTCGATGCGTCCAGGTTCGCAGGAGGTCGGCTTTGGTCTCATCAATGGGGGGGCTACGTTTCCAGACCTGCTGCTTCCTCCAAACGACTTGCGTGTACCCATCTACGGTCCGCTCGACGGAACGAGAAGCCCTATTGGCCCAGTCGTAGATGAATACGCGCCCAACGAACCCATCGTCAACGGCCCTGGTCTGTTCTTGAGTTTTCTCGATCCAACATTTTACCTACAGGCGATTATCGACGTTGCCAAAGAAAACGGGCTCGCCAAAATTCTGGCGGAGCCGACATTGGTCTCATTAACGGGACAGGAGGCTCAATTCTTGTCCGGTGGCGAGTTCCCCATACCGGTTGCCGACGACTTTGGTATCAAGGTGGAATTCAAGGAGTTCGGTATCGGGCTGAAGGTGCTACCGGTAGTGTTGGATTCCGGTCTGATCAATTTAAAACTCAATGTTGTAGTCAGCGAGTTAACCAACGCGAATAGCATAGTTGTTGGCGTACCAACGACGAACACCGCCTTCGCAATACCGGCACTAACCAAACGTAGTGCCAACTCCACGATAGAGCTCAAAGATGGCCAGAGCCTGTCCATAGCTGGTCTGATCAGCGATTCCATGCGTGATGCAGTCACCAAGTTTCCCGGGTTAGGGGACGTACCCGTCCTCGGCCAGTTGTTTCGCAGTCAGGAATTTCAGCAGGATAAAACCGAACTCGTCATCTTCGTCACAGCACGCCTGGCACAACCGACCAATCCCGACCAGATTCGCCTGCCCACGGATGCATTGGTGGTTCCAAGCGACATGGATTATTACCTGCTCGGCAAGACGGTCGGAAAACACATTTCTAAGAACGAACATATGGCGACCGCAGCACAGCTGAACGGTTCTGGTACCGATTTCGGCCATGACTTGAACGGTGTTGGGAGGTAACGGCGAATGCTCAAGTACAAATATTATTCAGCGCACGGCGCAATTGTGACCCTATGCATTGCGGTCGGTGTGTCGGGTTGTATTACTTATCCCGAGAAAGAGGACTTTGGTGACGCGGTTCGGCACATGCATGCCGTGCAGGACGCGACGCCAGAGACTGAGGGCTTTGCCCAGGACGGTCTTCGCGGGCAGAACGTCCTGAAGGTCTTTCGGGAAGATGTAGCAAAACCCTCTGAGGTTAAAAACGAGATCGTGATCAATGTCGGTAGTGAAGCCAAGTAGCCGCTCTCCAGTAAACAGGCGCTCGACACGACACGCCATGTGCAAACACAAACAGCGTGGTGCAGTGATGGCGTTCACCGCCATAGGATTGTTGGCGCTGCTGGCTGTGACCGGTCTCGCACTGGATATGGGAGACGTATACATCAACAAGACACGTTTGCAGAATGCCCTGGACGCCGCGGCCTTGAGCGCCGCCAAGGAACTGGTACTCAGTGACGGCGACACGGCTGCCGCCACTGCGGCCGCCCGCGCGACTTTTTCACTGAACAAAGACGAAGGCAACGAAGACCTGGCAGTTATCGCAAATACCGACGTAGATGTCGAATTTTCCGCCACCCTATACCCGTGGGTACCGAACAGTGGAGCGGTCTTTGTGCGAACATCGGTCACCAGCTTCAGTCGCGAGAGCGTGTTGATATCTGTACTCGGGATCGACGAGAAACAAGTGATCGCGAGCGCCACGGCCGGTCCGGAACAAGCCGGTTGCTCCCGCCCTTTTCCGTTGATGGTTTGCGGATTCGACCCTTTGGGTCCGGACACCCCCCCGGATGCCCACGATCCTTCGGCGGGAAAGTATTACGGCTATGAAGTTGGAGAACAGGTTGTTTTGAAGCGGGACTCGTCCGGCTGTGACGAAGTGGATCCTGTGACCGGCGACCCGGGCACGTGTAACGGTCCAGGAAATTTCAACGTATTGGATGTTGGCTCCGGTGCAGATGCAGTGCGCGACGCAATCTGTGGCAAAGGAACCCTCGCTTGTGTGGCGGAGGGAGATATCGTGGAAACCAATCCTGGCAACATGGCGGGTCCTATCGCTCAATCGGTAAACACGCGATTCAATGATTTCAGCGGTCCGCTAAAACCTGGTGATTGCGCCGCCGACACCAACACGACCGAATACCCCGAAACCGGCTTCAATCACTTCAGCCTCTACAAAGCCGGGGAACCGGGAACGTACAACAAACGCCGTCTCGTGCCGATTACTGTGGGCGAATGCACCGATGCCGGGGGACACAAGGATGTTAGCGTACTCGACACCATGTGTTTCCTGCTCACGAGAAAGGTGATACAAGCCGGAAACTTAAACGAGGTCTACGGTGAGTTCGTCGATCCCACCGATCCTATCGTTGGCACTTGCCTCACTACAGGGCAGTCCAGTCCCGATTCAACCGGCTCAGGCGGTCCGGTGATTCTTGTTTTGTACAAAGATCAGGTCATGACTGACGGTTAGCGGCATGAAACGAAAGTTCTCAACTGGAGCGCATCGACAATATGGCACGGTGACGGTTGAAACAGCCATCGCACTGCCATTGTTAATGTTGCTCTTTCTTGCTACGGCGGAAGTCGGGCGCGCGTATATGCATTACAACACCTTGGAGAAATCGGTACGTGACGGCGCGATGTATCTGTCGATTCAGGCGATTGTCGGCGCAACTGGTGTCATCAATGTCTCCTCGACTTGCGAGTCAAACGCAAAGAATCTCGCGCGCTTCGGAAATACAGCGGGCAATGGCGACACTCTGCTACCGAATTTCACGGCCGGCATGCTGAACGTGGATGTCCCGGACGCGAATCATGTCTCGCTGATCGCTGATTATCCTTATCAACCAATGCTTTTCGATGCGATTCCGACGTTTGGTTACGGCTCCGATGTATCGATGCTGTTTACCATGCGCGCGTCGGTGACAATGCGAGCGATAGAGAGATGGTCCGAGGGATGCTGAAATCAAAACAGACGGGGCTGGCGACAGTGGAAATGGCGGTCGTGGGATCGGTGTTCTTCCTGGTGTTGTTCACGGTGATCGAAGTTGGCCGCCTGATGTGGACCTGGGAGACCCTGACCGAGGCCACACGCCGTGGCGCACGAGTCGCTGCGGTATGCCCGGTCAACCACGCATCGGTCCCCAATGTCACAGTATTCGCGGACCCGGTTGGCGGCGGCCCAAGTGTTCTCCCCGGACTTTCCGCAAATGAGCACGTCGACGTGGATTATCTCGACGTAAACGGCGTGGTGACAACGAATTGGTGTGCTATTCGCTTTGTACAGGTACGTATAAACGGGTACCAACACAGCCTGGCGATACCTTTTCTGCAAGACATTTTGTCAGTTCCGGAATTTGAAACGACGCTACCCAGGGAAAGCTTGGGAAAGATACCCGGCCGTGGATTTGAGTGCTTCGAAGTACCATCTGCGACGCCAATATGTACGTAAGTTTGAGGATCGACGATGCCAAATTCGATGAAACTACTGATAGTTGGTCACTGTAAAGAGACCGTTGCGTCGCTTGAGCCCGTGCTACGCAAGATTCCAACTGTGAAATTCGACAGCCGTTTGTTCACCAACGGGACGGTGGATCCGTTGTATGGCGTTCGCGACATACCAGATGTGATATTGCTCGAACTGACCCATAACTGGGAGGACAAGCTAAAGGCACTGAATGTTCGACCGCCGGCACATCGTCCTAAGGTGCTCGCGGTGGGGGCCGCTGAAGACGCGGCTGTGTTGCGCCGGGCGATTCAGGGAGGTGTACGGGATTTCTTGAATGTCCCCATCGATCCAAGCGAGGTAGAGACGGCACTGAATAAGTTGGTGGAGGAAAAACGTGCAGTCCACAACCCTGTACCTCAGCGTATGACAGCAATATTCAACGCCAAAGGCGGTTCGGGTGGCTCCCTTTTAGCAAGCAATCTGAGTCATATCATGGCCGCAGAACTGGGCTTGCGAGTGGCCCTGATAGACCTGGATTTGCAGCTAGGCACTTCCGCATTGTGCCTGGATCTAGATCCGACTTTGGGGATCGGTGATGTGCTGTTTGGCACCGAGGACGTCGATGCAATCGCACTTCAGGGATATATGACACATCACGACAGCGGTCTCGACGTTTTGGCCAGCACACCCCACGGATTTTTCTCTTCGGTAGAAGTGCTGACGAGCCGAATGGACCAGATCTTGAACTTAGTCGCGCAGAGCTACGATCACGTCGTGGTCGATGTTCCACGAATGATCGACCCAACGACCCTGTCGGTCCTGGCGAGAGCGGACCGTATTGTCTTGGTGATGCAACAGTACCTAGCACATCTCCACGATGCCAAGCGTATCGTGCAAGGACTACGCGGACATATCGAGAACATCGACGAGCGCTTGGTAGTAGCAATCAACCGTTATCAGAACAAGGCAAGCGTAAGCGCCCGCGACATCGCGCAAGGCCTGAACCACCTCACCAGTATAGAGATCCCCAACGATTACAAGCGCGTGTGCACGGCGGAGGAACTAGGGGTCCCGTTATACACCCACTCGCGCTCGGCGCCCGTTTCTAAAGCATTGCGGCAATTGGCACGCAACCTGTCCGGGGTGACGCCACACAAGAAAGGTTTATTCAAACGAATATTCACCGATCGGCATCCGTCTGTGTAGGCGTGAGGGCGTAGAGACATGATTACCACGACGCAAACTGGCAATAGAAACACCGTCCCACTCGATAAAGGCCTTAAGGAGTGGGCGGACAGGCCTCTCACCGAACGCCAAGCGCTTCAGACTCTGCACCAGAAGTTGATCAAAGTTATGGATCTCTCGGTGTTGAGCACGATGGAACAGGAGGACGCCAGGCGTAAGATCAGATCGATTGCCGACCAGGTGATCGTCGACCAGGCGATGCCGCTCAGCCTTGCGGTCCGACAGCGACTCGTCAAGCAAGTGGCAGACGAGATCCTCGGCCTGGGGCCGTTGGAGCCCTTACTTGCCGATACGAGCATCTCGGACATCCTCGTCAACTCGCACGACACGGTGTACATTGAACGCCGCGGCCGTCTCGAGCTGACCGACGTTAAGTTCCAGGACGATCGGCATTTACTTCATATTATCGACCGTATCGTCTCCAGCGTCGGGCGCCGAATCGACGAATCTTCGCCGATGGTGGACGCGCGACTGAAAGACGGCTCGCGGGTAAACGCAATCATCCCACCGCTGGCCCTGGACGGCCCTATGCTCAGCATTCGCCGGTTCTCGGTGAAACCGTTGAAGATGGAGGACCTCATCGGCTACGAGACATTACAACCCACCATCTCGCAATTGCTGATCGGGATAGTAAAGGCCCGACTAAATATCATAATCTCCGGTGGAACCGGATCCGGGAAGACTACGCTTTTGAACGTGCTCTCGGGCTACATTCCGGAGGGCGAGCGCATCATCACCATTGAAGATTCCGCCGAACTGCAGTTCCAGCACGACCACCTCGTTCGGCTCGAAACACGGCCACCCAACGTGGAAGGAAAAGGAGAAGTGACGCAAAGGGATCTGGTGAAAAACACGTTACGTATGCGCCCGGACCGCATCATCATTGGCGAGGTGCGTTCCAGTGAGACGGTGGACATGTTGCAGGCGATGAATACCGGACACGACGGATCGCTCACGACCATCCACGCCAACAGCCCGCGCGACGCACTGACCCGGGTGGAGAACATGGTCTCCATGGCAGGATTTGAGATGCCGGTGGCCTCCATGCGCTCACAGATCGCTTCAGCTGTGCACGTCGTTTTACAGCTCGAGCGCTTGGAGGACGGTACCCGAAAATTGACCAGCCTGCAGGAGATCAATGGCATGGAGGGTGACATCATTACCATGAGTGAGATTTTCACCTTTGAACGGACGGGCATCGATGGCGACGGTCGGGTATTGGGGCAGTTCCGGGCCACCGGTATGGTCCCGGTGTTCTTCGATCGATTACGCCGCCGTGGAATTGATCTCGGTCGAGACATCTTCGACCCCGGTACCGGTTTAGAGAGGGAGGTCGTCTATGGATAACATGTTATTGATCTTCGTCATTCTTGTTTTCGTCGCTGCGTTTCTACTCATAGAACGCACCCTGGCGTTGACAATCGGCCCGAGACGCGCCGAAGCCCGGCGCTTTCAGGACCGACTGCGTTTCGTCACCGAGGTAGCGACCACGGGAGCCGCAGCGACCCTCCTTCGCAAAGCCGAACTCGATGAGAACAATCGCTACCGGAAATGGTTCAGCGGTTGGCCGGGGATGAGTGTACTCGATGCCCGGCTGCGGGGAGCGGGTTACAAACTAACGGCGGCCCAGGTCCTTTTGATTTGCGTGGCCGTGGCGGCAACCGGCGTGGCGGCGTTTTGGTATCTGGGTAATCTGCTTGCGCTGGTGATCGGCGTCGTCCTTGCCTTCGCCCTACCGATAAAGATTACTGCCGATTACAACAAGCGGATGCGGGAGTTCGAGGAGGGACTCGTCGATGCGCTGGGAGTACTAACGCGATCCCTAAAGGCTGGACAACCATTCCATGAGTCCATGTTGATGGTTGCCAAGGAATTGCAAGGACCCATCGCTGAGGAATTCGGATTGACTTTTGCTGAATTGAATTACGGCCTGTCTCCGAGGGAAGCATTTACCCACATGACCGAACGCGTTCCCAGTGTGACGCTAAAAGCGCTGGTGGTCGCGGTATTACTGCAGCGGGAAACCGGCGGCAATCTGGCCGAACTGTTGGAAAAGATCAGCACGGTCTTGCGCGGCCGCTTTCGTTTTCAGCGCAGAGTGAAAACACTGTCGGCGGAGGGTCGATTGTCTGCAGTAATATTGATTGCCGTCCCCTTGGTTTTGTTCGGACTAATCTATATCACGACACCGAACTATTTGGTCGAGCTTACCGATAATTCGATAGGTCATACGATCATTGCGATCTCAGCAGTCCTAATGGTGATCGGAATCATCTGGGTCCGTAACATCACTCGAATCGACGTGTGAGGAACAGATCGTGGAAAGTCTGTTGCGACTATTGGAGAACTACTCGAGAGACCCGCTAGCGATGCGTTGGGGTCTCACCATCACAGTAGCGGTGGGCGTATTCCTTTTCATGTTGGGAGTCACCTACGTTTTCGTGGTGTTGTATGGACCGAAGCGAGCGCGTCTGCGTAAGGTAGTTGGTGAAGCGGTAAGCACTTCTTCTGCAGCGGTGAAATTCGGCGCGAGACTGGAACCGCTGGCGCCATACATCTTACCGAAAAAGGAATGGGAGAGAACCAAGACTGATGCGCAACTCGTGCATGCGGGATACCGTACGTCCCAGGCTTTGACGATATTCTATGCGATCAAAACCGTGCTCGGCGTTGCCTTTGCCACGCTGGCGGTCACCTTAGGCCCACTGCTGGGGCAGCTGCTCGAGAGACAGTTCTCTCTGGCACAGATCGTGATTGGCGGACTGTTTCTTGGTTTTATTGGAATGGTAATCCCCAATTTTGTCCTCAATCGTTTGGTGGAACGACGACAACGATTGATAAAGAAAGGTTTTCCCGATGCTCTTGATATGTTGGTCGTCGCCATGGAGGCGGGTATAGGCATCGCAGCCGCGATCGAACGGGTCTCCAGGGAACTGAGCCACAGTCATCCCCAGCTTGCAGACGAGTTATCTCTGGTAAACGCAGAGATCCGAGCGGGATTGGATCGTGGTGACGCGTTGAGAAATCTTGCACAACGCACCGGAGTAGAGGACTTAAATGTTTTCGCCGGTGTGATTGCCCAGACGCTACGCTTTGGCACTAGTATTGCCGATACGCTGCGCATCTTTGCGGAGGACTTTCGTGACAAGCGTACGCAAGCCGCGGAGGAACAAGCCGCAAAAATAAGTACCAAGATGATCTTTCCTTTGGTTCTGTGCTTTTTTCCGTCGTTCTTTGTCGTCGCTGTAGGACCCGCAGTGATGAAAATAATGGCTGCATTTTCAAAAATGTAATCGCATCACGAGAGACAGGTTTCCAATGAAAAAAGACGCCAATTTGTTGATGTTCACTGTTGTTTTTTCGGCTCTATTGAGCGGTTGCGCAACTACTCCCACTACGAAATCCGGGCCTGACACTACTGATTTGTTGTACGACGGTAAGGCGGCGACGTTGTATGAAGCTAGAACAACTGTAAAAAGCAGTGCCGAAGCCATGGACCTTGCCAACAGCGCCTTACAAGTCGGAGACATCGATCGTGCCTTGTATCGGTATATCACCGCTTACGAGTTAGATCCCGAGTCCTACGAGGCACTCTACAAGGTTGGTGCGATTCACGCGAAGCAGGGTCATTTGGACCGCGCCGCATTGGCATTCGACATGGTCCTCAAACAGGAACCCGATCACGCCGCGACACTTGAAGAGTTAGGATTGATCGACATTCGCCGTAGACGATATCAGAAGGCCCGGGGGCATCTTAATAAGGCGGTGGAGGAAAACCCCAAGTTGTGGCGTGCGCTAAATGGTCTCGGAGTACTCGCGGATCTCGATAAGGATTTCGATACCGCGAAGGAATACTACGGTACCGCTCTGAAACTGTACCCTGGATCGCCGATGATATTGAACAATCTGGGCTATTCCGAGTATCTCCAAGGTCATTGGCAACGTGCCCAAAGCTACATAGAAGCGGCCCTAGACCGAAATCCCGGTTACAAGAAAGCGTTACTGAATTTGGGACTTATCCTCGTTCGCGAGGGGGCATACGAACGCGCGGTAGCAGCCTTCGATCGTGTTATGGACCGCTCCAGGAGTTATGAGCGGATAGGTGCCTTGTGCATGGCGGAAGGGAAATACGATGCAGCCGAGCATTACCTTAATCTCGCAATTTCGACTTCCCCAACGTACTACAAAGAAGCGTTCGCCAAGTTGGAGCAACTGACGGCGCTGAGAACAGGGGCGATAAAGTCACGGGTCTCAGTGCCCGAGCCGCCACAAGAACCAAAAAGATTCGAAGCGTCGTCCTATGATCTTTCGTTCATGGACGTCGCGCCAGGTCGTACCGAGAAGGATGGAGGCCACAATGCCGATGAGTCATTGACGCTGAGTCGCCTGACGTTGGATCGCTCATTATATGTAACAACTACCGAACCATTGCTAGCTGACAATGACTACCACACCCGAAAGAAATTATTGGCGCAGTCGCATCAAAGCGCTCATGAATGAACGGCGACTTTCCCAAGCCGATCTCGCACCGGTGTTCGGTGTCAGTAGGGCATCAGTCAGCCACTACCTGACCGGACGTAACGAGCCGACGATCCAGCAGATCGCCGCGATTGCACAGTACTTTCAGGTCTCCCTGGACTACCTGATTTCCGGAAGAGAGAAAGCTGCATTCGTGGTACCGGTTCTGGAATGGAGCCAAATATACACTTACATAAAAAAAGAAAACGGTGACAGCCGGACAACCCCCATGGATTACATTTCGTGTCCCCGGCAAAATTGTTCGAGGCGGACTTATGCCATCGAAGTGCAAGGTGATTCAATGGCTGGGGTTGGCGGTTATTATCACGGCGACCTAATCTTCGTGGATCCTGACGAGCACCCGGTTCATGAGAGTGATGTCATTGTAAGGTTGATAGATCAACGTATCTTGTTTCGCCGTCTTTCGATCCACGAAGATGCATCGATGTACCTACGCTCGATAAATCACAATTTACCGCTCGAAACGATTTCTTTTCAAATAGTAGCGAACATTCTCGGCGCGGTTGTATTCAGCGGCCGCGAACGCGTCAAGCCAAACACTACGGTTCGTTTACCCGCGCTGCGAACCACGACTTACTCAGCGGATTGAAACACTCATTCCGATCACTGGGATACCGTGGACTTACGCTGCCACGATGCAATATTTGGCGTGGCTACGGTGGATTTTTTCCGTAATCCGTACTTGTCCAATAATCGGTAAAGGGTTATCCGCGACACACCCAAAGTATCGGCCGCTAGCGATACCTGATATTGGGCATCCTCAAGGGCACAGATGATTGCATGCCTATCCGCATCAGCACGAACCTCTTCGAGCGTTGCCGTACCTCGATCCCGTTTTCGCCGCTCCAAACCCAAATCGCTCGTCTTGATCAAACGCCCTTCTGACATCACCAACGCGCGCCGCACGCAGTTCATAAGTTCGCGAACATTACCAGGCCAGTGGTAATTTTGCATGAACGCTAACGTGTCCTGGCGAAATCCCTGAACACGTCCGTTCCCCTCACTGGCAAACTTTGTGCCAAAGAAATGCACAAGTGGTTCAATGTCCGCCTTGCAGGAGCGCAGCGCCGGCATCTTCACACGCAACACATTGAGACGATGATAAAGATCTTCGCGGAATTGCGAGGTTGACACTGCTTTCATCAAGTCTACATGCGTTGCGGCGATGACGCGGGTATCGACTTTCAGGCTCTTTGTGCCGCCTACATGCTCAATGGTCTTTTCCTGCAGAAAACGCAGCAAAGTAGACTGAACATCAAGCGAAAGATCGCCTATTTCGTCCAGCAATATGGTTCCTTGGTCAGAAGATTCGATGAGTCCGATCTTGGCCTTATCCGCGCTAGTGAATGCGCCTTTTTCATGACCGAACAGTTCGGACTGCACGAGCGATTCCGGCAACGCAGCGCAGTTTACGGCTACGAACGGTCCGTTGGCGCGCGCGGAATTAAGATGTATCGTCCGCGCTGCCAGTTCCTTGCCGGTGCCGGTCTCACCGGTGATCAATACAGGGACATCAACGGCGGCGATTTTGTCAAGAACACGCAGGAGTTCTAGGATCGGGGGGCTGTTGCCCACGATTTCCGAACCCGCTCTTTGTGCTTCCATCGATTCCAAAGGCTGCCCATGGATGATTTCTGACATACCGTATGCGCGCCCCAAGGTGATCGCGAGCCTCTGCGGATCGATCGGGAGAGTGTGGAAATCGAAGCAACGATCCGCAATAAGTTCGCGCACGGAGCTGTCCTCCGTATCGCACCGGTTGACGAGGGCCAACCACTCTACGTTAGGCATTGAAAGAATTGTGTCCCGAGACCGCAGGAGAAATGCGTCGTTACGACGGTCTGCAAGACATACAGCACCCACCCGTAGTGGATGTGTCCGGGCAATCGCCACCGCTTGTTCGGGGTCAACGACCGGGTGTACGTTCCAGTCAGTGGCGATGCAACGCAACAATGACGAGGTCCCGTTGGACCCGTCATGCAATAATAGTAGATGCTTTTTCATGTCCCACCCGTACACACTTCCCCAAGTTGTGTGGGCGTACCCCGTTTATCTAGTAATAAATTCTAGTAATCTCAGACTTGGCCTCAGTCATTCTTGAGCGGCGCTGCAGATCGGGGCCAAGTGCGATCAAAACGCCGCGTGACCGTGCTTTCGACCACCCCAATCAATTTCCCGACACGGTTTGACCGAAAACAGAATTCTTCGTTGAGATTCTATTTCGTTCTATAGTGATTATGTTTGAGATACTACCCCCATCATCAAGTGTAACATAATAATTTGGGATTTTAAGTAACCGTCAAGCCCCATTCACACGCTATGTACGGCCAACCTTGCCCCGCCACAATTGGTGACGATGTCACAGACCTTCGACACCTCAGGTCATTATCGAGGTCCACGACCTCCGAGGACGCTGCTGCTTTCCTCTTTGATTCTGGCCGTGTTCTCAATACCTGCACGCAACAAATCCCGGTAATGGTTTCAGCGTGCGGCGCGAATACCTATAAAAAATGTCGCAGACTATCGGCACCTCAGGTCGTTATCGAGGTCCACGATCTCCCAGAACGCTTCTGCTTTCCTCCTTGATACTGGCCATGTCCGCAACACCTGCACGCAACAAATCCCGGTAATGGTTTCGGCATGCGGCGCGAATACCTATCAAATTCCCGGGAAAATACCGTCTGTAGGACGTACCCGTCGCCCCTCACTCGCCGACTCCGTCCGAGTGACTCTGCTGGTGGCTACCCAGGATTTTTGACCAGTAAAAGAACATAAAAACAGGCTCTACCTGGCAAGCGCCAACGTCGCTAGACCGCATATTGCACCAGTCGCCCACCCGCCTTCAGGGAACTGACTGCAGAATCAATTGCATATACTGAATCATACCCTTGTCGCTCCGAGTACACTTTGCGCACGGCCGGTGTCCTATCCGGGCTCTGGCTAGTCCAGGCGCGCCTGCACTTGGCGTTCACTCAAGCCATAGCTACGGCTATGACTTTCGCTCCACTCCTTCGTTCAACCACCTCTGTCCTGCGCCAGCTTCCCGGATACTGGTGCAATATACGGGCTGATCCGCGG
The DNA here is from genome assembly GCA_947258975.1 of uncultured Gammaproteobacteria bacterium. Classification (GTDB taxonomy): domain Bacteria; phylum Pseudomonadota; class Gammaproteobacteria; order Arenicellales; family JAANXG01; genus CALZGZ01. Next base: position 18,081 of record CAMYKK010000040.1, read on the forward strand.
TCGTGTGGCACCGGCCGGTCACGGCGATTTGCCCCTTCAGGTTTCTACCTGCCGCTACGCCATTCGTGTGGAAATTCCCGAAAGTCTTTGACTGCTTGGCAAGGGGATTGGACAATCCCAGGTAGTTCGGTGCCGTCGGATTTGGCCTCACGCGCGTTGCGAATCCTGCCACGCGGAACGCCTGGTGGCGTTCAGTTGTAAGCGGCGAGGTATTTGCCCCAGCTGCGGGGCACGGCGTATGGCGGAAAGTGCCGCATTGCTGGTGGATGCGGTCTTTCCCTCTCAGCCGGTGCGCCAATGGGTGCTGAGTTTCCCGTATCCATTGCGTTTCCTGTTCGCCAGCCGCCCAGGCGTAATGGGTAAAGTGCTGGGGATTGTCTACCGCGTCATCGCCACGCATCTGATCAAAAAGGCGGGTTTTACAAAAAAGGCCGCTCACACGAGCGCGGTGACGCTGATCCAGTGTTTGGGGGGTTCGCTGAATCTCAACGTCCAGTGCCTGCGGCGGCGCCGTCAAAGCGATCGCCTGCATCCAGGATCCGGCAGTAATCGACAAGATCCTCACCCATCTACAGGAAAAGGTCGTCTCGGGTCCAAACGACCTGCTGCCCCAAAGCCGGGCACCACCTGCCGGTCTGTTCGACTGACCCGACAGAACCCACAATGTCATCAAATTGCTGCTACCTACAGGGACACGGCAGGGTATCGCTTGGCCCCCGGGCTGAAAATGGATGGTCAATCCGGGAAACACGCTGGACAGCGCACCCCAATCGGGCAAGCATTCTTGGTGAACAGGACAAAAAGCGCTGTGAACGGCTCCTCAATAGATACCGACTTCAGAGAAAAGGGCTTTTATTCTACTTAAACTCTGCCGGACGTCCAATCCATCGAAATGATTGACGCAGGTTTCTATCGAAATCGAGGTGCCTACTTGGTAGGGCGAATTATTTTGCAGGACGCAGCTGTCGTTCCTTTGATCATAGCCATCCTGAATGGGGACCACGGTCTTTATGTTGATGCGGTGCTGAGCGCCGAGGCGGATGCGCATAACTTGTTCAGTTCGACACTGGCAAATTTTCACGTCACAAACGAGTACTAACACGAGCTAGCCGCATTTTTGCATAGCATCATGCCGGAGCGGCCCTTGGGTCTGCAGTATACGTCCATTGGGTTTAATCACATCGGAAAAGTTGCCGTGCTGAGTGAGTTGAAGGGAGAACTTACCGCGACCGCAGAGGTATTTGAAACGGCCGTGGGGTATCCAGGTACCGTTACTATTGGTTTTGCGGCACCTTCCTCCTCTTATAACCTCAAGGTCATTCGAGATAAACCCACGGAGCAATACAAGTGGGGAGACTATGAAGGCCGCGCAGCGGTGCTGCGGAAATACGGCGGAGTGCATGAAATTAATCGGGCAGGGAGCATGCTTGACAATGTCATCTACTTCAATCTCAAGCTGGAAAAAGAATTATTCGAGGCGTCGTTACTCGAGGAAATGTTGCGAGAAGCGAGCGAGAGTGTCTCGTTGGAAGACGACAGCATCATTTTTAAGTATCTTATAGTGCAGCGAAAACTCGTTCCATTGCCGGTGTTTTTAAAGTCCGCTTCCCGCGAAGATGCAGAAACAGCGGTCGTTAACTTAGGCTATTGCATTAAGAACAATATGGCAGCGAATATCTACAATAAAGATCTCGATGCACGAAATTATGGTGTTAGCAGATTCCTGAAAGTGTTTTTATTCGATTACGATGCGCTGGAACAGTTCACGGACGTCAAGATTCGAAGTAATACAGACCGAATTGACGGCGAAGAAGACATACCGGATTGGTACTTTGAGGACGGCGTTGTCTTTCTGCCCGAGGAAATCGAAGTGGGGCTGGGCATTGAGAACAGATCCTTGCGCCGCCTGTTTCGCGCGGCGCATGGAGACTTGTTGACAACGGAGTATTGGGAACGGATCCAACGCGACCTGAAGGCGGGGAAAGTGCCGCGCTTACACGTATATCCAGAGGAACGGCGACTGAAGAGGGAAACCAACTAGTAGACCTGCTCTTGACGTTAGTTTGTCATAGTTTTCGAATTGCTGCTTCGGCACTGAACAGTCGTATATGGATCTCGACCCTGCGGCCGTTTTTGCGCAACTGGTAGTTGAGGTCGTGCTCTTGAAGCTTACACTGAAAGATCATATTCCGACGTTTACACTGAATCAGAATTACAAGTTCCCCAGGAACACGCATGCGCAATGGAATCTGAAGTCGTGTGTCGCCTTAGTTCATAACTTCTCAATTGAAGCAGCCAATCGACTCTTGAGCGTATCGGGTACCTTGCCTTTTGTTGACTTAATGCGCTTGGTTATTGCGGCTTCGAATTCTTTACGCGAAAAACAACTGCGGCAATGATCCAAGTGATTTTCGAATTTTTCGATGTCTTGTGGTCCAAGCTCGCCATCCAAATAGGCATGCAGATTGTCAATTGCCTCCAGGCAATCGTGCTCAAGATGACTGTTTTTTTTCTCGTGTGTCATAAGGTGCACCCCTGAACAGGATTACTCTCTATCAACCCAGCGGTTTTTGCCTGCTCCCACAGGGTCTTCTTCAATAGAGTACGCCCGCGCTTCATACGGGAGCGTACCGTTCCTGGCGGCACGCCGATGACTTCCGCCGCTTCGTCATAGGAAAGACCTTCAACATTGATCAGTATTATGGTCACTCGAAAAACCTCGGGCAGATTCTCAATCGCCAAGATAATGTCTTCTTCCAAGAGATTGTTCGCGAACTCCCTTTCTGGATTTGCCCACCAATATAGGAAATCGTCGGACTGTGCGAGCAGTAATGACACGACACTGTCGTCATCTTCATCGTCAGTATAATCCTCAAAATTGATCTCGGCGGGACGTATTGATGTCTTCCGATAGTCGCTAACAAAGCGATTGTGCAAGATCCGAAATATCAAGGACGAAAGCGGTCCCGCTCCTTCAGGGTCGGGAAGGCCGCCCAAGCTTTGGCAACCGATTCGGCGACCAGATCTTCCGCATCCATGTTGTTTTTTGTGAGCGGGCGTGCGAGTCCATACAGCGACTCCACGCATTCTTCAACGCATCGGCTGAAATGGACCTTATCGTCTCAGCAGATCACCCGTAGCGTGTGCCGAGTGGTCTACCGCAGCTACGGGAACCGAAGCCGAATCCCATCGCTGGTCACCCGAGCCTACAGAGTAGTTCACGCCTTGTCGTCCTCGGAATGCTGCCAGGTATGGGGTGGACTGAGCACGCCCTTCTGCTCGTGTGCGGATCGTACCTGAAAGGAATAGGCGCGCCAGTGAAAGTCGTAGGCGTATCGCCAGTCGCTTGGGTATGCGCCCACATCAACAAAGTATTCGCCTTGGGTCAGGTCCAGCCGTTCCAGGTTCAAGCTGATCTTTCCCGGCCGATGCGTGGTCGGAACCTCAATACCCTCTGCGGCGGTACTCAATTCGGAACAAACCTCGCCTTCGGCGTTGTGCACCGAAACCATAAAAATTGGCGATTCTATTGTCTTTCGAGGTGTGTAGCCTAGCTCGATCTGCATGGGGTCGCCGCTGCGGATCTCTTTGACCGAGTCGCCGAGCGTGTCCAGCAGACGGACCGAGGTTATTTCCAACTCCATGGAACCGAATCGGTTCTGATTGGTGCGCAGCGGGACACCAGAATCCGTGACTCGGGTGGACGATTGCGTCGGGGTGTGGAGACGCGTATTTCGTGTCATAGCCAGCTCGTATTGCTGGACAACGACTTCTGAATTGCCCAGGGCACTCACTGTCCCGTCTTCCAGCCACAATGTGCGGTCGCATATCTGTCCCACTTGCTGCATGTCGTGGGATACCAGGACTATGCTGCAGCCGTCGCTTTTAAATTTCAGTATGCGTTCGATACACTTCTGTTGAAACCCGAGATCGCCCACCGCCAGCACCTCGTCGATCAACAGCACGCGTGGTGAAGTGTGCACGCCGATGGCGAACGCCAGGCGCAGTTTCATGCCGCTGCTATAGGTGCGTATCGGGTTGTCTATGAACGGCTCCAACTCCGCGAACTGGATTATGGATGCGAGTCGTTCCTTCGTCTGCGCCCGGGTCAGTCCCGCGACCAGGCTGCTGACAAAGATGTTTTCACGCCCGTTCAATTCCGGATGAAACGCAGCCCCTAGCTCCAGCAGCGCCGCAATGGGTCGCGGTACCCACACAGTTCCCCGGTCCGCCCGGCCGACGCCACCGATAAGATGCAGGAGCGTCGACTTACCGGCGCCGTTGCGCCCGATAACGCCGAGTATTTCGCCCGGCGGTACGTCAAACGTCACATCCCGTAGCGCCCAGAACCTCTCCCCGGCACGCCACTTACTGAACCGCCTTACTATCGCCTCCTTCATCGTTGTCGGCCGATCGGCGTGATAACGGTAAAACTGCTTTGAGAGACCTTCGACGTGAATCCCCTGTTGCATCCCTTACAATTCCTCCGCGAACGCGTGGCTGAGCTTCAGGAAGTATCGGTAACCGGTCAGCAGTAGCACCAGGGCAACGCCGATTATGATCGCCAGGGCCGACCAGCTCACCTCAGTTGCCAGTAGCGCCGAACGATAACCGTCCAGAATATGTACCATAGGATTTAAGTTGTATATGTGTCGATATTCCTCCGGAACCATGCTTGCTTGGTAGAAAATGGGGGTGAGGAAGAAGAACAACTGGAGTATTACTGATACCAAATGGGCGGTGTCGCGGAACAGGACATTTGCCGCGGCGAGCCAGTACGCCAAACCCAGGGTAAGCGTGAACTGAATTGCGATGAACAGGGGTAACAACAATATTCGGAACCCCGGACCGGCGTCGGTCAGAACGAGAAATAGTATGAACAGCACGAGTCCGAGCAGGAAATGGACCAGGTTGCTGACTATCGTGACCGCCGGCAGAATCGCGGGCTGGAAGCCGGGGGTCCTGACGAGTTCGCGGTTGTGAACGATCGCGCCGATTGCCTGAGACAATGAACTCTGGAACCAATTCCAGACCAGTATCCCAGTGAAAGCGAACGGACCAAAGCGGGGAATGTTGATCGACATAGCCATCTGGAACACGAAGTAAAATACGGTCAAATACATCAGTGGATTGGCGAGTGTCCACGCAAACCCAAGAGCCGATCTTTTATATCGCACCTTCAAATCACGAGAGACGAGCTCCCGTAATAGGTCGCGGTAGTACACCGCACGCGAGAGAGTATTCATGCCGATCTTCGTGGTTTAGTCATCGCCGCCTACCTCCGTCTGGTGTCCGGGCCTATAAACGCGCCGGACATTAACAGCGCCTTATGGTCAGATGCGATAAACGCTATGTGTCGACGCGCTCTTCTGCCCCGATGGAATCATTGCCGATCGCAATATCAGGCGCTCTGCTCCGACTGGAGACCATCTTAACCGGAAACGTAAGTGTGGCTCGCCCCGTGCCCCACGTCGAAGTTATCCGGCCGGACTGTGCTCGCCGTATCCGTGACTTTCCGGCGGCGCGCTCCTGCCCTCCCTGCGCACCCGCCGGCGCGATCTCCAAAGGGCAAACGGTCCGACGAAATTGCCCATAAGCTCCACTGCGAGGAGGGACATTGGGTACACGCTTCGCCCGCGCAGCCTCCGCTTGGCGCGGCCGAGATAGGCGAGGGGCAGACCCAGGAACAGACGGGAGAGGGCGCGCGCATCGCGATCGTTGAACAGGGTGGTCAGATGATAAGCGACGTGCCCCTTGCTGTAGTTGTAGATCTGGCGACGTAGCGCCGTGCGGCTGCGTCTATGGGTATGCCACACGTATGCGTCCGGCTGATAGGCCAGGGTGTGTCCCGACTTGATGATCTTGTAAAACAGGTAGGTATCCTCGCCCACCCCGCTCGGCATGCCCGCCCCCAGGGTCTCCTCCATCAAACCTATCCGAGGATCTCGAAGCAAGCGTGCACGGAATGCAGCGTTCGCGGTTCCGCCCAGGTTCCAGGTGGGTACGGATTGCCACTTGTATGAGCGAAACCATGCGAGATCTGCCTCCAATTTTTCAAAACCTCGGCCCAACCCGCCGTAGACCTCGTACAGACACTGTGCTTCGGTTTCCAGTTCCTCGGGCAATACGTTTCCGGTTACCGCTCCCACGTTGGTGCGTTGAAACGGTACAAGCAGGCGCTCCAGCCAATCGTCGGGCATGGTCACGTCATCGTCGGTGGTGACGATAATCTCCCCCGAGGCGGCCAGGATTCCCGCGTTGCGTCCGTAGGACGAGCCTTGACGGGGTTCCTCGATGAGTGTGGCCTGCGGGAAGTCCAGAACCACTCCGCGGGTCAGCCCCGACGACGGATTATTGTCCACGACCAGGATCTCCGCCGCACGGTCCGTAGCCTGTGATACCAGGTAGCCTAGGCAGCTCCGCAGGTGGTCGGGCCGATCGAAGGTCGCGACGATGACGGACACCGAAACATCGCGGGAAAGACCCGTCGCCGTCGACTGCGCGCCGCCGCTCAGGCTGTCCAATCCGGTTTTCGCTGCCTCGGTGTAAGGATCGTAGCGGAATTCCCCGGGCTCGCCGGTTACCCGATACGCAAGCTGGTCCGCGATGGCGTCGCGCAGACAACTCGCGCTGACCGGCTGGAACAGATTATCGATGTCAACATTGCCCAGCAGGCGACCGGACAGGAAAGCAAACACCCGGACCTTGGGATAGTCCACCACGTCGTCCAGCGCCCCCAGCGGCTCACTCAAATCGACGGTGCGTACCGCAATCGGGTACCTGCGGCGCATAGAGGAAAACCGCTTATCGTAGTCAATCGCGACGACCGGCGGCTTCCTCGGGTCGGAAAGGGGAATCTCCATTACTCCATAGCGGGCTTCTATGTCAGACTGGATTTTCCGCGCTTGGCGGTAACGTCCGAGGCCGACCAGCGACCCGCGAAATTCCGCAAACACCAGCTCGCGTGGCATATTACCCTTACCCAAAAGACTCTTAAGCAATCGGCGGAGGTTCCACCACCACATCCACCAGATTCCGAAGCGTATGACGCGGGTGCGTAGAGCGGGATAGGCCCGGGCGGAGCGTACAAAATGGGAATAGAGCCCTATGCCGTGATTGGTCAGTTGAGTCTTCAGCTCCTCTAAGGTGGAACGATGACAGTGGCGGATGACGGCGGCGGGTTCGTACAACAGGGTGTACCCCTCCTGGATGACCCGGAAAAACATCTCCAGGTCGCCGCCGCCGTTGGTCACCGTACCGACGTCCAGGGCGGGATCGAAAGGCCCGATGCGATCGAACACTTCCCGCCGGTATGCCATGTTCGCACCGGTGCCGAAGCACCCGGATCCGATGTGCAGGAGCCGGCCGCGGGGATTGACGCCCGCGCGGCCCCATCGCCTGCGAAATCCCTTGCCGAAACCGCCGTAGCGCTCAAAGAGGATCTGGGCCTGGGTATCCAGGGCGTGCGGCACCACGAGTCCAGTCACCGCCATCACGTCGGAGTTCTGCGTAAACCCCGCGACCAGGACGTCGACCCAATCAGGATCGACCCGCGCATCGTCGTCGGTGTACGCGAGTATTTCTCCGCGGCACTCGGCGATGGCGCGGTTGCGCGCCCAGTCGAGTCCCGGCCGCGGTTCGCACACGTAACGCACCCCGGGGAAATCCCGCTGCACGAGCCGCTCCGTGGCCTCGTCGCTGGGGGCGTTATCCACAACCAGCAAGTCGAGTGAGGGGTAGCGGAGCTTGGTTAAGGCATCCAGGCAATCGGCTAGATAGGAGGCGCGGTTCCGGGTGCACACCGCCACGGTGACCAGGGGTCGAGGGTCCACCTCGACACCCGGAGAGTTTCGCCCTGAATCCACGGGCGACCACGTATCGCCTTCGAGGGGCCTCGCTAGCCGCTGAATCGTCATCACTCGGAGGATCTCACCGCTATGATTGCGCAGTATCTCATCTCGCAACGCTTCCGCGCTGCAGCGGCCACCGTCGAGGGGCAGCGTGATATAACCGAGGGGGGTGCCGTGTAATCGAAGCAACGCCCGTATTTTGTCGTAGGCGTCAAATCCGGCTATGTCGTTCAACGGCTGCCCAAGCTCCACGTCCAGGACCTTGATGCGGTTGTTGATTGCAATGTTAATCACAAATCAACACCGTTGACCGCCGGAGGCGGATATCGGATTGTCGGCCGTGCGCGCCGTCAACGGTGTGAGATTATGCTCACGTTGCAGGCATTGGGCGCGGGTCAGGCGCCGTTGTTGGATGCGTCGCCAGATCCCCCAACCCTGTGTATCCACCTTAGATGCGGCGTAGGCGTCGGCATTGGCATCCGCGTCGCGTCGCGAACGGCGCCACTCACTGACACGTTCGCGAACGAACCTGGGGGAGGCCCACTGTAACAGATTCTTCGCCAGCAACCTGCGCGCCCTCCTATTCGTAACTATCGCAGGGTCCGCCGCTACGGCGCTGAACAACCAGCGCAGCGCCTGGCCATGGTTGCCCGCGAAGCTACATCGACCCGCCAAATACCAGGCGTAATTGCCACGAGACCAGCGTTCGATCGCGCGCGGGATCGACAGTTCGCGCTGGCGCACCGCGCGCATCATCGTCCTGTAGGACTCTAACATCTGCTCCGAGTTGCCCGACATGCTGTCCGAGGTCTTCCGGTAGCGCACGAGATACTCGGGGATGCACGCAAACTCATAGTGTTCCGCGATGCGAAGATAGAGATCCCAGTCCTCGCACCCTTGTGCTCCACGCTCTTTGAAGTCTTGGTTGTAGGTACTAACCCGCTCTAAAACCGCCCGCCTAATCAGAGGAGAGCTGGAGTTGCCGATAAAGTTACCGAGCAACAAAGGCAGCCAGACATCGCCCTGCACTCCGAGTTGGTTCCCGTAGCCGCTTAAGATCTCATTGTTTTCGTCAATTCGCTCGGACCACGTGTAGATCAGTCCGACGATGTCGGGCGACGCGGCCATCAACCGGACTTGTTTCTCTAGTTTCGATTTGTGCCAAAGATCATCGGCGTCGATGGGTGCGACATAAGCGCCGCGGGATTCCCGAATAGCCCGGTTGCGGGCCGCGGCGACTCCCGAGTTTTTCTGTCGGAGCACGTGCACGCGATTGTCAGCACCGGCGTAGCCTTGCGCGATTTCGGCAGTGCGGTCGGTGGACCCGTCGTCCACGACCCACACCTCGAGGTTCGTATAACTCTGCCCGAGTACCGAGTCGAGGGTTGGGCCGATATACCGCTCGGCGTTGAACGCCGGGAGCACAACGGTGACGAGGACGCTAATATCGTTTTCGGCTGGTCTCATCTAACAGGACTGCGAGGGGCATCGGCAACGCGCGCCGGTTTCTTGTCTCGTTGCCCTGATGGCAAATTGAGCAACGTTCTGGCTAAAGTTAAACCCAGCGTGCGCGGCGCAATCCACACCATCGCGAGAGCGACCGACAGCGCCAACGCTTTTACCCTTCCTGTACCGCCGGTCATCAGCGGCGACAATACCAGCACATGGAACGGAATGGTTTCGTAGTTGCGGTCCATCAGCGCAACTGAGTGGGCTTCCAAATTGTGTCGCCAGGACCGTTTCCACTTATGCCAACGCTCTTCGGGGGGCTGGTAGCCTGCCTTCTTTGCCCAATGCGTCACGTAATCTATGTTTCGCTTCACTCTATGAAGTTTCTTCTTGAGTGATGCCGCTGTGAACACAGTCCGGCCGTACCAATGGTTGTCGTCGTGTATCCGATAATGGGCTACGGTGACGGGAATGGACTCGACAGGTCCAAACAGGGGTGCGACCCGGTTTAGGTATCCGTCTGGATAATCGATCTCAGGAAGCGGCATGACCAGTTCGAGGAACCAGCGCCGCCAGGCGTTTCCGGAATTATAAGGGGCGCGATAACTCGGCCTCGTGGTCAGCAAGTCCTCGCTGTAATCTCCGGACGGTGGAAGTTTACGGGGAATCTTCTCCCCGGTCGGCGTCCCAGACTTGTCGACTACCTTAAGATATCCTTGGCTCTTGACGAGGCGATTGTCCCTCCGCAAGGGCTCCACCAGCGTACTTACCGCGCCTGGCAGCAGTACATCATCGGCATCGAGAAATATCACGACCTCGCCGCGGCTCATCGCAAAGCCTCTATTGGTGGCGGCGCACTGACCCGCGTGAGGACTCCCGGTGGCCACCACCTGATCGCCAAAGCTTGCGATGACGGCCTGCGAATCGTCGCTGGAACCGTCGTCGACGACGATTACCTCGATGGGATCATAGGTCTGCGCGAGGACGCTGTCGATGGCCTCGCCCAGAAAATGACCGTAGTTGTAGTTCGCAATGACAACGCTGACTAGCATACCACCCTCGGACCGGCATCCCCCCTGCACAATCTTATTATATCCCCTCGCCCCCGGGCGCATGGTGACGAAAGTCACAGAGATGTTCCCCGGTACCCCACTATGTTTTCTCCCCCGAGGTGCCGAGTCTGCGATCCCCTTTGCACGGCGCACAGGGCTCCGCTTTATACCAATGCCGGACCGACGCAAGGCATCGACGATCACTTGTGTTTCCGGCGCCAACCCAGGCGGTGTTCCACTTGGCGGCGAAACGGATTCACATACTGCGACTACCCAGGTTTCCGGCAGCGCCGACAGGAAGCCCCGAGCGATACGCCGCGACCGGAGAATGGGCGCGACGTCCTGAAAGGTCGAGGTGAGGGGATTGCAGGCGCAGGTTAATGTGGCAGGCGCAGTGTGGTTTCCCGATCCGTCTTGTCTATTCTATGTATACCGTATTTCAATACGGGTCGTACTCTTGAAAAATAGCTTTTATCCGACCTATTCTCAGACCGTGGCAGCGGGCTGCGGGGACGGCTGTTGTAGAATTAGCTTTATCCATCATAATAAGGCGTTGCCGGCCCGGTGTTCGGCCACTATTCGGCGATGCGGTGGGTTTCGCCATGGAGAGTTTCGCAACCAAGCAAAGAGCGCCTGCGCACCGCGAATACCAGCAACGGCTTCGCCACCTCGGCGGGGCGCGGTCATACAACGGGACATGCCCTCCCAGGACAGTAATTCGGAACACAATCTAAGGTGTATCTTTAAATACACGGAGATTTGCGCATGAAGTATTATGACGTTTTCAATGGAGACGCAGATGGAATCTGCGCCTTGCAGCAACTGCGCTTGGATGAACCAGTCGCCAGCGTCCTGGTCACCGGCGTCAAGCGGGATATAGCACTGCTCGAAAGGGTCGCGGCCGATCCCGGTGATCGGGTTACCGTACTCGACGTCTCGTTGGACTCAAACAGAAAGGGGCTTGAGGCCTTGCTCTCTCGTGGCGCCCAGGTACTCTATTTCGATCATCACTTCGCGGGCGATATCCCGGACGATCCCAAGCTGACGGCGACCATCGATACGTCACCAAAGACTTGCACAAGTCTGTTAGTGAACAAGCACCTGCAAGGGAAACATCTTCCGTGGGCGGTCGTCGGCGCGTTTGGCGACAACTTCGACGAATCAGCGCGCCAGGCGGCGGCTTCTCTGCACCTAAACGAGGACCGATTTAACCAACTGCGGGAACTTGGGATACTGATCAACTACAACGCGTACGGCCGCAGCGTAGACGATTTGCACATAGCGCCGGACGAATTGCTCACCCGCCTGCGTTCCTATAGCGACCCATTTGCATTCATCGCCGAGAATACGACCTTTGCCTTACTGCGCGACGGATATGAAGGCGACATGCGCAACGCGCAAGCCATCGCGCCGGATAGAGCCAGCGAGAAAAGTGCGGTGTACGTTCTTCCCTCCGCCGCATGGGCCAATCGGGTAAGCGGCGTATTCGCCAACCAGCTTGCTCGTCAAGCACCGAATCGTGCTCACGCGCTGTTGACGACTCTGATCGACGGTGGCTACCTGGTCAGTGTGCGCGCGCCGGTGAACGATCCGCAAGGTGCCGATACGCTGTGCCGACAATTCCCCACCGGAGGGGGACGCAAAGCGGCGGCCGGCATCAACCGGCTGCAGGAGAATGCACTGCAGGAATTTATCACCCAATTCGAAGCGGCGTATCAATGACGGCTTGCCCGCTTGGGGAGCGGCGATAACGGCATGGAGTAACATTGCGAATATGATCTGGGAGGCTTGGCTTACCTTGGGAGTAATTGCGCTGTGCTTCGGTACCATGGTTACGAACCGAATCGCACCGGATATCGTGATGATGGGTGGGGTCACCATCCTGCTTGTCAGCGGCGTGCTCAGTCCCGCAGAAGCACTTGGGGGGTTGGCCAACGAGGGATTAATCACCGTAGCCGTGTTGTACGTCGTGGTCAGCGGCTTACAGGAAACGGGGGGAATAGCGTGGATCGTTCAGTCGCTGCTCGGTCGGCCGAGGTCGCTGGCCAACGCGCAACTGAAAATGATGACGCCGGTGGCGGCGCTCAGTGCTTTTCTCAACAATACACCTGTGGTTGCGGTTTTTTTACCTGCCATCAAGGAATGGGCGGCCTTGCATCGCATGTCTGTGTCCAAGCTTATGATCCCGCTGAGTTACGCGGCGATCGCGGGTGGAACCTGTACCCTCATCGGTACCAGCACCAATTTGGTTGTCAATGGCCTACTCATATCCGAGACCGATCTGCCGCGACTCGCCATGTTCGATATCGCCTGGATCGGCGTACCCGTGGTGGTGGCGGTGTTTTGCTATCTTGTAGCGGTAAGCAATACGCTGCTGCCGGACCGGCGCCCCGCCATCGGCGATTTTTCAAACGTTCGCGAATACACGGTGGAAATGCTGGTTGAACCCGCCAGCCCGCTGGTAGGAAAGAGCATCGAGGAAGCCAATTTACGACGCCTGCCGGGTATGTACCTCATCGAGGTGGAGCGTGATCAACACGTGATCACGGCGGTTTCACCGGAAGAGCGTCTGCGCGAGCACGACCGATTGGTGTTCGTTGGTGTAGTGGAGTCAGTCGTTCATCTGCAGAAGATCCGTGGTCTCAAACCGGCCACCGATCAGGTATTCAAACTGGATCCACCGCATAGGGAACGTTGCCTGTCGGAAGCGGTGATCTCCAACAGCTCGCCGCTGGTAGGCAAGAACGTCCGCGAGGGTCAATTCAGAACCCGTTACAACGCCGCAATTATCGCGGTGGCGCGAAATGGGGTGAAGATCAAGGACAAGATCGGTGACATCGTATTACGGCCGGGAGACACATTGCTGATCGTATCCCATCCCTGGTTTGCGGAGCACTATCGTAACTCCCGAGATTTCTTTCTCGTCAGCCGCCTGGATAACGCGCGTCCTCCCCGCCACGAACGTGGCGTGCTTGCGATGGGCATACTCGGGGCCATGGTCGTATCGGTGGCGTTGGGGTGGTTGAGCATGCTGCAGGCGGCAATGCTGGCCGCCGGACTCATGATCGTTACCCGCTGCACCCGCGGATCCGTCGCACGCAACGCAGTGGATTGGCAGGTTCTGATCGTGATTGCAGCGTCTTTCGCGATTGGTAACGCGCTGCAGAAAAGCGGAGCGGCTGGGACCATCGCTGAACAGCTCATCGGCCTGTCGGCCGGGATGCCGTGGCTGGCCTTGACCATCGTGTATCTCGTCACCTCGATTTTCACCGCCCTGGCTACGAACAACGCGGCTGCCGTAGTCATGTTTCCCATAGCGCTGGCCACCGCACAAAGCCTCAACGTAAGCTTCCTGCCGTTCGCGATCACGCTCATGATCGCCGCTTCCGCCGCATTTGCCACTCCCATCGGCTATCAGACGAACCTGATGGTGTTCGGAGCTGGCGGTTATCGCTTCTCCGACTACGGCCGTATTGGCGTTCCTCTAACGGCGTTGATCTGTTTCATCACGGTGCTGATCACGCCTCTCGTGTGGCCGTTTTAGGGTGACGTTTTTGGGGAGACGCTCTTTCACTTCTTGCAGCGCACGCGGATTTTGCTCTTCCTGTAAGACGCCAGCGCTTGCCAGCGGTGTCGCTAATTCACCCGGCCGATGATATTGGATCAGTGACTATCGTTGAACCCAAACGGTGACGTCCGCTACCAGCTAAAGACGCCGTATCAAAACGGTACGACGCATGTCATCTTCGAGCCCCTGGTGTCCTCCGCAAATACCTCATCTGCCTTGTTCCGCTTAGCTTCATCAAGCGTTAGTCATCGTGGACTATCCCGCATGAAACCCGAGATACCGTACGCGACAATTTCCATTAAGCTGACCTTGGAGACAATCTTTGAATACTTCCTTGCGCGGTCGGGGATTACGTGTTTCGAATACCGCGATCTGTCGGCGTGACACCGGGTCTTCAAGAACCAACTCATGACTCGGACGGGCGGCAGTTCGCAGAGCGCTCATCACTAAGCTCAACCATTTGAACATGGCTTTCAGACTAGCTGGAGTGCGTAGAAGAAGGTCATATATTCAAGCACAATCAATTTGTAGCACCACACGCCGGTTTAAAAGCAGAACTACGAATTCGCCATGGACAGCTCCTCAATAGATACCGACTTCAGAGAAAAGGGCTTTTATTCTACTTAAACTCCCGATTCACCGTCAGCACGGCTTGTTGCTTGGGGGGGGTTCACCGCCACAAAGCGCACGTTCGGTCGGGTGAGCGTTTCACAGATCGCCTCGGCGTCGTTGCGGTCGTTTTTATCGCTTTTACGGTAGGCCTTGACAAAGCGCGGCGCCATCAGCCAAACCTCATGTCCAAGGCGGATAAGCTCGCGCACGCCTCCATGCCGACCATGCAAGGCGCGAGCTGCTCAAAGAACCGCAATACTTTCCCCGGGGCAGCCGCCGGTGAACCCCCAACTCACCGCGTGCATCGATACCGTGGACCTCGAATACATGCTTTGCTATATTATATGCAAGGCCGATGTGTGCAATCTTCATGCTCGGACTCCTCCTTCCTGTGATTGGTGGAAACAGACTTCCAATCTGGCACATCACGATGCCGAATGGGAGGGGAGTCCATGCCATCTGAAGTATCCATCCCTATATTATCAGAGTTCGAAAAACCAAAAGTGCGATTTTCGTTTTTCTCCACAGTTCAACCACTTACGTGACTGAACTGTGTAAGTAGATCCGTGTAATGGCGGAACTTCTGAATTCATCAGGAGCCGCTTATAAAGTGACTTTAGTCACAAAACCACAGCGTAAAAATAGGTTACATTTTTCAGTAGTTCTCCCGAGGCAGCATTGTGCGATGAGCACGTTAAGAGGTAAACTACCGCTGTTAGTGTGGGGGCCGTAGTAAATTGGTGATAAATCCAAGTTACGTTACGTGACGGGCCGAAACTGCGGATCGGGAGGTAGTGATGTCATATCAAAACTCACTTGCCTCGATTTCAACAGAAATCGAGGCAAACAGAGCGAACGTACAAACCACTGAAACTGGAACAACGTTGTCACCCAGTGGAACGACGTTGTCACCCAGTGGAACGACGTTGTCACCCAGTGGAACGACGTTGTCACCCAGCATCGTACGGGGGTTGTTTGGGATACTTGACGCTCTGTTGATTTTTACCATCGGCTTCGTAACATCCTTGGTCGTACCAAGCTCG
>CAMYKK010000041.1 GCA_947258975.1 uncultured Gammaproteobacteria bacterium
AGACGCTAAATCGGCGGCCGCATCCTAAAGGGGTCAAAATGCTTAGCATTGCTGGTGAGCTCAGTCCTTGGAATGAGAGAGGTATTCAGCGCTTTCTTGGCTCTGCTCGGGAAACCGCCCCGGTGGCCGCTCAGAAGCTGCAGCCGGATCTGGAGGCCTTCTTGAAGTCAATGACTGACGGCTTGGGGGATGGGTTAGTAACGGTCGAGTCGACACGCTTGAAAGGAATTGAGCACCGAATGGTGCACGGTACGCATTTATCGATGATCCGTAATATATCGGTAGAAAGCAGCCGTATGCCGCCCGCAGTGCCCCTTATCATCGAATATCTTGAGCAGATGTAATCAAGAAACTCGATTACACCTTCGACTTAGGATGATGCGGCTCGAAGCGCTCCAAAGGCAGCTTTTGCTCTTCAATTCGTGGCCAATAGGGCTGGCTCTTGCCATGTGCGTAGAAGCGTTGAGGAAGTTGATTGGAGTCAACGCGAAGTATCCACTCGGCAACGGTTATAGGCACCACAAGTCTTAGCGCTGCTGGTGCATGCTCCACTATCACAGCCGAAACGGTGGTTCACCGCGAAGAAACCGACAAGCAAGAATGGGACACTATAGAACCAGGTCGATCGTCCCGCCGATCCGAGTTCAGCTCTGTCATGTGATAATCTGGGATCTACTTTCGCTTTTCTCATTTGCGTGATGGTCTGCAGCAGAGTTAACGTTCCACGATTCAAATACGGAAACTGTCTACGCGTACGAACCATACTGGCCAACGTCTGCAAAGGATAGGCCCTGCAGCCGTTCAGATCTCCGTTTTCACATCCGACTGAACGGCTCTTCGTGGCCGGTTGGAGCCGTTGCGGTATCAGAGTTTTGACTTTGATCGGATACTATCCATCCAATCGAGTCTGGGCTAGTAAACGTAATCAACAAAGAAAAGGCCACCATTTATGTGGCAGCCTTCACTCTAATGCACCCCCGTAGCTTCCCTTCAGTGATTATGCTAACAAGAATGAAGACGAACATTCTGTAACTCTGATCACAGTCAGAGAAATTAATGTTCTGTGATTTTTATCACGGTCAGGGCAATTGGTGAGAGTTGTTTTTAGCGCGTCACTGAACCACCGTTCACCATCGATGTAATCCGCGTCACTTCACGTCTTTCGGTGTTTATTCGGCCACAGCCGAGAGATTACGATTTTTCTGTAAGCGGTTTACATATCCAGCGGACTATTGTGTTTATAATTCCTTGATAATTCGGCAAAGATTATTTGGAACGCAAATTGCCGCCATATAACAACTTAGTTTGCCCCGCAGGTAACGCGCTGTGATCAACTTGAAACAAAACTACATGATGCCCCTTCAGGAAGGAGAGACTCACACTGAAACTATCGGCTGTAGGCATTCCAATCCGAACCATTGCGCGAGACACAGCATGCTGAATGTGTGCGCCTTCGTGACGAAGGATGGTTTATGTTACGCACCACCTTTATCATGGCAGAGAGCTTACAAGAAATTGCGTGAAAATGAGAACGTGTAGATGTACAACGGCTTCTTCGTAAGCTTCCTGGGTTGTGGCGAAACCGGCTTTGTAGACGCCATTGTTGACGGTGTCATAGATGTGGTTATTGATTTCATCTATTTCAGCACGCATCGAGTCTGAGTAATAGTCACCCGGGACCGCGCCAAGATCATTAAAAGCGGTGTTGAACATTCTGATGATTTCCGATGACTCGTTGGACACGATGGTCTCCGTCTTTTTATCCCACAACACCGGCACAGTCGCTCGACCCGAATAGTCAGGGTTTGCCTTGGTGTAGATCTCGCGGAGGTAACGAGCATGGTTGACATTATCAGCAATGACCCCCTCACCAGATTCGAACGTCCAACCCTGATCCCCCATGAGCCAGTGCACCACCGAGACAGTGACATGTTTCTCAAGACCCTTGATTACACGAAAGATGAGTGTCCGGTTCGCCCAGGGGCAAGCCAGAGATACGTAAAGATGGTAGCGATCAGGCTCCGCTTGGAACCCCCCTCCACCACTCGGTCCCGCTGAACCATCGGCAGTAATCCAGTTGCGAAATTGCGACTGGGATCTTACAAACCGACCCTTACTCAATTTGGTGTCATACCCGCGGTCCTCCCATATCCCATTTACAAGTAATCCCATGATCTGCCTCTCAACGCTATTCAAAAATTTAAAATCTTCATGCTCAGCCTAAGCTTCCCCCAGACGGTCAATTCGTCGCCTAACCGTATCGGAAAATTGAAATTCCGAAAACCATTTTAACTATTGCGCCAAATACTCGCACTGATTGAACAACTGGTAACAATTAGAGATGTCCGCTTGCGTGCAAAGTAACGGATGCTCGAGCGCATGACCGGAAGCTAGTATTTATGAAAGGTAGGGAAGAAGACACACTACCCTTTAGCCTTTGCTTTGCATCACAGACTGATCCTGTTAAGTAACGAGGAGACATATGATCGCTAGCGCGGATATTGCAGGTACTCATGTAAAAGGGTGCCATGGTCTACACGGGGTCGTTAGCGTTAGTTCTCAACATTGTGAACCAGTGTTTAGTTTGGCGAGTCGGTAGGAACTCTCAAAACAGCCAAACAATGTTTCCCATGTCCTGTGACTGCCCGGAGATATCCAGAGCCCTTCAACGGATTGATTTCAAACTATTTTGGAGAGCGTATCTTCTAACGGCTGTGGATTTATACCCAACTCCCGAAATGTTCCATGGACGGGACTCACAACATTATCGTCGCTCATTAAAATAACCTGATCGCGCGTCAGGGGTGGATTCGAAAGCAGGGCGCTTCCCGCAGCCAGTGCTTTCCAAATTAGAAACGGTACTGGAAGAAATAAACGTCGTTTTTTCAGGTGATTGACAATGGTTTCGAGCAACTCACGGTAGCTGTAAATTCGAGGACCACCCAGTTCGTAGATTTTACCTTGCAGATCTATATTCCCGAGTACGCGCACAACCGCTTCAGCTACGTCCGCAACATGAACTGGTTGTAATCGTGTGGCACCGTTTCCAAAAAGCGGTATGACTGTTACAAAACGGACGAGCTTTAGCAGAGTACCAAGAAAAGCATCATTGGGTCCGTACAGTGCGCTTGGACGTAAGATTACGGCATTGGGTGCCGCATCCCGCACAGCCTGTTCGCCCGCTGCACGGGCTGCAACATAGCGCGACTTTGAACCGAGCTCGGCTCCAATGCCAGAAATATGTACCAAACATGCTCCTGTACCTGCTGACTGCGCCGCGACTTCTCGTGCCCCAACAACGTGAACCGCAGAAAAACTCGTCGTGCTTGTTTCCACGTATAAACCCACGGCATTTACGACACTGTCCGCTCCCTCCAAGGCGCGGTGTATGGACTTAACGTCGGATACATCAGCTTGTATTTGATGAATCGTGTCGCCTACGTCCTGAAACAGATCACTTTGAGGGTGGCGCACGGCCACGCGGACACGGCAACCTTCTTGCGCCAAATGGTGGACGACACACCGTCCTAGATATCCTGTCCCTCCGAAAACCGTTACTCTGTTGCCTGATAGATTACCTGACACGGGAACTCAAAGAATCCGATATTGTTTTTCACGAGTATGGTTACCCATCCTGACAATAAGTGATCAGAGCGCAGTACAACAAGTGACACGACTTATACAATAACCGAAATAGCCCAGTTACGTTAAACAACTCGCGTAACTACGGGATTCAATAGGGTCAGGTTCGATTGATTTACGGTTGTCGCTGTTCCGATAAGTCACCCAAACCGGTCATTCTGGAATCAACAGCACGAACGGCTCAGTTGGGTCGTTAGCCGCTGTTGTCTATCCATTCGCGAGCTAGTCATGGCGCCAAGGCGGAATCATTTCTTCTTAGGAATCGCGTTTGGCGGTAGAGGCACACAGCCATACCGCAACGCTTCTTTCAACCAAACCCGCGCCGCTTCATAATCCAGTTCGACAGTCTCCGGCACCGTCATTCCCGTAGCGACACAACCGGGAAAATCGGGGAATGTGGCTAGGTATCCACCGCCTTCACCAATTTCTTGAACGTCAAAACGATAGTCTTAAGAATTCATGCTCAAATACTTAGCACACGGCAAATAGTCTCCGTAGGCGCATTACCCGGTTCATACGATGTCCAGGGCAATATTTTTTGAACAGAGTAAGCGTTCAGAAGGATCGCCGCGGGCCTTGAGTCATAAACCCCATCCAGCGTAAACGTTAACTTCGGATATGTCTCCGCGTCCTCGATGTCTGTGTAGCAGTAAAACCATCGGGGATATGAGGCCGCAATATTCCCTTCGCCCCAGGACACCTCAGCACCGTTCGTATCACCAGGTGTCAAAGCACATGGGTCATGCTTGCCACAACTATGCCACCGGAGCCACGTAAATGTTCAGGTCTCCATTGGGCATCACCTTGGCCGATAGCAGGTGAAATGGGGCCGGTAGGGTCTGAGAGCCCTGCTTCACCTTCAGGAGCGGATCGAGAGCGGCCTTGAACTCCTTGTTAACATCCTTGGCCTTGAGTTCCATCGAGGTTGGCCACGGAACATGGGTTTGGGCCTGCCATGCTGACATGTAGCTCCACACCTCACCCTTGGCCCGATTGAAGGCGACGTTGATCCATAAGGTGATGAGGGACGTGGGGTCCGGGAGCACGGGGATATCGATGCCGACCCCTGTGAGGACCTTGTATCGGCGATTGGTGACCAGTTTTCCGTTCCACGAATAGTCCTCGATCCCGGCTATTAACGGACCGATCTTGATATAGACACGGCCGTTCGATTTAAGCTTGGGGACGATGACATCGGTGAATGCCGCCATCATTTCCGAACTCGAGCGGCTCGCGTTGCCGATTACGAACTTGGTCAAAGGCGATGCGCTGGCCTTTCCGTGCTTCCAGTAGACCACGCCGTTCTCAAAGTCGGTAAACCTATCCTTGCTGCCTTTGTAGGCCGGAAGCTCGTCGGAGATGGGATAGCCCAATTTGTTGTTCTTTTCCCATCCCTTGGACGCCCAGTACTTTCGAATGAGGCCGTGGACTTCGTGGGCTGAGATCGATGGCTTCCAGTAAATGGACCCGCCTTCGAAGTGGTTGAACCGCCCGATTCCGTCTGGCGTCTTGGTCTCGTCGGTGACCGGGAAGCCCAGGAAGCCGGCTTCCCACCCCAGTCGGCCGAACTTGCTGCGAATCGCTCCATGAGTTTCGAACGCCTCATTCGCTCCCCGCTTCCACAAGATGGCGCCGCCTTGGAACAGGTTGTAGCGTCCATCCGCACCACTTCCCGAGTCACGCTCATCTGTCTTGGGATATCCGAGGAAGCTACGCTCCCACCCCAGCTTTTTCCACTTGGCGCGGATCAGACCGTGGACTTCGTGTGCACCGGTGAGCGAGTGCCAGAAGATTGAGCCTCCTTTATAGTGTCGATAGCGCCCGACCTTGTCCGCAGTAGGCTTCTCCTTGGTCTTCGGTGAGCCCAGAAATCCACCCGCGCCCCCGAGCTGCTTATACTTCTCACTAATCGCCGTCATGCTTGTTTCCTCGTGTCGAAGTAGTCGGTCGTCGTGCTACAAACATTCTCGATATCACCCGGGAGTCGGGCTACGGTGTCGAGAATAGCATTCTTGGGTGTTGACAAGCGCCCAATTTGGACCCAGGCGACTGTATAGACTTCCACAAGTTAGCACGCCGATCGGCGCCGAGACCCGGCGCCGGTTAGAGTCTTTTCTGACTCAAGTACATCGGGCACTGAGTGCCAGATCAAATGCAGATTAATACAGATTAGAACTGTGCCATAGAAAATTTCGTATCTCACAAAAACAACCGCTTATCTCGACGTTCTATGGCACAAAATCGCCGGAAAGCCGCATAAAACCTCGCTTTACGTCCTGGCTACGAACCAGGCGGTCGCAGGTTCGATTCCTGCGCGGCCCACTCAAGCACGGTTAATCCGATGTAAACCGTCATTGATATTTGACCCACGATCGGTATCGAACGCTGACTGATCCGCCAACGCTTCATATACACTATCAATTTGGAAGACATTAATCTTCGAATACGTGGGTCAAGTTTCGATGCCGATTGCCGCTAAAGTTGGTCATTTTTGCGTGCCGGTTAATAGCCGACAACAGGGGTATTCTTAAGAAGTTGGGTGGAGTGAGTTCAGGACATATAGAGGTGGAAGTTGGGGGTATATATGGGGGTATATTGTTATATTAGGCTAATTATAAACTAGTATAACCAATATGTTATAGCCATAATGAAAATCGCTTCCTGGAATGTAAATTCTTTGCGCGTTCGCCTGCCGCAGGTGCTGGACTGGCTGCAGTCCCATCCCGTCGATATCCTGTGTCTGCAGGAAACCAAACTCGTGGATGACGAGTTCCCTGCCGCCGCCGTCGAAGAGGCCGGATATCACGTCGTCTACGCCGGACAGAAGACCTACAACGGTGTCGCCATCCTCAGCACACAGGAGGCAGCGGATGTGGTCACCGATTTACCGTCCATGGATGATCCCCAGCGGCGGGTGTTGGGGGCGACCATTGGCAAACTCCGCGTACTGAATGTCTACATCCCTAATGGCCAGTCGGTCGACTCGGAGAAGTATCGCTACAAAATGGACTGGCTGCAGCGGCTGCAAGACTACGTAGCTCAACAATTGCGTTTGTATCCGCAATTTATCTTGTTGGGTGACTTCAATATTGCCCCAGAGGAGGCAGATGTGCATGACCCGGAATTGTGGGCAGGCAAAGTGCTGTTTAGTGATGCGGAGCGGCAAGCATTCCGCCGATTGATCGCGCTGGGCCTGCACGACACATTTCGGAAATTTTCCCAACCCGAGAACACATTTTCCTGGTGGGACTATCGGGCTGCGGCGTTCCGGCGTAAGTTGGGATTGCGCATTGACCATATCCTGTGCAGTACCGCCTTGTACGAGCAATGCGTCACATCGACCATCGACCAGGATCCGCGGAAGTGGGAACGCCCCTCCGATCATGCACCGGCGGTCGCTGAGTTTGCGAGCAGTTCGGATATCGCGCCACGGATCCCGCAGGCTGGCGAAGAATCATAAGATCCTTTGTTGCTGTACTCCTCGGCGTGACTGGCATTATTGTGCTTCCGAGCGCGCGCAGCGGTACTGTAATTCTACGCCAGCACGGTGCGAAGCGTCTTGAGATCCATCGTTGTTGCACGCCCCAGGATGACAAATACCATCATGTCATTCTGAGCGAGCACAACGAGCGAAGCATCTTGAGGTCGTTCATTGTTGAACGTCCGGAGACGACAGGCGCTGTTGTCATGCCATAACAATCACCTGTCCGGCGGGGCAGACCGTTAGCCCGCCTTTCCACCCAGGCGCGGCGCTTGGTGGTGTGAGTCAGACGTCAATTCCAGGGATCAAGGTGCGCCATGCGGGCTAGAAGCCCGCTTGTCTACGATCGCCAGCGACACTAAGGCCTTCGATACCAATTCCGTCGTACCCGGTCTCTCGCAGTAGACCTCGGATTCCACCACGCTGAGCCGGGATCCGGATTTGAGCACGGCGGCCTTGCAGAGCAGGCTGTGACCGGATGCGCCGCGCAGCAGGTTGATTCTAAATTCCACCGTGAGCACCATTTGGCCGCTCGCGATGAGCGTGGCCGCCGCTGAGCCCGCCGTGTGATCGGCGGTGGTCGCTTGTACTCCGGCGTGTACCAAGCCGTCCTGCTGAAGATGTCGCTCTGCCAGCGCCAGACGGGTTTCGCAATGACCGTCAGCAAAATCCAACAGTTGTAGTCCAAGATCCCGGATAAAGGGTGCGGCATCGAAGATGCGCCGCAATTCTTCTGCATTTGGCATGGTGGCGTACCGTTCCTGAGTCGTGCGCTGATCCTGGTATGAGATTCAATGCGGACGCCCGCGCACGCTACACAGCTTACGGCAGCTTTACATCCGACACCAATTCGGTCGACAATGCCGGGCCCCTGGCCCGACCACGTCTTTAGATCTACACCGACATGAGCCCGATGCGCATGCCGTTTTCCCGGCGCCCGATATCGCAATTGATAGACGGGATCATTGAAGATCGATCAACCACAGCAGGTGAGTGCGTCGAGAATTTCGACGGGCTGCGGGCGGTGGCGGCGCTCATGGTGTTTTCACTGCATCTGTCAACGGTGCCGCATCTGACTCTCGGTCCTGCCGGTGTCTTCCTGTTTTTCGCATTGAGCGGGTTTTTACTCTATTCCGGATTCCTGAAAATCAAGGACCATCCCGACACCCGCACTATAGTGGCTTACCTCGTGCGGCGCGTTTTTCGTGTTCTGCCTTTGTTCATTGTGTGCGTTGTGGCGATCGCTTACCTGTTCAACGATTGGGACAGCGATTTGGCGTTCAAGTGGATGCTGATACACGTCATGTTTGTCAAGGCCGATTTCCATCTGTGGACCATGAAGACCGAGATGGTGTTCTATCTATTCCTTCCCGCTTTGATTTTGGTCTTATATCCAATCCGTGCACACCGATGGCGGTGCATCACCCTATTTGTTGCCGGCATTGCCGCCTGGTATGTGTTCGAGGTGCAGGTAGTGATGCAGATGAGCGGGGGATCGCCCTATTTTGCGCCGTTTTTGTTCGGTATGGCCGCGGTGCACTTGCGGCATCGGTTAACGCCCGGGGTGGCGCGCGCCCTGGTATTATTATCCCTGGCCGCGATCGTGATAGTCAGTTCCGATTATTCATGGGGGCAACCGGTACGCGAATATTTCGGCCTCGAAAGTATGGCGCAGTTGTGGGGGTTTGGGTTCCTGTTGTATTTGCCCAGCGCGGCGTTGGTGCTGGGGGTGAGCCGGGAACGCAGTTGGTTGTGGGGTAACCGGTTTCTTCGCTTGATCGGGGTATGCGGCTTTGGTTTCTATCTGTGGCATTGGCCGATTATTCTGTGGGTCGTGCGCTGGGGCCTGCCCACGCCGCTCTATGAGTTCACATGTTTTATCTTGACGATGGGCTTGTCGATACTGACGTACCTGGTCGTTGAGAAACCGGGTATCGCCGCTGGCCGGCTTATCGCCCGGTGGATAAAGAGCGACGTGACACAATTCAAAGTCGTGCGACCGGCATGGGTATGCTTGATGTTGCTTGCCGTATTCTTCGCATACCGGCAGGTGCTGATGACGGACGTGCGAATCGATGTTGCCGTGGATATGTGGTCGTCGCAGTCGACCGTGGCGAAGATCTATGTAGACGACGGGGACGGATTCTCCGAGATGCGCGCTGGAAAGGCGCCGGTAGCGGAAAAAACCTGGCAGACGCTGCGCTTTGAGCTTGCGGATGTTCGCGTCCATCAATTGCGATTTGATCCCGGGGAGACCGACGGTGAATACAGAATTAGTAAAATAACCGTGCGTTACCCTTTGGACGATGCCCGGTATGAGCTTGACCGGGCGAATTTTCAGCGTTTGATCGGAGTCCGCCACCTGGCGAATGGGGAACAGTTTTTGACGGTCGTCGCGGAACCCGGGCACCAGGACCCGGTGCTGGTGTATGCAGGAGAGACACATCAACCGTTCCTGTATACCCGGACATTGAGTGTCCTGTGGGCGATTCTGGGTACGCTGGGATTGTTGCTTGCATCCAAGATCCTGGACTCCAGGATAGCCGCACGGGGCGAGGTGGGCCGCCCACCTCCCAAGCCGTATCCATCCCGGGCGTAGCGATCTGTGCTAAGAGCGGTGGAACTGACACGCGCTGATGCGATCGAGCCCAGCGTAATCGCGAAATAACGCGATTCTCTCCCCGCCGTTGCTCAGCATCAGATGCCGAACGGCGCGCGCCTGGTCGAACCCGTGCTCGACGAACAACCATCCCCCGGGTGCGAGGTGATGTGGCGCGTGCGCCACAATGATCTCGAGCGCATCCAATCCGCGTGCACCGCTGATCAGGGCCTCCTGGGGCTCGCACCGCAGCCCCGCCTGATCGAGGTAGGGGGAATCCTGGGCCACGTAAGGTGGATTGGCGACGATCACCTCGAAACGAGTAGACGCCACCGGCGCGAACCAGTCACCACATCGAAACTCGATGTTGGGCAGCGCCAACCGCTCGCGATTGTTGCGCGCGACGACAAGGGCATCGTTGGAGATATCAGTGGCGGTAATCCGGCATTTGGGCCGCTCGCTGGCGATCGCCAGGGCGATTGCCCCACACCCGGTTCCCAGATCGGCAATATGCCACGTGGCCGTGCGGGGAATACGCGCCAGGGCGTGTTCCACCAGTAATTCAGTTTCCGGACGCGGGATCAAGGTATCGCGGGTCACGTGCAGGTCGAGTGACCAGAATCCGCACTTGGCGGTTATGTGGGCGATCGGCTCTCCGCTCGCCCTGCGCTGCACCAGATTGCGAAACCTGACCACCTCATCGGTGGTCACCGGATCGTCGCTGTGGGCAATTAACCATGCGCGATCTCGATCGATGCAGCACTGCAGCAGAATCTCGGCGTCGACGCCAGCGGTAGCGGACATCGGCGCAAGCGTTTTTCGCGCCCACATCAGCACCATCTGGATTGTCTGCGCCGCGACGTCGTTTGCTTCCGTAACGCTGCAAGAAGGGGCGCGCATGGTGATTTAAGAATCCGGACTGTCCACGACAACAGATCGCACCTGCTAATCCCCTCCCGACAAGGCTGACAGTTGATCTGCTTGGTGTTCGGCAATCAAGGGTTCAATGATCTGGTCGAGGTTTCCCTGCAGAACGTCCTCGAGTTTGTACACGGTCAAGCCGACGCGATGATCGGTGATCCGGTTCTGTGGAAAGTTGTAGGTTCGGATGCGCTCCGACCGATCGCCGCTGCCCACCAGGTTGCGACGTGTCTCCGCTTCCGCGGTGCGCTGTTTGTGAATCTCGGCCTCCAATAGACGTGACTTCAAGATCGACAACGCGCGCGCCTTGTTTTTGTGCTGGCTCCGTTCATCCTGACACTCTACGACGATGCCGCTTGGTATGTGGGTGACACGTATCGCTGAATCGGTTTTGTTGACGTGTTGTCCGCCGGCCCCGGAGGCGCGAAACGTGTCGATCCGCAGCTCATCGCCGCTGACTTCGATTTCGTCGATCTCATCCGCTTCCGGCAATATGGCCACGGTGCATGCGGAGGTGTGTATGCGTCCTTGCGATTCCGTTTCCGGAACGCGCTGCACGCGGTGTGCGCCGGATTCAAACTTCAAGCGCGAATATGCTCCTTGTCCAACGATGCGGCTTATAATTTCTTTGAACCCGCCGTATTCCCCGTCACTCTTGCTCATCATTTCCACCTTCCAACGCCGACGTTCCGCGTACAGGGAGTACATTCTGAATAAATCGCCGGCGAACAACGCTGCTTCATCTCCGCCGGTGCCGGCGCGAATTTCCAAGAAGATGTTCCGCTCATCTTTGGGATCCTTGGGTAATAACAGCTTTTGGAGTTCTTGTTCGTGTTCGTCAATGCGATTTTGTAATCCATTGACCTCCTCTTGCGCGAGCTTGCGAACGTCTTTATCCGCGTCGGACAACATCAATTGTACGGATTCCATTTCGTCACGAAGGTGTTGGTAGCTTTGATATCGTTCCACCACTGGAGAGATGTCCGATAGTTCGATGGATAGACCCCTAAACTGGTTCTGGTCGCTGATCACACCCGGATCAGACAATAACTCGTTGATCTCTAGCTGCCGGTGGACCAGGTGCTCCAGCTTAGTCTGGATAGACGGCGTCACTGCTATTGTTCTTCTTTGAGATTGAACAGGCGGCGGGCGGCATGGATCAATATATCATCGGGATCCGCCTTGTTTAATGCGTCGCTCGGGGCGTGTGCGAACTTTTGAACGAGGGAGCGGGCGAGCTGCGCGATAACCTTCTCGGGGTCTTTACCGGCGCGCAACCGGCGGTGTGCCCGCTCCAGTTCCTTCTCGGAGATGTGATCGATATGTTCGCGAATCTCGAGAATGGTAGGAACCGCATCCAGGCCGCGCAGCCAGCGCATGAACTGTGCCGAATGGAGTTCGATGATTTTCTCGGCCTCTTCGGCGGCGATCTGTCTGGCCTCGATGTTCTCCTGAATGACTTCCCGCAGATCATCGACAGAATATAAATAGACATCGTTCAGATCGGAGACCTGTTCTTCGATGTCCCGCGGTACCGCCAGATCAACCAAGAACATCGGTTTGCGCTTACGCTGTCTGAGGGCTTGTTCCACCGCGCCTTTACCCAGGATGGGCAGGGTGCTGGCGGTCGAAGAAACCAGAATATCGGCCTCGGCAAGTCGACTGGGCAGTTCCGCCAGCGATATCGCTTCGCCGTCGAACGCTTTGGCCAGGCGTTGGGCGCGTTCGAGTGTACGATTGGCGACAACGATATGCCGCACGCCCTGGTCGTGCAGGTAGCGCCCGACTAACTCAATGGTGTCGCCGGCACCGATCAGTAATGCATGTTCCTTGCTGATGTCGGCAAAGATGCGTTTGGCCAGGCTGACCGCGGCATACGCGACAGAGACCGCACTCGCGCCGATGTCGGTGTCGGTGCGCACCTGCTTTGCGACGGCGAAAGTCTGTTGAAACAGCCGATTGAGAACCTTGCCGGTGGCGCCGGTCTTGTGAGCAATACTGAACGCCTCTTTCATCTGGCCAAGAATCTGCGGTTCGCCGAGAACCATCGAATCCAGTCCTGAGGCCACTCTGAATGCGTGCCGCACGGCATCCTCCCCTGGATGCCGGTATAGATAGGGGCCGACGCTATCAACCTTCAGATGATGGTAGTCACACAACCAGCCCACCAGAGCGTCTGGGTCGAACTGTTCTTGACGGCAGTACAGCTCGGTGCGATTGCAGGTTGAAATAATGGCTGCCTCACTCACGGCGCGGTGGTTCGAGATGTCCCGCAACGCGTCGCCCAGGCGCTCCATGGTGACCGCTGCCCGCTCCCGGATGCGCACCGGAGCGGTCTTATGATTTAATCCCAGGGCCAATAGGTTCATGTTGTTAACGGGTTGCGGGTGGCAGTCAAAGCTCTGGACGAGAGCTGCAGTGGCGCGTATTAACGCCGCATGCCGGTGATCTGAGCTAAAGCCCAGGGGGCCGTAGCGGCATTGCCGAAGTCTGCTGCCTGTGGACGTGAAAAGCGGTCATGGTTGTTACCGTTAATCCCCATAATCCTAGCAGCAATATGACGCTCGCGGTAATCAGCAGCAGCCAAAGGCCTTCTTTCCACCACTGCCACATTACCCACAGCGTTCCCCACGCCAGCACGGGCGATAATATCATCGGGGGAATCAGCACCATCATGGTAGATCGGCCCAATCGCGACAGTGCGATCGTGATCAGCACGAACACCGCCGGGGCAAGCCACTGTCCGGCAATGCCGATCAGGTACCAATAATCCAGATCGAGCCGCGTTTGAGAGATCGCGAATGCCAGTATCGCCACGACCATGATCAGAACCCGGCGTGGACGGGCGTCGTCGGTATTCGGCTGCAGATCGAGCTGCTCCCGTCCTTCAGTCAGCAGAAATCCAAAACTGCGCAGTGCGTTCTCGAGAGCAGATAACGTAAGCGTGACAACCATGAACGCCGTTAGCGCGCTCCCCCACTGATGGGGTACGCCTAACATCGATATGATTTGCGCGCCGCGATCAATGAACTCATTCAACCACCGGACAATGGGTTCGTGCTGTGGCCAGGAACCGTAACTTAGGTGCCAACTGTCGGTATCTACGAACCCCACAGTCAACGCCATTACGGCGGTGATCGCCAATAGTCCGTCTGCGACCACGCTGCCATATCCTAGCAGTGGGGCATCCTGCTGGTGCTCGATCTGGCGTACGGTAGAACCAGCCTGAAGCAGGGCATGATAGCCCGCGAACGCTCCACCGGTTAACACCAGGGGTAGCAGTGCCGCTGATACAGGAAGTCCAGCTTGCTCATTGATCCGCGGAGCAGATATATCCGGCTGGTAAATACCGATGCTGGTAATCATTAACACAACGACAATCAGCAGGATGATTCCCGCCAGCACGCCGCGCGGACGGGCAGTGCGCCACACTGGATCTTTGAGGCTGAGGTAGCCGGCAATCACTGCGATGACGCTCCAGACGAGCTCCGGCTTGAACACCAACACGTCTTGACTCCAGCCTGGGATACGCCACAATCCGCTTATCGCCAACGGCATGAATTGGCCAAGAAGAAAGGCCACGACCAATATCACGAGCACCAGTCCCAGATTGAATAGGAGCTGTCTTGCGTCCGCGGCGAACAGTGACTGCCGCAAGAACATCGTGATCGGCATCAGAGATAGAAACAGCCAACCCACCGATGGGTGCGCGACCAGGACGGCG
Organism: uncultured Gammaproteobacteria bacterium; assembly: GCA_947258975.1. Lineage (GTDB taxonomy): Bacteria > Pseudomonadota > Gammaproteobacteria > Arenicellales > JAANXG01 > CALZGZ01. The sequence continues at coordinate 14,368 of CAMYKK010000041.1, forward strand.
CCGATCAAAAGCGTCAGTACTGCGCACACAACCATCAGCAGGATTCCGGCCAGACCGAGAAATGGTATCGTTGCCGGCTTGCCTACCAATTCTTGAGCCAAAGCTTGCGGGCTGACCCCCGAGTACCGTAACGACGCCCACAGGGTGCCGATAGAATAGGCGCCGGCAACGACCACGGTGCCGATGACGATCCACAAAAAAGCGGGAACCCAACCCCATACGACGGCGACACCGGCGCCGATCAGGGTCGTGCTACCGGCAACGGCCGCGGTGTGTTGTGACAGCAGCAGCCAGCGGTTACAGCGCACGAAATCGTGGGAATCATGTCGATGAGAAGCCGGGGTTGGTGCCGAATTGTCGATGCGGAATACGCCAAGGGTCAGAAACTTGGCATAAAAACGGTATCCCATGGCAAAAACGCCGATTGCGACCATAATCAGAACTAGGGAATTCATTGGTTAACCGCAATATGATGCTGACTCACTGGTTGAGTTGTGAGACCATGATAGCGATTCCGTGACAATAATCTAGGGAGATGGCCGGGTCCCAAATCGGCCGCTCAATTCATGCAAAGCTTGATAAAAAGTAGTTTGAGTAGATTTCGTAATTTCGCTGTCTCACACGATATGAAAGTGAACGGCCGCTATTCGCACGACAGTACCTTTGATTATCGCACATGGGTGACGAGCTTCGTGGTCTCGGGGGCGTTGCTCACGGGTTGCGCACCAACCAGTCCATCCGTTGTCCGCGAGCCGGCGGTGCCGGCGCCCCCCCCGGCCACCGCCACAGTGGTGGAGCTGCCCAAGGTCAACCTTACCGAGGATTTGATGTATGAGATTCTCCTCGGAGAAATTGCGCTGCAGCGGGGCCATTACGACACGGCGGCGGGGGCCATGGTCAGCGCCGCCATAGTGTCGCGCGACTACCGGGTTGCAGAACGCGCGAGTTTGATGGCGTTGCGGGCAAAGGATTACGAACAGGCGCTGCAAGCGGCGGAACTGTGGGCGGAACTTCAACCAAACTCGACCAAGCCCGTACAAACGATCGGTGCCGTCCTAACCGCTCAAGGCCGCCTCGCTGAAGCCGAAGTGCGTTTTGGTGAATTAATACAACGCGCCGACCCGAATGTGGGGATCGTGTTCCGGCGCATTGCGGATGTTCTGGCGCAGCATTCCGACGTCGACGGCGTTTTGGAATTGATGGAGCGGTTGGTAATGTCGCATCCGGTTGACCCGGATGCCCATTTTGCCAAGGCCTATCTGGCCGACCGGCTCAAAAACCCGGACGTGGTCCTCCAATCCCTGGACAAGGCCCTGTCACTGCGCCCGGGTTGGCAAGAGGCGGCGCTCGCAAAATTCTCGCACTACGCGTCGCAAAAAGACCTCGACGGTGCGCGTCAATTCAGTGAGCAGTTCTTGAGCGAGTATCCGACCGCGAGCAAGCTGCGGCTGCATTACGCCCGCTACCTGATTGATGAGGGTAAAAGGGATTTGGCGCTGCTGAATTTCAGGACCCTGGTGGAGCATGAACCCAACAACGCCGACGCCACATTTGCGGCGGCATTATTGAGTGTTCAGCTCGATCGCTTTGAAGACGCGGAGAAGTATCTGAAACGCAGCGTCAAACTCCGTCCCGACAATGACCAGGCGCGGCTCTATCTGGGGCAAATATCTGCCGAACAGGAACAATACGAAAAGGCCGCAACATGGTATCGGGCGATAAAGAGCGAAAATCTCTATTTCGAGGCGCAGGTTCAATTGGCGAATGTGATCGGAAAACAAAAAGGGACGAGTGCGGCGCTCGAGCACCTTGACGGATTGCATCCGCGTAGTACTGATGAGCAGGTGCGCATCATTCTTAGTAAGGAGCAGATCTATCGCATCGCAAAAATGCTGGATGACGCGAAGTCGGTGTTAGATGAAGGCTTGGGGCAGTTTCCCGACAACACCGATTTGCTGTACGCGCGCGGGCTGGTCGCTGCGCAACTCGAACTCGTCGCAGTTCATGAGCAGGACATGCGGCGCTTGCTGGAGAAAGACCCCAAAAACGCCCATGCGCTGAATGCGCTGGGATATACCTTGGCGGACCAAACCCAGCGCTATCACGAGGCCCTGGAGTTGATCGATAAAGCGCTCACGCTCAAGCCGGATGACCCGTTTATTATGGACAGCATGGGATGGGTACATTACCGGCTGGGCAACCACCAACTCGCGATCGAGTATTTAGAAAAGGCGTTGGGCAAACGCGAGGACGCGGAGATCGCCGCCCACTTGGGGGAAGTGTTGTGGGTGACCGGCGACAAGACTCGCGCTGAAAAGGTATTGAAACGCGCCCTGAAGAAGTCTCCGGACAACGACGTCCTGCTTACCACCATCGAAAAACTCAAACAGTGAATCGGCACCGCTCCCGGCCGCTGCTGTGGATCTCGGCAGCGGTGGTGCTCGCCAGTTGTGCGGTGACTCCGCAACGACCGCCGGCGGTTGATCCGGACCGCGCGTGGCGCGAGCGGCTGGCAAAGACCGGCGCGCTCAATCACTGGGAAATCAAGGGCCGGTTGGGTGTGCGTACCCATGAGCGTGGTGGCCAGGCGACGATTATCTGGAAACGGGATGGGGATGACCACAATATCAATCTGTATGGGCCATTGGGTGGCGGCCGGGTGGTGCTCGTCGAGAACCCGGCCGGCGCCGAAATGAAGGACAGCAAAAAAAAGACTTATTACGCCGAGAATGCGGAAGAACTCTTGTACCGGGTGGTTGGGTGGCGGGTGCCGTTCGGTGCCATGAAGTATTGGGTGTTGGGATTACCGGCACGACAAGACGAGTTCGAACAAACCCTTGACCAGTGGGGTCGTGTGTCAGAGCTTCGTCAAGCGGGTTGGGAAATACGGTTTATCGAATACCGAGACTACGAAGGCATGGAGTTGCCCCGCAAAATGTTTCTGAAGTCGCTTACGGAACACGCACACATTGCCATGTCCGGGGATCAATTAGACGAAAATGACCGAGTCGAAGTCCGACTGGTCATCAAACATTGGATCCTCAAGCAATCATAGCGGCGGTTATCGATGAATGAGGAAAGCGCCGCGGTGCTTCGCCGACCTTGGCCCGCGCCCGCAAAGCTCAATCTTTTCCTTCACGTGCTCGGCCGCCGCAATGATGGTTACCACGAGTTACAGACCGTATTCCGGTTTTTGGATTATGGTGACGAGTTGACATTCGACGCTCGTGAAGACGGTAAGGTGACGCGGCAGGGTAATGATGATATCCCGGCAAGCGATGATCTTTGTGTGCGTGCGGCACGCCTGCTGCAAAACGTGACCGGGACCTCCGCGGGGAGCCATATTCGGATCATCAAGCGCATCCCCATTGGCGGTGGATTGGGCGGCGGTAGTTCTGATGCCGCCACCGCTCTGATCGCGCTCAACCGCATTTGGCGTTTGGGTCTCTCGACCGCTGAGTTGATGGAGCTGGGCCTGCGTTTGGGGGCGGACGTGCCGGTATTCGTTGCCGGGCGCACGGCGTGGGCGGAAGGCGTCGGCGAGCGCTTGTCCCCGCTGACACTGGCGGACCAGCGGTACCTGGTGCTGGTACCTCCGGTCTCGGTGTCAACCGCGCGAATATTCGCGGGCTACAAATTGACACCTGATTCGCACCCCATCACAATACGCGACTTTCTCGCGGGGATGGGTCGAAATGACCTGGAATCGGTGGTCACAGAGCTGTATCCAGAGGTCGGTATCGTGCTTCGATGGCTCGGCCGATACGGGGCAGTAAGAATGACGGGGACCGGGTCGTCGGTGTTTGTTCCTATCGACAGCGAAGAGCAGGGCCGTCGAATACTGGCGGCAAGACCACCTGAGTGCCGGGGATTTATCGCGCGCGGAGTCGATTTTCACCCACTCTTGGAAGCGTGAACAATAGTAACGCCCCTTGAGCCACTGGGGTGTAGCCAAGTGGTTAGGCACCGGATTTTGATTCCGGCATACGCAGGTTCGAATCCTGCCACCCCAGCCAGCTGCAACCTGATGATTGAGAACGCCAAGTGCCGAGCGACAACATAGCCGTCTTCACAGGAAACGCCAATCCGGCGCTGGCGCAAAAGGTGGCCCGGTATCTCGGTGTGTCTCTGGGCAAGGTGCAGGTAGGCCGTTTCAGCGATGGCGAGGTAATGGTTGAGATCATGGAAAACGTCCGCGAGCGGGACGTTTTCATCATCCAGCCGACCTGCGCGCCGAGCAACGATAATTTGATGGAGCTGTTGGTGATGATCGACGCCATGAATCGGGCGTCGGCGCAACGGGTCAGCGCTGTGATACCGTATTTCGGTTACGCGCGACAAGATCGCCGCCCACGGACCGCCAGGGTCGCGATTACCGCGAAATTGGTTGCAAACATGATCAGCGCGGCCGGCGCGGACCGCGTTTTGACCATGGACCTGCATGCTGATCAGATACAGGGATTTTTCAGCATACCGGCGGACAACATTTACGCCTCCCCGGTATTGTGGGGAGAGCTGTGGCGGCATGAGCCTGATGATTTGTTGGTCGTATCGCCGGATGTCGGCGGTGTGGTGCGGGCCCGGGCCATGGCCAAGCATCTCGGCGCGGACTTGGCGATCATTGATAAACGCCGGCCGAAGGCAAACGAGGCCAAGGTGATGCATATCATCGGGGAGGTGCACGATCGTGTTTGTGTACTGCTGGACGACATGGTCGATACAGCCAGCACGCTTTGCGAGGCGGCCTCGGCGTTAAAGGAGTCGGGAGCAAGACGGGTGTTGGCTTACAGTACCCATGCGGTGTTATCCGGTGGCGCAGTGACGCGTATTGAAGACTCGCGGTTGGATGAGGTGGTGGTTACCGACACCATCCCGTTGAATGAACGGGCACAGCAATGCAATAAGATTCGGCAATTGAGCATTTCCGAATTATTGGGCGAGGCCATACGGCGAATTTCAGATGGCGACTCAGTGAGTTCGCTGTTTTTAGAATGATGACGCATGAGATGCTTTGAGTAGGAGAGCGAAAGATGAGTGTACAGTTTGAACTGACCGCGGATACTCGCGTGCAGACCGGAACGAGTATCAGCCGGAGGTTCCGCCGTGATGGTAAAGTGCCGGCGGTGATATACGGCGCCGACAAAGATAACCAGAATTTGCTGCTCGATCATCTGGAGGTGCTGCGCAACCTCGAAGTGGAGGCGTTTCACTCCGCGATCATTTCCATCAAAACCGCTGACGGCAACGTACAGGCGATTCTGCGTGATGTGCAGATGCATCCGTATAAGCCCCAGGTGCAACATGTCGATTTTCAGCGGGTCAGCGAGACCGAGGCCCTGCGTATGAAGGTTCCGTTACACTTCGTCGGCGCCGACATTGCACCCGGTGTCAAGGTCCAGGGCGGCATCCTTTCTCCTCTCGCGAATGAGGTCGAGATCTCATGTCTACCGAGCCTGCTGCCCGAATATCTGGAGGTGGATGTTTCGGAGCTCAATTTGCACGAATCGGTCAAGCTCACCGATATCAAACTGTCGCAAGGAGTGGAACTTCTGGCCCTGGCCCACGGCGGGGAGGATCAGACCATCGCCTCGGTGATGGCGCCGAAGGTTGCGGAAGAAGCCGAGGAGGCGGCAGAACTCGAGGAGGCGGAAGCCGAGGCCGCCGAAGGGGAAGCCGCGGGCGAACCGGCAGCCCAGGAAGGTGGCGAGAAGGAATAACCGCCAGGTCCCGGGCGCCGTTCGAACTTTTGTTGGCCGGGTTTGTTTGGTGGCGCCCCGATATGCGCATGGATTGTGGCTGACCCCATCTTGCTCATCGTTGGATTAGGTAATCCGGGTCGGCGTTACGCCGGTACCCGGCACAACGCCGGGTATTCATTCCTCGAAGCGATCACCGGTGACGTCGGTGCCGAGCTGCGGTGCGAAGAGCGGTTCGAGGCGTGGACCGGGATCGGTGCCGTTGACGGAAAAACCGTCCGGCTCCTGGCGCCGCAGACCTATATGAATTGCAGTGGATCATCGGTAGCCAAGTTCGCGCGGTTCTTCAAGGTACCGGTTCATCAAATGCTGATCGCGCACGATGATCTGGACCTGATGCCGGGTACGGTGCGGCTCAAAGTGGGCGGCGGACACGGAGGCCATAATGGATTACGGGACATTTTTGAACACCTGGGATCTCCGGACTTTATCCGCTTACGGATTGGGATCGGTCATCCCGGCTCGAGCACTCAGGTAACGAACTTTGTCTTGTCAGCGCCGAACGCCGAAGAAAGCGCCGCTATACTCGACGCCATTCAAGCGGCGCGCAGGGAGTTGCCGAGCATTGTGCGCGGGGAATTTGCGCTGGTCATGAACGCGCTTCATGGCAGGGAGCAGAACCAAGGCGAGGGTGGATAGCCGGCGGTGGGATTTCGCTGCGGAATTGTCGGACTTCCCAATGTCGGTAAATCGACATTGTTCAACGCCCTGACCAACTCGGCAATCGCCGCGGAGAACTATCCGTTCTGCACCATAGACCCCAACGTAGGGATCGTGCCGGTGCCGGATCCCCGACTGGATCTGGTCGCACAATTCGTACACCCGCAGCGAGTGGTCCCCACCGCCATGGAATTCGTTGACATTGCCGGGTTGGTGGCTGGCGCCTCGCGGGGGGAGGGACTGGGTAACAAGTTTCTCGCTCATATCCGGGAAGTCGATGCCATCGCGCATATCGTCCGCTGCTTCGAGGACACTAATGTGACCCACGTCTCCGGTGCCGTTGATCCCCGCAATGATATCGAAATCATCCACACGGAGTTGATGCTGGCCGATCTCGACACCGTTGACCGCGCCTTGGCGCGGGCGGAAAAGGCCGCCAAGGCCGGCGACAAAAAACAGCTCAGGTTGTGCGATCTGCTGCAGCGGATACATCGTCATCTCGATGATGGGCAACCAATGCGCACCATGCGGCTCGACGAGGATGAGACCGTGTTGGTCAAACGTCTGTTCTTGTTGACGTTGAAACCCACTTTGTATATCGCCAATGTGGAGGAGGAGGGATTTCAGAACAATCCTCACGTGGATACGGTTCGCGAAATCGCCGTCTCCGAGGCGGCCGAGCTGGTACCGATCTGTGCGAAGATAGAGGCCGAGCTGGCGGTGTTAAACGACGAGGAGAAAACGGAGTTTCTCGCCGAGCTCGGCCTGACCGAGCCCGGACTGCACCGCGTGATCCGGGCCGGTTACCGGTTGCTGGGGTTGCAGACCTTTTTTACCGCGGGACCCAAAGAAGCCCGCGCGTGGACGGTACGCGCGGGGAACACGGCGCTGGAGGCCGCCGGCGTCATACACACCGACTTCCAGCGCGGATTCATTCGCGCCGAAGTGATCGGCTATCACGATTACGTCGACTGCGGCGGCGAACAAGCCGCGAAGGAAGCGGGCAAACTGCGTTTGGAGGGTAAGGACTACGTCATGCAAGACGGAGATGTCGTACACTTTCGCTTCAATGTTTGAGCGGCAACCATGCAGCTCCCCCGGGACTGAGGCCGGAATCCGTTTTATGGCCAACCCGCTTGCCACCGGGCGGTTGAATCTTGTATCGTCCCGCTCCCCATGGCTATGTAGCTCAGCCGGTTAGAGCACGGCACTCATAATGCCGGTGTCGGTGGTTCGAGTCCACCCATAGCCACCAAGTTTATCAATAGCTTACGACACATTTTTCCCTACCTGTCGATCACCGGTGTGACCAAAGTGTGACCGACTTCCATCCAAAACCGCGACTGCGGCGCGCACATTGTCCGGCGCGAGGTGCGCATACTTCTCCGTCATGGTCACCGTCGTGTGCCCGAGCAGGTCGCGCACTTCCGGCAGCGGCACACCGCTGCTCACCAACCAGGCGGCAGTGGTATGGCGCATGTCATGAATCCGAAAGTCGCTGATACCGGCCTTGGCACACGCATCGACAAATCCATTGCGCACGCATTCGATACGCTTTCCCTTGCGGGTGCAAAATACCCAGGGACTCGCCGGGCAATACTTCGCCCGGAACCGCGCCCGGTTGATCAGCGCGGACCGCGCCACCGTGTTGAGCGGCACGGAGCGCCGTTTCCCGGACTTGGTGTGCACGCCTTCCAGGTAAAACAAACCTTCCTTCAAATCCACCCGCGACCACTCCAAACCCAGCAACTCGCCGCGCCGGCAGCCGGTATGCAGCGCCAGCCGTATGAAGTCGGGTAGATACACCGACGCCCGCGGCAAGTCCTCGGCAGCGCGGATCAATGCCTCGGCCTGGCTTCGCGAAATCCAGCGGATCCGGCCTTCACCTTGCTTCGGCTTGCGCCCGGTCACGGGGTTGGGGATCTCCCACTCCCATTCGCGGATCGCGTAGTTGATGGCTGCAGACAACAGCGATAGCTCCCGATAGATCGTTGCAGGTTTAATCCCTTGTTCCTGACGCCACGCGGTGTAACCGCGCACGTCTTTGGCGCGCATCGTGTTCAAACACATTCCGGCGAAGTGGCTCCGTAAGACGGTGACAATCCGCCGGTCGCGTTCGGCACTGCGTTTCTCCTGTTGGGTCGCGTTGAGATAAGCCACCATCAATTCCTCGAAGGTCCGTGACGGCTGCTCTTCCCATTGCTGGACGCGAAAGGCCTCCAGCTTCCATTTGGCCTCTAGGGCCTCCGCCTCCTTGCGGTCCGTGGTTCCAGTAGAGCGTCTAACTCTTTTGCCGCTCGGGTCGATATACGAGACCCACCAGTAGCGGCTCCGTTTGCGTTTATGTGGCATGCTTTAACCTCCTTCTTGCGCACGCCAGATCCCACGCGGCATCGATTATCCGCCACGTCGATCTGGTGTGCCACCCAATTCCGCACCGCCTGCGCCGGGATCCGCACCGCGCCCCGCACCTTGACCTTCGGCAGCTCGCCATTGGCAAGCATCCGGCGTACCGTTCGCGCCGACACGCCGCCTAGTTGCCGGGCGGCTTCGTCAACGGTCCAAAGCAGCACGGTCGTCATAGTGGTTCCCCCGGCTCGGGGACTGATTTGCGTTTGGCACGAACTGGGCCATTCTCGACCCGGTCCGTTTTGCCCGTTCTAAGGCCCTACAGAGGGATGCATAGCGGTGAGACATGGCATCGATGGACGTTTGGATTGCTTTATAGATTCGTACCCCTATGCTCCCCTGAAATTGGGCCTTGGCATTGGGTTTCACGAATTCGAGCAAATAGAAACAAATCGGCTCACCTTTGCGATAAATGTGGAGCCTCCAATCCGGATCAAGCGGACAGACCGGTGCGGAACATCCGTCAAATCTGGGGCAGTCGCACATCCTCATCGAATTCGTCATGATCACCTCACCTCCCTAAGTAGACATACGTTATGCTGATCCGAGCGTGCCCGAGCTCTTCGGCAATCTGTTGTCGGGCTTGGATATCCAACTCTCGTTGTTTACCGCTCAATGTGTCCCGCGATGGGCCGCCTTGCATCGGTGACTTCCAACCGGTGAGTTCGTGATAACGGGTCTGTGCATACGCGTGGCGAAGTCCATGCGTTTTCGATAAACCCGCTTTACGGGTTTCGTATTCCCAGGTGTGCAAGTGCTGCTTATAGCTCTTGTGAGGCGGGATCATGGATCCGTTTCCCGCTAACCGCTTCGCTTCTTCCAAGACACCGCGCTGATAGGCGGTGCGGATCGGAATCTCTCGCGGTCTCCCGCCCTTGGTCCAGCTGCCTTTGAGCACCAGTTTGGTGCCGCGATCTGCCCAACGCGGTTGGATCTTCATCGCCTCCGATCTTCTGAGGCCAAACCCCGCCTGGAGTTTGAAACCGACCCGGGTATAGGGGTCGGTGACTTGACGGGTCACTGTGACGGTGAGACTCTGCGCTTTGTTGACGGAAGTTTGCGATCTCCCGTTGAGACCGAACGCCCGGTTACTGTCATAGCCGAGATTCGGCTTACCGATCTTATGCCCGAGCCAACGGATGGCCGACAGACGATTCATGATTGTCGTGTCACTCAGTCCTTGCTGCTTCCAGCGATTCACGGCCTTATTAACGTGCCGATTGCCGATGCTTGGCAATCGAATTCCTCGACAACCCAGGGCATCAATGTCTTTGGCAAATCGAAACGCCATCATCTTGCGCTGATACTGGGTGGTACGCGAACCGTCCCGGTTCACGCGTAATAGCTTTTGAATATCCCATTGCAAGGGAGTCATCACATTTCCTCCAATCGTTCGTTCAATCTCCCCGCCGTTTCCGGCGGACCTGCCTACGTGTCATTAACGTTGAGTGTGAATCCGCGGTCCACGGCGACCTGGCGGGCGCCGAATCCCCCTCAAACAACGAGGCAAAGCGGATGTTTAACGTCGGTCACGTAGCCCCCGACGACGCCTAATCGAGGCGACGGCAAGTGATCGCAAAAGCAATACAACTTGCCGGGTGTGCAGGCGGATGGGTCTGCCAAACCATCTGATTCAGGACCAATCTTCGATCAAGAATCGAAATGTCTCCAAACCCCAAGCGGGCACTGTCCGCTCGAAGTCGGATCTCGACAGGTGAAGTGCATGAGGCGGGTTCATCCCGCCAATACCACTCCACTTAATGGGAGAAAATGCTGAAGGGCTCTAAGACCCAACAACTTAATGGAGGAAATCCGGCGCGAGCTCTAGATGAACTCTAGGCCCCCTTTCAGCCAGCATGAGGGCTTTGTGATGACCGAATTGCTCTCTTAGATAGAGCGCCGCAGGTCATCAAACGGCTGGAAATCTTTCTTTACATCGTCGCCGACACAAAGTATTTGCGGTGATGCACCGAATTTAATCCTTTTAATATCGACGGACAATAGCTATACGGTTCATCCGATTTTGACGATGTAGCCTCCGCAACAGTAGTCCACAATTCCGTATCATTACTCCGTCACTAAATATTTTTCGTTCTTGTAGTCTGTATGCCGCGCTGGGATTGGGTTTTTGCGGGTGCCCCGCAGCGCGTCACTACTGACTGACGTCCGCAGTGACGCGCAGAAGCGGTAGACTCGAAATCCTAGAAGTGTGACGTGCACCGAATAGAAACGAACAACGAAATTCTCCAGCACGTTTCGTTATTTTGAGCTGATCCAACCTCATAGGGCAAATCAGTCCGCTGGAGTGTCCTGTCTGTAAGTAGCTAAAGGTATTTTCGGACTGCGCGACTCAAGCGACGTCGCGATGTTTTAAAGCCCTCCACGGACCGGGCCGATTTGCTAGATTGGCCAGTATTGTAGTGAGCTTTTCTAACCCGCTAATCTCGGTTAAAGACGCAAGCACTTGTCACGAAGAATAATTAATTGCATCATGGTATTAGTCCGCACGTTAGCTAGCAAACATGGATTACCTTTCTATTCTTAAAGATTTTTCTTTATTGGCAGATCGTTGTGAGATATCCAGACGTCTACTTGAAACGATTCGCAACGCCTTTCTTGAGACCAAGATTTCAGATGATAAACGATTGACGGCTTTTTGTGCTGGGTCGTTGGCTAGAGAGGAAATTGGGTCTAAATCCGATCTAGACATTTTTGTCGTTACAAGTGAAGACTGTTTGCCACGTTTGTACGAAATCGAGATATACGCCACGTTAATAGAGATTAATCACCAACTGAAATTTCCAGATTTTAGTAACGACGGAGAATTCTTAAAAATCTACTCGTTAAATGAGATGATGACTTTTACGGGTTCTCCTAGAGATGACCATGAAAATTTTTTCACTGCGCGCATGCTTTATCTGTTAGAAAGTAAAGCTCTTTCGAACACCGCTGCATATGACTGGTTTCTTAAAGACATTATTCGGCATTATTTCAGGGATGCAACCGATCACGAAGAGTTCTTACCGGTTTTCCTGGTTAACGACATTTTGAGGTACTGGAGAACGTTGTGTTTGAATTACGAAGTAATTCGTAACGATGTAGAAAGACCATGGAGAAAGAAGAATGTTAATCTAAAGTTCAGCCGAATGCTTACGGTCTTTGGGACTATCGTTCCGGTCGTCGCGAAACCGATAACTGATTCAGACAGTCTCTTTGAATTGTGTCAGCTTACCCCGATGCAGCGATTAGCGTACGGATTAGAACAGTTGGGAGAGGGCCGATTTGATGGCGGTTTTAATATGTTGTTGGAAGACTATGAGCAGTTTCTAGCCTGGAAAGAGGATGACGACATTGAGTCGAAAATGACTGACCCAAATGTTAAGAATAGCGCGGATGAGACTGCAAAGCGTGTTGCTAATTTTCTTTATGAAATTCTCACTAGTGAAAATATTGCATTGGATCTTAAGAAGTATTTGGTGATCTGAGATGATGGCGCGGTGGTTTATTTTTCTTGAGATTACTGATCCCGATGTCAACATGCTTTTGAGTTCATTGCGCCATATATTTACAGATGAAGATATGCACCACAATATACATATTACTCTTAAGGGGCCGTTGAAAGGTAAGATTAATAGACACCAAATTGAGAGTGTTTCGAAAAACTTTTGTGATGAGACGATTCTCTTGGCGGGAACGGGAATCTTCAAAACAGAGACCGATTCCGTTGTATATATCCGAGCCAGAAACGATAAACTTTGGAAGGTATGGCTTAAACCGGACTACCCTAGAAAAAAGTACGGATTTAATCCGCACGTTACTTTGTATAAAGGGCGAGATGGATTATTGGCTAACAAAATATATGAATTTCTTAACAGAGAAAGAATAGAGTTGCTATGTCGTTCTTTCAAAATCACACCATATTTATCGAAACAAACGCCAATTTTTAGTGATGCGGATAATGAGAAATATCCAGCGAGTTTTGAACGGTTAATTGAAGTTGGAAAAATTCAACGAAACATCTTAGAGAGAGCTAAGCAACTTATGGAAGAACATGAAAACACTCTCCAGCTTCCTCTCTGGTAATTGGCAATAACAGTTGGCGTCATTAGATTTGACGAGTATTGCTGACTCAACGCGATTTATGTCCTTAATAAAGTTGAAACTTTCTGGAGATCTGAAAATAGAAGTTTCTAATAAAGAAAGGGACCGCCGGTAATCAGACGGCTAGAAATTATTCATTAATCATCGCCGACACAGAATATTGGCTGCGATGGGCTGTAATTAATCCTTTCTACCCCCGCAAGCAATAGTTATGCGGTTCATCCGATTTTGACGATATAGCCCCACCACTATTTCCATCATTACACCATCAGTATACTTTCTTCGATTCTTTTGGGTTGAATTTTAAACTATGACTATATATAGGGTTGACACTTGAAGATTCAACATATATATAGTGTAAAGTCCCCAGCGAGGTTGTATGATAAATACAACAATACACGCTTTCGGGTTAGTACGTATTTCCACTCAATTCGCCCTTACAGGGGGCGTTTCCAAGAGCATTTCTCTGAATATCATACCTGTCGGTGCTGGGACTTTTACGCCAAGTACCCATTGTTTTAACTTGGTTAGCCCCCATTTTATTAGTAGAATCAAAGGTCTTCTCCTTTCCTTGCATGAAGTTCACTCTAGGGGGTAAGTGACTGTGCTAAACTTTTTCTGGCCCTTTCCTAAGGAGAAAATATAGATTTTGGCTGACATTGGCGGCGGCATAATGAAACGAGAAACTAAGAAAACGGTGGATAGAAAGACTGTTAGAAATGCGTTCTCTAGGAATTCCCGGGACCTTCTTCGTGAAGGTAAAGAAGTTCGCCAGAAGGTCAGGGAGCGTATCGAGCCGATTACTAAAATCGGGGACAGAGAGTTACGTTTTCGTCTTCAATAAGTTAACCCCTCATGGGAAGTGACCCCTGCGCGTGCCTCGCAGAACGAGAACAAAAAACAGTCACGTTAACCAGCTTGGAAAGCGGCCCCACAACGAAATAATTTGTGTTGAGTTTTCCGAACCTGCTTTCTTGGAAGCAGTAAGGGAAACTAGCCAAGTCACATATCAAGACTGGTCCCCGAATAACCAAGTAGCATATTTAGCGAGCTATTTGGCTTCTCTTAATGCTAAATCACTCGTCATTGAGCATCACTACATTGACAGGCATTTCATTGAAGAGGTTAGCCTTTATTATTCAAAAAGTTTGCTGCCTCGGCAGAATTGGACAACCCGTATTCATGTTTTCGCAACCCTAGTTGACCAAACGATTATTGACCAGACAATCGCGGAGGCTTCTTCGGGAAACCTTTCCTCCGCCACTAGAAAGCTACAGCGAGGGTACTGTGGTTATATTGTCATACGTCCTCTACCATCCGTACCAATTGGTCGTACCGTACTTAAACACCTCTCGGATAGAGGGGAGCGCTTTTTTCCTACTTGCTATACGTATCCGGTTCATTTTCTAGGTTTTAAGCTCACAGTACATGGCTTAGCTTTTCAACAGCAGGATCGTGCTGTTGGGGCATGTGCGACGACAGCAATCTGGTCCGCTCTGCAGCGCTTAACACGCCGCGAAGGGGCTCGACCGCCGACGTCTTCTGAAATTACGCAGGCCGCCGTTCGTCATTACCTTCCGCACGGACGTCCATTCCCGTCATCAGGGCTGGCAATTGAACAAATTTGTGAAGCATTGCGGTGTTTCGGGTTCGCACCGGATCTCTTAGCTGCACACGAATCTACCCCCGCTACAGAGTTTCTTACATTTCTTGATATCTATTTGCGTTCCGGTATACCGCTTATCTTGGCTATTCGCACCGGTAATGAAGGTCACGCCGTAACGGTTGTTGGTTATGCTTCAAATAAAGAAGTTGCTCCGTACGAAGTCGAAATTGGACAAAAACGCCACGTAGTTCGAATCCACAATCTAGCCAGTGAGCGGATTTTCATACACGACGATCGCTTGGGACCTTATGCGAGAGCTAAGTTTTGGACTGAGGATCGCTGCGACGGAAATGGGAATCCGTTCGAGCAACTAATGGTCAATATTGATTGGCCGAATGGTCAGCCACAACAAGCCGAAGTCTATTACGTGGCAGCCCCTTTATACCCAAAGCTTCGTACCAGCGCATCAGAATTATTCGAAGCAGCCATGGAGCTGGTCCCGATACTTAGTGACGCACTAGGAGATGACCAGGGACAACTAGGTTTGGTTGTGCACTTCGAGCGTTCAGGAACATATCAGTCTAGTTTATATGAGAGGAAGATTGATTCGAAACGACTCGTCACATTTCAAAAGTCAATTGCGTTGAGTCGATACATTGGAGTGCACCGGTGGTACTGGGGAGACAGACCTTTCATGGATACCGTGTGGGATACAACAGACACTATGCGAGAGACAAAATATAAAGAACATTTGCTGGGGGCTGTATGTCTCGATTCCGAATTCGACCAGTTAACTGATGAGTTCGCCAAGTTTTTTGACGTAGTTTCCGGCTAGAGTCACAGACGTGTCGTCTGACAAACTTAGAACCAAGTCGCCCGTCAGGTTGCGTAACCTACCGCAGCGTGACGAAAAAGCGGCGTAGGTTCCCTGGGCCTGTTCGGTCCCTCCTACCACATGAGCGTCCCAAGTGGTAGATCGAACCGTGTCTGGTAGTTGCGACAAAATAATAACGGGGTAGTGGGATTTCTGGTTAGAGGTCCACGCAGAATGGATTCGCAAACCTATGATATTTAATTTACCCTAGTCTGTACCCTATTTTTGCTTTTTTATTTTCTATTACTTGAGCGTCATGATGAGAACCCAGGACCCAGGGAATAAGAATTACGGGCGGTCGCTTATCAAGAACATTGCTCAAATCTTATGGACTATCGCAGCATCGCTTTGTTTTATATTGCTGCTTACGAAATTATTGATGGTGGGCGCGGAATCTCCGGACGCCATGGTACTAGCCAAGATTGGCGGAATACTCGCGCTGCTTTATGTTCTTTTCTTGCTGGAAGGTTTGCAAGTAGCGGGACTTTTAATCAAAGATCACTCAGAAGAGGCGATTAGACAATATGTTACTTCCGCGGGTTATGGCTCCAAAGAGAAAAAAATACTAAATATCGCGAGAATATTTATCGGAACGTTCGATTCCTTTGTTACGGGAAGACAAATCATGGTCATCATGACGGTGGTTTCCATAGCCACTTTATTAGCATCGCTCACCATTTCGCCTAATTTTCAGCAGGGCACCTGGTTGGGCCTGAACATATTCCGAGAAAAAGTTGTAGGACTACTAAATACCCCGGTTTTTTCGTTTATTTCTTCTACGTTGTTTCCAGCATGGATTAGTCAATTACTTCCACAATTCGCCGCGGATAATCGCGCTATCTTATTCGTAACAGTGCCTGGTACAAAATGGGTCATGGCAGCAGCATCCGCGTTGGATAAAGCACAAGCGGGTTATCCAGCTCATTGGTTATTACGGGTTCTGCAAAAGTTCGGAATTTTCAATAAAAAGGAGGTTATAGCTGTTGGTCGAGACAAGTTTCATGCGAGCGCGATAGCCTTCTATGGTCGAGGTAAGGAAAGCCATAAGATTACTATACGGCTCGGTGCGAGAACGAAATATCGAGAAGAACTCCGATTTGTCTATCACCGAGGAGAAACACATGAGATTTTCCATAAAGTAAGTTTATTGGCCAAAGTTACCGGAGATATAGAAATTTCGATGGATACACCGGACAGTGTGGAAACTGCGGTCCCAAAAGTTGAAGAGATTGAAAATGAGTCTCAGTATATCTATGTCGTACGCATCCCGCTAAATAAGCCACTGCCACGAAGCTTGAATTCGCCCGATGTTGTTACGTTAATTGCGGAGTATGAAACTGAAGAGGATTCGTCGGATGAATCCGAGGGCCGATGGGTTGAATTCGTTACAAGTCTACCTATGGCTTACGGCGAGATTCAGATCGTGCCCCCTCGAGGTCGTATGATTTGTCATCCAATAATATCGGTATTTGATTCTTCACGTAATACAGACACCGCGCTTCTAGATGCTGATCTAACGAACGCATGGACGATTCAGCACGAGACAAATAATTCAATCATCGCGCATATCTCTTACCCCTTAATCGGATTTATATACACGCTTACCTATGCTAGCCTTCTAAAAGAAAATGATTAGGAGTAAACCAGTGTCGAGGAAATCTTTACCTGTAACCTCTTTCGGCTCTAAAAGTAGTGTGACAAAAGGTCGTATCATAAAACGTTTTTCTGCTAAGGTTGGCGAGGAGGGCGGTAAAACAATTGAGAAAGTGACCGAAACGACCAAGCCCAAGAAAAAGAAAATATCCAAGAGTGGAGTTCGCGTTTTAGGTTGAAGCACTCTTGTATTCGAAAGCATCATCGTGTGGTGCTGTCGAACTTCCACAATGACGTGGAGATTAATCAAACAATAATGTCAGTCACTAGGTGTGACCAAAATGTGACGTAAAGCTGTCCTCGCGTGTCCATTCGTGGCCTTTCCAGTCACAAACGCGTGGGATCGGCGTGCATAACTGATTGAAAAACAAAAAGCTATTGGGACTTGGATGCCCTCATAATGCCGGTGTCGGTGGTTCGAGTCCACCCATAGCCACCAAGTAAATCAATAGGTTACGTAACATTTTTACGTATCCTCTGGTCGCCGGTGTGACCAAGTGTGACTGGGTTGCTTGGCGCAAGCTTCAAAACCACCAACTGTCTGGAATCTCTCAATGCCACGATCGAAGAGCGTTGTGGTCATGTCGACCACTGGAAGAATTCCAGTCAGAAGCATCGCTGGTTGGCAGCATCGCTGATGAATATCGAGCCTCGGCTGAGACGTATTCAGGGGTATCGGCACCTACCCAAGCTGAGGATGGCATTGCTCAAAGCCTTGCGAATCGAACCCATCATCCAGAAGGAGGCTGCTTGATGGTAAACTCACCGAGCCACGGAGAATTTCAACTAAGAATGGAACACCCTCACATGCATCGACAAACTAGCGATACCAGCTGATCTTGTATGTTATTGATAAAATGGGTTATTCGTTTTCGTCGTCCTTGTTTTTTAGGTCAACGAAAAGGAGCTGGCGCTGATCAACTCCCAGCCGGAGGTCGTCAT
This sequence comes from uncultured Gammaproteobacteria bacterium, assembly GCA_947258975.1. Taxonomy (GTDB): domain Bacteria; phylum Pseudomonadota; class Gammaproteobacteria; order Arenicellales; family JAANXG01; genus CALZGZ01. The sequence goes on from CAMYKK010000041.1 coordinate 32,369, forward strand.
AGCTCTTTTTGATGCAATAGTGTCCGTCGTCGGCATATCGACAGATCTGCCGACAACTCAAATCGGTAATACGAGACTTCCATCTATGTCGGGATCCGCACCAACCTCTCCGCCGGCTTCGATCTCTTCTTCGGTCGCATCGCGAACGGTCAGGACCTTGAGCGTGAAAATGACTTCTCTGCCACAGAGTGGATTGTTGCCGTCAATCGTCAAGGTCTTGTCATCCATCCTGGTGACAAGAAGGCTCTTCGTTTCGCCCTTATCATTCTCCATGAGGATGGTGTTGCCGACCTTCCGGAACTCCTCGGGAACGTTTTCTATATAGTCGGTAAACACCAAGGTCTCGTCCCTGGGGCCATAGAGTCGATTGCGATCGATCGGCACCTCGATTACGTCACCCGCGGACCTGCCTTCTAGCTCCGCGTCGACGGAGGGGGCAAGGACTTCGTTGTGGCCGTGAACATAGCCCAATGGAAATTTCACCGTGCTGAGCACATGCCCCGATTTTCGGTCGGTCACCTTGTAGGTGAGTTCGACAAACTTGTTGTCTTGGATAGTTTCATTCATACAAAATCCGCACCGAGTGATCAGGAGACGGGGGCACCAATAAATCCTGACCTTCTCTTTCCATAGCCAAGCACATGTCCGCCAAGCCATTCGCCTTTCTTTTTCGGCGATCGACTGGGCCAAGTTTGGGGCCATCCGGAGGATTCGATTCAGATTCCTATGGCCGCGCAAACCTAAGGAAGCTCGATCAATTCAACCTGAATTGCCAGAGTATCGAAAACACTACAGCGTTTTTTCACAAAAACAATCACGTGTCAGCGCCTGTTTTTGCCGCTACATCAGTGTACCGCGGAACCTCTAAAGAGATTCTCTAAAAGCTTGCGCGGCTGTAAGCTCATGGCTTTTTGGGGGTGGTGTACTTGGCTTCTTTGTGAAACGGTTCCCAGATGGTCTCGTAACCGACGAAACCCTTTTCGTTAGGCTTTTTCTGGCGGGTTATCAGATAG
>CAMYKK010000042.1 GCA_947258975.1 uncultured Gammaproteobacteria bacterium
CCGCGAGCTCGGTGATCCGTTCCGCCGCGACGCCCTGTCGTTGCCGGTGCGCCACCTGCAGAAATACCAGGAGTACGTCTAACCGGATCCTACGGTCTGTGCGTATCGCGCAGCCGGGAACCCGCATCGATACCGTCGCCGGGGCATGTCACACGCCCCGGCGGCGGCAACCCGGGGATAGTCTATGAAACCGTTCTACGAACTGCTTGATCGCGCGCGCGCCGATCCGCGGCGCATCGTGCTGCCGGAAAGCGGGGATCCGCGCATTGTCGAAGCCGCCGCGAAGGCCGTGGACGAGGGCATCGCACAGGTCGTGCTGATCGGCAATCCGCAGGGGGTGCGTAGCACCGCGCAAGACGCCGGCGTGTCGGCGGATAAATTCGAGATCCAGGACCCCGCCACGGCCGGGCATCTGTCCGACTACGCGGACACCCTGTATACGCTGCGTGCGAAAAAAGGGATGACACGCGAACAGGCCGCGGAACGGGCGCCCGATCCCCTGTGGTACGCCAACCTGATGGTGCGCGCGGGCGATGCCGATGGCTGCGTCGCGGGCGCGGTCGTGCGCACCGCGTTGCAACTGGTGGGAAAGCAGGACAACTACGATCTGGTGTCGAGCTTTTTCATCATGATGCTGTGCCGCCCTTTTCACTCCCTGAAAGGCGCGTTGATATTCGCGGACTGCGGTCTGATCATAGAGCCCGACGCCGGCCAACTGGCGCAGATCGCAATCGCCTCCGCCGACAGCGCGCGGCATCTGCTCAAGGTCGAGCCGCATATCGCGATGCTGTCGTTTTCCACCAACCGCAGCGCCGAGCACCCGTTCGTGGACAAAGTGGTCACCGCCACTCGGCTCGCCCTCGACGCGCGGCCGGACCTCAATATCGTCGGCGACATCCAGCTGGATGCGGCGATCGTGCCGGAGATCCTCGCCCAGAAGGCGCCGGATCTGGAATTCGACGAGCGCGCCAACATCCTGATCTTTCCCAACATCGAATCCGGCAACATCGCCTACAAACTGGCGGAGCGCATCGGCCAGGCGGACGCCATCGGACCGATCCTCCAGGGGCTGAAACGACCGGTCAACGACCTGTCGCGGGGCTGCTCCGCCGAAGATGTATTCCGGGTCATTGCGGTGACGGTAGTCCAATCACAGGCCCACAACGGTGTATGACCATAACAATCTAATGATGCGCGCGAGGCTATGACCGCCTACATCCCGGAATCACAATCGGAGACCGGCGTCACGGAGGTCAAAAACACCACCTGTTACATGTGTGCCTGCCGCTGCGGTATCCGTGTGACACTGCGCGATGGAGAGGTCCGTTTCATCCAGGGTAATCCGCAACACCCGCTGAACAAGGGCGTCATCTGCGCCAAGGGTGCATCCGGCATCATGAAACAATACTCCCCCGCCCGTTTGACGCGGCCACTGCTGCGTAAACCGGGCAGCGAGCGCGGCGATGCCGAGTTCGAACCCATCTCCTGGGATCAGGCCTTTAATATTCTGGAAGAACGCCTTTATCGTATTCGTGACACGGACCCCAAACAGTTCGCGTTATTCACCGGGCGCGATCAGATGCAAGCGCTCACGGGGATGTTTGCCAAACAGTTCGGTACGCCGAACTACGCCGCCCACGGTGGTTTCTGTTCAGTCAACATGGCGGCGGGCATGATCTACACCTTCGGCGGTTCGTTCTGGGAATTCGGCGGCCCCGACCTCGAGCGGGCGCGGCTGTTCATCATGATCGGCACCGCCGAGGACCATCACTCGAACCCGCTGAAGATCGCCATTTCCCAATTCAAGCGCGACGGTGGAAGGTTCATCTCCATCAATCCGGTACGCACGGGTTACTCCGCCATCGCCGACGAATGGGTGCCGATCAAACCGGGTACCGATGGCGCACTGTTGCTTGCGCTGATCAACGAGCTCATCAAACAAGGACTGTACGATCGCGAGTTTCTCATCCAGTACACCAATGCCGCCGAGCTGGTTAACCTGCGAGAAGGGAACGAATACGGCATGTTCGTGCGCACCGAGGTGCCCGAGGAGGAAGGATGCTTCGACCCGCAGAACAAGCTGTGGTGGGACCGCATTACCAACCGCGCGGTCCTCACCCACAACAAGGGGGCCGATCCCCGCCTGATGGGCGAGTTCGAACTCGACGCCGACACCCCGGTCAAGCCGGCGTTCCAGCTCCTGGCGGAGAGAGTAAAGGATTACACGCCGGAATGGGCGGCACACGTAACCGGCGTGCCGACGGAAACGATACGCCGGATCGCCCATGAGATGGGGGTCGTGGCGCGGGACCAGAAGATCGAACTGCCCATCCCGTGGACCGATGTGTGGGACAACGAGCACGAGACGATCACCGGCAATCCGGTGGCGTTCCACGCCATGCGCGGATTGGCGGCGCACTCCAACGGGTTTCACAGCATCCGCGCGCTGTCGCTGCTGATGACGCTGCTGGGCACCATCGACCGCCCGGGCGGCTTTCGCCACAAGGCACCGTTCCCGCGCCCGATACCACCTTGCGCCAAGACCGGCACCGGTCCCGAGTCCGTGCGCCCCAATACCCCCTTGGGGGACCTGCCGCTGGGCTGGCCCGCCGAGCCCGACGACTTGTTCGTCGACGACGACGGCGAACCCGTGCGCATCGACAAGGCATTCTCCTGGGAATATCCGTTATCGGTTCACGGCCTGATGCACAACGTGATCACCAACGCCTGGCGCGGGGACCCGTACCGGATAGACACGCTGATGATCTTTATGGCGAACATGGCGTGGAATTCAACAATGAATACGGAACGGGTCCGCGAGATGCTGAACGACAAGAACGAGGACGGCGAGTACAAGATCCCGTTTATCGCCGTGTGCGATGCCTTTCAATCGGAGATGGTGGCCTTCGCCGATCTGGTCCTGCCGGACACGACGTATCTGGAGCGCCACGATGTCATGTCCATGCTGGACCGCCCTATCTCCGAATACGACGGGCCGGTGGATTCCGTGCGCATCCCCGTTGTGCCGCCGACCGGCGAATGCAAGCCGTTCCAAGAGGTGCTCATCGAGCTGGGTTCACGCCTCAAGCTGCCGGCGTTCGTGAGTAAGGACGGCTCGCGCAAATACCGCGATTACCCGGATTTCATCGTCAATTACGAAACCGAGCCGGGATCGGGAATCGGCTTTCTCGCCGGATGGCGCGGCAAGGGCGGTGAGAAGTTCATGCGCGGTGAACCCAATCCCAATCAGTGGCAGATGTATGAAAAGAACAACTGCGTCTACCACTACCCGTTACCCAAGTCCTATCAATATATGCGCAACTGGAACAAGGGCTATCTGGAGTGGGCGCAGCGCCATCGGCTCATACGTTTCGCGGAACCCATTAACGTGCACCTGTATTCGGAGGTACTGCAGCAGTTCCGGCTCGCGGCCCAGGGCAAGACCGAATACCGGCAGCCGCCGGAGCGGCTGCGCAAACGCATCGCGACCTATTTCGACCCGCTGCCGTTCTATTTCGATCCTTTGGAAAGCCAGCAGACCGATAAGGACAAGTATCCGCTCAAGGCCATCACCCAGCGCCCAATGGCGATGTACCACTCCTGGGACTCGCAGAACGCCTGGCTGCGGCAAATTCATGCGCACAATTACCTGTACATGAGCCCGGAGGTTGGGACAAAAGGAGGATTCGACGACGGCGACTGGGTGTGGGTGGAATCCATGTGGGGGCGGGTGCGCTGTATGTGCCGGTTCAGCGAGGCGGTGGAGCCGGGTACGGTGTGGACCTGGAATGCGATCGGCAAGGCATCCGGGGCATGGAATCTGGAGGCCGCCGCCAACGAATCGTGCAAGGGATTTTTGCTCAATCACCTGATCTCCGAGGAACTGCCACCCGGTACAGACGGCGACCATCTATCCAATTCCGATCCCGTGACCGGTCAGGCCGCTTGGTACGACGTGCATGTACGGGTTTACAAGGCAGAGGCCGGGGCACAAAAGACGCACCCCCAATTCAAGACGGTTCACCCGCTTCCGGGCATGAAAGCCACGCCCAAGTCGTGGCTGGCCTTTTTCGCGGGCAGGAGGCGGTAGGCACACATGACACAGCTGGCGCTGGTGATCGATCTGAACGTTTGTGTCGGCTGTCACGCCTGCGTGACCAGTTGCAAGGAATGGAACACGTCCGGCGTGGCGGGGTATCTGTCGGACGACCGTCCTTACGGCGAAGATCCGACGGGCACGTTTTTCAATCGTGTGCAGACCTTCGAGGTCGGCGAGTATCCCCATTGCGAAACCGTCCACTTTCCCAAATCCTGCCTGCACTGCGAGGACCCGCCTTGCGTGCCGGTGTGCCCGACCGGGGCCAGCTACAAGCGGCCCGAAGACGGGATCGTGCTGGTGGACTACGACAAATGCATAGGCTGCAAGTACTGTTCGTGGGCCTGTCCCTACGGCGTCCGGGAGATCGATACCCATCAGAAGGTGATGAAAAAATGCACGCTGTGCATCGATCGCATATACGACGAGGCGTTGCCGGAAAGCGAGCGCAAGCCCGCCTGCGTACTGGCCTGCCCGACCAGTGCGCGCCTGTTTGGAGATATTCACGATCCGGATGCGGATGTGTCCGTCGCCATCCGCGAGGAAGGCGGCTACGCGCTCATGCCGGAGTGGGGCACCAAACCGGCGAACCACTACTTGCCGCGGCGCAAAACCCGCATCCGGATCCATGAGGACGAGTTGGTGCGCGCCGACAACCCGCTGAAGAAGGAGCACGAAAGGCCGGTCGGACCGGTGCGCGAACAGACGCTGGACGACGTGACCAGTTGGTAAAGCCCGTGCGGTCATACGGCAATCCACTTGCTTCCAAATCCGCAGTCTGATCATCATGCATCCCGCGTTTTCGGTGATTTTTCTTACTACCCTGATCGGCGCCGGTCAGGGTTTGTTTCTGGCTCTGTACAGCGGGGAATGGTTCGTGCACAGTCGATCGGGCCTGCCCTACTCCGGAGAGTTCTACGTAAGGGGCAGCGCGCTGTCTATGGGTCTGCTCATTGCCGGCCTGTTTGCGTCGTTCTTCCATTTGGGGCGCCCGGAGCGGGCTTGGCGTTCGGCGGCGCAGTGGAAGACGTCGTGGCTGTCGCGGGAAGTCATCGTCCTGCCTATCGTCATTGTCCTCGTTGCCTTGTATGGGACAGCGCATTATTTTGCATCAACGCCTGACATTGCGCCGCCGCACATCCGCCGCGAGGGGACACTGTGGATCGGCGGGGCTACCACCGCTGCGGTGCTGGCGCTCTTTCTATGTACCGGAATGATCTATGCCTGCATCCGCTTTCTGCAGGAGTGGGCGACGCCGCTGACGGTATTCAACTACACCCTTTTGGGCAGCGCCTCCGGGTTTACCCTCGCGACCGCCCTGGCCCAGCAATACGCTGCCGAGTTGACTCGGTATTATGGGATGTGGGCGGTTGTCGTGACGCTCGTTGCACTGGCAATGCGGACCGCCTCGCTTATCCGCAACACTCGAATAAGAAGAAAATCCTCGCTGCAAACCGCGACTGGAGTCAAACATCAGCGCATTACCCAACGTTCCCAAGGCCTCATGGGCGGCTCATTCAATACCCGCGAATTTTTTCCCGGCGCGTCACCCACGCGGTTTCAGCAGTTGATGTGGTCGTTTCTCGTACTGGTGTTTCCGGTGCCGATACTTTTGATTATCGCGGGACTTTTCACCGAGATGGCCGGATTCTTTGCCGCCGCCTTTCTTGCTCAGTATCTAGGTTTGCTCGCCGAGCGCTGGTTCTTTTTCGCCCAAGCCAACCATCCGCAAAACCTCTACTACCAAACGATGGGCTGAGCCCGCATATCACCCCAAGACTTCAGTAAAGCGCTTCGGGCAGCGGGACGATGACCGCGGGGATGCGCGAGCGATGCATGACGCTCTTGGCCACGCTGCCGACAAACGCGTGTCCAAGTCCCTTCTCGTGGGTCCCCATCACGATCATGTCGCAATCGAGCTCGTTGGCCTTCTTGAGGATCTCCTCCGCTGGATACGATTCGCACACGTTGATGGACGCGATCTGCTTACTCACCTCACGATCGGCCGGATCGAGCTGCTTCCAAAATTCCTCCAGGCGCTTGTTGAGCTCTTCTTGCGCCTTTTTCACTCTGCCGGTCAACATAGCGTCGCGATTTTCGGCGTCGAGCACGTAGGTCTGCAGCACGAACTTAGCGTCATTCGAGAGAATCTCCACCACATGCAGGATATGCATCTCGGCGCCGGTCTTCATCGCCAGGTATACGGCATAGCGGAATGCGTAGACGGCGTTGAGCGACAGATCGGTGCTGTACAGGATTTTACGGATGTTGGGTAACATTGCGAGACGAGTCCTCTTTCAATCAAGTTGATAACTTCCTGTTTCGCCGCCTTGGTGCAATATGCGGGCTAATATCCAATGAGACTGGGTAGCCACAGGGAAAGCTGCGGCACATAGGCGATGATAAATATCGCAACAATCGATGCTAGAGCGAACGGGATGGCCTTGACGGAAATGTCCTCGATGGTCGAGCCCCCGATACCCGAAGCGACGAAGAGGTTCTCTCCCAGCGGCGGCGTCTGGAAGCCGATGGCCAGTGTGGCTACCATCACCACTCCGAAATGCACCGGATCCACCCCCAGATTGTACATGATGGGCAACAGCACCGGGGTCAGAATCATAATAGTCGCCAGGGTCTCCATGAACATTCCCACGAACAGCAGGAAGGCGATAACCATGGCCCAGATTACATACATATTGTCGGTGACTTCCAATAATGATGCGGCGACGATCGCCGGGATCTGATTCTCCACCAGCAGCCGCCCGAACACCGTCGCCGTGAACAGGATCAACAGGACCCGGCCGGAAATCCAGGTGGTCGTCTCCAGGGAGTGGAAGGCGTCCTTCAATTTGAGCTCCTTGTGCATGAATACGCCGATGACTACCGTGTAGAAGATCGCGACGATGGCCGACTCGGTGGGCGTGAAAAACCCGCTGTAGATGCCGCCCAGAATTATGAGCGGAGCCAAGATGGACCAGAACCCCTCCTTGAGGGTGCGCCGCATGTCCACAAACGACCAGGAATCGGTGATCCCGCGGTAGCCGCGCTTTTTGGACCTGAAGTAATTCATGATGAGCACATTTGTGGCAATGATGAATGCCGGAATGAAACCGGCGATAAAAAGTTTCGGAATCGACAAGGTCTGAAACTCGCCGAATTTCGCAACCGCCTCGGGAGGCGGCTGCATGCCGAGGCCCGAAATCCCGAAAATCACCATCGGAATTGACGGCGGGATCACCACGCCGAGGCCACCCGATGAGGCAGTGATGGCGGAGGCATAACCCCTGTCGTACCCCCGGTTGACCATGGCTGGGATCATCAGCATCCCCACGGCGGCCGTGGTGGCCGGCCCAGAGCCCGAGATCGCCCCGAAGAATACGCAGGCGAAAACCGTAGCCGCCCCAAGACCGCCGGTGACCGGCCCGGCAAAGGTCTCGGCAATGTTGACCAGCCGTCTGGATACCCCGGCCGCCTCCATGAGGGCGCCCGCGAGAATGAACGCCGGCAACGCCATCAACGGAAACGAGCCAACCGATGTAAAGGCGATTTGCACGAACTTGATGGGATTCTCGCCCAGGTACAAAAACGCCACCAAGGCGGAGACTCCCAGCGACACCGTAATGGGCGCCCCTAGAAGTAATAGAAACAGGAATGCGCCGAACAATATCCATACAACGGTTGTTTCCACAGCGATTCTCCCCAGAGTTACCTGTTGTCTGTGCCTTCGACACCGGACCCGGTTTGCTGCTCGGAATCCAGCAGATGTTCCGCCATGTGCTCCATCTCCGCCGATTCCGGATCGCGAACGTCGACTCCCTTTACCAGCTTGAGGTAGTTCACCTGGACGATACGGATGGACATCAGCGCGAAGGCGATGGGGAGAATCAAGTAGATGTATTTCATGGGTATGCCCATGGTCTGTGATTTCCAGAACAGATTCATCTTATTGAAGACGAAGTCGTAACTGAGATATACGAAATAGAGGTTGAAGCCCAGCCAGAAAAGGTCGGCGATAAACTCGCTCACCGTCGCAACCGCTTTGGGCATCATCTTGAACTGAAACGTGACCCGGTTGTGGGCCGCCATCTTTGCCGCGTGGCTGGCACCGAAGTACGCAAACCAGACGAACAAGTAGGTTGCCAGCTCTTCGCCCCAGGGAATCGAATACGAGAAAAACTCCCGGGAAACAATCTGTACGAACAGCAGCGTGACGAAAACCGCCAGCAGGGTCCGGCAGATGTAGCTTTCGATATTATTGAAGAATTTCAACACCATCCCAGATGCAGCCATGGACAATCCTCCAGGGAAAAGCGGCACTCTATTCGCAAGTCAGGATGATTAGAGTGCGCTTTTCAACTCAGCTAGGGAGTCCCCGATTCATTTCGAGGATCCCGCGGTAACAGGATGATCGGTTGTCAGCCGCGGCCCAGGAGTTTGAGCACCCGATCGAGCTTCTCTTTGCCGCCGATGCTCTTGTAGTATTTGGGCCACACCTCTTTAGTTGCCTTGTCGATCCATTCTTTCTCGCCGTCAGCGGGCTCGCTGATCTGCATGCCCTTCTCCATCAGTGCCTTGCGGATCGCGTCCTCGCTTTTGGCGATGAATTCGGCGCTGTGCGCGGTGGCTTCCTGTCCGGCTGCGAGAATGGCGTTCTTTACATCATCGGACTGGCTCTGGAATACGGACTCGCTCACAATGAGCGGCTCCAGTGAAAAGATGTAACGGATATTGGTGACGTATTTTTGCACCTCATAGAACTTCATCGCGTGGACAGTGATGTAGGGGTTGTCCTGGCCATCTACGACTTTCTGCTGCAAGGCGGTAAACGTCTCGGACCAGGCCATCGGCGTCGGGTTGATGCCCCAGGACTGATACGTCGCGATCATGATCTCATTCTTGGGGACGCGAACGATGACGCCGTCCAGATCGCCGACGGTCTTGATCGGTCGCTTCGAGTTGGTCAGCACCCGAAACCCGGAGTAGGCCCAACCGATAATACGCACACCCGCATCGCGCAGGGTGTTTTCCGTCAACTCCTTCCCGACCTCGCCCTGGGTCAGCTTGATCGCGTCGTCCAGGCTCAAAATCACGTACGGCAAAGTGAACAGACCCACCGTTGGCGAGAACGGCGTAATGTTGTTGATGGCCAGTATGGAAAAATCCAAGGTGCCGATCGAGGCATCGTTCACGGTATCCTGCTCGCTGCCCAGTTGGCCGTTCGGAAACAATCTAACGTCGTGCTTACCGCCGGTTTTCTCCTTGAATTTTTCCACGAACTTCGTCCCCAATTCCCATTGGGTGCCACCCTGCGCATCGCCAAGTGCGAGTTTGAAGTTCTTGGCGAATGCGCCGGGACTCGCGCAAAGAAAAATCGCGGCGCTAAAGGAAAGGGCTTTTACAATTCCCGAATTGTGGTGCATGGTGTTGTCTCCTCCAGTTGTGGGTAGATTACGACTCTTTACTACATCATTGACATTCCGCGTGGAAATGGTTCAACGCGCTAACCGGCTGCAGTGCACTTTAAACCGATCCCGCCAGCTTTTCGCCACGGCGGTCAGCATTCGCTCAATACCACGCGCAGGGTTTGACACATGTCGTCTATATGACTCCTTTCGGCAATCAACGGCGGTGCTAGGATCCCCGCATCACCGGTAGTCTTGATATGCAGTCCGGCGTCAAACAAGCGCTTTTGCACGGCGTGACCGCGCATGCCGGGTTTCACACCGGCCGCCAAATCGAAACCGGCAATCATGCCGTAACCGCGAATATCGGTAATGACCGGGAGATCGCTCAGCGCAAACACGGAATCCAGGAAATACGGGGAAAGCGCCGCCGCCCGGTCAAACAGAGCTTCCTTTTCGTATATCTCCAGCGCCGCTAGGCCCGCGGCACACGCCGCCGGGTGCGCGGAAAACGTATAACCGTGAAACAACTCCACGGCACCCTGGGGCGCGGCCTCGGTGATAGTGTCATAGATGCCCTGGCGGACTGCCACCGCCCCCATCGGCTGTGCGCCGTTGGTGATCGCCTTGGCCATGGTCATGATATCGGGAACGACACCGAAACTCTGCGCACCAAAGGGCCTTCCGGTGCGTCCAAATCCGCAAATCACCTCGTCCAACACCAGAAGGATGCCGTTGTCATCACAAATTTCGCGCAAGCGCTGCAGGTAGCCCTTGGGCGGTATCAACACACCCGTGGAACCTGCCAACGGCTCGACGAAGCACGCGGCGATGTTTTGTCCGCCATGCAGATCCGCCAGACGCTGTAAGTCCTCCGCGAGCTCGGCGCCCGTATCCGGCTGTCCCTTGGTGAAACGATGCTCCGGTAACCACGTATGGCGCATGTGCACGACGCCGGGCAGGCTGGGGCCAAACGACTCCCGATTCCTCACCATGCCGCTCAGCGAAGTGCCGCCGATATTCACTCCGTGGTATGCCCGCTCCCGGGAGACAAACATGTAACGTTGGCCTTCGCGGCGCGCGCGGTGGTAAATAGAGCAGATCTTCATCGCCGTATCGACGGACTCCGATCCGGAGTTGACGAAAAAGATCCGGTTGAGATCCGCCGGCGTCAAGTCGGCGATGCGTTGCGCGAGCTCGAACGACGCGGGGTGGCTGCGCAGAAACGAGGGCGTATAGTCCAGTTGATTGAGCTGTTGGGCTACCGCATCGGCGATCTCCGTGCGCCCGTGACCCGCAGCGCAAGTAAACAATCCGGAACAGCCATCCAGGATCTTCTCACCGTTTGCGCCCCAGAAATACATGCCCTGGGCACGCACGAATAACCGCGGCTCGCTCTTAAATTCGCGGTTACCAGTGAACGGTAACCAATGGTATTGAAGGTCACCGGCCATGGAGGGGCTGCCTTGATCGCCAGCCACATCTTGATTTCCATTATCCATGACAGATCGAGAAAGACTCATCGACGCCGGTTGTGCTCACAGGCCCAAGTTGCCTGGACGGTACACGTCCAGGCTGCAGGGAGATAGAGCCAGAACGGACCATTCAATGAGACCAAAGGACAAAGATCGTCTGCTGTTGCACTGGCCCGCAGCCGACCAAACAATCTCAACCATAAATCTTACCCCAGGGGCCGCGTACGACGGTGCGGAGATCTAACAACCCGATTCCCGTTGACCGCTGTGGCCCAATACGGGCGCTGGCTATTGTCATCGCCGCAGCTCAACGCCTAGACTCAACCATTCCGAAAAACGTGGCACGCTCTATATGAAAAGCCGCCTGGATCACGTCATGTGGGACCAGTTATTCGAGCTGTCGTCGCGTCGCAACATCAGCTTGCAGAGTCAGCTCAGGGAGCAACTCGTCGCCGCAGTTCTCGACGGGCACATTCCAGCGGATAAGGCCCTGCCCTCCGGGCGGGAACTGGCAAAACAGCTGGGAGTTGCCCGCAACACGGTTGTCCTCACCTATCAGCATCTGGTCGACGACGGCTATCTTATTTCCCGCGAACGAAGAGGTTATTTCGTCAATCCTAAGATGTTGAACGGCCGGGTATCGGCAAGCACGAGTTCGACGCACAAATCCAGTCGGCACGACTGGAATAGCCGTTTCCGGTTCAAACCCAGCACCCAACACAATATCGTTAAACCGCGAAACTGGGAGGGGTACGACTACCCGTTCATTTCCGGTCAGCCGGATGCGTCACTCATTCCGGTCAATGATTGGCGCGAGTGTTGCCGCCGGGCGTTGAGTATTTCTTCCATCCAGGAGACGGCGCGGGACCGGGTCGATAACGACGATCCGTTGCTCATCGATCAGATACGCACTCGCATGCTGCCACGGCGGGGTATCTGGGCGTCCAAGGAGGAGATCCTCATCACCCTGGGAGCGCAACACGCACTGTATCTGCTGGCAAGCCTGCTCGTCAGCGACCGGCATGTCGTGGGATTCGAGGACCCTGGCTATCCGGATGCGAGGAACATATTCAAGAAGTGCACCCCCTCAATCACGACCCTACCGGTTGATGGGGAAGGAGTCGTCATCGATGCGCGGGTTAACGCCTGCGATTATGTTTACGTTACCCCCAGCCATCAGTCACCGACTACGGTCACGATGTCCGCGAAGCGCCGCCAAACTTTGCTCGAGCAAGCCGACAAGTCGGACTTCCTGGTTATCGAGGACGACTACGAATGTGAATCCAACTTCCGCGGCAACCCCACCGCAGCGCTCAAGAGCCGGGATCAAAACAACAGGGTCATCTACGTCGGCAGTCTTTCGAAAACGCTGGCGCCGGGACTGCGTGTCGGCTATTTGGTGGGACCTGCGGAGTTAATTCATGAAGCTCGTTCGCTGCGCCGCCTGATGGTCCGCCACCCACCGGCTAACAACCAACGAATCGTGGCGCTATTTCTTTCCCTCGGACATCACGATTCGCTGATTAACCGTCTCAGCCATTGTCACAAACAAAGGTGGCAGGTCATGGGCAGCGCCCTGGATCGACATTTGCCGGATTCTTCGCACATGCCCACCTATGGCGGCACCAGTTACTGGGTAAAAGGTCCACGCGAACTCAACACCAAGGAGCTTTATCCCCGAGCGTTGGAACACGGTATCTTGTTCGAGCCTGGAGATGTTTATTTCGATTCCGAACCCCCCCCGAAGCATTATCTGCGACTCGGGTTCTCGTCGATTTCCGTTGACCGCATCGAGCCGGGTATCCGTAAACTCGCGGAACTGATCCATGGAAAGTCAAACTGCTAAACCGTATATTGCACCCAGGCATCCGGAGGCCGGCGACGAGACTTGTCCTGCCCGTCGTCGCAGGGTCGGTTGGTAAGTACGCGGCGATGGAACGCAACCCATAGCCGGCTATGGGTTGCGTGACGCGCAAGTGTAGGCGCTCGCGGCCCCGTCGTCGCCCTACCCTCTGTCACCGCAGCCGGCATGGACGGCGAAGTACAAGAAGGGATCTGTTTTTTTGCGTCCTGTTCGTCGGGAACCGGTGCGCATCGTTTGTCGTACCGAGCGCGTTTGATCCGCGCCGCATCGGCCCTGGCCTGCGCTCGATCTGCCTGCGCTATCGGCTGGAGTTGCTCGGCTTTGTCACCTGGCTGCACGTTTTTCCCGAGCGAACGGACGGATCGAGAACGCCGGTCGAATCGCCGGTAACGGCACATCGAATATGAGCTTAAATCACTTACAAATATCGGAGTTGATGGTATGAATAAGGTCAAAGTCGCGAAGTGGAACGAACTGGAGCCGCTTGAGCCTGCCTACGCATTGGTCGCCAAGGTCGATCTGGTTGTGATTCGCTTCAATAACGGTGATCAGGCCTCGGTCCTGTACGGACGTTGCCTGCACCGGGGCGCATTGCTTGCCGACGGCCACGTGGAGGGTGACAACCTGATCTGTGGCGTTCACAACTGGGATTACTGTTACCACACCGGGGTCAGCTCCTACAACCCAGATGAGCGCCTGAAGCAGTTCAACTCCTGGGTGGAGGAGGATCATGTCTGGGTGGATGAAGACGAGATCATCGCCTGGGAGCAGGACAATCCGCAGCCCTACGACAGAGAGGCTTACCAAGGACTTTACACGGATCTGCACGGCGGTCCTGAGGAGCCCCATTTCAAATACATTCAGCATCTGGCTGAGCACGGTCTTTCCAAGGTGGGCCACCACGGCCGCGTGTCGGCAATGGGTGTCCCGCGCGATCAACTGCCCAAGTGGGAGGACATCCAGATTGTGACCGCCCAGCTTCACAAGGTACCGCTGCTGGACGATGCCCCGGTCGCCACCGACGTGGTCATTGGTCCCAGGGCCGGCAAGCCGCTCGAGCTCGCAATACCCCTATTCGTATCGGACATGAGCTTCGGGGCACTGTCCGCGGAGGCCAAGACCGCTTTGGCGAAGGGCGCCGAACTTGCCGGTACCGGAATCTGCTCAGGAGAAGGCGGCATGCTGCCTGACGAGCAGGCCAACAACTCGCGATACCTCTACGAGCTGGCATCCGCCCGCTTCGGCTTCTCCATGGGCAAGCTTGAGCGCGTGCAGGCGTTTCACTTTAAGTGCGGGCAGGGAGCGAAAACCGGCACCGGCGGCCATCTCCCCGGCCCCAAGGTGAAGGGCAAAATTGCCGAAGTGCGGGGACTGAAAGACGGTCAGGCAGCGATCTCGCCGGCCCGATTTCCGGACTGGGAACATGTAGATCAATACCGCGACTTCGCTGAACAAGTACGCGATGCGACCGACGGTATACCAATCGGCGTGAAACTGTCCGCGCAACACATCGAGCGCGATATCGAAGCCGCACTGCAGATCGGCGTGGACTACATCATTCTCGACGGCCGCGGCGGGGGTACGGGAGCGGCGCCGTTGCTGTTTCGCGACAATATCTCGGTGCCAACCATCCCGGCGCTCGCCCGCGCCCGGCGGTACCTGGCCAGCAAGGGCCGCCAGGACGTGACCCTGATTGCCACCGGCGGCCTGCGGCTGCCAGCGGATTTCGTGAAGGCCCTGGCTCTGGGCGCGGACGCTATCGCCGTGTCGAACGCAGCGATCCAGGCGATCGGCTGTCTCGGCATGCGCGCCTGCCATACCAACAACTGTCCAGTCGGTATCGCGACACAGAAACCACACCTTCGAGAAAGACTGATCATCGACAAGTCGGCCGAGCGATTACACAATTTCTTTAGCGCGGCGACCGAGTTGATACAGGTCATGGCCCGCGCGTGTGGGCACGACCACATCAATCAATTCTGTATCGACGATCTCACCACGTGGCAGCGCGATATGGCGCACCTCACCGGCATCGCCTACGGCGGCGTATCCGCGCTGTGACCGCAACTCGCACTCACCGTAAAGGAGGCATGTCATGGCGTCGATAGCTGAACAACCTCAGACCGGTGAAACGCAATCTAGCTAGTGAGAGAAACAACAGGCGGCGATGCAATCTTGTTAGTCACTAACGGCCCGATTCTCACTACATACGCTGCGCGCCTGCCTGTTGCACAGTTCGTAGATAGTTCAAGAGCATAAGTTCGGGATTCCCTGCCGCGCGGATGGTGTCGTACGGCATAATGGCGCCGGTGAATCCCTCATGATGCCAGTATGCGCCGTCGGGCAACGGGGCATCTGTCAAATCCTTTGGTGTCGGATAGGCGGTGACGTAGAAATAGGCCTCAGGGATGGCGTCATCCCCACTTAGAAAACCGAAATTCATCTGCTCTTCGCTCGATTCCTCATCGGCCGGGTCTACGCCCGGAACCAAGCGGCCCGAGAACCAGTTCACTGAAAGATCGAAATGATGCGGGAATACGTGCACGGGTCCGGTGTTACCGCGCAGTTCTCCCTTGAAGCACTTGAACACGCTGTCTATCCATGCGACCGCCCGCCAATATCGCTCTACAGATCGTCCATCGTAGGCGGCCAGTGCTTGATCGGAAAATGTACTACCATCGAACTCCGGTTCAATACCCATGCCACGCAACGCCTCAAGTACGCCACCACGCACGCTGGCGATGGATTGTTTCTCGAGAGGCAGCTCGCACTTCTCCCCGTGGCTGGTACTCATTGCGAACCGATGACTTGTGCAATCGAGCAGCAGCTCCAAAGTTTTGCCGTCAACCGGCATCGGCGTCGTAGTCAATCCGCTTGCCGCTGCGTGTAATGTAATGTGTCCCCAGTGTTTCTGCCTGGGCATGAACGCCGCACGGAGCTGGCCCGCGAGCTTGGCGTACTGATGCAACGTGTTACGACTTTCTCGCCAGTCGGCCAGAGACAGGACGGGTAACTCGAGATTATGGATCATTTTGCAAATCTCCAATCATTGATCAAGCCAACCACAACAAGAGGTCAAGAATACTCTTGAACAGGCGCGCGCGAAAACGCATTCAGGTATTCAACTCTAATGATTACCAGAACGCCTCAGAAATTACGAATTGGACACCCACATGTTGCCATGTTAGGAATCCGCGCCCCACAGGTTACAATGCGGGTTACAGGGAGCACCAATCATGTCAACTCAACTCATAAAGCAGCTCTTAATCTGTGCCGCGACGTGCTTTGTTGCGGCATCGTTCGCACAAGGAGATGCGGGGAAAGTGCAGATCGTCGTGTTTGATGCCCAGCTCGTCGATACAAGTGTGCAAGGTGAGATGTATGGCACGAATGAGGAAGAGACAAATCGCCTGGCGATGATTACAGATCAATTACGAGCCGGACTTCAGTCGTCGGAACGCTACGTGGTGTTGGACACCGGACTTGCCCAGAGTAACTTAACGAAGCTGCGCGAGAGCGTGCAATATCTTTACGATTGCAACAACTGCGAGCTGCCCATCGCCAAATCTCTCGGAGCCCAGCAGTCGGCCGTGGTATGGGTGCAAAAGGTGAGCAACTTGATCCTCAACCTGAACGTGGTCATCAAAGACGTCGAGACGGGAGCGATCGTCAACACGGCATTCGTCGATATCCGGGGCAATACGGACAGATCTTGGCAGCATGGCACAAAGTACATGCTCAAGAACCGCCTCTTGGAGAAAACCGATCTCCGCTAGAACGCGCGCACTGCGATAACTAATTCTTTACGGTCCAATATATCGAGCACTCCCTTGCGTTTGTCAAACTCATGATCTGGGTGTCAGGCTGGATACCCTGACCGTGTGTCACCGCGATGACGCCGCAAGCATTCCAACCCGGCCGAACCGGTGCCGCGAACGTCGGTGATTCGCAGGTCACGATAACGCTTTTCCCGCAAGGCGATTACTCCCTGGCGCGCACCTTCCAAGATATCCACGCGAACAAAGGCTTTTCAAAATTCCCCTCTGTTCATAGGTTTTTGAATTCACGAAATAGCTTTGTTGATAATTGGAAACAGGGTTATGCTACCTAGCGTTCGTGTAGGAAATAATTATTTTTGAGATCATCAGCGGCCAAAGAGAGGTGGATTTGCGATGAAAACTAGAGCAGCCGTCGCCTTCGATAAGGGTAAGCCATTGGAAATTGCTGAAGTCGATCTGGAAGGCCCCAAAGCCGGTGAGGTTCAGGTCGAAATTAAAGCAACAGGGATCTGCCATACGGATGCTTTTACGTTGTCCGGCGATGATCCAGAGGGTGCCTTTCCGGCCATTTTGGGGCATGAAGGAGCGGGTGTGGTCGTAGAAGTAGGAGCAGGGGTGAGGAGCTTAAAGCCGGGAGACCACGTGATCCCCCTCTATACGCCGGAGTGCCGAGAGTGCGAATACTGCCTGAACCACAAAACCAACCTTTGCCAGGCCATTCGCGCCACCCAGGGGCAGGGTCAGATGCCCGATGGAACCAGCCGCTTTTCGCTGGACGGCAAACCGATCCTTCATTACATGGGGTGTTCGACTTTCTCCAATTACACCGTGCTGCCGGAGATTGCGTTGGCAAAAGTACGTGAGGACGCACCCTTCGACAAGATTTGCTACATTGGCTGTGGAGTCACTACGGGAATCGGTGCGGTCGCGTTCACGATGAAAGTGGAACCGGGCTCCACAGTTGCCGTATTCGGTCTCGGGGGAATTGGCCTCAACGTGATTCAGGGCGCCAAGATGGTCGGCGCGGCACGGATTATCGGGGTGGATCTCAATGCTTCCAAGACTCCCTTGGCGAAGAAATTCGGCATGACCGATTTTCTTAACCCCAGCGAGCATGAAAACATAGTGGACACCATAATCCAATTGACTGGCGGCGGTGTGGACTACAGCTTCGAGTGTATCGGTAATGTGAATGTGATGCGCCAAGCCTTGGAGTGCTGTCATAAGGGTTGGGGTGAAAGCTGTATCATTGGTGTTGCCGGCGCCGGCCAGGAGATTTCCACCCGGCCGTTCCAGTTGGTGACCGGACGCTCCTGGCGCGGTACCGCCTTCGGAGGGGCACGGGGACGCACGGATGTGCCGAAAATCGTGGATTGGTACATGGACGGCAAGATCAATATCGACGACCTGATTACGCATACCATGCCCTTGGAAGACATCAACAAGGCCTTCGACCTAATGCATGCTGGCGAGAGTATTCGCTCAGTCGTACTGTACTAGACGGCTCTACGTTTGGAAGTTGAAATGCCAGCGTAACTTTTTAACCATAGATTGCGCTGCCAAGCTCCTGGCGTATCGAGGAGCAATCTGGCGTTCTTTTACGCCGTCACTAAATTAAAGAACGCCTTACATATACCACATAGGAGGCAACCAGAGATGACTACTTCAATACATCCCGCTGTCGACAACGGGGTAAATCCCGGTAGCGAAGATTTTTCGGGCGGCACCCTCTATTGCAAGTGCAGCGAAAATCCTGTAGCTGTTTCGGTAAGCGGTCAGTGTGCCCATAACCATGTTTGTGGTTGTACCAAGTGTTGGAAGCCAGAAGGCGCTCTGTTCTCACAGGTTGCGGTGGTGCCGCGGGATAGTGTCAGCGTGACGGCCAATGAGCAAAAGCTCGACATTATTGACCCATCGGCGACGATTCAACGTCATGCCTGCAAGGATTGTGGTGTGCATTTGTACGGCCGTATTGAGAACACCGGTCATCCGTTCTATGGATTGGATTTTATACACCCGGAACTTTCGAGCGACGAGGGTTGGGCGGGGCCGGAGTTCGCTGCGTTCGTTTCATCCATCATAGAGTCCGGTGCAAATCCTGAAGTTATGGGTGACGTGCGTACGAGATTGAAAGAGTTGGGGCTGGAACCCTACGATTGCTTGTCCCCCGCGTTGATGGACGCGATAGCTACCCATACTGCCAAGGCCTCGGGCGTGCTTTAGCACCGGATGTCACGGAAACGGTTTGCCATGAACAATAGGAGCAAATGTGCGCGGAAGCGTACATTTGCTCCTTTAATTCTTGAGCTTCGTTAATGGAAAGGGTTGGCGAAAATAAGAGTTTTGGTGGTAAGCAGCTGCGTTATCGCCACTCATCCAGCAGTTTGCACTGCGACATGCACTTTTCGATCTATCTGCCGCCACAGGCGCACAATGATCCGGTGCCGGTGCTGTACTGGCTGTCCGGATTGACCTGCACCGACGAAAATTTTGTCGCCAAGGCAGGTGCGCAGCGGTACGCGGCGGAACAGGGCCTCGCAATTGTGGCGCCGGATACCAGCCCGCGTGGTGAAGGAGTGCCTGATGACCCTGACGGTTCATACGACTTCGGTCTGGGCGCCGGTTTTTATGTGAACGCAACGAAACCACCCTGGGATCGCCATTACCGTATGTATGACTATGTAGTCGACGAGTTGCCTACCCTGATAAATTCACAGTTCCCCGTTGACCCTCACAGGGTGGGAGTTTTCGGACATTCCATGGGCGGCCACGGCGCCTTGACGATCGCCCTAAGAAATCCCGACCGGTACCGATGTGTCTCTGCCTTCTCACCCGTTTGTTCACCGATGAACTGCCCTTGGGGGGAGAAAGCCCTCAGTAACTATATCGGCGACGACAGTGAAGACTGGTCGCAATACGACACCACTGCCTTGGTGCGGGCGGCGAAGACAAAGCTGCCGATTTTTGTGGATCAGGGTGATGCCGACGAGTTCCTTGAGGAACAGCTCAAGACTGAGTTGCTGTCAGCGGCGAGTGAGGGTGCGGATTACCCCATGGACATCCGAATGCAGCCGGGATACGACCACAGTTACTTTTTTATCGCGTCGTTTATCGAAGAACATATCCAGTTCCACAAACGACATCTCTCCTAGCGCGCATGTTTCACGGCCCTGTCGCGAGGAGCCGCATGGGTGCAAAGATACAAGGTGCGCAACGGATCGCGCGCGCAAGCGTGTTTCTTGTGCCGCCGCTTGGCATAGTATGATCGAAATATTGACGACGCGGAGAAACCCCATGACGCTACTAGCACCCCCAAGACGCGGTACCCGCCTGACACTAGGGATAGTCTGCGTATGGGCGCTTTGGACAGCAGGAGTGGCCGCCCAGAACATGCTGGATTTGGTCGACATGGACAGCCCGGAGATGACCGAGGCCGAGATGACGAGAGCGCAGCTCGTCGCGCTGCTGGAGGAAGCAGCGCCCGGTCAGGTGCCGGACCTCTCCGAGCGAAGGCTCTCCGGTCTCGATCTAAACGGTATTGATTTCCGCGGGGCGGACATGCGCTGGGCCCGACTCAACGGCACGGATCTGCGTGGTGCCGATCTGACCGAAGTGAAGCTCGACTCGGCGTGGCTGGTGGCGGCCAATCTCGAGGGTGCCGACCTCTCAAGGGCCAGCTTGTTCTCGACGCAAATGCCCCGAGCCAACTTGAAAAATGCGAAACTCGACGGGGCGCGCATCGTTGCCGACCTGATGCGCGCCGACCTCAGCGGCGCCAGCCTGCGCAATGCCAAACTGGCGCCGGACATGAAGAATCAGTCGATGGGGCTGATGCGCGCCCGATTACGGTCCGCAAACCTAGACGGCGCGGACCTGCGCGGCGCCGACGCATCACGCGTAGACTTGGAATTCGCTTCCCTGCGCGGCGCCCGACTCGAAAACGCCAACTTCTCGGGGGCAGAGGTCGCCGGCGCGGATCTCTCCGGGGCATTCGTTGCTGGACTCAACCTCACCGGAGCGGACCTCGCGTCGACCAAGCTGCACGCCCTAGTGAACAGGCAGCAAATAATAGGTCTGGAAACGGCCAAGAATCTGGACCAGGCATACATGGACTGAGCGCAGACGCCGCCAAGCAACGCCAGCCGGCAATTAAGGAACCTCTGATTAATTCAGAGGTTCCGCCGGTACCAGGACGTACCGACATAGATCAATCACCTAGGTGATTGATCTATGGAGAAAAACGAAAATCGCAGTTTTCGTTTTTCGTGCTCTGATAGTTCATGGATGAATTAATCAGAGCTTCCTCAAAGAGTAATAGTCCCTGGTCAGTTGTTCTGGGGCGCCGCCAACAGGTGCGAGCCGTCGCCGGTGACAAGCGGAACTCCGTATTCCCGAAGCAATGCCTGGATCCGATCCGCGTTGCGCTCGAGGGACCCGTCCAGCTCGTCGCGCCATTCGCCGTCCGGATGGCGAACTCCTACCGCTATGGAGAAGTGAAATCGCACCCCAGGTTCAGAGAACAAAGGGATCAATTCCACCTCGACGTCGGTTACGCTTCGCTGAACGTGACCGGCAATGGGGCCCCAGAGTATCGCCGCATCAATCTTTCCCGCCAGCAGATCCTCTGCCGCCAATTTGCCCGGATACTCGGCCGGATCGCCCGGTTGAGCGATGTACGTGACCATCTGCTCGAACATATCGTTCTTAGCCAGCCACAAGTTACCCGGATCCCGTTCATTCAACCCGATCTTTAGCTTGGATCTGCGCCCCGCCTCCAGATTGACCAGGTCCTTGCCGTCGCGAATGTCGTCCAGGCCCCGACCCTTGACGTACACCAGGGCGTAGGTCGAGGTATAGTATGGGCGAGTGGTGATGGTGAGCTCGTAGCCATGGGGCACGTTCAGCACGACGTCGCACTTATAGCCCTGACCGCTGGAAGATTCCGCCCGCAGCGTGTTGCGGATAAAGCCCATGCGGGCCGGAAACCACATATACTCCACGGTCAGATTCAGGTCATCGGCCAGTATGTCCGCCAACCGGTTCTCCAGGCCGTTCCGCTCGCGGGTGGAAAAGGGCGGGTAGTTGGGGTCCGCACACACGCGGAGAACCTCACGCTCTGCGGCCGACGCGTAGCTGCCCAACGCCATCAAGCCGGCGACTACCGCCATCAACAAGCACCTCATCGAGTACATTCTTCCGAACAAACCACTTGACGCGAACTATAGCCTGAGTATATGCGGGTTCAACGATCGTAGCGTTCAATCTTACCCGGGGGTATGGCACCGTCGGAACGTGCCAGCAGGTATAGATAGAGATTGTCGACGTATTTCATCACATTTGGATTTTGCTTCCATCCCGGCATCACCCCGATCTGGCCCTTGTAGCCGTTCGCCACCACCTCCATAAAGCGGTCCTTATCGATCTCACGCAGCGTCTCCACCAGGCTGGGAGCGAACGAACTGCCGTTGCCGTCGAGGCCATGGCACACCTGACACTGACTAAAGGCACGAAAGCCGCGGGTGAGAAATAAATCGATGCGGCATTTTTCTCCGGCGCCCGTTTGGCCCTGTTCGCACTGCACGTGGTCTCCGTAGAGTGTGGCGTGGCTCTCGGCCCGTGCCAGTACTGCCACCAATGCCGCCAGCGCGACAAGGCCCCAAGACACGGCGACGGTAGTGGCTTTCCAGCCTGAATGCTTGCTCATCAAGGTCAATGTTATCCTCCTCATTTTTAGAAAGAGGCCTGCGCGCACAGCGCCCAGGCACAGCTCGGTTCAGGCAAGCGGAGCCAAGAACGAACTCGACCCGCTCGCCGGTGGGGCGAGCGGGTCGTCGTTCGTGGATGGCTAGAGAGACGCCTCTGATCTTTGGTTATGCACCGTCAGGTAGCACGAATACCGTCAGCACGCCGCCGAGTTGGGTGTGCTTCGCCAGCGCCTTGTAGGCGCCGACCGCGCCCAGGCCCTCGGTATCGCCTTCCAGACCGGCCGCCATGCCGATCCCGGCCCAACCACCGACACCGGAAAGCACTCCGATGTACTGCTTGCCGTTGTACTCCCAGGTATTGACGTTGCCGATGATCCCGGACGCGGTCTTGAACTTGTACAGCTCCTTGCCACTCTTGGCATCCACGACCTTGAGATAACCCTCCAGGGTCCCGTAAGCGACAATATCGCCGGCCGTGGCCAAGGCGCCACTCCACGCCGAAAACGGTTCCGAGATAGACCACTTAATCTTGCCGCTACTCGCATCCCAGGCAATAAAGTTACCGAGATTGTTGGTACCGTCGCCGGTAACTTTACCCGCGGGGAACATGCTCAGTGTGGCACCAACGTAGGGCTGGCCCGCAACATACTCGACCCGAAACGGTTCGTAGTCCATGCACACGTGGTTGGTTGGCACGTAGAACAACCCTGTTCGCGGCGAAAACGCAGCCGGCTGTTGGTCCTTGGAGCCGAGCGCGGCCGGGCAGATGTTCTTGGTGTTGACGTCCTCACCACCCTGACCGGTGCTGTACTTCGCCACGACCTGCGGGCGGCCCGTGGTCATGTCGACGTGGGTCGCCCAGTTGACCGCCGGATCGAACTTCTCGGCGACCAGCAGTTCACCGGTGACGCGATCCATGGTATAGCCAAAACCGTTGCGGTCGAAGTGCACCAGTGCCTGACGCTTCTGTCCCTTGACGTCGATGTCGGCCAGGATCATCTCGTTGATGCCGTCGTAGTCCCACTCATCGTGGGGCGTCATCTGGTAAAACCACTTGGCCATACCGCTGTCGGCGTCACGGGCCATGATGGTCATCGACCACTTGTTATCGCCCGGACGTACGACCGGATTCCAGGTGCTCGGGTTGCCACTGCCGTAATAGATCAAGTTTAAATCCGCATCGTACGAGAACCAGCCCCAGGTCGTGCCACCACCGATCTTCCATTGGTCGCCCTTCCAGGTCTTTAGGCTCGAATCCTTGCCGATCGGCTTACCCATGGCCGTAGTCTGGTTCGGATCGACGCACATATCGCTGTCCGGCCCCATGCTGTAGCACTTCCAAGCGAGGCTGCCGTCCTTGATATTGTAGGCGGCGACGAAGCCGCGCACACCGAACTCACCACCGCTGATCCCGGTGTACACCTTGTCTTTGACGACAATGGGTGCGTTGGTGTTGGTCTCGCCCTTCTTCGGATCGCCATTTTTCACCGACCATATCAATTTGCCGGTTTTGGAGTCCAGCGCCACTAGCGTGGTGTCGGCTTGCTGCAAAAAGATCTTGCCGTCGGCATAGGCCAAACCCCGGTTCACGGTGTCACAGCACATCACTGGAATCGTGTCGGGGTTCTGCTTGGGCTCGTACTTCCAATTGATGGTCTGGTCGGCCAGGTTGATCGAAAATACTTTGTTGGGAAACGGGGTGTGTATATACAGCGTGTCCCCGAAGACCAAGGGCCCGCCCTCGTGGCCACGCAGAACGCCGGTCGAAAACGTCCAAGCGACCTGCAGTTTTTTGGCATTGCCGGTGTTGATTTGATTGAGTTCGCTGTAACGTTGTCCAGCGTAATTCCCACCCCAGATCGCCCAATTGGCGGAATCTTGAGTGAGTTTCATCACTTCTTGGTTCGCGTTCGCGAACCCCGAAGCGATGGTACCGGCGAAAACCGCCAGCGTTAATGCAGACTTGCGCATGGTGATAGTCTCCTCTCTTATATTATCCGGTAACCCTTTTGGCCACCGGGCACTTTGGGGTGAGGGGGGGATTATACCAAGTAACTCGATCAGGTATAATTATAATTTACTTCCCCATAAATTTATTCCTCGGCGTGTACGCAACATCTCCATACTTTTTGTAGGTGATTGGAATCCCCATCCGGTGACAAATTTTTCGGTCCGAGTTGTCAAACCGCTTTCGGTCCCGTTCCGCACCGGCGTCCGTCGGGGCCCCAATGGCGGCTTGCGCTCTGCGACGACCTTTTACGGTGCCTGGTGCCTGATGATTTCCCTGCTCCTTGCGCCAGCCGTTCCGGCCGCTGAACCGGGCGCCGCAAACACCGGATGCGCGGCGATGGCCGAAGTCACCGAGATCGCCCCGGGTAATTTTGTGCGTCCCGGCCGGGATGTTGTCGTCTTCGAGGGATCAGGCGTGGCTAACATCGGATTCATCATCGGCGAAACATGCGTCGCGGTCATCGACACCGGCGGCAGCGAGGCCGAGGGATACGCATTGGACTGCGCCATCCGCACAGTAACATCCCGGCCCGTCTGCTATGTTATCAACACGCACGTCCATCCCGACCATCTTCTTGGCAACGCCGCTTTCCAGCGGGAAGGTGTGACCTTCATCGGCCATTCCGGTTTACCGCAGGCCTTGGCGCTGGTTGGAACAACCTATCTGCAACGAGCCCGGGCGTACGAGGGACGGCCGCTGTCACCCGGCTATCTCGTGCCGCCGACCCAAACCGTGACCGCCGAGGCCCGTATCGATCTTGGGCGGCGCGAATTGCGGTTGGTGGCATATCGCAGCGCCCACTCCGCCACGGACCTCACGGTTTGGGATGCATCAACCGCGACGCTGTGGACAGGCGATTTGATATTCGTCGGCCACGTGCCGGTGATTGCGGCCAGCCTTTTAGGATGGTTGGAGGTGCTGGACAAGCTCAGCGGTGTTCCTGCCCGCCAGATCGTTCCGGGACATGGGCAGCCGGCGGTCCCGTGGCCCGAGGCCGGGTCCGACACTCAACGCTATCTGCTTATCCTGCGGGATGAAATCCGCACGTGGCTGAAGGGCCGTGAAGACCTGGCTGACGCCCAGGCACAGATCGGTTACTCCGAAAAAGGCAAATGGTCTTTGTTCGAGCAATATCACCGACGCAACGTCGCTGCCGCGTTTGCGGAGCTCGAGTGGGAGGACTAGAATCGCACGCGATGGGGAAAACATGATGCAACGAGGCACGCACACGGGAAGGCAATATACAGCGGTCGGGGCATTTATCGTGTTGCTCCTGCAAGCGGCCGCCTGCCCGGCCGGCAGCGACCAGAACTCACGCTGGCGAACCCAACTGCAGGAACAGTATTTTCAGGATCGACCACTCATCGAGAGTGACGAAATAATCGAACTCGAGGCACCGGACCGCGCTGAGGACGCCGCTATCGTTCCGTTGCGCATCAAGGCTAAGATCCCGCAAACCGACGCGCGCTACATTAAGACCATCACGCTGATTATCGACAAGAATCCGGCACCGCTTGCGGGTAGATTTCACTTCACCCCGATGAGCGGTCGTGCCGATCTCGCGTTACGGGTACGTGTCAATGAGTACACGTCGATCCGGGCGATCGCGGAGACCAGCGACGGCAAGCTGTACATGAGCCGCCGCTTCGTGAAGGCCAGTGGCGGCTGCTCTGCGCCGATAGGTACTAACCTGGATGCGGCGATGCAAAGACTGGGTAAGATCAAGGTCCGCGTTCACGATGAGCAGATGTTGGGCACCCCCTTGCTGACCCAACTCGGTGTCAGCCACCCCAACATCACCGGCATGCAGATGGATCAGTTGTCGCGGTTGTACAGCCCCGCGCATTTCGTACAGAGCATCAAGATCACGTTCGCAGGGGAACTAGTACTCTCCGCGGAGACCGATATCTCAGTCAGCGAAAATCCGAACCTGCGGTTTTACTTCGTGCCCCATAAGCCCGGGGAGCTAAGGGCCGAGGTGCTGGACAACCGGGGCATGCGATTCAACCACTCCTACACCGTGGCTCCGGATCAACCTTCCCCACCGATCGCCAGTAAGTGAAAGCGGTTCAACCGCTTTTCTTCTGACCTGCGGAGCAGACGCGTTCCGCCTCCTCACGGATTCGGCGCAGATTTCTGACCTCCTTGCGGGCGCCGGGTGCGTCGCGAAACGCACCACCGCGCTCACCGGGGGTCGTGATCATCACCGACATTGTGTCCGCATGCTCGTATTCCTTATAGGTCATCCGCTCGGCGATCTTGTCGATGACGCAGACACAGGGATACAGGGTGTCGTAGCTCTGGCCCCCGTGGTCTTCCATACACCCCAACACGAATTCCACCCTGGCCTGGGTCGGAAAATCATTCGCCAGCCCTAATCGGGGGATGACACTCAATACGACAACTAACAATACTCGCAATCGCATCTTGCTCCTCCAACCACGTGATGCTCCCGGCATCCTAACAGAGTCCCGGGTCGCCGTCAGCGGAAGTTATACGGGTCTGTCGGCGCCGGTCGGGCGGCCTATCGTGCGGCCTCGGAGACAATCGCACGCAGCACGTCGTTGATTTTCGTCGCGAGGTCCGCGATGCGCGGATCCACCGGCAATAACCAAGTCTCGATGATAATTTCATCGCCCACCTTATACACCGCGATCTTGCACGGCATGTGGAGCAGAAAATCCGGTGCTGCATCGAGGATCGTCCGTGCGGTTTCCAGGTTACAGAAGTGGATAACTGTAGAGGGGTTAAAGCGGCTTCCGTGCCGACGACTGAGGGCGGCACCGATGTCGTTCTCGCTGGTGATCCGGTAATTCCTCTCAGTAATCGCAAACTTGAGGTCGGCAACGATACTATCGTAGGCCTTCGTGGTCCGCACGCTGTAGCGAACAGGGACTTCGTCAGGCTGCTCTGCCGCCGACACGACTACCATCGAGCACCAAATCACGATCCCGAAAAAGAGTGCTCTGTTGTCCGGTACAAACACCAAATTCTCCGCAGTCCCACTGCCGTGGGAGCGTAGTGCGCGCAGCTTCGTAGCGACAGCCTCGGCGACCTGGGGCACGGGATTCGCCGTATCGACGCAGCTACCCGCTTGGGAAATTCCCCGTGGATCAGGCGGTTTGGCGGGTTTCTTGCGGTCACCTCGCACCTAGAAACCGGCGCGCGTTAGGAAAGAAAGCGCGTCCGTTCGATCGTTAACCTGCTGATAATGTACCATAATGAATATGTGGGTAATCAATGAGGAAGGATTGTGCGATGCAACAAGCACTGAACCTAGACACACCTACACGACCGCGAGACGCAGCGTGGTTGCACCACCGGCGATCACGGGTACAAGCCGTTGCGGTCGATCGGCGCGATGTTATTAGATCCCGATCCCAACGCATATTGCCGCTTATCGCCGCGCTGATGGCCGGCGGCGCACTACTGACAGGGCCACCGGTGTCGGCACGAAAAGCGGAAAACCCGCCTCCGGGCCGGATGGTGGACGTAGGCGGCTATCGTCTGCATCTCAACTGTTGGGGGTACGGTCAACCGACGGTGGTACTCGAGGCCGGCTTGGGTGGAAACTCACTCGACTGGGCGCGAGTACAACCCGGCGTAGCCCGGCTCACGCGCACCTGCGCGTACGACCGAGCAGGTTATGGCTGGAGTGAGAACGGGCCCCTACCCCGCACCAGCGCACGCCTCACCGAAGAACTGGACACCCTCCTGGATCGAGGGGGTATCACTGGCCCTTACGTGATCGTGGGGCACTCCTTCGGCGGTCTCATCGCTCGCCATTTTGCCAGCCGCTACCCGCAAACCGTAGCCGGCTTGGTCCTGGTGGATGCGTCACACGAAGATCAGTTTGGCCGTCACAAGGCCGATGCCAAGGCGATGGATATCGCGCCATCGCGCCTGTTCATGCGCGCTAACCGACCCGTCGCGCCCACGAATCTTCCGCGACATGTGTTGCCCCTCGCTCACCGGCTGGCGTCGACGCGGTCCGCGTATGTTGCGCTGCAAGGAGAGATTCAGTCACTGCTGTTCAGCGCGCAACAGCTTCAACACACCTCCCAGTTGACGGACATTCCCCTGGTAGTCATCAGCCGGGGAAGGCGGGAATGGCCGGACACAATAACCGGTAATCGCATGGAGCAGCTCTGGGAGCAGCTGCAACAAGATTTTCTGACCAAGGTGCCCAATGCCCGGGTACCCCCGCGCCGCGTGATCGCACCGAACAGCGGGCATTACATCCATCTCGACGAGCCGGAGATCGTCGTCATCGCCGTTCGTCAGATTGTCACACGGGTAAGGAGTAAGCTCGGTCCAGCGGTGCCGGTAATCTAGCGCGTATCCCACACTTACTCGTGGCGACGGAACCGCATGCACACGCGTCTCCGGTGCTGCGCGCGGTCCAACTGCTCAACGGACTAGCCCGGGCTGTCGCTAACCAGAGTGAGCACCTCTTCGAGCAGAGGCTCGGCGTTGGCATCGTTCCGATCGGGAGTGGACGATTGCAGTTGGAAAAAATGGCCAGGCACCTCGGAAGACAGTACAAGCATATACGTCCGGCCCGCATAGTCCGCGAACCGTTCTCGATTCGGATCATTCAAAAAGGGCGTCAGTGTGATCCGTTGCGCCTCGACCACGCGCCCGTTCCAGGAAACGGATATCGTTTCCGTTTCCTCCGCCTTAGCCAGAGCAAGACGGACGCGTTTCTGGAAATAACGCCAACCACCGCCGGTTAATCGGCCCAGCTCGTTGACATCGCGCTGTAGGAACAACATAACCACCGGATTACCACGCACGTTCTCCATCGGCGGCACCTGGCGTCGGCGATCGCCGCTGAAGTAGCCGATTTGGACGCGTTTGGCGCCAGCTTCCGTTGGCCCTGAAATCTTAATATCGATCCGGTCCTCGAAGGGCTCGGCCTGACTTCCCCGTCTTTGAAATAGGTAATGAAGGGTAGTCGGCTCAGAGATATCGGCAAGATGATCGGTGCCGAACAGCAGTCGGTCCGCCGCAGAAAATTCTTCGGCAGCGCAGATCGGCGGCGGCGAAATCAGCATTGACACTACCAACGCGAAGATAAGCAGCCATCGCCACGGCACATCGTCGTGGCGTGTATCCAAGGCCGTTAGTTGCACGTGTCCCAATTGTGTGGCGGTCGGGAGAGATTGGAAATATACTGCACTGGACCATAACCTTACAGGGTCTTCGCCGATTCGTAAAATACTCGCAAGCTTCCATAGAGTCAGGGTGAAGTGAAGATCCCGGACAATCTCCGCAACAACACGGGCAACGTGTATCTACCAATGGGCCATCGAGCGGATGCGGGACGCGGATCACGCCACCGCCTTGCCACTAGTGGAACTGGCCAAGGAAACCTTCCGCCGCCTGCTACGCCGCGATCACCGCGTCTGGTCGGCCCGCTACAACCTCGAACGCGCTCTGCAAATCGCGCCGGATTCCGACGCCCCGGTGCCCGCGACGCATAGCATGCCGGAACGCAGCCCGCGGGCCGTGGGAATCATCCGCAGCGAGATGGAGCTGCCCTGATGCGGTCTTCGGCAGCTCAATTCGCCGGACCGAGAACGTGGCTAGTTACCGCGCTAGTGCGGCTGACGTTGACCTACGTGCACCGTCAATTGAACTGGATCGAGCCTACTTTCGCTACCTTGTCGTGTTCGATATCACCCAGAGCATGAACGTGCGCGATGCCGCCGTGAACAGCACACCAGCGACTCGTCTCGGAGCCGCCAAGAATGCGGCACACGAAGCGGTTACCCGGATGCCGTGCGGGACCCACGTCGGGCTCGGTGTGTTTACCGAACACCGTACGCTACCGATGTTTACGCCGGTGGAAATCTGCGCGCACCGTGATGAGATCGTCACCGCCATTTCCGATATTCACTGGCGATTGGCGTGGAGGGCAAAGAGTGAAATAGCGAAAGGTCTGCATTCCGGACTGCGGCTCGCGGCGGGGCTCGAGCAACCCGCTCGCCTCGTCCTGTTTACGGACGGCCACGAGGCGCCACCGATCCACCCCCGATACACGCCGCAGTATGATGGTGATCCGCCCGCGGCGTCATCGTCGGCGTGGGTGGTGCCCTGCCCCGGCCAATACCCCGATTCAACGGCGCGGGAGAACTTGCCGGCACTTGGTCTGCTGACGAAGTGATGTAGGTCGACGTATATTCCCTCGGACGCAGCGGCACCGTGGCGGGAGAAGCGATGGTAGGCGTCGATCAATCGGACTTGCAATCACGCATCACCAGAGGCACAGAACATCTCTCCTCGCTGCGCGAGGACTACCTTGAACAGCTCTCGTCGGCGCTGCAGCTCGACTATCATTGACTGACGCCGGATAGCGTTCTCGAAGGGGTGCTCACGCGACCCTCGTTGGCTTATTATGAGCGCGGAACCGTGGACATCCGCGGTTGGCTCCCCGGCCTGGCATTGGTGGCAATCCTCGTCGCCGTCGCGACCGGAACGGGGCCCAGTTGGCGGGCGCCGATTGCGGCGCGGGCGGGGACGACAGGCAAGCGGCGGAATCACGCCGGATGAGTGTTGCTGTGCCGGCTTACCATGGAATCTCTTCACCCCGATAATCAAAAAAACGGCCCGTGTCGTGTGGTTTCAAGCCGTGCAACAACTCGATCATACCCCCGATACTCTCGGCCGGGCTTAGTGGGGCGCGCGGACCACCCATGTCGGTGCGGACCCAACCAGGACTGACAACGATGCATACGAATCCTTCTGGCCGAAGCTCCGCAGCGAGCGTTCTTGTGAACATATTCAATGCCACCTTACTCTCCCGGTAACCATACGCACCTCCTCTTATGTTACGTTCGATGCTGGCTAGGTTGCTCGAAATATTGACGATAAGTTTGCGATCACCCTTGCGCAGCGAGGGCAGCAAAGCCTGCGTTACCCGCATCGGGCCTAATACGTTGACCTGAAAGTAACGCTCGATCGCATCCACATCCACATCCCCAAGTGCGATCAATCGGCTGCCGATACCAGCGTTGTTGATAAGGATGTCCACGGGTCTGTCGCTGATTCGCGCAGCGAAACGCGCCACTGACCGGCTGTCGGCGACGTCCAGCTCCTCAATTCCTACCCCCAACGCCCGCAGCTCTTTGGCTGCCTCCGGCCGACGGGCGGTACCGATTACCTTGGCGCCGGCCAAAGCAAACTGGCGCGCAAACTCGAGCCCGAGTCCACGGTTTGCACCTGTGACCACGACTGTGGGTATTGGATCCCAGGATCGCTCCACTGACAACACCGAGCCGGGAAAGATCGTAAAACCAAGCATTGTTACCAAGGTAATGGCGAACCGTGTGCGCCCGGGAACATCGAGCATGACCTTCTCCTTAAATGGACCAATTCGCCTATTATGCCGTTGTTCCCTGGCTTCAGCAGAGGAACGGGTGTGTTCACCGCCGATACCCGCTAGCTCTATCCATTGTTTTTTCAGAAACAGTGGTGCGTTAGAGTAAAATTCGAGCGCAATGTAAACTGATGGCTTGCGCCAACCCGTCGACAATCTTCCCTATGAACCGGCACCAGCCTGAACGCAGGAAGCTGCTTAAAGTGATTGCGGGATTGGCGGTCGCCGGACGTGCTGTTGGAGCTACCGAAGGCCGAGACGGCAATCGGCGTGTCCTGGTCGTGGGGGGCGGTCTAGCAGGCTTGGCGGTGCTGGACGCGCTGGTGGCGGCCGGACTCCCGGTCCGCCTGCTTGAAGCCTCTTCGCGGACGGGTGGGAGGATCCTTACGTTACGGCACGGCTTGGCACCTGGCCTGCGTGCCGAAGCCGGGGCCGAGCAGATTCCCCAGAGTCACTATCGCGTCCGCGCACTCGCCGCAAAGCTCAACATCTCCCTCGTGGACTATCCCGAACCGCGTGGAGCCTTCGTGTTTCGCCACGGACATAAAATCATCCACTTTCATCATCCCTCGGACCTTCCCGCTGAATTGACCGCAGGGCTTTCACCGGCGGAAAAGGCCGAGTGGCCTTATCGCTTACACATTTTGTATGCCAAAAACGCGGAGCCGGTCTCTGTTGAGGACCCACGAAGCGCCCTGGAATGGCTTCGAGATCTGGGTCTCACGCAACGCGGGGCAACCTTTGTCAAGGCGTTTTCAACGGTCGATCCGGAATCAATCAGCGCATCGGCATTCCAACGCATGTCGCAACGGCAAGTGGAACGCGGCAAATCGCAGATCGTCGCGGACGGTACCGACCGTTTGATTCGCGCCATGGCGGAGCGGCACAGGAGTCTGATCAGCCTGGAAACCAAAATCGAGAAAGTCATTTTGAGAAATGAACGAGTTGTTCTCGTTGATAATACCGGAACGACCCACGTCGCTGATCGTGTCGTTTTGGCCCTGCCGTTGAAGCCGTTATCGACGCTTAATTTTCTTCCCCACATGCCGCAATTGATTGCAGCCTGGCGAACGGCACGCAGGACTGCGTTCGAACTCAAGGTGCATGCTCAGATCCAAGCCGAAGAACCCCACGCACTCGGGGTCAGCCAGTTCGCCATGGCGCTGGATTTTCCACACATGACTTGGGTGTTGCCGGAGGTGTCGCCCGATGGCCAAGCCGTTCTCAACGCAACGGTGATTGACAAGGCGCTGGCCTTGGTCCGGTCCCGGCGCGCCCACGGCTCGCAAGCATTGGAACAACTACTCCGTGCGCGGCTACCGTGGCTCCAGACGTTGCGCGTGGCGACGCTGGGGGTTGATTTGAATGCCGATCCGCTCATTGGAGGCGCCTACACCTATGCTCCCGCTGGCAGACCGGTGTCGTCACCACCTGTGCGTGAAAATCTACTGACTCTCGCAGGCAGCGACTTCTCCCATCATCCCGGGTGGATGGAAGGGGCCCTGGAATCGGCGGAACGAACGGTGCAAGCCATCCTCGCCTCCTGAAAGTTTAGCGCGGCTCTCACCCACGCACACCCGCATTTGGCCTCCTAGCCCGGATTATTCATGAACAGGTAAAGCAAAAGCCTCGATTGTGCGAAAATAGTGTTTTCTGACAAATACTTAAGCACGCAGGAGGCTTTTGC
>CAMYKK010000043.1 GCA_947258975.1 uncultured Gammaproteobacteria bacterium
GTTGGCACAGTACGCGATTTGCTAGTGCCGATCTTCGAAGATGTCCACCGATGGGGGCTCAAAGCTCGTTTCCTGAAGAAACACATGAAGGCGGTAGACAGGTTCTACGCGAACATCGTAGAGATCACCAGGTGTCGGTCGGAACTTGTCGAAAAGTACAAAAAGCGATTCACACGTTACCGTGAGTCCCTTTTTCTGTTCTTAACCGAGGATGGGATTCCGTGGAACAACAATATGGCTGAGCGTGCTCTACGTCACCTGTCAGTCCAACAGAAGATTTCTGGCTACTTTGTGGGATCGGGTGCGAATGACTACCTGCGGCTGCTGGGACTGTATCAGACATGTCGCTTCCAGGAGAAACCGTTCCTTGACTTCTTGTGCTCCGGGGAGAGGGATGTGGACCAGTTCAAGGTTCGAAAACGACGCCGAAACCCGGCATGACCGCGACAAGAATCGGATACAGAAAAGCATGATGCGCGTCTTCCTGGAATCCCTGAACTTCATCGCCCGCTTGGCCGCCTTAGGTAACCCAAACCGCGGGTGAACCTCACCCGCTTCCACGGTGTCTTTGCTCCCGACAACCGTTTTCGCTAATACGCCACGGCGGTGGGTCGCTATAAGAAATAACCAGGATAGCGGACATTCAAAACGCAAGTTTTTTCGTATGTCGTAGGTCGGGTCATGGCCGGTGGACTTTCCTCATGCGAGCTTCCCCGAACGTCTCCTTCGGGCACGTTGCGGGCACCTGTCGCTGATTCTGTTTGATGCAACAATGTTGCAAGGCGATAGGCTGCAGAATACTCGAAACGGCTATTCGCGCTCTCTAGACTATAAGCTCATAGCACTAAGTCTGATCACTCAAAATTTATCAGCTCTTGACTTGTTTTAGTGACACATCCAGAGTACTGGAGATCTATGACAGATTAAAAAGGAGTTTCGCATGAGTAATCGCAAGCTGCGAAATCCTTCCGGCCATCCAAGCGTTTACACTAACGTTATCGGTGTTGGATATCGGTCCGTTCGTATTTTTTTCCGCGGATTACTAATACCGTTTTGCATCGTATTTTACGACATCCAGTCTACAGAAGCGCAGGAAATCCTATCATTTCCTTTCAGGCAATCTGATCTGCAAAAAGATGAATATTGGACGGTGGTAGAGTTCAGTGAAGGGAGAAATATCCTGGATATGAATGTTCTAAGAGCCAATCCCAACTCATGGTCTTCCTGCACTGGTGATTGTAAGGATAATGCAGACCAGCGCGACTGGGGCATTAAAATTCATGCTCCCGCGGATGGAGAAGTTGTGAGTTGTTGGAATACATTTCCAGATGATGAAAATCTAGTGGATGACCCCAATATTTATATAGGGGGTAATCATATAACGATACGGACCGGTAGGGATAACTTCATTGCCCTAGCGCATATGCAGCAAGGGTCGATTCCGCCCGACGTATGTCCAGACAAACCTAGTGGTGCGTTCCGACCAGGTAGTTCGACACATCCGCGCACCCCAAGATCTGGCAAAGAAGGTAAATGGCATCGCGATGCCTACATTGCTACGGGTAACCGTCCGACGGTTCGTGAGGGGGTATTAGTGGGTCGTGTTGGAACCACCGGCTCTAGCGGCGGACCTCATTTACACATCCAAATGAATCCATTGCAAGGATCAGGAAATGATGATGGATTTGGGCGAGAGAGACTTGGGAATTCCCAGCCACTTCGATTCAAGCAGATTTGGGGACAGGGTCACAATACGTCAGCGCCCCCAAACGCAGAAAATTGGTTCCGATTTCGGGGCACTGCAGCCACCAGCGACCAAGGCAAATTAACCTTTCTATCCTCGCCTTTTTTACGCCGCGGCGATGAAGTAATTTCTGGATCAATCAAGGAAATAGATATCACTAGTATTAGTAATAATCGCATGATTACCGCAACAATTAGGTCAGACAACAGACTGCGATTACAAAGTTACGATCTGGTTGGCATAAAAAACCTCGAACCTAAACATAGTTTAGTGGAAGGAGTAGTAAAAGATGTCAAGATTATAAAAGTCAATTCATCGCACGTTCTAATTGCCATCATCGGGCAAAACAACGAACTCAAGTTGATAGCCTATCATGTGGATATTACTGGACGTTTCCATAGAGTGGCTGAGAGGACTGCGGATCAATCGATAAGCGATATTGCGCTAGCAAGAACCACTGGACTAGGGCCGAAGACGGTTACGGCAATACGAGACAGAGATGGAAATTTAAAACTGACTGTGTGGAAAGTGAACTTTGGGTTGAACACTACCAGTATCAATAAGCTAAGCGAGACCAGCGCTGGTCAAATTTCCGCAGTGTCTATGTCTGCAGCTGCACCATTTAGCGGCGTATTCGTTGCAGTCCGGGATAGCGTTCAAAAACTCAGGATAATTCCTTGGCTAATCTCCCAGGACGGAAGCTCGATTGAACGAGGAGAAACTGCCATCTTAAATCAAGAAATTTCAACCTCCTTCAACGTTACTAGTTTGAAAAGCGGTATGGCAGCGGCTGTCAGGCAATCAGATGGTAGACTGCGAGTGATCACCTGGGAGGTTTCCAGTTCTGGGGAAATTATCCGTGAAGCCGGTAATCATTTAACAGGTCCTGTTTCAGAAATTGCCTTACTACGCACACCACTTGGTGGCTCGAATACGGCAATTGTCATACGGGATGGCGATGGTTTATTACGAATTCTTGGAATGGCGTCGCGTGATAATGGCCGTGTTCTAAGACGACTTCATTCCAGCGTCGCTGGAGAGGTAAGAGAAATCTCCGCTGTTTCGTTTTTCAAATCATTTCCTGGTAAAGATCCAAGGGATTTCATAATAACCGCGGTAAGTGACAGCAACTCAAAGGAAAGATTGGTTATTTGGGA
Source organism: uncultured Gammaproteobacteria bacterium (assembly GCA_947258975.1). GTDB lineage: Bacteria > Pseudomonadota > Gammaproteobacteria > Arenicellales > JAANXG01 > CALZGZ01. The sequence continues at coordinate 2,902 of CAMYKK010000043.1, forward strand.
TACCAATCTCGTAGATCCATAAATGGATAAGCTGCACTATTAGAACACTCCGATGGGTTCCGTCAACTTGAGCAGGATTCAGGCAAACTAGCTTGATGAAAAATAAAGACCACTGTTCCACGGGTACCGATTTCCCCGCGAAATTATCAGTCATGCAGTCTGGCTCTACCACCGATTTTGCCTGAGCTTGAGAGATATTGAAGAACTACTGGCCAAGCGTGGAATCATTGTGACCTATGAATCCATTCGGAAATGGTGCAACTACTTCGGGCCGGAATACGCCCGGACCTTAAAGGAGCGAAGCGGACGCCTGGGTGACAATTGGTATCTTGATGAGGTAATTATCAAGATTCAAGGGGAACTTCACTACCTCTGGCGAGTCGTAGACCAGGATGGCGATACCATTGACATTCTGGTTCAGAAACGGCGGGACAAACAAGTGGCAAAGCGCTTCTTTCGTAAGCTATTGAAGGGCCAATGTGCATCTCCAAGACGAATGATAACCGATAAATTGAAGAGCTATTCTGCCGCGCACCGGGAGGTAATGCCGTTGGTTACACACAGTACCGAACAATACGCAAACAACCGGGCTGAGGTATCCCATGAACCTACTCGCCAACGCGAGCGACAGCTGCGTCGGTTCAAATCCGTTGGTCAAGCCCAACGATCTCTCGCAGTTCATGGAGTGGTCGGAAACCTGTTCAGACTGGGCCGCCATGTAATCCGTGCTACTCACTATCGCGAGTTTCGTTCGATCGCATTTTCTAAATGGCAGAAGGTGACGTGCGCATAAAACAGGTTGATTATCTACAACCAGACTAAGTTCGTTCGGACCTTAGCAAGTTGACAGTACGAAACCTAGGTATGTCATTGCATGAAAACAATGTTGCTATTTGTGTTGGTGGCGCTACTATCCGTTGCCGGTAATGCAGAATCCGATGAGGCGGCGTCGAGCGCTACCGCTCAGCAACAGGCGGCTGACGAGTTAAAACAGGCCGTGGATGAGAGTCTCACCAGTGCAGACAAAAAGGCGCCTGAGAGGCCCGGGGACTTCTCGATGGTGATGAACGGAGCGAAGCTGTTCGCGAAAAACTGTGCACAATGCCATGGTCCTCGGGCGCAAGGTTTTGTCAATTGGCGGCGCCGTGACGCCAGCGGCAATTTTCCGCCACCACCGCTGGACGGCAGCGCACACACTTGGCACCACCCGCGGCGGCAATTGGTAAATACGATCAAGAACGGTGGGCGCGTGATGCCACCCTTTGAATCCAGACTGACTGAAACCGAGATCTCGAATATTATCGATTACCTAATTTCACTTTGGCCGGACGAGATTTACGCCGTGTGGGCGGAACGAAACGCGAAGTTCGAGAAGCGGTCGCGCTAGCCACTCCGCTGGGGAATTCCGGGCGATTCGACAGTGGGCGGCGTAGCTGCAAGTACAGCTTGCGCGGCAAACTTGGTGTCGCCAAAGGGTGTGAGGCACCTGGATCCATGTTTGTGGCAACTCGAGGTGCAATATGGCGGTTCAGTTATGTAATAAAGCTCATCTTCGCCTTATCACCAGCCCCTCAAAGACCAGCATCCCCGGTCGGGAAATCCAAATACACCTGTAGTGGTCCAGCGATCGTTAGGGTTGCTGCGTGAGTGGGTAAACGGCGGAGAAATCTGGTTAGGTTTCGTGTCAAACAGGCGCGAACCACGGTTTTCTAGCTACGCTGGTTTGAAAATCCTTGGAACGAAACTCAGAGCGCACAACTTGCGCCTTGGTTTAATCATCGGGCACTCCCTCGGGTTCGATACATACTAATACTGTATCTTAAGTCCCTGAGTGCACGTTTGTTTTCGCGACGTCTGCAACACCCTATGAGCGAAGCACCCATTGAGCGAATACGCTATGTTGTATTCAGGCTGCGATGCTGTCGTTGGTTAACAAATCACGCAGCTGTTTACGGGCCCGAAACACACGGGTCATCACAGCACTGCTGCTAATCCCCAGCACGTTTGCGATCTCTTCGCAGCTGAACCCACCCAGTACCTGCAATACCAGTGGCTCCCGGTAACCATTCGACAACACGGCCAGGGCACGGCGCAGGACGAAGGCCTCGGTGCTTGCGTCGAATGAGGTTGTGGTGCCGGGTAGTTCTCCCATTTCTTCAACGTCCTGCATTTCCAGCCGTTTGCGCTCGAACTGGCGCGCGTATTCCCGGCGAAAAATGGTAAACAACCAACTCTTCGCAGAATTGGCGTCGCGTAAGCTGTCAATCGCCTTCCATGCGCGAAGGTAAGTCTCTTGCACCAGGTCCTCGGCCTGCCCCCGGTCCCGGCACTTCCAGTAGGCGTATCGGTAGAGGTCAGCCATCAACCCCTGTAAAAGTACCGTGAATTTTTCACGACTCGATCTACTCATATCGACTGCGACCGTTCCGGCTGTGGATTGCTTTTCAGTACGCATGATTATTTGGCTTCTAATTTTAAAGAGGGTCTGCGCAACAAAAACTGTGACCCGAAGGATAAGTTCATGAACCATGAAACTGTGAGGGAATCGCCACTGGTCGCGGAATGCGTTGCCGCGTGTTGCCCCTACGCCAGGAGTGGTAGTGCTCCAGCCAGGCAAGCACTCGGGTTGGCGCATGATCGCGCTTCCATTGCCCGGCGGCGTACTTATTCGCCTCGGCCAGAGTCGGGTAGATGTGGATCGTGCTCAGGATCTTGTTGAGTCCGAGACCGTGGCGCATTGCGGCCACGAACTCGGCGATCAAGTCTCCGGCATGCTCACCGGCGATGGTGGCACCGAGAATGCGATCCTTGCCGGGCACGGTGAGCACCTTTACCAGACCATGGGCCTCCTCGTCGGCGATGGCCCGGTCCAGGTCGTCCATTGGATAGGTAGTGACCTCGTAGGGTATCCCCTTCGCTTGTGCGTCTTGCTCGCTCAATCCGACTCGGGCGATCTCGGGATCGGTGAACGTGGCCCACGGAATCACCGAGTAATCCACGCGGAACTTTTTGAAGCTGCCGAACAGCCCGTTTACCGCGGCGTACCAGGCCTGATGCGCGGCGGTATGCGTGAATTGATACGGACCCGCCACGTCACCGACGGCGTAGAGGTTTGGGTAAATCGTTTGCATGTATTCATTGACTTGGATCGTGCCGTTCTCGCCCAGAGGCACGCCGAGCGTCTCGAGGCCGAAGCCATGGCTGTTGGCCTGCCGACCAGCGGCAACCAGCAACTCATCGAACTCGATCTCGACGTCTTGGCCGTCGTGCTCGGCCACCAATACTTTGCGCCCGTCTTGTACACGAAATGCCTTTGGTGTATGGCTCACGCGTAGCTCGATGCCCTCGCTTACCAGGCGTTTCATGAGCATCTCGGAAAACTCCGGGTCCTCGTTCTTCAGCAGGCGCGGTCCTCGTTGGACTTGAATCACGTGGCTTCCGAAGCGAGCAAAGCACTGGACGAGTTCGCAGCCGATCGGCCCGCCGCCGAGCACCAGCAGCCGACGGGGAAGTGTGCGCAGATCCCAGATGCTGTCGGAAGTCCAATAAGCGGTATCTTCGATGCCTGAAATGGGCGGCACAGCCGGGCGCCCGCCGGTGGCCACAATGATGTTACGTGTGGTCAAGGTGCGGCCGTTGACTTCCACTGTGTAAGGGGAAGTGATTTTTGCTTCACCTTGAATACAATCCACGCCGAGCGCGGTATAGCGTTCTATCGAGTCGTGCGGTTCGACTTTGTGGATGACCCGCTGCACCCGTTCCATTACACGGGCGAAATCGAAGTCGACATTCGCGGCATCGAAGCCGAACTCTTGGGCACGGCGCGCATGGGACAGGAACTTCGCCGAGCGGATCAGTGCTTTCGATGGAACGCAGCCGGTGTTTAAGCAGTCGCCACCCATCCGATGTTTCTCGATAAGGCTTACCTTGGCCTTCACGGTGGCGCCGATATAGGCGCTAACGAGACCCCCGGAGCCTGCTCCGATGACCACCAAGTCGCGATCAAAGTGCTTCAGTTTCGCATAGGGGTGTTGTACGCGGCGAGCCTTGAACACTTTCACGGCCTTCTTGGCCAGCAGGGGAAAGACGCCGAGCAGGGTAAATGAGAAAATCAGGCCGGGTGACAGGATACCCGACAGAGACTCAAGACTTGTAAGCTGGGTACCGGCGTTCACGTATACCAGAGTACCGGCCAGCATGCCCACCTGGCTTACCCAGTAGAAAGTCCAGGTCCGGATCGGAGTCAGGCCCATTACCAGGTTGATCACAAAGAACGGTAATACGGGCACCAGGCGGAGTGTAAACAGATAGAAAGCGCCGTCCTTCTCGATGCAGCGGTTGGCTTTCTTCAGATTATCTCCAAAACGCTGCTGTACTAGATCCTGCAGGAGTAAGCGCGAGACTAAAAAGGCGAGTGTTGCGCCCATTGCGGAAGCGAAGGAAACGACCAACATGCCCCAGGCCAAACCAAAGATTGCCCCCGCCGCTAACGTCAGCAGGGCAGCGCCGGGTAACGACAAGCCGGCGACCACAACGTACAAGACGAAGAATCCCAATGCAGTTGCCAGTGGGTGCGTCTGCCGATAGTCGTCAATGGCTGCCCGCTCGGAGTTGAAGTACTCCAGGCTCAAATACGGGCCGAGGTCGAGGGCAAAGAATGCGCCGATCGCTGCAGCCAAGGTGATCATCAGGATAATTCGGTTCTTCGTCATAGTCTGTGCCTTGTGTCAGTGCCGGTCATGCTTAGCGGCGGTTCCGTCAAGTTAGTTACATGCCTTCCGCAAACCGCACGCATCGGCTGGACGGTTGCAGCGCAGCAAAAAGAGTTTCTTAATCCATTTAAAGTCAGGGAAAGTTTCGCAAAATCAGAAGTGAAAGGAGAGCCCGAACGAAGCGACATCGACATCAATATCATCAACGTCGTAGCGCACCACTTCGCCCCGTAAGCGCCATGGGTTGCTCAGCCGGTATTCAACGCCAACACCGTAGTAGGCATCAGTACCGCTGTCATCTTTCAGGCCAAGTGACGCAAGTGGTGTGCCTTTCGCATCCCAATCATGCACACCAATCTTGCCAAATGCCGAAAACTTCTTGTGAATAGGTACCGAACCAACTACGGCGACGCCTAGGCCGTCCAAACTGAGTTCATTTGCGCCTTCCGATAAATCCCCAAAGTCGTAATATTCAGCCTCGACGCTTAAATATTGATTAAAGCGATAGCCACCGAAAATCTTGCCGCCCGTGTCGTCGTCATCAACACCGGATTCATCAACATACGCTTGTGTGACTGAGCCGCCCACATACCAGCTATTTTCAGCTGCGGATGTATATCCGGTGGCCAGCATAGAACCAATGCCAACTGCGACTATCAAAGTGCTTTTCTGAATTAAGGTCTTCATTTTTTGCCTTCAGGTTTATCTAGAACTAAAGTCCCGTATACATTGTTCTGTTGTCGGGTCTTTGATGCCCCCGGAGACAAATTGGTTACAGTTTTATGTAATTAAGTTTTAAATGCTGCGCGAAAGCAAAGCCGACTGAACCTATCATTCAAAGTGTCCGCAATGAGAATCATCGTTGTTTCGTGGTCTAATATGTCCCGGACACTATGTTTCAAAAATAATCGTAACCTTTGTGTAACTTCGCGCATCCAAGACCAATTACCGCAATAATCAAGAAAAATTATCTATGTTGTCTGAATCAGAATTAATTGCGCGGCTAAAAGAAAGAGATCAAGAAAGCTTTGCCGCGTTGGTTACTGGTCACGGCGCCTACATGTTGTCGGTTGCCAACCGAATAGTGCGAAATGAGGCTGACGCGCAGGATTGTTTACAAGAGGCGTTTATGAAGGTTTTCTCAAGCATTAGTCAGTTCGAAGGCCGATCCGGCTTGCGAACCTGGTTACACAGGATTGTAGCGAATGCGGCGCTTATGCGGCTTCGCTCGAAAAGAAGGCAACAGGAAGACTCTCTCGATCATTTGTTGCCGATGTTCGATAAATATGGAAATCGGGAACCGCAAAGCTATGCAGATCAATATGCAGAATTAGGCGTGTTAATGCAGAAAACCCAAGTTCAAGACATCGTCAGGCAAGCAATTGATCGTCTTCCAGAGCAATATCGGGCAGTGCTTATTGCACGAGATATAGAAGGCTTTAACACCGAGGAATCAGCACGGATTCTGGACATCAACATAAATGCGGTCAAAACACGACTCCATCGTGCGCGTGCCGCGCTCAAGACTTTACTTCAACCCGTGATATCGGCCGGAGTAGTTTGAATGCCATGAAAGTACTCAAGAAAATCAAATCATTAATAATGCGTTATGGGCCAATGATGACCACATGCGAAAAGGCGCATGCATTTATTGATGATTATCTGGCCGGCGAATTACCGGCAAAGAGTCGCCGTGTTTTTGAACTTCACATCCGATTATGCGGTGAATGCCATGCTTATCTCGATCACTATCGGGAAGCCATCCAAATGGGACAGAGTTATTTTCATGATCAACCGGACGAGGCATGCGAACTGTTACCGGATGAGTTAAGCAGAGCCATCCTGTCGACGAATATAGATAGCCATCCCTAGTTCGCTCTCGCTCTTTTGCCGCGAATGGGCCCGTTCGTATTCTCATCGATAGCACGGGCCTTAAGAATCACAGCGGTAACGCGTGTGAAGGCGCTGTACCGAAACAGCTTGTGGCACAACGTTCACCTGGTGGTTGACGCCGAGACCGGTGACATCCTCACCGCAGACGGAACGCAAGGTTGAGCTATAGGTTTACCTGCCGTCGCAGGACAACGGGATCACAACATCCGGTGGGTTCGCGCCGTCGGTCGAAGACGCTGGCAACAAGCGTCGGGTTATACACGCAGCAGCTTGGTCGAGACGGCGAACTCTCGGCACAAAATGCTCTTTGGTCGCTTTATGCAGAACCGCATCGGCGGGCGACATGGTTTACAACCACGACCGATTCGCGGGACGCTGATCGGATCGCCGTGACAACAGTGAGCAGGGCAAAGGCGACGCGTTGCGTTGGCTGCAGGCTGCCTGCATTCATGGATAACCGGATGTTAAAAAAGTGGGGTCAGAGGCACCGAGGCTTTCACCCCACTTTCGATTGTGACAGCCACGAAATCCCCTCGCCATATATCCTAATCGGCGACTGTGGGTGTCGGTGTGGGTGTTTCCGCTCTGCTCGGCGGTGGCGACAAGAATGTCTCTTTGGTGCCGATCGGCGTAGAAGGTAACACCGGATTGGGCGCGGCCGCAGGCATCACGCGGCTTGAGGACCGGTACGTTGGCCACCGCTATGCAACCACGACGGTTTGTGTTCCAACATAATTAGCTTCGAGTTTAGGGTCGCCGTCTTCCAAGAGCATCTCAATGACTTCTTTGAGGTTGGCATTCAGTTCATCAAGTGTCGCACCTTGGCTATGCGCGCCGGGGAATCCGGGCACGTAGCCCACGTACAGCCCGGTATCCGGGCAGTGCTCAACAACAGCGGTATACGTATGCATGGATATCTCCTTTTCGGATGTCCTATTGTAGCCAAGGAATGCAACGAACGCGCGCCCCGATAACTTACGGGCGCCTGACTGGCGTTGACCGGCTCGCCGGACATCGCCAAAACACGTTTGGTATCAACATATACTGTACGATTGCAGATGCGGATAAAAGTCCGACCGGGGATAAACCTAATCGAGATGATGCGTGTGTCAGGGAAACGACGCACCTCAAGTATTATCTACAATACGCAGGAGGAGGTGAGTCATGAATTTCACAGTGGATACCGAACTAGAAACCGATGGTCGATGGATCGCAGAAGTTGTTGAGATTCCCGGCGTCATGAAGTATGGCGCTACGCGGGAACAAGCGATAGCGCAGGTGGTAGCGCTGGCACTAAGCGCCATTGCCGATCGCATTGAGCATGAATAACATCTGGTCGAGCCGGTTAAAAATGGACTGGACTTAAATCCGAAGCTCTGTGAGGCGCAGAATATTCTTTATACTAAAAAGATGTGTTAGGGGTGGTAACGGCTCTGATCGACCCATTCCAGCCATTCTAGTGCCGGTAAATGCATGTCCGGTATCAGAACCGCAAGCTGACACTGGTAACAATTTCGCTTTAGCATAAAAGCGTAACGAACCGCGCCCTGCGGAATGGTGAGCCGGAGTTTTGCTTGTCACGTACCTGCGTTTGATGATGGTAGTATCTCGCTATCAACAATCACTACTTATAACTGACCACAAAGGAGAACGTCGTGTACCACTTTTCAGTCAGATTCCTTGTCGCCGTATCCGTTTCGGCCCTGGGAACCCTAAGCTTCGCGTTCGAGCCTACGCCGGACGCCTCGAGCCTCTCTAAAGCGTACACGGCCAAGTCCTACTCGCCCTATGCCGCTAGGAGTTTTCCGGTTCAACCTCTGTGGGGTGATTCCCATCTTCACACTTCGACATCTTTCGATGCCGGTGCATTCGGCAACCGTCTTGACGCGCGCGCGGCTTATCGCTTCGCAAAAGGCGAAGACGTGGTATCCACGACCGGGTTCGCGGCGCGGCTATCGCGCCCGCTCGACTGGCTGGTGGTCGCCGACCACTCTGACAACATGGGCCTTTTCGATTTGATCTACACGGGCGATCGCAGTATTACCTCGGACTCCGAAGGAAAGCGGATCTACGATATGATCCAGGCCGGTGGCGAGCAGGCGGTGAAGGCCTCAATAGAGCTGATCGATGCCTTTTCGAAGGGAAAGAAGATCTCCGACGCATTGGAGGTTCAGCCCGGAACCAAGCTGTTTCGATCCGTGTGGGATCGCCAAATCGCTGCTGCCGAGGAAGCGTATGAACCGGGCAGGTTCACTTCTTTCATCGGCTACGAGTGGACCTCGTTGATCCAAGGTAACAATATGCACCGGGTTGTGATCTACCGCGATGGTGGTGATCGTGCTCGCACGATGGCCCCGTATACCACTCTGGAGCCGATGGGCAGCCCGAATCCACGCGACCTGTGGAAGTGGATGCAGAAATACGAACAGCATACGAACGGTGATGTGCTCGCGATTGCTCATAACGGCAATTTATCCAACGGCATCATGTTTCCGTTTGAAGCGCAATGGAACGGCGTAAAGCTTGATCAAGAGTATGTGACCCAACGCGCCAGGTGGGAGCCCATGTATGAGGTGACCCAAATCAAGGGGGACGGTGAGGCCCATCCCTTTCTGTCACCGAATGATGAGTTCGCAGATTACGAAAATTGGGACAAGGGCAATCTAAACCTGTCCCAAGCCAAGACGAATGACATGCTCGCGGGTGAATACGCGCGCGAGGCCTTAAAGCGCGGTTTGACGCTAGAAGCCAAGCTTGGGACCAACCCCTACAAGTTCGGCATGGTCGGTTCGACCGACAGCCACACGTCACTCGCGACCGCACAAGAGGACAACTTCTTCGGCAAGCATTCGGGCACTGAGCCGAATGCGGAGCGTCCGATGCACGTGGTTGGTCAGTTTGGCGAAAACAAGATTCTTGGCTGGGAACAGGTGGCCTCTGGCCTTGCTGCAGTGTGGGCCATGGAGAATACTCGTGAGGCGATCTTCGACGCGATGGAGCGCAAGGAGGTCTACGCTACCACCGGCAGCCGCATGACAGTGCGTTTCTTTGGCGGTTGGGGGTTCACGGATGAAGATCTTAAGAGCCGCAGTCCGGCCTTCGTTGGCTACGCGAAGGGTGTGCCGATGGGCGGCGACCTCTCGGCACACGAAGCTGATGCACCGACCTTCATGGTTTATGCTCTACGCGATCCGATTGGCGCGAATCTTGATCGTATCCAGATCGTCAAGGGTTGGCTCGATAAGGACGGGAAGTCGCAGGAAAAAGTCCATAACGTCGCCTGGGCTGGAGATCGCAAACTCGACGCAGCCGGCAAGCTGCCACCGGTCGGCGATACCGTGGATGTCAAGAAGGCGACTTGGACCAATACCATCGGGTCGTCGGAGCTTGCGACCATTTGGAGCGATCCAGAGTTCGATCCCGCTCAAAAGACCTTCTACTACGCCCGGGTGATTGAGATCCCGACGCCGCGCTGGACGGCGTACGATGCCTTCCGCTTTGGCGTCAATCTTCCGAACGAAGTCCCGATGAAAACTCAGGAGCGCGCTTATACCTCGCCAATCTGGTATACGCCGAAGTCCTGATACTTTGAACAAATGATAGCCTCATCTCCTAAATTGGAGGTGAGGCCTTTTTGTTTCGCTCCTCCCAGTCGCAAAACAAATTAGCACCGCGCATATTCAGTTCGCGTAACCATAATACCGAAAAAATCTTGGAAACAGCGATTGAAAGCGAATGTCCGGAACGAGAGTACACCGGCCCTTCAGGGATCAATGTTTCGATATGTCCGAATAACGGCAACTGGCCGCGACCTGCCGAAAGAAGTCAAAACAGCCTGAGCATAGATTCACAACGTTTCGGAACCGACGCTGGTGACCCTTTACAGCAGACTATGAGCTAGTGAACACCAAGGCCCATCGCAGGCCTATCTATCAGTAGATCATTACATCTCATCGGAGAATTTCGAAACCCAGTGCGTCTATATCGAGGACATTGGTTTCGAGCAGGTGGCCAACGGCCCGTTCGTGCGATCTTCCTATCACGCCGATGCCTAGGCCACCCTGATGTTATGGTATCCTGTCGGATGAGCGACTGCGAAAAACGAAAACTTCATTAACAATCGTGTAGAGCGCACCCTCGGCTCACCGCAATCGAATCGACAGAGTCGGACGACTGCACACTGCAGAGCTGCGGGGGTATGCCATCCTGCGTCAATCGCGTGCACGTCGTAATTCGTGGCTGGAGGCGCCGGACGGAGCCGGCCGGGCGTACCTGTTCGAGGGGCGGTGGAGAAGGGCCCTTGTGAGCACAGGGGAGTCGATAATTTTCAAGACAGCCGGAGAACATCATGAAGATCGCGTTGTTCATTCCCTGCCTGGTGAATCACTTTTACCCCGAGATCGCCCGGGACACCTTGGAGCTGCTGGAAAAACTGGGACATGGGGTGAGCTATACCCAGGGACAGACCTGCTGTGGTCAGCTGATGACCAACTCGGGTTGTCTGGATCAGGCGCGCTCCAGTGTCGAGGCGCTAGGTAAGGCTTTGTTGAAAGAACCTTGCGATGCCGTTGTCGCCCCCGCTGCCAGCTGCGTGGTGGCCGCCCGAGAAAACCTCGAACGCCTTACGTCATTTGAGGACTTTCATTCGCTGGCCGGTAAGATCTTCGAACTCACGGAGTTCCTGCACGATATTGCCCCTCTCGACCATCCCTTGAAACCGCTCAGAAAGACTGTCAGTCTTCAGATGAGCTGCCATGGTCTGCGCCAGCTCGGGCTCGGCACGGCGTCGGAGCTTGTCGTCGCCAGACCGGTCAACAAGCTCCAGGCCCTGTTGTCGAGAATTCCCGAATTGACCATCACCCAACCGAGTCGTGACGAGTGCTGTGGATTCGGCGGCACCTTCTCGGTGGATGAGCGGGACATCTCCGGGAAGATGGCTAACGACAAGGTGGCCGACCACCTTGCCACCGGAGCCGAAGCGATCGTCGGCTATGATCCTTCCTGTCTGATGAGTCTCGGAGGGGTGGTGAGCCGCAAGGGCATCCCCCTGGAGGTCATGCACTTCTCTGCGTTGCTGAATCAGGTGACTTGACGGAGGCCTACCATGAGCCAAACTCACGCCCGCAAGGTTGAAACCTTTACCGCCGACGAGGCCAGAGTCGACTGGCATTCCGCAGCCCTGCTGGCACTACGGGACAAGCGTGACCTTCAGGCCAAGTCCCTCCCAGAATGGGAACAGATGCGGGAAACCGCCAGCCGGATGAAGCTTTATGTGCTGTCCCACCTGCCGGAGCTGCTGGAGCAGTTCACGAGCAACTGCGAAGCCAATGGCATGGAGGTGCACTGGGCACGGGATGCGAAGGAGCACAACGAGATCGTCGCCGGTATCCTCAAGGAGCGGGGCAAGAAGAAATTAGTCAAATCCAAGTCTATGCTCACGGAGGAGGTCCACCTGGTCCCCCATCTAGAAAAGCACGGTATCGAGTGCATCGAGACCGACCTCGGAGAGCGTATTCTGCAACTGCGTGAAGAGCCCCCCTCGCACATCGTGGTGCCCGCCATCCACTTGAAAAAGGAGGAGATTGGCGAGCTGTTCCACGAGAAGATCGGAACCCAGGCCGGCGCCAGCGACCCCACTTACCTGACCCACGCCGCAAGGGAGAGCATGCGCCAGGAATTCCTGAGCGCCGACGCGGCCATGACCGGTGTCAATATGGCCATCGCCGATGAGGGGGCCTTCGTGGTCTGCACCAACGAGGGCAACGCCGACATGGGAGCACACCTACCGGATTTGCATATCGCGGTCATGGGCATGGAGAAGCTGGTCCCAGACGCGGATTCCGCTGCCCTGCTCATGCGCATGCTGGCGCGAAACGCGACGGGTCAGCCGTCGACCAGCTACAATTCCATATTCGGTGCACCCCGGCCCGGCTGCCAGCTGCACATCGTCATCGTTGACAACGGACGGAGTCTGCGCATGGCCGACCGCCGCCACGCCGAAATCTACAAGTGCATCCGCTGCGGCGCCTGTATCAACACCTGCCCCGTGTATCGGCGGGGCGGCGGTCATAGCTACGACTACTTCATACCCGGCCCAATCGGTCTGGCCATAGCCGGAGACAACCCGGAGGCCAACTCCGAGGCCTGGGCCTGCACCCTCAACGGGAGTTGCAACAACGTCTGCCCGGTAAAAGTCCCTCTGCGGGAGACCATCGCCTATCACCGGGAGCAGTTGGCACAGCAGAAGCAGCTTCCGTACCACAAGAACGCTTATATGCCCCTGGCCGGGAAGATCTTTGGCAGCCCCCGAGGGTTGTCCATGGCCATGGCCGCGGCGCGCGTGGGACTGCGGATAATGCCGCAAACCCTGCAACGCCGGATCGGTGGCTGGAGCAAGAGCAGAGATTTTCCGAAACCTCCTGCCGAAAGTTTCGCCCACTGGTACCGCAAGAACCGGGGAGAATGACATGGCCAGCAAGGAAGAATTCTTCGCTTCGCTCACACCCTCTGCCATCGAGCCTACTCCCATGCCCGAGGTAGCGGTTGCCACCCGCGACGCGCCGCTGCGGGAGCATTTCATCGAGGTCCTCGAAGGCGTCGGCGGCCGTCTGGGTCAAGGCGACGACCTTGGTGATGTGAAACAAAGGGCCGCCGAGCTGGTCAGTCAGAATCTTCAGGTCCTTTCCCTAATGGAGGGCGTGCAGGGTAATCGCGACCCTTCGGCAGTTTCCGACCCGCACGAGCTGAAGGACGTCGATTACACCATCGCACCGGCTCGCCTGGCGGTGGCGGAAAACGGCTCCGTGTGGATCAGCGGCGAAGATCTGGTCACGCGCAATGCGGTCTTCATCTGCGAGCATCTCATCGCGGTGGTGGACGAGAACCGCATCACCGGCACCATGAGCGAGGCCGTCCGTCGCCTGGGCAAGCTCGGCGGGGGCTGGGGCGTGTTCATTTCGGGGCCCTCGAAAACCGCGGATATCGAGCAGGCGCTGGTGATGGGCGCACACGGGGCGCGCTCGATGACCGTATACGTCTTGCGTGGCGTTTGATTTGCTTCGGCGCAATCGAGCGACGCAGCAGGCCCCGTGGCGAGGTGAACCTGTCGCTCGTCATTACTTATCCACGAGAATATAGCCCTATAAGCAAGCGCCGTGTCAGGCCGCCTCGCGCCATTCGTAGCGGTGATGTAATCCGCCCACACCCGACAGCGCCACAACTTTAGCTGTGGATGCTGGTCGTGGCGCCACGGGTCGTTCGTGTGGTGTGTCCTTGTCCAACCCTAAGTGACAACGATCCTCGTGATACCGGTATCGCTGGTTCGAGTCCACCCAGAGCCACCGATTAATTCAAGTGGTCAGTTGAAATCCTGCTCAGGATCACGAAGTCCATGATGACGACAATGTGATGTAAGTCGTTGCCTGCACATCCTTTCGGAGTGAATCTATGACCGCCACATGCGGGCCTAAAGCTTTCGCGGCAAGGGTCGTAATCATTAGCTGGGTAGGATTTTGATAACTACGGCGACAGTCCGACTCTTGCTGACGGGTGTCGCCAAATTCTTGTTCTTACTATAGAGTCGGGTACGGGTATTATGTCTTCAATTGGAAAGGGCTGCGCGATTGCGTACCCCTGCGCATAGTCAGCGCCGAGTTGTTGCAGATGTCGCATGATTTTGTCGTTTTCCACGAATTCCGCAATGGTCTTCAAACCGACAACTTGACCTATACGTATGATCGACTCGACCATGGTTGCATCGACGGGATCATGCATTATGTCCTTAACGAAGAATCCGTCGATCTTTAGATAATCGACAGGTAACGTTTTTAAGTAGTTAAAAGACGATAATCCGCTGCCGAAATCATCGAGCGCAAACAGGCACCCCCTGGACTTCAACGCTTCCATGAACCGGATGGCGTCGCGCAAGTTCGCGATGGCCGCAGTCTCGGTGACCTCGAAACACAGTGTTCCCGGTTTCAATTGCATTTCGTCAAGCAGATCGACGACTAGTCTCAGAAAGTCGGCTTCCCCGAGAGACTGCCCGGAAATGTTGATGGAGAAACATTGGTTCAGCAGTGCGGGCTGCAACGACAAATGACGAAATAGCTTGCGAATAACGTACCCATCTATGCTGTTGATGATACCGTAACGCTCCGCGGCAGGTAGAAACGACATTGGAGGAACCAGGCTCCCGTCCTGGCCACGCAGGCGGAGTAAGATCTCATAACGCACCGGCATTGGCATATTGTCGGACAATGCAACCATCGGCTGACAGTACAGCTCGAAACGGTCTTTTTCGATAGCATCCGTAATGCGGGTAATCCACTTCATTTCTCCTTGACGAGCGCTGAGTTCAGCATCGTCCGCTTGGTACACGTGAGTGCGATTTCGCCCCGCGTCCTTTGCGCTATAACACGCAACGTCTGCCGCAGTGAGCACACTTTTTACGTCAGTGCTGTTGGCGTTCATCATCACCAAGCCGGTACTCGCGCCCACCCTGAATATCTGATTGTCACAGGAAAAACGAAAGTCGTGGATTGTTCTGTGTAACTGATTGGCAATGCTGCGGGCTTGATTCAGATGACAGCCATACAGCAATACGCCGAATTCGTCACCACCCAGCCTTGCCAAAGTGTCGGATTCTCGAACACGGTCTGAAAGCAGCGCGCTCAGCTGTTCCAACATCTTGTCTCCAGCCCGGTGTCCGCACGTGTCGTTCACCACTTTAAACTGATCCAAATCCATGTACAAAACACAGTGCTCGATACTTTTAGTGCGAGTGTCCTGCAGCGCCCGTTCAAGAATATTCTCAAACTCCTGTCTATTGACCAAACCTGTCAACGCATCGTGCGTGGCCTGATGCGAAAGCTGGCGTGTAAGTTCGCGCGATTCACTCACATCACGGAACACCAATACGGTGCCTATCAAAACGTTGTCTAGCACAATGGGTGATACGTTGTAATCTATGGGATACTCGCGTCCATCGCTACTCAACAGTACTGTAGGATTGACTCGCTTTACCGATTGCCCGGATCGCAAACACTCTGACACTGGATTGGGGACGCTTGCACGTGTGCCCTCCAGGACCAGCGAAAAAATCTCACTGATGGATAATCCGCGGAATCCCTCCTGCCGGTTCACGCCCGTCAATGTCTCTGCCAAAGGATTCAAATATACGATCTGTTCTTCGGAGTCTGTTGTAATGACAGCGTCGCCTATGGACTGAAGAGTGATTTCTGCAAACTCCTTTTGGCGTATCAGTCGTTCTCGTGCCCGGTCACGCTCGGTTTCCCGCATTTTGATACGATTTAGGAGCACATTAAAGGCGTCGTACAGATCGCCGACCTCATCCCCGCCCGCCCTGGTCGTTATTCCCTTGTAGTCATCTTCTTGCGAGAACTTCCGCATCATTTCCGCCAACCGTAAAACGTGACCGAATACTACGCTCTGTAGGCGGCTGGCGATGAAGTACACGAGGGTGACTAAGATTAACCACACCCATAGCATTAAGACACCGAGCCTCGCGAGACGGGCACGTACAGGCTTTAACGACCAGCGCGTTTGAATCGTCCCGTAGTGTTCACCCTTATAGTTGATCGGTGCCTTATGTACCAGCCAGTCTTGGTGTAGGGACATTTCGTTTTTCGAGGCAGCGTCCACGAGTCGTGGTTCATGACCGGTGCCCACCATTGCGGCGAAAAGATTCCCTTGGGTGTCGAATACTGCGGCCTCTACGGCAGGTGATGCTTCGAGCAGCTTCTCGAGAAGTCCGCGCGCCCCTGTGGGATCGTCAAATACCAAAGGACTCACGGTGTAATCCCCGACCAGGCGCGTGTTGACCTCGGCGCGCAAGTGCAGATCAGACGTATAGTAATTTGCGGCCTCGCGCCAAGCGAGTATCAGCGCCACGCTTAACGCCAGGCCGGTTACGGCTACCGTAGACGCCGTAACTTTATTTCTTAGGGACCAGTCGTGGAATCGCTTCATCAGTCCTCGCCGCCTACGATTTGCGCGCTACGCAGCAACACATAACTGATGTCAAGGTGCGCCTGATGAACGGGTTTCGGGTTAATCTCGAAACGAAGGCGATCGTCGTCGACAAAGAAATTCACCATCACACCAAATTCTCCAAATCCCGGCGTATCGCTCACCGTAAGTATTGACTCTTCGCGAGCCATATCGAGCAATACCTGCAAATCCTTGTTATTCAATTTCCCGATAAATAAGAGATGCGTGCGGGTCACAGCCCTCCGATCGGCGGGGTCGCGAATGCGCAGAACCTGGACAGGTTTACCTTTTATGCGTTGATTGTTGAATATCGAAGGTAGTACCCCCTTGAATGGGTCTATCCCGATCACGCCGATGACAAAGGGTTTAGATGGTTGGCTTACCTCATGCCCCGCGGGCCATTCGATAAAGCGCGTGAGCCGTTCGAGATACACGGCTTTGAGTTCGTGTTCTGAGACTGCGATAGGTGGTTTGACAGCAGCTCCAGGGTTCGGCGCCAGCAATAACACTAAAATGCACACCCAACCAATCAACGGGAGTTGCCGATGGTCTTTCCATCGGATCTTGCTGTGTATCCTAATTAGCAAGAGCCTCATGGTCCGGCAGTCAAAAGCGATACCTAAGTTCGGCAAACACCTGCCGGCCCGCCAAGGGCAGGTCATCTGGGATTAACACCGGTCCGTTGTTCGCAGGGCCGGGGCTGGGTGACCTCGCGTCCTCGTCTAACAGGTTGTTTGCCGATATGGCAAAATCCCAGCGCTTGCTGCGCCTTCGCAGCTTGGCATTCACTGTCACGTAGTCGTCAACATTTGCACGCGAATCCCCCGGGGCACGTCGCTGGTCACCGACCCAGTTCATCTGGGCCACAAGACTCCACTTTGGAAGAAAATGCCAATCGCCGCGCACGTAGAGCTGATGTTCGGGCGCCAAGCCGGCATCTTCATCTACCCGCTCATCGGTGGCGCGTTGATAGGCGAAGTTCCCGCTGAGTCGAAGCCTATCTGAGGCTTGCCATTGCATTTCCGCCTCAAAACCTGCTCCGGTTTGCCGCCCTTGATTGCGGAACGTCGACGTAGACGCGGGTGCCGCATCTTGAACCAAACGAATAACGTCATCCCATTCATAGGCGAATACGTTGAATCCCAATCGAAGTAGCCCGGAAGGATCATAAGTCAACCCAAGCTCAATTGTGTCGATCGCCTCCGGATCCAAATTACTATTTCCGAGTACGATTGGATTGTTCATGTTGAATAATTCAGCGAAGCTCGGCGGACGAAATGAGCGGCCATACAGAAGTTTGGCGACCAGATTTTCCCGGGCTTGCCAGACAAGCGCGAGACGCGGGTTGAACGTGTCGCCCACGTCGGTGTAATGGTCATAACGTGCTCCCGCGGTTAGCCCCCATGCCTCGCCAAACTGCCACTGGTCCTGGGCAAGTAAATACCAGTTTGTACGATCCTTCTCTGGTAAGAAGATGTCCTCAGTGTCGGTGACGTCGGTGACTTCTCCCAGTGGTAACGGTATTGCGGTTATCGGGTCGAAGCGAAAGTTCTTGCGTTCCTCGACTTGGTACACATCGAGGTAATTGATGCCGGTCCCCATCTGTAATCGATGATCTGACCAGCCATCATAGGCGCCGGTCAAGCTTGCTCTGGCCTGGTATTGCTTGACCTCTGGATTACCAATCATACCGTCGGGAAAGCTTCCACCGAACGCTCCGGCGGGAAATAAAAACACGTCCTGTTCTACGTCCTGGGTAACGTAGTAAAGGCTCATCTTCGTCTCCCACCCCCATTGTTCACCGTTAGGCAATCGCCGGTGAGTCAGGTCTGCGTTGAGCCGATCACTGGCGAATTGGCCTTTGGGATCTAGTGCCTGGGCGACACCGGCGCCGGTTCCTAGATCTCCTCTACCTTGATAGCCGAGGCGGAACTGGTAGTCGTCGCGGGACAGGTCAAACCGCACGTCAAGGCTGTCCCTTTCCAGCGCTACAGAATCAGGAGCCAACGTGGCGTTGGTTCCAAAAAGATTGTCGAAGGCGCTCTGGGCATCCGCCGAAACCACACGGCGGTGACCATCGGTAGTCCGGTATTCGAACGTAAAAGCTGCGTCGAATCCCAACCATTCTCCACCGTGAAGAAACCAAGCTTCGTAGGTGTCGTCGCTGCCGCCTCTGACGCCCAACTCGGACCCGGAAATGTCCGCGCGTGACTTAGTGATGATGTTAATGACCCCCGCAAACGCGTCGGCCCCGTACAGCGCTGAGCCCGGCCCGCGGATGACCTCAACGCGTGCGATGGCATTCACGGGCATACCCGCCCACAAATTACCGCGATTTCCCTCGAACGCACTGGTGACTGGGATTCCGTTGATCATTACCAGGACCTGCTGGTTACTGGACGATCCACCGATTCCTCGCATGACATAGTTCGGCGAATACAGTTGGAAAAAGTGGCTGACATGCAACCCCGGCACCGTCTCCAGCACTTCGTCCAGGTCTCTGGCTCCCATCGCATCGATGTCTTTGGCGGTGATCACTGTCGCGACCGTCGGTGCGCGCACCAGCGGCTGTCGCCTGCGCGTCGCAGTCTCGATGTGGATGTCCAGTAGCGACTCGAAGGGGAGATCGAATAGAACGCCGAGGCGTTCTTGGAAGGCGTCGTCGTTCCTGGCCCAGACATTGGATGCAACGGCGCAAAGGGCCAACGTCAGCAATAAAACTCGTTTAGGTTTCATGGTTTGGTATTCACAAGTGCAGGGAACTTTCTAGATTTCGGTTTCTTGCTATCTTTATCATCCAACCAGCTTTCAGTTACGCCCAGGTCACGGGCCAATGAATGGCTCCAGTATGGTTGGGTCTTCCTACAAAACATAGCCCAAAAACTGCGGAATAAGAGGGTAATCCGGCATTCTTTTCAAATAATTGATGCTTTGTGTAGAAGCAAATTTCGTGCTGTGGGTCTCGGATTCCTAATCACGCGGCCATTGGCAGTTGGACGAGTCCACGACAATGCGTTTCCCAACGAAACTCATCGAGTGTGGCTCGCTCTCTACTGGATTCCCCGCTGAGTTCGGCCGGTGTTTTGCCATCGAGCGAAGCGTGAACACGTCGTTTGGCCAAAAAACTCATGCGGCCTCACGATAGTATTATTTTTGCAGCCCACCTAAGCGTTCTTTACAATTGACTGATTCGTGCACACGATTCATCGCGTTGGTGGCGGTTGAAAATAATAGTACGTTACCTTTACCTTGATGATTTCGTTCCTGATGAAAATGCATCAGGTATTCTCTTAGTGCACGCCGCAGCGAAGCCTCGCCGAAAAGGACAAGCTTTGACAAGGCTTCCTCTTTCACCGACCTGATCCAGCGCTCTGCGTAGGCGTTCAAATTCGGGCTCTCGTCATATGCGTGAGACCGATTGAGCGAATTCGTTGAACACTTGCAAGAAGTTTTTGAAGATTTCGGTCCTGTTCAGGCGAGGAGGATGTTTGGTGGTTACGGGATATATCACAACGGAGTCATGTTCGGTCTGGTCGCCGACAACACGCTCTACCTAAAGGCCAACGAGGTCACTGCACAGTATTTTCATTCGAAAGGGCGGGGGCAGTTCGAATATGAAAAGGGTGAAACGAAAGTGAAAATGTCATATCACTTAGCGCCGGAGGAAGTCTTGAAAAAGCTTGGCGAGGCTAAACTATGGGCTGAGCGCGCCTATGAAGCAGCTCTGCGCATAAAAGCGCGGAAAAGAAAATAATAGATAAAGACAAGGAGGCTTAACCATTAGATTAAGCGGACGCAAAAAGACGCGCCACTTACCAAAAACGTTAGTCCGCTCGGAGAGATCACCTACCATGACGTCGTTTTCGTCCTTACTAACCGAGGCTCGGGCGTGCATCATTTGCGAGGCTCACTTGCCACTTGGTCCTCGGCCTATTCTTCAGTTGCACCCGAAGGCAAGGGTTCTGGTTGCGGGACAAGCGCCCGGCAAAAAGGTTCATGACTCGGGCGTGCCATTTGATGACGCCAGCGGAAATCGCTTGCGCGAGTGGTTGGGGGTTACACGCGAAGTGTTCTACGACCCGGAACAGATTGCGATTCTGCCGATGGGCTTCTGCTTCCCCGGTGCAGGAAGGTCGGGAGACCGCCCGCCTCGACCCGAGTGTGCGTCTGCTTGGCGCAAACAGCTTCTTGGGAAGCTTCGTCACCTGGAGGTCACCTTGGCGCTCGGACGGTACGCGCAGGCGTACCACTTCGGTGAAGCGAGTTCATCCCTAACCGAACTGGTGAAGTCGTGGCGTACCTATTGGCCACGTATGATTCCTCTCCCGCACCCCAGCCCGAGAAATAATCTTTGGCTACGCCGGAATCCGTGGTTCGAGGTCGAGTTGCTTCCGTCGCTTCGAAAACGTGTGTCAGAGGTTCTTGCACGATGAGCGGAGCTAACCACATGCGTTAGGTGCTTTTCCGACCGGTAAAGTACCTCCATACATTGACGATATCGAACACCAACGAGATGGCAATAGAAATTGAAGAAATGATTAGATAACTTCTAAAAGTGTTTCCCGCGATTGGAAGTTCAATCAACACATAGATAAGTAATGGAATCCAAAGGATATGACTCATGCCAAGGAGTTTTTCAAACCCAAACCTTGAATAAAGTCCCATCATTAGCACTGAGGAAAGAATGAAGGTCACAAAAATGACTTTCGCCAAAGGCTCGTTCCAAAATCCTACACTTGCAACATTGACAACCATTAGAAAAACACCCAAACAGGAAACCAGGCCGGCTGCCGCATCAATTCAGTGAAGAATCTACATGGGTTTCTCATCAGTATTTGCGCATACAGATAATGGAACGAACGTTATTGACCCATTGTCACCGCACTCAATCATGAATTCATAAGGTTCGCGCATGGTTCTCTCTCCTGGCCGGGACTTGCCGAAAGAAGTCAAAACAGCCGGGGCATAGATTCACAACGTCGGAAACTGACGCTTGTCGATCCCACGCCAGACATTCAGTCACGGCGGTTCTAAGCTCGCGATATCATTTATCAAACGCCTCCGGTATAGAATAGGGCAAACTCGAAGATAAGGATCTCCCAGTGTTTGTCGGACACTATGCCGCCAGTTTGGCCCTGAAGAAGTTTGAAAAGCGAGCGTCTCTAGGAATTCTATTTCTTGCCGTTCAGTTCGTCGACATCTTGTTTTTTCCATTCGTTCTACTCGGAATAGAGCGCGTGAATATTGTTCAGAACTTCACACAATCGACTCATTTTGAACTGGAATACATGCCTTACACGCATAGCCTTCTCGCCTCCATACTTTGGGCTGGCGCGGCATACGCGCATTTCCGAAGGGTAATCGTGAAGAAAAAATCGGTGGCGTTAGTAGTCGCGTTGGCGGTTTTCTCGCACTGGCTGTTCGATTTGATCGTTCATACGCCGGATTTACCGCTTTGGAGTGACACCTCACTCAAGCTCGGCCTCGGCCTATGGAATAACGCCATAGCGACATTCGCTCTTGAAGGTGCACTTTTGCTATCGGCACTGTGGCTCTATCTGCGATCAACGTCGGCTACGACAGCGGTTGGAAAGTGTGGTATGAGCGTCTTCGTGATTTTGCTCATATTGGTGAATGTCGTGAATATCTTCGGTCCCCCGATGGGTGACAGTAAGTTGGGGCTTGCAATATCGGCGCTCACATTTTATTTCTTGTTCGCGGCGGTGGCATTTTGGCTTAATACGAAGCGATCCTAGCAGCAGTGAAATACGCTTGAAGCGAACGCCCGCTTTTGATCGTAAGTGCCTACTAGCAGAGTCCGAGCACGCGCTGGCTGTAAGATAGTCGCTCGTCGACCCACAGCTGCCGGATACAGTAAGGATAGATGCTCTCATCTATAGCGGACATACCCGACGGCGTTGGAAAATCCGTAGGGCTCCAAGGGTGGTGAAAAATAAGGGCGATCCAATTCATCATTGGCCTCATTGTCGTGATGCACAATTGCCGCGTAGGTCCCGGCCGGTAGCTTGTCGGCGGACCATATCGCCCGCCTTTCGTTAATCGAAACACTTTTGATCTTATATGGCGGCGCATTGCCTTCATAACTTGCCTGGGAGTCGAACAAAACTATGCGTGCGAGCCCTTCGTCTGTTTCAAAACCCTCGATTTCAATGGCCAGCTTCGATTCGGCCAAACATTGCAATGAAATAATGAACGTCGTAACCAGTGACAAAACATAAATATTACAGGCGTCTCGAAAACTCCGGATTACAAATCCCGTGCTTGTTTCGATATATGTAATCATGCTTATTATCACAAGTGTTTTAGCCAGATGAGGTAAATCTCTGCTGGCGGCGAATGGCGCAAACGCCAGTTGCAACGAGCGCGGCGCCGAATGCGGCGGCTGTGATCTGCGCAACGACTATGCCACCAATGGGGCTAAGCCCTACACCGAACGCTATGGATGTAATTATCAACGACACGGCGATAGCAGTCGGCAATGCGTTTGCTTTTTTCCACGAGACACCGAGCAAGGCATAACCGACGACCGTGAGCAGGCCCGATGCGGGGAATGCGATGGCGACGATTCCCATGGTGTCTCCGGCTCCATTGTCGGTAATAACATCCGTATAGTTCACTGCGAGAAACGGCGCTATGAACACTTCGTAATAATCCAGGCTGAATATCATCATCATTCCGACGAACAACAACGGTTTTCGTGTGCGTATTGCCAACCATTTTTTCGCAGTGCGGAGATTTCGACACCCACCACACAACAAGCCGATTCTCCTGATTGATTTGATTATCATTGTTCGATAACCTATAAACATGATAGAGAGCTTTGGCGACCAGTTGGCCGAAGATTTGTTTGACGATAAGCGCACCTCTGCGACTCGCCGATTTCCGCCAGAGTTAAGACGTGTAACGCGAAGGAAGTTACTTTATTTATACGATGCTGCTGATCTGAAGGACCTACGTAGCCCGCCCGGCAATAGACTGGAACCGTTGAAGGGTGAATGCAAAGGCTACCATTCCATCCGGATTAACGATCAATGGCGAGTGATTTTTCGATGGAAGGGCGGCACAACGCATGACGTACGAGTGATTGATTACCACGATTAGTTAACGTAAGTGTGGTTTTTATATGAGATTACCAAAGAATCCGTTTCATCCAGGCGAGATCTTGTTAGAGGAGTTCCTTGAGCCTGCCGGCATGAGTCAGACCGCCTTGGCGAAGAAGTTGGGATGGACGCGAACGCGGTTAAACGAACTTATCAAGGGAAAGCGTGGGATAACTGCCGATGCTGCGTTGGACCTAGCAAAAGTTCTTCATACTACGCCCAAACTTTGGATGAACTTGCAAGCCACATGGGATTTGACTCAAGCCGCTAAGCGACGCCGGGTGGCTTGAATAATAGAGAAATAACGGCGAGGGTAATGGTTGTCCTTGTCGTTCGAAAAAAATCATGTGCGCATAATTTCTAATCCTGTCCCTGTTGTACTCCGCAAATAATAAATAACGCCTGTCCCTCCTGAAAATTGGATCGGAACAATATAAGTTGTAGTTTCAATTAGGCCGAAGGTCGGCGTTCGTTGCTTCAAATGCAGGACAGTGCATAACGGCGCAGGGTTATTGTCAACTTGTTGATGTCCGGACGAACTTAGTCTGGTTGTAGATAATCAACCTGTTTTATGCGCACGCCGCCTCTTGCCACGCCTCAAACGCTCGGTCACGAAACGCCCGATAGTGGGTCGCACGGATTACATGGCGGCCCAGTCTGAACAGGTTTCGAACCGCGCCATAAACCGTGAGAAATCGTTGGGCGTGGCCAACGGATTTGAACCGACGCATCTGTCGCTCGCGTTGGCGAGTAGGTTCATGGGATACCTCAGCTCGATTGTTTGCGTGTTGTTCGGTACTGTGTGTAACCGACGGCATTATCTCCCGGTGCGCGGCAGAATAGCTCTTCAGTTTGTCGGTTATCATGCGTCTTGGAGAGGCACATTGGCCCTTCAATAGCTTACGAAAGAAGCGCTTTGCCGCCTGTTTGTTGCGCCGTTTCTGAACCAGAATGTCAATGGTATCGCCATCCTGGTCTACGGCTCGCCACCGGTAGTGAAGTTCCCCTTGAATCTTGATAAACACGTCATCAAGGTACCAATAAACACCCAGGCGTCTGCTTCGCTTCTTTAAGGTCCGGGCGTATTCTGGCCCGAAGTGGTTGCACCATTTCCGGATGGATTCGTAGGTGACAATGATTCCACGTTCGGCCAGTAGTTCTTCGATATCTCTCAAGCTCAGGCAAAATCGATGATAGAGCTAGACTGAATGACTGATAACTTCGCGGGGGAATCGGTACCCGTGGTACAGTGGTCTTTTATTTTTCATCCAACGAGTTTGCCTGAATCCCGCTCAAGTTGACAGAACCCTGCAACTACCTTACTTTCAACGAATTATTGATACGCGAAATTTCACGCACGAAAATAGTTCTAATTTCCATGTGCAACAATTTACTCACAGTTTCTCGTTGATTTTCGATTCTTATACTGGAAATCGATGTTAGGATATATATTGATTGTAAAATTGCGTGGGCACCCAGCGGCAAACGACTTTTGAAGTTTAACGCTGGCTTCCTTCCATAACTCCTTGTCTGTGTAGCGTCCTATTTGAAAACTGTACTGTGCGTGAAATATCCCAGAAGACAGAATGATCAGAATAAACACTGACGCCTTTTTTTTAACTAGAGAAAGATTAATTGGTCGCAAGAGAATAAACCACAATAGAATACCTGGCACCGCAACTAGATAGTTGTAGCGCATCCACCAGGACATATTCAGCCAGAATTTATCAATTAGAAAGAAATTGAATCCATCTGGCCGCAGTATGAAAATCATCACGGGTGCAGCTGCCATTCCAATAAGCCAAAGTACGATAAACGTAGCGAAGATCTGATTCTCTTCCCATCGTTTGTAAATTAATTTGGCAATTACTAGTGCTAGCGGTATGAAAAGTAGCAGTGGAGAAAGGTAAAGCAACATTTCGTTTACGGTGTAGTTACCTGCCAGTGGAAACAACAAAAAATAGATTGTCGACATATTCACCAGGCCCTCGAACAAATCGTTCAAATCGAGAGGCACATAGCCTGGCTTCATGGCTGCACTGGCCGGATTAAATAATAGATGCCCCGCAGCCCATACAGAGGGAATGATTAGTAACAAAACCAATACCCATTCGGGCCGAATGGTGGAAAGAGTTGGCTGTGAAACAGTGGAGAGTTTTCGTGAGAATAATTTCTTTGCTATTACTCTGAATAATGCCAGGGGTATCAACGTTACTGTCAAACCTGTTGACAGAACGGTCAGGGCCACGGCGATTATTTCAACGGGGGAAATTGTGCTGGCCGGATTCTTTAAGAGAATGATACCCACCAGCATAAACAGCATGTAGTGCAGAGTGGGGAGATTGCCCAGCATCTCGAATAACCCCGGTGTCAGGCACAACAATACACAAATACCCCAACGCGCGACATCCGAGGGTATGATCCAACGATACTCACTGCGTACGATAAGCGCGCTAATTGAGGCGGCTATTAAGAAACAAACGGCTACCGTAAATTGGGCAAGATGCTGAATTGGTACGGTCGACAGACCGATCAAAACAATAAGCCTTGGAAAAACATGTAGAAAGCCGTCATAAGGATAAAATAGACTGGGCCACCCGTCATTCAGCGCATTAGCCAAAAATATCGCACCCCCTTCGGCGAAAAATTCCGGATGAATGAAACGACCCCAACCAAGGAAGAGTAGTAATGTAAGTGCCAATATGAACGCGAACAAGTACTGATGGCTGGCAAAAAACCGCATTGCGGATGTATTCGCCAATTTTTGTTTGGTTGTCTGGAAGAAGGTCAGGGGGCTTTTGTTCACCGTCGCGAAACAAATAGCAGCCACTAAGACCACGAATTGCACCATAAAGAAGTCACCCCAATAATCGCATTGGTTTCGGTAGCGACATAGCGAGAGGACATGGAATGGCGTGAACAGAAGTAGAAAACCAGGCCATAAAGAATTCAACAAGTCACGAGCTACAGATTGCGCGTGTTCAGAAGTGAACCGACGAACCAACCAAATACAAACTATGCTCACGAAAAGGGCAAGTAGCGCAGCGACGACGGAGCGAACTAAGACTTCATCCGGTCGTTGGTGTTGGATGACCCAGGCCAGCTGTATGGATATAAAAAGGCTAGCCAGAAATATTAACAAACCCGCGTAGTCTCGAAGCAAAGTGATACTACGATTTCGGGTCATGAGTTCTTATTATTAATCTATGAGACGCTGTAAGTCGGGCAAGATCCTTTTATATACGTAGTCAGGTTTAATCACTTTCAAACATTGATTGTCTGTGCATGGTGTCTTTCTGTGGTTAGCAGCGTTTACGCAAGGGGAACATGCCATATTACTATAAAGAAACTCGGCGTTTCCCAACGAGCCATATAGCGATGGTGTTTCGGGACCAAAAAAGATGAACACCTTAAGATTGGTGACCGCGGAAAAGTGACCGGGTCCGGAATCATTGGTAACCATCAAGTGAGCGACGGAATACAGCGCTGGTAACTCCTCGAACTCAAAACACCCTGCGCTATTAATACAATAATCGCTATTTACTCTGCGCCTCGTGTATTCACAGTCGGAGCGCTCTTCCTTGGAACCGGTCAGTAATACAACTACGTCATCATGATTGGACAAAATCGCACTAACGAGTTCGACGTAGTATTCCGGCATCCAGCGTCTCTGAATCAATAGTTCACTAGCATTTAAATTGACAAGTATCAACTTGTGCATGCTTGCATCGTAGTTGTCAAATAAGGTTTTGATTTTCGTTCTAACCGCATCGATATCTTGTTTCTCAATAATCGCTTTCGTCAATGTGATATCTTCGTTTTCGATAGCGACTTTGCTGTAGGGAAGCTCCTGCCTTTCGGCGACCAGCGAATAAGTCAGCGCCAGAAAGTTCTTGGCGATATGAATGTGAGGATTGTAAGCGACCTTGTGGGTAAGGAAATTACCTCGATACAATCCTTCGTTGTGATATGAATAGAAACCCACCCGTTTGCTAGCCCCCGACAATGCAGAAAGCACGGCTGTAAATCGCGAAAACAATTCAAGATCAACGACTGTATCTATCTTTTTCCGTCGAGCCCAGGACAAGAACTTGATCGTATCCAAAGCCAGGTCGCGCAGGTTTGTCTCACGAATGGTATAAATGTTGTCTCTTGGAATTGTGTTAAGCAAGCTAAGACTCTTGCAGTTTCTTTCGAATATCAAAAAAAACAATTCGGCCTGGGTTTTTTCCTTCAGACTTCGCATAGCAGGGTCCGCTAAAATTGCACTGCCCATCTCCGATAGTTCGATGAATAGTGTCCGTTGTACAGGGTCCCCTGAGCGATCAGATAGAAACTTAAATATCAAGTTAACAAGGAAGCACAATGGGATACCAACCCAATAGTCAACACGCCGCATGAAATCGACTTTCAATATCACTGCTGTCCCGTTAACGGCTAAATAGAAAGGCCTGATTCCACCGCAATTGATACAATGAGTTTACCAATAACTTGTTGAATCAAATGGGGGAATC